>JBHJHD010000059.1:0-78197 GCA_050331115.1 Elainellaceae cyanobacterium
GGCGCCCCCCCCCCCCCCCCCCCACTACTCGTACTCCATCAGCATGGGAAATGCTGTAGTATGCTTGCACGAGATATCTATCATGATGCCGTTAAGCAGGCCCTTACCAAAGATAGCTGGGTCATCACGGACGATCCGCCAGCTCTTACTCCAAAAATAATCGTTTACGTTTAATTGTTTTTGAACCTGAACAGGAGTCGATTAAGCAATGGCTACCGTCGATAATTCCTTACTCGTATAGCCCAGTCAAAAAGCAGACTGTTTTCGATCGCACTCAAGGTCGGTATCTTGTTCTAATTTTGGGCTGGGAAGGATATCGCTATGAGCGCGGCTGCACTATTCACATTGAGATTATCGGCGATAAGGTGTGGATTAAGCGGGATGGAACTGAAGAAGGCATCGCTTTAGATTTGGAGAATGCAGGAATTCCTAAGGATCATATTTTTCTTGGGTTTAAGCCTCCTGAAGTCCGCTCTCTGACGGGCTATGCGATCGCTTAAATGCCTGTTGTAGATGGGGTGACTTAGCTCTGCGATCGCGTCCGCTGCTGTTCAGCAATTCTCACTATTACACCGCTACACTACGCTGCATCTTCCGCACCAGAGAGCAGTTCGGCAATAAGCGGTTTTGACTGAGCAATTTGGCTGATGGCCATGATGGAAAAGCCTAGGAGATTGCCTTCTAGGTCTACTCGCTCCATGATGGCGTCTTTTTCAGTCTCTCTAAGTCGTCACTGCTGAAGGCGATCGCCCCAGCGGATCACTGTCAGCACAACATCAGTGCAACAATTAAGCTATAGGTACCGCCATACCAGAGAGATTCGACATGACCACCGCATCAAGTCAAATCGAAACCTACACCGCCGAGGAATACCTGGCGCAGGAGGTGCTGAGCAAGACTCGCAGCGAATACCGCAGTGGAGAAATCGTCCCAATGACTGGCGGCACCCCTGAGCATAACGAAATCAACAGCATCTTAAACGCCATCCTGCGATTCTCACTCAAGGGCCAACCCTACAGCATCTTCATCGCTGACCAGCGCCTGTGGATTCCTGATCGTGACCTCTACACCTCCCCCGACACGATGGTCACTCTCCGTCCGCCCGAGCTAAAGCCAGGTCGCAAAGACACCGTAATCAACCCAATCCTCGTAGCTGAGGTCCTCTCTGCATCAACCCGCGCCTACGACAGAGACGAAAAATTCTCAGCCTATCGCACTGTCCCATCCTTGCAGGAATACCTGCTGATTGATCAGTACAAGCCCTGCATTGAGCAATACGTTAAGCAGGCTCAGGGCAAGTGGCTATTCGCTGAATACAGGGGTCTAGAGCGCCAGCTGCGCTTATCGTCAGTCGCTGTAGATCTTCCCTTAGCCGACCTGTATGAGGCGATCGCCTTTTGAGCCTGCCTGGGCCTGGGCGGTCAAAACTTGTCTGACCGTCAACCGCAGCTTTGGAAACGCCAGCGACTGCAAACCCTTCTCACAATCGTCAGGACATCTGCTCTAGAAAGCGCTACGCTAGCGGAGTATCTGTATTAATTGAGCCCTAAACGAACCTAACGTGATCAAGCTTGGGTCATTTATTGCGATTGGCGTGATAGCTGCCGCTGCTGCCGCCCTAGCGCTCGGCAATCCCGATCAAGAGGCCTACGAGGTCTATGCGGCGGATCGCCTTGGTGAGCAGCTCGAAACGTCCCTCTGCCGTAAGGTACCCGCCTTCCTGGATGGCCTGTGCGCCAGCGTTCTAAACGATCAGGACGCTTGGCTAGAAGAGGTCATAGAAGCGCAGACCACGCGGCGTAACTTCGTTTTATTCAGCATTTACGAGACCGATCTGGCTGCAGAGGTCGCGCTTGAGCGTATTTTGCCGGCCAACCTGTCCCTCGATGTCGATGGCCTGCCGATATACCATGTAGAGTCGGTGGGGGTGCTCAACCAGTTTTTTACGTACCGAGCTGAGCAGGTGCAGAGCAATTAGCGCTCAGGCCTCGATCTAAAAGGCGATCGCTATCCGCCGAATCGCCGTTGCACCCAGCCAATCAGAAGCCAGAGCCCGCTCGCCCAAACCAGTAAGGGCGTCAGCCAGTCTCCCCAGCGCACGTAAAGCGTTTGGGTCGATCGCTGCTCTACCGTTGCCAGCTTTAGGCTATAGACATTGGCCTCCGACCGCCATCGGGTGCGGCCATGGGAGTCGATGATGCCGGAGTAGCCGGTGTTGGTGGCTCGTACCGCCCAGCGGTCGGTTTCGATGGCGCGCATCAGATCTTGGGCGTGGTGCTGGGCCATCATCGCGGGCGGGTAGGGGTCGTTGTTGGAGGCCGTGACCAGCAGGGTGCCGCCTGCAGCCGCCTGGAGGCGAAAGAAAGCGGGGAAGGCCGACTCGTAGCAGATACCCGCGATCGCAGTGCCAAAGCTCGTAGTGAAGCGCTGATCGCGCTGCCCCGGCAGCATGTCTGACTGGTTGGGAGACAGCCGCCCCACGAGCTTGCCCAGTGTATTTTGCAAAGGAATGTATTCCCCCAGGGGCACCAGCTTGATTTTGTCGTAGCGCCCCGCAATGGTGCCGTCACCCTCAACGGCCAGCAGGCTTTGGGTGAGCTTGCCGTCCCGTAGCGCAAAGGTGCCTACCAGCGCCGTTATGCCGCGGCCCTGAATCGCTTGGGCGAGGGGGTTGCGGTCCGACACCGCCCCGTCGGTGTCCCAGCGAAAGGGCAAAGCGCCTTCGGGCAGCACCACCAGATCTGCCCCTTGGTCTACTAGAGCGCTGTAGCCCTGAGAGTAGCCCTGCAGCGCCCGCCGAACGCCCTCGCTGTAGAGCTTGATGCGGGTGGGAACGTTTCCCTGAACAATGCCAACGGTGAGCGGGATGCCGCCATCGCTGGGGAGCCAGAGCAGCAGTAGACCAGCGCCATGCAGGGCAATGAGTAGACCTAGGGCAGCAGCGATGAGCGCGCTGGGCCGGGCTGGCCGGGACAATTGCGGCGCAGCTGTCGCGCTTTGCTGGGGTTTGGAAGCCCGCTGCGAAACGTCTTGGAGATCGGTATTCAGCGCCCGCGCCTGCAGCCACGCCTCAGCCACAAGACCGTTGACGGCCACGATGGCCATCGATAGCGTCGCCGGACCCGACAGCCGCGAGAGATGTAGCGCCGCCAGGTTCACCGGGCTTTGGGTCAAGGCCAGGGACGGCCAGTAGAGAATGCCCTGCTGCATCGCCCAGTCCAGCCCACCCCATAGCCCCGTCCCCAGCACAAGCCGCCGGGCGATGGCCCCCCGTTGATGTCCCATCTGACGATCTGCGACCTGAGAGAAAAAGGAAAATAAAGCCGCCCAAGCGCCAATCCACAGCCCGCCCGTAACCGCCGCCGCCGCCCAGCAGAAGGCCGCGATCGCCACGCTCGCCAGCCAGGGTACCCCCATCCAGGTGAGCGGGTGGAGATACCACAGCCAGTGCATCACGATGCCGCCGTAGAGGAAGCCCCAAGCGAAGCCGTAGCGCCCTGCCGAACTCAATGCTTTTAGCGGCGATCGCGGGCCAAATCGCACCTCACCGCCGCGTACCTCACCACTAGAGCGTACCGCAATCCACAGCGGCGCTAGGGCAACCCACGCTAGAGGCCAAGCGCTCACAGGAGCCGCCGTCGCCCCCATGGCGATACCGCCCGTGGCGGCAAGTCCTAGCGCGAGGTTAGAGTGGCGGAGTTTTGGCATGGCGCTCTAGAAGGCCCTAGGGCTAGCTCGCCCCGTCACCCGCCCCGGAATTGGCCCCGTCTGAATCTGCTCCGTTTAAATCTGCTCCGTCTAAATCTGCTCCGTCTAAATCCGCATCGTCAAGCTGATCGGCGATCGCTCCTGAAAGGCTCGCCAGATCTGGCGCGTCCGTGAGTACGTCGTTGGAGACCACATCGGGAATCACGTCACAGTCTGAGTCTGAACTGGCGCAGTCTGACGCGTCTCCATTCGCAACCGCGCCTATCTCATCGTCCTCAAGCGGCGGGACGATGGCAATGCCGGCGATCGCGTCGTCGTCGTCGAGGCGCTGCACGTGCACCCCCGTTGCCGCCCGAGACTGGCAGGAGATAGCGTTAACGGCCTGACGGATGACAATGCCCCGATTGGTAATGATAATCAGCTCATCGAGATCGCCTGCGATCCTCAGTGCCGCCATCTGGTCGTTTTCTTTGCGGAACTTGATGGCCCGCAGCCCCATGCCGGCCCGCGTCTGCAGCCGGAATTGGGAGATGGGCACCCGCTTGCCTAGGCCTCCGGTGGTAATCACTAGCACCCACGGCCCCTCATCCGCAGGTGGGGCGTCCTCATCACTGTCGGTATCGAGGGCTGCGCCTACCTGCTCTAGGGTAGAGCCCGGCAGGATATCCATACTGATCAGCTCGTCTGCTTCCCGCAGCGACATGGCGCGTACGCCTCGGGTGGGCCGGCCCAAGGGGCGCAGCTGCTCGTGGTCGGTGCGGAAGTGGATGGTCATGCCCTGACGTGAGCCGACGATGATGCTGTCCTCTTCCCGGGCGCGGCGCACCCAGCGCAGCTGATCGCCTTCTTCGAGGGAAATTGCGATTAGGCCATTGGCCCGGATATTGCTAAACGCCGACAGCTGGGTCTTTTTGACGTAGCCGCCCCGCGTCAGCATCACCAGGTATTCGTCGTCGCTGAATTCAGTGACGGGCACGATGGAGGTGATCTTCTCGTCCCGGGGGATAGGCAACATCTGCACAACGGGCAGACCGCGGGCCGTGCGGGAGGCCGCCGGAATCTGGTAGGCCTTGAGGCAGTAGGTGACGCCGCGATCGCTGAAGAACAAGATGCTGTCGTGGTCGCAGCAGCTAATGAAGTGCTCGACGCCGTCGTCCTCCTTCATGCGAGCGCCCGCTTTACCCCGCGTGGCGCGGCTCTGGGCCTCAAAGGCGCTGACTGGCATCCGCTTCAGGTAGCCCTGTTCGGTGAGCATGATGATCGCCTGCTCATTGGCGATCAGGTCCATGTCTTCGATGTCTCCCAGGGTCTGCTCGATCACCGTCATCCGAGGTGTCGAGTAGGCCTGCTTCAGCTCGCCAGCTTCTGTCTCAATAATGTCCAACACGCGCTCGCGGCGGGCCAAAATGTCCTGCAGGTCGAGGATCTCTGCCTGTAGGGCTTCATGCTCCTGCTGGATTTTTTCTGCCTCTAGGGCCGTGAGCCGCCGCAGCTGCATCTGTAGAATGGCGTCTGCCTGAGTGTCGGAGAGGGCAAAGCGCTCGGTGAGCTGCTGACGGGCAGAGGGGGTATCCGCCGCCGCTCGAATGAGATGAATAATTTCGTCTAGGTTATCGAGGGCAATCAGCAGGCCCTGTAGAATGTGGTCGCGCTCCTCAGCCCGGCGCAGTAGATACTGAGTGCGTCGGGTGATGGTCTCGATGCGGAAGTCAAGAAATACCTCCAGCATGCGCTTGATGCTCAGCAGCTGCGGCTCGCCGTCCACCAGGGCCAGCATGTTGACGCCAAAATTGTTTTGGATGGGCGTCTGCTTGTAGAGGTTGTTGAGCACCACGCGAGGATAGGCGTCCCGCTTTAGCTCGATGACGATGCGCATGCCGGTGCGATCGCTCTCATCGCGGATGTCGGAGATACCGTCTAGGCGGCGATCGTTCACCAGTTCAGCAATCTTTTCGATTAGCGCCGCTTTGTTGGTCTGATAGGGCAGCTCAGTGACGATGATGGCCTCGCGGTCCGGGCGGCCCCGCTGCTCAAGGGTCTCAATCTCTGCCACGCCCCGCATCGTAATGGAGCCACGCCCGGTGAGGTAGGCGTCTCGGATGCCGCTGGTGCCTAAAATTTGGCCGCCCGTGGGAAAATCGGGGCCGGGGATGTAGCGCCGCAGCTCTTCGTCGGAGATCTCGGGCTGATGAACTAGGGCGATCAGCCCGTCTACCAGCTCCCCCAAATTGTGGGGCGGGATATTGGTTGCCATGCCCACGGCGATGCCGGAAGAGCCGTTGAGCAAGAGCTGCGGCACCCGGGCCGGCAGCACGATGGGCTCCTGCTGAGAGCCGTCGAAGTTGTCGGCAAAATCGACCGTCTCTGCCTCAATATCCTGCAGCAGCGCATTGGACGTGAGCGCCTGCAGGCGACATTCGGTGTACCGCATCGCGGCGGGCGGATCGTTGTCCACCGAGCCAAAGTTGCCGTGGCCGTTGATCAGCGGCAGCCGCATGGAAAAGCTCTGGGCCATACGGACCAGGGCATCGTAGACGGCGGTATCGCCGTGGGGGTGATACTTACCCAGGACCTCACCGACAACGCGAGCACACTTCCGGAACGGTCGGTCTGCCGATAGCCCCAGCTCGTGCATCGCGTAGAGGATGCGCCGATGCACGGGCTTTAGGCCGTCGCGCGCGTCGGGCAGCGCTCGCCCAACGATGACGCTCATGGCGTACTCAAGGTAGGACCGAGACATCTCGTTGCGAAGGTCCGTCGAGATGATCCGCTCTTGGGGAATGCTCATACGTTATTGAAACCCAAAAAAACTAGGCCCTAAACAGCTGCCGCCGTGGCGTCTGCGCAGGGCAAATTATGTGTCGGACATTGCGTATCTTCTTCTCATTTTAGCATGGATGGCGTAACCGGCCAAAGCCCCTGCTTATAACGGTTTCGCTGATTTTAGGTTTGCTGAGTTTAGGGTGCATGTCGCCGCAGCTTAGCGGCTCAGCCTAGCGATAAAACTCGCTAAGATGGTAAGGCATGCGCTAGTCGTTCATAGGCGCTTTGGATCTAGAACGCTGGGCCTAGAGCGCCGTAAAAAGGCGATCGCAGAATTGAGGCCGCTATACACGCCAGGACCCGTACGCCGTGCTGCCAATTTTCTACTCGGACCAGTTTCTTCGCCACGATACCGGGGCGTTTCACCCCGAGAATTCAGGTCGGCTGACGGCCGTCGTCGCTGCGCTGACCCAGCATCCCATTGCCAAGCAGCTCGCGTGGCGATCGCCCACGCCGGTTGCCCAGGGCGATCGCGTCCGCGATGCCATTCTGGCGGTGCACGCTCCGCAGTACGTCAGTCAGCTGCAGCGGCTCGCCCGCTCAGGCGGCGGGGCGCTGGATGCCGACACGGTGGTGTCTCCCCAGAGCTTTGACGTCGCGCAGCTCGCCGTTAGCGCCTGGCTGGATAGCGTCGACTACGCCCATCAGCACCAGCGCCCGAGCTACGCGCTGACTAGGCCGCCCGGGCACCACGCCTTGGCCGATCGAGGCATGGGGTTTTGCCTGCTCTCTAATGCGGCGATCGCGGCCCACTATGCCCTCACCCTGCCGGGCGTTGGCCGAATCGCGATTTTGGATTGGGATGTCCACCACGGCAACGGTACGCAGGCCATTGTCGAGGCTAATCCCCATATCGCCTACTGCTCTCTCCACGAGTTTCCCCACTATCCCGGCACGGGCCTGGCCTCGGAGACAGGGCGACACCACAACGTTTTGAATATCCCCATGGCGGCGGGATGTGATGTTGACGACTATGATCAGGCGCTGCGCGATGGGGCCCTGCCCTTTTTGAGGCAGTGGCAGCCCGACCTCTTAATTGTTAGCGCGGGCTATGACGCCAGCCGAGAGGACCCCCTGTCTCGGCAAAACCTGCGCCCTAAGGACTACGGTCTGCTGACCCAACAGTGCTTGGATGTGACCCCAGCGATCGCTTTTGGTTTAGAGGGCGGCTATGCTCATAGAGATCTGGCCGCCTGTGTTCTATCAACGCTTGAGGCTTGCTTGATCTCAGGGGAGAATGCTGCTCCGGCGTAGCGAAGCGCGGGACAAGCTGCCGCTTAGCGGCGTTTTTAAGCCTGTGATAAGCGGCACATTAGGAGCGGCAGGCTACTATGTGAATCACACCGGCCGCTCATCTACTGCTTACCTACTGGAGTAGGGCCGCGTATCAGACCCAATACGCGGCTTGCGTAATACTGTTGGGCAGCCTAGGCAGCCCGCTACACGATGCGATCGGCGTTTGTACAGTCGTGAATAGTTGGATCGCAGCCCGGGCTTTTGGCTTCTAGCTCAAGTATGTGGCCTTCTGCGAGGCTGAGTACGAATAAAAGCGCGAGGGCGTATAGAATCTTCATGGCAACTGACTCCCTAGATAGATGCACGTCTAGGTGAAGAGTGCCGTCAACTGCATGTAGAATTATTCAGGGTGCTTACTGAAAACTGCATAGATTTGAAAAAAACCTTAAATTTAAGTTCAGTAAGATTACGGATATGCCATTTCTGTGAGATATTGTTCAGAACGGCTGAGGTGCAGCTACTGGGATGCTCTGCCGAGCTAGCTTAAAGGGTGCTAGCGGCTTTAGGTGGTGTTAGTGCTTTGTCTGTTGCTACTGGGGAAAGTGCTCTTACAGGGCTGCACGGCGCTAAAGTTCACTAAAGTTGACAATCTTCTCGATCTTTAATCAATAAGACGGTACTATTATCAGCAAATGGCGTTTAATCAGAAACCCATTAAGCTTGGCCAGTTTTTAAAGATACAGCAGGTTGTTCAGTCCGGTGGGCAGGCAAAAATGCTTGTTCAGTCTGGTGAGGTGCTCGTCAACGGCGTTGTTGAGACGCAGCGAGGCCGTAAGCTCTTTCCAGGCGATCGCATAGAGGTATTCAACTCAACTTATCAGGTTGAAGCTGAGTAGTGTCTTTCACGCTCTGAAACTGGATTCGCTTAGCACCCGATTCCGCCGCTCAAGGCCTGCACGCATCCGGTCTACAGTGGACTGTATGCAGGCGAGCTTCTATTCAGAAAATGCCTCCCCTGTATGGCCTTTCAAGGCAGTGGTTGCCCCAACTTTTTTTTGGGAAGGTCACTCTTGGGCAGGCTGCAGATTGGCCCCTGTGGCCAGGGTCAGGCACCCTTGGGCGACATTACCTCCGCAGGAGCCAGCCGGAGCCTTTGGAATGGCAATTAAGCAAGCCCTTCAAGGTAAATCCTTTTTGAAAGCTGCACCGAGCAACGTTCTTATTCATCACAACAATCTAGAGGAAGTTAGTATGACTCCATCCAATGAATTACCCAAGTTTCTTGCTGATATTCACCGCAATTCTTGGCAGGCGAGGGTTCGTCAGTTAAAGCGTGAGCTATCCCGTAAAAGCACTTCGCCCTCGTTTAGCAGTGCGCGCCGCTCTTCAAAGCGCACCAAGCCTCGTCGCTACAACTCAGCTCAAAGCAGCTAATCCCGCTCGTGTCAGCGCTGCTGGGTAGCGCTTAGGTTAGGGCCATGGTCAACGATTCAGCATCTACTCATTCTGGGCGAGGGGGGTCCCCCCGTGAAGGCGGCCGCGCTAATGGGCAGGCTGCCCAGCCCGCTGAGTCGCCGCCGCCATCTCCGTCATCACGGGACGATAGGGATGGCCTCAGCCACAGCAGCCCGCTTAGCCAGCGCCGCGCCTGCTATGAGCAGGCGGTTCGGACCGCAATAGCCCATCAGTTTCCGTTGGGTCGAGAAGATCTTCTAAGTCTGAAGCGGCTTCAGCAAGAGCTGCAGCTGACGGATGACGTCGCTCAGGCCATCAATCGTCACATCACAACCCTTGTGGCGAAAGAGGAAGCGCGATACCAAGACCTTCTACAGCACTATGAAGCAGGATTCCAGGCGCTTCTTCAAAAGAAGGGCGTGGTGTCAGAGGCGGAGCAGCGGCAGCTGAGGCTTCATTTATCCCGGTGGGGTATTTCCGCTAGCGATGCCGAACTGATTGAGCAGCAGGTCAGCGCTAGGTATCAGGCGAATCAGGTGCTGGTTCAGTTGGGGGCTAGGTCGCCTGACGTCGCCAGTCCGCCGTCAGCGGTCGGTCCGATGCCGCTAGAGCGATCGCCGTCTGAAGAAGCGCAAGGCTCGCCGGCGGTTCCAAAATCAGCGGCGGTTCCAAAATCAGCGGTTTCGGCAGCGGGTTCTAAGACCGTGCCCAGCACCGTGCTAGATGTAGACGCGAGAGGCAGCGATTCGACAGCCGACGCCGGCTACGAAACTCTGGCATCGCTGCTGCACTCGGGAGACTGGCGGCAGGCAGACCAAGAAACCCACCGCCGCCTCTTGCAGGCTAGCGATCGCACTGAGTCGGGCTGGCTCGACCGGGCTGCCTTAGCGGCTCTACCCGAAGCCGATCTGCGGCAAATCGATCATCTCTGGCGGGTCCACAGCGGCGATCGCTTTGGCTTCACCGTGCAGCGCGACATCTTTTTGGCGCTGACCGACGTTGATTTCGATTCGGGCGACCCGAAGCGCTTTAGCCAAGAGGTGGGCTGGATGCTCTGGGATAAGCCCTTTCTGGGATTCAAATACTATCGTCAGCTCACCTTCAGCCTAGAGTCGCCTAGGGGGCACCTGCCCGCCAAGTGGTTTTGGGAGATTCCCTGGCGGCAGGCGCTCAAATGCGGCGGACTAGGCCCAGGGCGGGGCGGATGCGGCAAAGATGATGGCCTGCTGCAGGCGCTATATGAGACGCGTTTATCGGACATAGCCCCAGCCTCGACGCCCGCGCGCTGACGCTGCCCAAAAGCTTTAGCTGCAGAAAAGCGATCGCCCCGAAAGGTCCTAGGATAGACGCCGCTGATAGAGCGCAACCGGTAAGCGCAATGCAAATCGCCTGGAGAGACTGGGTCGGTTATGCTGAGTGGGCGACTCAACCCCCATGCCAAAGGAGCCTACACCAGTGACTAGTCCGCGCGTAATCTGCCTGGGTGAAGTTTTGTTTGACCTCATCTCTGACCAGCCAGGCGTGCCTTACGAGTCAGTGACCGCTTGGACTGCTTACCCTGGCGGGGCCCCAGCTAACGTAGCCTGCGCGCTTGTGAAGTTGGGCACGCCTGCCGGCTTCCTGGGCTGTGTCGGGCAAGACCAGCCGGGGCGAGAGCTGGTGGCGCTGCTGGCAGACATCGGCGTTGCGACGGACGCGATTCAGCACCACAGCACGATGCCAACTCGAGAAATTTACGTCATCCGCGCGGCAGACGGCGATCGCCAGTTTGTGGGCTTTGGCGATCGGGATACCGGAGCGTTTGCCGATACAGCCCTGCAGGCCGAGCAGCTCTCGCCGGACCAGCTCAAGGGGGCAGACTACCTGGTGCTGGGCACGCTAGAGCTGCCCTACCCCAATACGGGTGCGGCGATTCGCCGGGCGATTGACCTGGCAAAGCACCAGGACGTCAAGGTGGTCATAGACGTGAACTGGCGGCCCATGTTTTGGCCCCAGCCAGACGCCGCTAAGCCCGCTGTCTTAGAGCTCATTCAGCAGGCCGATATTCTCAAGCTGTCGGATGAGGAGGCGGACTGGCTCTTCGACAGCACTGATCCTGGAGCGATCGCCGAACAGATTAGCGGCGTTGATGGGGTATTGGTCACCGCCGGGGAGAAGGGCTGCAGCTATTGGCTCCTCGGAAATCAGGGCGATCGCCCTGGCTTTAAGGTTGCGGTTAAGGAGACGACGGGTGCGGGAGATAGCTTTCTGGCTGGGTTTATTCACCAGCTCTGCCGTCAGGGACTAGCGGCCATGGGCCAACCCGATGTGGCCCAAGCGGCGATCGCCTACGCCTGCGCCGTAGGAGCCCTGACAACGCTACAGCCCGGAGCGATCGCCGCTCAGCCGACGGCGGCGGCGGTAGCGGCGTTCCTCAGGTCGCATCAGCTATAGAGGGCGGCCACGGTAAACAGCTATGGGCAACGAAATTGAGCGCAAGTTTCTGGTTACGGGCCGCGAATGGGAAACGGGGCCGGGGGTGTGGTACCGCCAGGGCTATATTCTCACCCAGAATCAGGCTACGGTGAGGGTCCGGCGGGCGGGCGATCGCGGCTACCTGACCGTGAAAGGGCCAACCGTCGGCATTTCCCGAGCCGAGTTTGAGTACGAAATTCCTGTGGCCGATGCCGACGCCATGCTGACCACCCTTTGCGATCGCCCCCTGATCGAAAAGCGTCGCTACCGATTATCAGTGGACGGCGTGACCTGGGAGGTCGACGAATTCTACGGGGACAACAGCGGCTTGATTTTAGCAGAGGTGGAGCTGGCGACGGTAGACCAAACCGTAGCGCTGCCGAGCTGGGTGGGGCCAGAGGTTTCCCAAGATCCGCGCTACTTCAATTCCCAGCTGGCCAAACACCCCTACAGCCGCTGGGCGTAGCCGCCGCATTCCTGAGTGCCCTAGCGCTGAAGCCATGGTTGTCAAAAGATTTGCCGCCGAGGGCCTAGAGTGCGGCGGCGTTTTGCCTTCAAATTCTTAAATGCAGTACCATAGCAGGTGTCCTGACTGGTTAGGACACCTGCGCCCCCAGCTGCCTACGAAACGCAAGGCTTTGCGCCAACGGGGCTGTTCTAAGCAACTGGGCCAACGCAATATTTAGTCGACATCAATCCCGTCAGTATCAATCCTGTCAGTAGGCCCTATGACCTCAACTCCGCCGTCCCTATCCAGCCAGTATGACCCGTCTTTAACCGAGGCAAAATGGCAGCGCGCTTGGGAGGAGAGTCAGGCGTTTAAGGCTGACCCCAACGCGACGGGAGAGCCCTACTGTGTGGTGATTCCGCCGCCCAACGTCACCGGCAGTTTGCACATGGGGCACGCGTTCGAAAACGCGCTGATTGACCTGCAGGTCCGCTATCACCGCATGCGGGGCCGCAATACCCTATGGCTGCCAGGCACCGATCACGCCAGCATCGCGGTGCAGACGATCCTAGAGCGGCAGCTGAAGGCCGAGGGTAAATCGCGGGACGACGTGGGGCGCGATCGCTTCTTAGAGCGGGCTTGGGAATGGAAAGCGGAGTCGGGCGGCAGAATTATCAACCAGCTGCAGCGGCTTGGGGTTTCAGCGGACTGGTCGCGGGAGCGCTTCACCCTAGATGAGGGGCTTTCCAAGGCGGTGGCCGAGGCCTTTTTGCGGCTTTACGAAGACGACCTCATCTATCGCGGCAACTATCTGGTGAACTGGTGCCCCGCTAGCCAGTCCGCCGTTTCCGACCTGGAGGTGGAAAATAAAGAGGTGGCCGGTCACCTGTGGCACTTTCGCTATCCCCTCAGCGACGGCAGCGGCCATGTGGATGTGGCCACCACCCGGCCAGAGACCATGCTGGGGGATACGGGGGTGGCGGTGAATCCGAACGACGATCGCTACCGGCATCTGGTGGGCAAAACGCTGACGCTGCCCATCGTCGGGCGCGAGATTCCCATCGTGGCCGACGAGCTGGTGGACCCGGCGTTTGGCACCGGGTGCGTCAAAGTGACCCCCGCCCACGACCCCAATGACTTTGAGATGGGCCGCCGTCACGACCTGCCGTTCATCAACATCATGAATAAGGACGGCACCCTCAACGAAAACGCCGGGGAATTTGCCGGTCAGGACCGCTTTGTGGCCCGTAAAAACGTCGTAACCCGGCTTGAGCAGCAGGGCGTCTTGTTTAAAACGGAAGACTACCGTCACGCGGTGCCCTATAGCGATCGCGGCAAGGTGCCCGTAGAGCCGCTGCTGTCTACCCAGTGGTTCGTAAAAGTCCGCCCGTTGGCCGATAAAGCGCTGCAGTGCCTAGAGGACCAGCAGCCGCAGTTTGTGCCCGAGCGCTGGACCAAGGTCTACCGCGACTGGCTGGTGAATCTCAGAGACTGGTGCATCTCGCGGCAGCTGTGGTGGGGCCACCAAATTCCGGCCTGGTATGTGGTGAGCGAGACCGGCGGCCAGGTGACTGACCATACGCCCTTCGTTGTAGCCCGCAGCCGCGACGAGGCCGCTGCCAAGGCTGAGCAGAAATTTGGTGCGGCGGCTGAGCTGGTGCAGGACCCCGACGTGCTCGACACCTGGTTCTCCTCCGGGCTGTGGCCGTTCTCTACGATGGGCTGGCCCGAGCAGACGGCGGATTTGGCCACCTACTACCCCACGACAACCCTGGTTACCGGGTTCGACATTATCTTCTTCTGGGTGGCCCGCATGACGATGATGGCGGGCTACTTCACCGGCCAAATGCCCTTCGAGACGGTGTACATCCACGGTTTGGTGCGGGATGAGAACAATAAAAAGATGTCAAAGTCGGCCAACAACGGTATTGACCCGCTGATTTTGATCGATAAGTACGGCACCGACGCCCTGCGCTATGCCCTGGTGCGGGAGGTGACCGGCGCTGGGCAGGACATCCGTATCGAGTACGACCGTAAAACCGACGAGTCTGTCTCGGTGGAAGCCTCGCGCAACTTCACAAATAAGCTGTGGAACGCGGCTCGCTTCGCGATGATGAACCTAGACGGCAAATCGCCGGCTGACCTGGGGCCGCCCCAAGAGGCCGCCCTAGAGCTGAGCGATCGCTGGATTCTCTCGCGCTTCCATCGGGTTGCTCAGACGACCGGTCAAGATCTCGATCGGTACGCCATGGGGGAGGCCGCCAAGGAGCTATATGAATTTACCTGGGGCGACTTCTGCGACTGGTACATCGAGCTAGTCAAGTCTAGGCTCAACGGTGAAAATGAGCCATCCCGCCGCGCGGCGCAGCAGACCCTAGCCCTAGTGCTCGACGGCATCCTGCGCATGCTGCATCCATTTATGCCCCACATCACGGAGGAGATCTGGCACAAACTGACCCAAAGCGAGGATACCGTTTTCTTGGCCCATCAGACTTATCCGATGGGAGACGCCGCTGCTATTCGCTCAGACATCGAGACGACCGTGGCTACCATCATCGACACGGTTCGCACAATTCGCAATCTCCGAGCTGAAGCCAGCGTCAAGCCCAGCACCGCGATTCGCACTATTTTGCAGAGCGACAGCGCTGAAGAGCGCGATACGCTCCGTCAGGGCGACGCCTACATTAAAGATCTGGCCCGCGTCGCCACGCTAGAGATTGTTGATTCTGCGCCGGCCGAAAAGATGTTTACTGGCGTGACTGGGACGATCCAGGTGCTGATGCCGCTCGAGGGTTTTGTGGATGTAGACGCCCTGCGCAGCAAAGTCGAAAAAGATCTAAACAAAATCAACCAGGAGACTGCCGCCCTTAAAGGACGATTGGGAAATCCTGGCTTTGTCAATAAGGCCCCGGCCAACGTCGTCGAAGGGGCCAGGCAGGCGCTAGCTGAAGCAGAGAAGCAGGCCAGCATTTTGACGGCTCGGCTTGACCAGATTTAGATGGCCTGTTGAACCGCTGATATAATGGTGGGCGGGGGTAGTAGCTATCGCGCTTGATGCAGGAACGAACGTAACCTTATCGCGTTCAGTGCCTCATAGCGCTGCGATCGCGTCGGATAGCTGGTAATTTGTTCATAGCACCGTTTCATGGAAGCGGTTTGGCTTGAGATCCTTAAGATTTTAAAGGCTTTTGCAGGGCTTCGAGTGCTAAACCTTAAGAGGTTTCCCGATGCTAACGCCATCTGACCCGCCAGAATTTATCTATTGCTCACAAATACGATGCTTTAGGTTAAATCTTTACGGGTCTTAAATATTTCCCAGAAGATAGCCTGCAAAATATAGAGATATACTAACCCTCGATGATTGGCTAAGCATCACTGCAATGCTCTATCTGGCTAAAGTGCAACGAAATAGCGACCCAGGTGATCCGCAGCTCCTGCTTATGGCTTATCGGAGCGATGAGCAAGACTGGCTCGCTCTGCCTACAGGTGCGGAGGAAACCATTATTTTGTCGAAAGAAATCTCATACGGCGATGGTGACGCTGTCCTTGTTGAGCTACGCGGCGAGAATGACGTGGCTGAGATCAAAGATGCGACGGCGTGGCTGCTTGAGCTAGTCGATCAGTATCTCTCGCTCGGGCTATCCCCCGAAGATATGAGGGAAGAGGTTGAGCGTATAGAGGAGTGGCGAAAGTCGCTCACGCTCAAAAGCCAGGATGTGGTTCGGCAAACGCTAGAAGTCGAAACGCGCCGAGATCAAATTCAAGAGCTGGAAACCAAGCTTGAGCAAGAGCGTAAGCAGCTAGAGCTGATGACGGAGCAGCTGCAAAAATTGGAAACCAAGCTTGAGCAAGAGCGCCAGCAGCTGAGCCCTCTAGACTCTGCCGAAAAAGCCGACACGCGTCTGCCTGATCCGACCAATACCTTGGGGTGAAGTTCGCTCGACTTTGATATAGCAAATGTCCCGATGCGTTAGGCCATTTGCTATGCCTCCTTATCAGCCCTCTACCTAACCGCCGCCGGCAGCGCTCGCCGACTGGTCGGCTTTGTCGTGTTTGGCTGCAGCAGGACTTCTCGAATCAGCCGCGCAGTGAGCCGCTGGGTCAACTCACCCGCAACCGAGCGGCCCATCTGGCGAAACTCAGGCTGACTCAGCACGTGGGGTACTAGCTCAGCAACCAGCGCCGGGCTAAAGCCAGGGGTGTCCCGCAGGATGTTAACGATGCGCACAATGTGGTCGAGGTTGCTGGACTGAGCCGCTGTCCTAGGCTGGCGGACCTGTAGGCCCACCCGCTCGCGAACGCTAAACACGGCCTGCTGCAGCGCGTTTTGCCCCAGCCGATCTACGGCCTGAACCACGGTGTCCACCAAATGATCGCGAATGAAAGCACCCCGCGGCGAAAAAATGAAATCGATTGTCTGGTGAAGAATCTGAGGCAGATCGTAGTCCGGACTATACTTGGCGTTCTTTAACAGGTTCTCTAGCCTGTTCCAGCGAAACCCACTGTCCTTAAACAGCAGATCTTGAAGGGAAGCCCGCAGCTCTGGCGAGGGGTCGCTCAATAAGCGCTTCGCCACGTAGGGATAGGCCTTACTCAACACCTTAAACTCTGGATCAATCTTGATTGCGATACCCTCTAGCGTAACCAGCGAGCGAATAATCAAAGCGTAGTACGCAGGCACGCTGAACGGATACTCGTACATCAGCGCCGAGAGCTGGTCGGTGATGCTTTTGAAGTTTAGCTCGGCAACGCTCGCGCCCAGGGCGTTGCCAAATACGTCAGCTAGGGCAGGAATAATTGGGGTGAGATCGGTATCGGGCGTAAGAAACTCAAGTTTGATGTAGTCGTTGGCAAGGCCGTCAAAATCTCGGTTGACTAAATGAACGACGGCTTCTAGAAGGCCATATCGCTGGTAGGGCTTAACCTGACTCATCATGCCGAAGTCTAGGTAAGCCAGCTTTCCGTCCGGCGTGGCCAGCAGGTTGCCGGGATGGGGGTCGGCGTGGAAGAAGCCGTGCTCAAGCAGCTGTCTGAGGGAGCACTGAACGCCCACCTCAATGAGATAGCGGGCGTCAATATCCTGGGCAATCACCGCCTCTAGGTCAGTCAGCTTGGTCCCCGTAATCCACTCCATAGTGAGGACGCGGCGGTTGGTGTACTGCCAGTAGATTTGGGGAACGTAGATATCTTCGAGGTGACCGTAAAGCTCTCTAAATCTGTCGGCATTGAGGCCCTCTTGGACGTAGTCTACCTCCTCGAAGATGCGCGCTCCAAATTCATCCATAATGGCAACTAGATCGCTCTTGAGCCTAGGAACGAACCGGTTGATGAGCTTCGCAACCTGCCGCAGCACGTAGATGTCGAGGGCAATTCGCTGGAAGAGCCCGGGACGCTGAACTTTGACGGCAACCTCTTCCCCTGACTTTAGCCGCCCCCGGTAGACCTGACCCAGCGAGGCCGCCGCGATGGGGGAGTCAGTCAGCTCGGCGTAGATATTCTCCGGGCGATCGCCCAGTTCTTCTTCAATAAACTGAAACGCCTGCGCATTGGAAAACGGCGGCAGCTTATCCTGCAGCAGGGCAAGCTCATCTAAGTAAGCAGGAGGCACTAGGTCAGGGCGGGTCGATAGGGCCTGCCCTACCTTGATATAGGCTGGTCCCAAACGAGTCAAGATCTTCCTTGCGCGAATTGCCCGCCGCAGCTCGTTGCGCTTCTCCTGCCCCGTCCACCTATCCCAAAAAAGCTGTAGCGCAAACGTAGCTGCAGGCCAAAAAACAGCAATTATCCGCAGGATGACCGCAACCGGCCGGCGATTGTAAAATGCTTCGATAGCGGCCGGGTCGTAGCGCATCTCTGGCCGAACTTGTCCATCGTCGGGCTGATGCGCTGCCCTAAGCTTTCCTTCTATGAGCGGAGGTAGCATGTCAGGAGCGGGATTTGACGCAACGGTCTCTTGTGCTGCAGATTGCATAAAAGAAGGGATTAGGGGAAAGCGGACGCAAATATATTAACTAGTGTAACAACTTGTCGCGATGACGCCTCTTTCCTCTAGAGGATTATTGTGCCTCGACAGCATTTGACCTTAAATTGAGTGCTGTTGTCTGAGGATGCTGGTGCAGATTTGCCGCGCTGGCAGACCCTTGAGCTAAGCTTATAGCCTGGGGTGATAGTCTGGGAGGGCTGTCCTGCAGCGTCTGATACCATTTAACTTAATCAGTAAGGACGACGATAAATGGATATAAAGCTTGTTCTTTTAGCTATAACGCCCGTTTTTGTCGCGGCCTGCCTTTTCTTTGGCACGCGCAACGGGTTCTATGATTCGGACGATTACCACGGCAACGGTTCTGCCCATTGAGCCCTACCCATTGAGATCTGCCCATTGAGATCTGAAGGCGTTTTGCTCGACGTCTTGCTCAACAGGCCAGCCGCTGAATCTTAAATTGAGCGGAGCGGGGGCTGAGATAGCTTAAGCTCGCAAAGGCAGGACAATGCGCTAGGCCCTGCCTTAGAGCATCGACCGATGTAACTGATGTCCAGGTGTCTTTTCTGTGGCTGAACTAGAGTGCATGTCCTATGCCGTGGGGCACGCAGATGAAGGGGTGTGCCTCTGCTTGCATATGGGTCCGTACAACATCTTGCTGGACTGCGGCATGGCGGATACCCAAGTACTCACGTCTTCTGACCGCCCACCGGCGGACTTTGCGTTCTGCAGCCACGCCCATCCCGATCACGCTCGCGGCCTCTGGGCGCTGCATCAGGCTTATCCAGATTTGCCGATTTATACCAGCGAAGTAACCGCCCGCCTGATGGGTTTCAACTGGCCCAGTCAGGAAACGCCGGACTTCTGCCAACCAGTGCCCTGGCGATCGCCAATTCTTCTAGCGCCGCAGCTCACCTTAGAGATCTGGCCCGCCGGACACCTGCCTGGGGCCTCGGTGGTGGCGTTAACCTACGAGGCCGAAGGGCAGACCTACCGGGTCATCTACACGGGAGATCTAACCCTGTCCAACTCTCGGCTGGTGGACGGATTTCCCCTCGACGAACTGAGAAATTCAAAACCCGACGTCTTGATCATAGAGGGGAGCTATGGCACCGCGCGTCATCCCCGCAGGCGGCAGCAGGAGAATGACCTAGCGGCAAAAATCCATCAATCTCTCAGCCACAAACGCTCCGTGCTGCTGCCCACGTCCATCTTGGGCATGGGCCAGGAGATTCTCATGCTGCTTCGCAGCCACCACCACTTCACCGGGCGGGAAGTCAACATCTGGATGAATGATATTGTCGCTCGCGCCTGCGACGCCTATCTCGATCTGCTAAACAACTTCCCCGCTACAGTACAAAATTTTGCAAAGCACCAGGCGCTATTTTGGGATGAGCGCATCCGCCCCTATGTTAGGCCGCTGTCGCAGGCGACGCCGGAGCTTTTAAGCACCGGTCTAAACATTGTGATTACTGAGTCTACAGCGGATTTAGAAGCGTGCTGCGACCTCTACCCTGGTCCCTGGCTCTTACTGCTGCCTGAGCGGCCCGGTCAGCTTGGCTCAATTCAGGCCGACGTGCAGACCCAGATTGAGTCTTCTGAGCGCTTTCACGCCGGCATAACGTCGGGTCAAATCGCGCTAGACTCATACCTGCTCAGCGATCACTGTGACGGAGCCGGGACGCTGCAGGTCATTCACAACATTCGGCCTCAACACGTGATTTTTGTCCATGGCTCTCCGGCCTACCTCACCGATCTAACCAGCGTAGAAGATCTGCAAACCAGATACCATTTGCACCTGCCGGCGGCGGACACCTCGATCGAGCTGCCAACCAGCGACACGTTTATTCAGCCCGAGCCCCCCAACACCCACTTCGGGGGTGAGCTAACGGAGCTGCATACGGCAGTTTTAGTCACCCTAGACCAAGCCATTACCGCAGAGCCGCGCTGGCAAAAGTTTGCCGACACTGGCATTGTCGAGGCGCGCTGGCAGGGGGACGAGCTTATTTTGAGAGGCCTGCAGCAGCGAGAAATTTTGAGTGATGTCTCTTCCTCAGATAGCGCTCAGGGCATCATCGTCTGCTGCGATACCTGCGCCTACTACCGTGGTCAGCGGTGCTGCAACCAAAAATCGGCGCTGTTCGGCTTTCACGTCACGCCAGAAGGGTCCTGTCCCGTGTATCAACCGGCCTATGAGGAGGGCTAAAGCGATTTAGCTCCGCTTTCACACCGCCGGAACATCTACTGACCAACAGCATCGGGCATTAAAGCGTTGGTTACATCGAGAAGCTCGCGCTAGCCGTCGCTGGCCTCGGGCCACTGGTTTCTAATTTGCTCGGCTTCGGGGCAGTCTTCTGCCGTCGGCGGCTCGACGTTTCCGCGAGGCACCGTCGCTAGCTTTTGCTGAATAGACCCAATGCTCTCTAAGCGGATCATTTCTTCCCAAGAACAGATCTCGTCCTCTTCGTCCGACTCGTACCGGACCGTGACTAGGTCGCCTTCAATGTCGAGGATCTGAGCCCGCTCGATCCAGCGCTGCTGATCCCGCAGAAAGATCCATACCTCACGACCGTCGCAACAAAGTTGATAGATCTTGCGGCTAAGCATGAATGACATTCTCCCCAATAAATAAACCGAGATTAGCTGGGCTAGCTAAGTCTAAATCCTGTTGTTTTCGCCAGATTATCATCTACGGGTTCTGACCCTCATTATCCAATGCTTGATTTAGGGAGGTAATTTTCAACAGCGGCGCTCCTGCAAAATCTCTAGGTCTATACTCTAGGTCTATGTAGGCGTTATGAAACAGTCTACTGCAGTTCCATCTGTACTGGTCGACATCTGCGCTAGTCAGCGTCTGTGCTGGTCGGTAAATGCACAGCAGCGTATATCCCTCTAAGCTATTTTAGCTACTGCCGGCGTAGGCAGACAGGGGATGGGAGAGATTTTACAAAAATGTTGGTGCGATTCTGGTGCAAGACTGGACCGGATGGACAGGCCAAAGCTCAGAAGAGTAAGCCGACCCTAATCGATGGATCGAGCAAACTGCTAAGATCAAATCTGTATTATGATTGGCTGCTAAGGTTTTCAGTCTAGATCAGCTCGCAGCGTCACGGCTTTGTCCCCACTCTTAATATATCCTATGGCCACTTCTCGAGTCGTTCTCCACGGTATCCGCTCTGATCAGTTTCGTCATCCGTTTGACCTAGAGGCAACGCAGGCCCTGCGGCAGCTTCCAGGATTTGATTTGGTCATTCGTAACCTGCTGGGTTCCGTCGCAGAGCGCTTCTTCTACTTAGATAATATTTCCTCCAGCATCGCCGTCAGCGAAGCCCAGCTGCCTCACCTTCATCACCTGCTCGTCGAGGCCTGCCAAATTCTCGATTTAGACATTCCCCAGCTCTATCTGCGGCAAAACCCTCAGCCCAACGCCTATACCTTCGCCATTCGCGGTCAGCAGCCGTTTATCGTGCTGCATACCGCTCTGGTCGATCTGCTCTCTCCTGAGGAAATTCAGGCGGTGATTGCCCACGAGCTTGGACATCTCAAATGCGAGCATGGGGTCTATCTGACCCTCGCCAACCTCATTTTACTGGCCTCTGGTGAGCTTCTACCCCTTGGGGCGGCGGTGGCCCAAAGCCTGCAGGCGCAGCTGCTACAGTGGATTCGCTGCGCAGAATTTACCTGCGATCGCGCCGCCCTACTCGTGGCTCAGAATCATCGGACAGTGGCGTCGGTGTTGATGAAGCTGACGGGCGGTTCGGCGACGCTGGCCTCCCAGCTCAATTTAGACGCGTTTCTTGCTCAGGCGCGGTCGTACGATCAGGTGAGTACCGACGATCTAGGCAGACTGCTTAAAGAAGCTCAAGTGAGCCAGCTTACCCATCCTTTGCCGGTGCTTAGGGCGCGAGAAATTGAGCGCTGGTCCGCAAGTCAGGGATACCAAAAGCTGCTGGATAGGGACGCGATCGCCTATAATAAAGATTCAAATAAGGGCGGATGGCGAAATTGGTAGACGCACCACACTCAAAATGTGGCGACTTCGGTCGTGAGAGTTCGAGTCTCTCTCTGCCCATCTCTATTTGAAATCAGCGTAGGTGGTTACTCCTTGGCGCGCCTCGCCTCAATAGCCCCAGCTTGAAGAGCTAAATTGATGCGCTGAAAAGCTAGATTGAGGCCTGCACGGTTGCGCTAAAGTTATCCCTCAGGCCCTGGAGTGCTGTTCGATCTTGGCTATCTCGAGCGCCCTGCTTCTGTGCTTAATCCGCTTTTATACTCGTTAATCCGCGTCTGTACTGTGGATTCTGCTGACGTCAGCCAGAGTGACGCTCAGTTCATATCGCGTAGAGCGTGATACCACGCAGACAATTCCTAATTAAGGCTTCGTCAAAACCTATCGGCAAATAGTCCATCTGGGCATGTTCAAATAAGATGGGCTATGTTAGCGAAAACGCGGCAGCTGCCACGCGGGCTCAGCGCTCAAGCGACTGGTTCATCAAGTTGACATAGCGCTGCGGAGTTTTGAGAACGTTGACACGCTTATCGATAACTAAGAGCAATCTAGAACAGATCCAGGTTCAGGAGCCCCGGCTAGTGACCGAGCAAGACCTAAGGCGGCGAATTGACTATGAGCAGCAGCTTAGGAAAATTGTTCAACGGATTCGTCAGTCGCTGGATGTGGCCCAAATTCTTCACCGTTCGGCAATCGAGATTAGGCATCTGCTGCAGGCCGATCGCGTCGTCATCTATCGAATGAATGGGTCAGAAGACGCGCAATTTCTGCAGCCGGCGGCAGCCGCCAACAGCGAGGACATTGCCTATACGCCCGCTCTTCAAAAGCTTCACAAAGACGTACTGCTGAGCGCGCTCGGCCATATTGGCTCAAAGGGCTACGCCGTCGTTTCTGACTTAGAGCGCTGTAATTTACACGCCGATCTGAAGCGACTTTGGCGCGAAGCCGGGATTAAATCTGCAACCATTGTTTCCCTAGGCGGCGATCGCCTCGTCGGCCTCGTCGGCGTTCAGCAATATACCGAGGTTAAGGTGTGGCAGCCTTTTGAACTGGAAGGGCTTTCACATATTGCCGCCGAAATCGCCGTCGCTGTACATCAAGCTGAGCTCTATCAGCAGGTTCAAGACCTCAATGCTGGGCTAGAAGCAGAGGTGGAGAAGCGGACGGCGCAGGTCCGTAAGGCTGCGTTGTTTGACTCTACCCTGAAGCGGATTACCGATAAGGTACGAGACTCGCTCGATGAGGCCCAAATTCTTCAAACCGCCGTCCGCGAGCTGGCGCTAGTGCTAGAGCTCGGGGGCTGCAATGCCGCGCTCTACGATTTGCAGCAGGAAACCTCCACAATTTTTTACGAGTACGCCAACCTTATTCCTGCCTATCGGGGCCGCGTCGCCCAGATGAGCAATTTCCCCGAAATCTACGATCAGCTGCGTCAGCAGGTCTATTTTCAGTTTTGTTCCTTGAGCCCCAACCCTGAGCGGGGGCATGCTTCCCTGCTCGCTTGCCCAATCTTTCTAGATTCTGGGGCAGATTCTCCTCAGGCAGAGGCGGCGCAGGAGGTGTTGGGCGATCTGTGGCTCGTCCATCATCCCAACCACGTCTTCAACGAATTCGAGATTCGCCTGGTGCAGCAGGTTGCTAACCAGTGCGCCATTGCCATTCGCCAAGCCAGGCTTTATCAGGCGGCGCGATCGCAGGTCGATGAGCTCAAAAAACTTAACCGGATGAAAGATGAGTTTCTCAGCACCGTATCCCATGAGTTGAGGACGCCCATCGCCAACGTCCGAATGGCGCTGCAGATGCTTAAGAGTACACCCCTGCATGAGAAGCGGCACAAGTATTTGGAGATTCTAGAATCTGAGTCTCGGCGGGAGGCCAACCTAATCGATGACCTACTCGACATGCAGCGACTCGAAGCCGGCTCTGTCCCCGTGAGGCCGCGCCTAATTCACCTCAGTAGCTGGGTGGCGCAGCTGATTCAGCCGTTTCGCTCCCGCGCCACGTCGTGTCAGCAAACGCTGACGCTGCGGGTCCACCCCCAGGCCCTAGAGATGACCAGCGATGTCGATATTTTGCAGCGAATTCTGACGGAGCTTATCAACAATGCCTGCAAGTATACGCCAGCCGATGGGCAAATAGAGCTGACCTGTTTGGCTGTACCGAGTCCATTTGAAGGCGATAGCCCAGACGTTTCAGATGGCTTATCGGACGCGGTGCGGTTTACGGTTAGGAACCGCGCCGAGATTCCTCGCTCGGAACTGCCCCATATCTTTGAAACATTTTACCGAGTGCCCCACGCGGACCCTTGGCGACAGGGGGGCACTGGATTAGGCCTGGCGCTGGTTAAAAAACTGGTCAGTCGGCTAAACGGTTCCATTGAGGCAGACAGCTATGATGGATGGACGTGGTTCGACGTCACGCTGCCCTATGCCATTCCCACTGAGCTACCTTAAAGGCGGCTCTATACTCTAGCGAGTTCATGCCCCGAAGATTTATTCGGTTTTACAAACACCTCTCTCCCGCGATTATTTGGGAGACTGTTATTCGTAGCGGTGAGCAGCGGCTTACGGGGCTATCGTCGGAAATTGCCTACAACGCAATTTTGGCGCTTTTCCCGGCGATTCTCGCAATCTTTACCGCTATCGGGCTGTTTTCGCCGCTAGAAGATCGGTTTCAAGAACTGATGGGCCGGCTGAGCCAGATTGTGCCAATAGAGGCCTTTCAGCTGATTGACAACTTTGCCGCTGAGGTGAGTCGAGGCGGCAACGGCTCTCTATTCTCCGTCAGCTTTATTGTAGCGATTTGGATTGCGTCTGGCGCTATCAGCGCTGCGATGAGAGCCATTGATGAGATTTACTGCGTGCCGTCGCCTCAGCGGCAGTCCTTCTGGCGGGCCAAGCTCGTCTCCCTGGGCCTTACCGGCGGGGCGCTACTGCTGCTGGTTGTAGCGACATTTCTCATCTTTATCAGTGATATATTGCTCGGCGTCTTGCTCAAGCAGGCAATTATCCAGCGGGATTTAATTGAGCAGATAGCGCTTTCAACGGTCCGGTTCCTCAGCCTGCCCATGGCTTTGGGCCTTATGGCGATCGCCTTTGCCTTTCTCTACCGTTTCGGCACCAGCCAGTTCCCGACGAAAACGCCCCTGTTGCCCGGTGCTGCCCTCGCGTCGGTCTCCTGGGCCATTATCTCCCGGCTGTTTCGCCTCTACGTGGCCCGCTTCGGCAACTACAACAAGGTTTACGGGGCGGTGGGGGCAGTGATTGTGCTGCTGCTGTGGCTCTACATGAGCTCGCTGGTAATGCTGATTGGGGCGCAGCTCAACGTGATTGTCGGGGAGTCGATGCAGGGTAAACCGATGAGCCGCATCAACTGGCATTCTAAATGGCTGCGCCGCAAGTTCCACCGCCGATGAGTCGCAGCGCCGATCGCCAGCAGACAGGCCGCATTCTAGTTATCGGCGGCGGTATCGTAGGGGCGATGCTGGCCTATGAACTCAGTCAGCACAATCGCCAAGTCACCCTGTTAGACCGCCAGCCCCCCGCTCGGGGGTCCACCGGAGCGGCGCTGGGGGTGCTGATGGGGGCCATCAGCCGCAAGACAAAAGGCCGCGCCTGGCGCATGCGGCAGCAGAGCCTGAGGCGCTATGACGCCCTGGTAGAAGATCTGCAGCGGCAGGGGCAGCCCGTCCCCTACAACCGAGACGGCATCGTCAAGCTGCTGTATGAGGGTGAGGCGCGCGCGCGCTGGGAGACCCTGGCCGAGATCCGTCAGGCTCAGGGCTGGCGGCTGCGGCTTTGGACTCGGGAGACGCTGCTAGAGCGCTGCCCAGCGGTGAACTTGGATAACCCTCAAGCGGGAGCCGTGATCGGAGCGGTACATTCCCTAGATGATCGCCAGGTCCACCCGCAGCAGCTCACCCTGGCCTTGCTGGCGGCGGCCCGCGGCCGCGGGGTGGACACCCGCTTCGATGCGGTAGTCCAGTCGCTAGGGGAGGCAAACGGTCGCCCCTATGCAGCATTGGCGAACGGCGATCGCTGTGATGCAGACTGGATTGTGGTGACGGCGGGTCTAGGTTCGACGGCCCTGGTTCAATCCCTACCCCCAGCCGATCCCGCCGCGCTGGACATCCGCCCGGTGCTGGGCCAGGCGATGGAAATCGAGCTAGACGCGCCGCTAGCCCCTGACGCCTTTCAGCCCGTGATTACCGGAAACGATATTCACGTCGTGTCCGTTCCGGCCCCTGGAAAGCCACGCTACTGGGTGGGGGCCACTGTGGAGTTTCCAGAAGATAGTGACGGAACGGCCATCGAGGCGGAGCGTCAGGCCATGTGGGCAGGGGCGATCGCCATGTGCCCCCAGCTGGCGGCGGCGACGGTGCTGCGCAGCTGGTCTGGGAAGCGCCCGCGCCCCTACGGACGCCCCGCGCCGGTGATTGAGCGCCTGCCCGGGCATTCACGCATCGCTGTGGCCAGCGGCCACTACCGCAACGGGGTGCTGCTGGCGCCGGCCACCGCGCAGCAGGTAATGGCGCTGCTGCAGCCGGATGGGTGATGCCCAAGATGGGGTAGGGGCAAATAGCCATTTCCCATGGTGCAGTAGGAGCAAATGGCCATTTACCCCTACTGTTGGGATAGACGCTTGACGGCCTCGCCACCTAGGCGGCGGTGGGCGTCTTCGAGCAGCGCCGGAATTTTGTCGCGGTGGGGACTTTGAGCCAAGCAAGGGGCTAGTCTGGCGGCGTCAACCTGGCTGGCTTTGCTGCCGGGGAACCAGTGGCTAGCGCCCCCCAGCATGTTGTAGCGCGTTCTGGCGTAATCCACCATATCGTAGGCGATCGCCAGGTTCCTCAGCCAGAGAATCGTGGGGATGTTGAGGCTGCCGGGGGTCTGCTGGGGCGTCGGCAGGCCTAAGCGCCAGGTCTTATACCAATTTTCCCCTAAGGCGTCGATGGCCGCCTGCTCTAGGCGGCGTAGAACCGGTGGCAGAACTTCATCGGCTCGCTCTAGCAGGTCAACGGCCTTTAGGTGTTCATCAAAATCTGACGGGCAGGCCGCCCCCAAACTCAGGGTGTGCACCTGGGAGTGGCTGAGGCAAAACAGATCGTTGAACACCATAGGCGACAGCGGCCGACATAGGTCGACCAGCTTGGCAGGCGGGGCGTAGAGCTTGCCGCCCTTGTCGGAAGGGCTGATGATGAACACCCCCATATCCTGCTGCCCAGCGGCCTCGATGGCGGGCCAGTTGGTTTGATTAATGTAGTACCAGTGGAGGTTGACGTAGTCGAACCGGCCCGTTTGAACGGCGCTGACGATCACGTCTGTGGGGCCGTGGGTGGAAAACCCAACGAAGCGCACCTTACCCTGCTCCTGCAGCGATCGCACTGCGTCTAAGCATCCCCCCGGCCGGATGCTCCACTCTAGGTGTTGCGGCGTGTTGATGCCGTGCAGGCCCAGCAGGTCGATGTAGTCCAGCTTTAGGTTTGAGAGGGATTGCTGAACGATTTTGAGGAATTCCCTTGGGTTTGCCTTGGGGTTGACCTTCGTCTGGACGATGAGCTGATCTCGGGGCAGCTTGGGCAAAATCTTGCCGAGCTGCACCTCGGAAGTGCCGTAGCCCCGGGCGGTCTCGATGTGGTTGATGCCGACCGCCAGCGATCGCCGGATGGTGGCCTCTAGATTCTCCTGATTTTTCTGGGGAATGGCCCACTGCGGCACGTCTTTCCAAGAATGCTGGTAGCGCATCCCGCCGCAGGAGAAGACGGGCATGGACAGGTTTGTGCGACCAAAGCGGCGATACTGCATAGACCAGAAGGGCCGTCGGGGCGGTTTAGAGCGGCTACTGACCTAATGTAGCGCGATCTCAGCGTCCTCACGGTGGTGGATAGCGAGGCGATCGAGGAGGGTGGCGCTGGCTTCGTTGAGGCCAATTAGCTCTACCTCGACGCCGCGCTTGCGGAAGCGCAGCACTACCTTGTCCACCGCATCCACCGCCGACTGGTCCCACAGGTGGGCGTGGGTGAGGTCGATTATGGCGCTGTCGATCTCTCCTCGAAAGTCAAACGCGGCTAAAAACGCTTCTACGGAAACAAAGAAAATTTGGCCGCTGACGCGGTAAATCCGCTTGGTCTCATCGGCCAGCTCTGAATCCACCTCGATCAGAGCGGCGATCTTACGGCTGAAGAAGATGGCGCTGAGGGCCACGCCGATAATCACGCCGATGGCTAAGTTGTGGGTCAGCAGCGTCACCAGAACCGTCGTAATCATTACCGCCGTCTCGCTCTTGGGCACGACGCGGAGGTTGCGCAGCGACGCCCAGCTAAAGGTGCTGATGGAGACCATAATCATGACCGCAACCAGCGCCGCCATGGGAATGCGTGCCACCCAGTCCCCCAGCAGCAAGATGCAGGTTATCAGAAAAATTCCCGCGCTCAACGTCGAGAGGCGCGTCCGCCCGCCTGAGCGAATGTTGATCACCGATTGACCAATCATGGCGCACCCGGCCATACCGCCAAAGCAGCCCGCCACGATATTGGCGATGCCCTGGCCAACGGCCTCCTGGTTTTTGGCGCTGCGGGTGTCGGTCAGGTCGTCAATGACGTTGGCCGTCAAAAAAGACTCCAGAAGGCCCACCAGGGAGAGCGCCAGGGCGTAGGGCAGAATAATCTCCACCGTTTCCAACGTCAGGGGCACCACCGGAATCGACAGCCCCGGCAGCGTTGAGGGCAGCGTACCCATATCGCCGACGGTGGGCACATCCCAGCCTAGGGTAATGCTGAAGCCGGTGAGCACCACAATGGCAATCAGCGGGGACGGCACGACTTTGCTGATGTAGGGCATGCCGTAGATGATAGCCAGCCCCGCCGCCACCAGGCCATAGACCAGCAGCGGTACGTTTTCTAGCTGGGGGAACTGGGCGCTAAAGATTAAGATGGCTAGCGCATTGACGAAGCCAATCATGACGGCGCGGGGCACGAAGCGCATCTGGTTGCCGAGCTTAACCCAGCCCCAGACAATTTGCAGTATTCCGGTCAAAATTGTGGTGGCAAATAGGTAGTTGATGCCGTGATCTTTAACCAGCGTCGTCATCAGCAGCGCCATGGCCCCTGTCGCCGCCGAAATCATGCCCGGTCGGCCGCCCAGGAACGAGGTGACGATCGCAATGCAGAACGAGGCGTACAGCCCGACCTTAGGGTCTACCCCAGCGATAATTGAGAAGGCGATCGCCTCCGGAATCAGCGCTAGCGCCACGACAGCGCCCGCTAGGAGATCGCTACGGACATTTGAAAACCAGGCCCGCTTTGTAAATACGCCAGTTGTGTTATCCATTCTCTTCCTCGATGACGATCTGAGCCACTGCCCAATTTTTGTACCCAATCTTTGCTGAAAATTGACGCCCCGAAGCGCCTCAAACGCAAGCCTCAGAACAATTTCCAGTTCGCTGCCCTATGAAACAAAGCCTTGGTCTGCGCCAATCGATGCAGGGCCAAGCGCTATCGGGACAAAATACGATCAGGGCAAAATACCATGAGAACCCAGACGGCGAGACAAAATTAAATTAAAGTGACTGCAGCTCGAACGGCGGCAGCCACTAATGCTCATAGATAATATTCTATGCTTATCAGTATAGATGACCATTACTGACTTTCCTGTGTTTTCCCGTCGGCATCCTCAAGTGCGGCGTTAATGGCTTGAGGATGCACTTCCCAAGAGACAGCCACTTAAGATAGTCTCCCCCAAAGACGGCCCCGAGAAGCGGGTTTAGAGAACTTCATCGAGATACCCACTATGAAGCATGCCCTAGTACATCGATTTCAGGCGGCCCTAGCGAGCGCCTACTGGGGCTACAGTCAGCCTTGGGGTGATCGACCGGCTTCCCTCGAGCCCTTGAGCCACTGGTCTCAGCTGAGCGTTCCCTTAGAGATATCGGACCTGCTGCAGCGGCGGGCGGCTCAGGCCCCGCTGAGCTTCATTTTTGCCCTGCTGCCCTTGCTGCTCCACTACAGCGACGATGACCCTGGGCTACGCCGCTGGCTCGGGCCGCTGAACACTTGCGTGAATAGTCCTCGCTCGAATGTCGTCGATGTGAATACTGGCACGAATGCTGGCGACGCAGCAACAGCCCTAGCTACCGAGGGAGCCTGCCTGCTGCGCCAGCTTACCGAAGCCGCGATCGCCGAGCGGCCTGTCTGCCTATCGCCTGGGGCGCAGTACCCTTATCTTTCCCCTTATCTGAGCGTGGTGCTGGCCTATCAAGGCAGCGGTGCAGGGCTGGTGCAGGTTCAGGGGGCGCTAGAGCAAGTGGCGGAGAAGCCAGTGGGGGAGCAACGGTCGAAGGATATTGCCGCTCGCTCCGCCGTGGCCCTAGCCCTGGCGCTGCACAGCGCGTTTAGAACCCCAAACTGCGTGGAGCTCGCCTGTGGCAGTATCGCGCCGCTCATTCCGTCTCAGGCCGCAGAGGCTGCTGCGATCGCCGGCTACCTTTGTGGTTTAGGCGAGGGCTTAGCGGGCTCGCTCCAGCGCTATCAAATGCTCGACGCGGTGCTGCCGGCAGCACCAAATTCCCTCGGCGCGGGCCCGCGGGCCGTACCGCTGACCGTGCGCGCCCTCGGCCAGGATATTATGGCCGCTTGGAGCGGGGCTATCCATCCTCAGACTCACCATTCTCAGATTAAAACTGCCGCGATCGCCATGCCTGACACTATTCGGGGCCGAAGAACGTGACGTTCCGAGCAAGTTGAGCTTGGCTATACTATATAGCTAGGGCAAAAGTGCTCACTTCACAGAATCAGCAGTGCGGTGCTTTAGCCGCCGCTGACTGTAGTTTATAGGCCGTTTATTTTGAATCAGTGTTGTGGCCTGTTGGCCCTGATGAGCTCCGTAGTCCCTGGTTTAGTCGTATAGCGGTTAGTTGCTATGAAGTCATTTCGCTTAATGGCGCGGCGCTTTGAGCAGTGGTGCCTACCGACCAACCGCTCGCCTAAACGCCGGATTTTCTCCGGATTTTCGCCACATTCTAGGACTTCACAACAGTCGTCACTACCCCACGAAAAGCCGCCCTCGACTGTAGACGCCTTGGTCGAAGACTCAATAGGGACTGAGCTTAGCCCTGCCAATCGCGGGGAGCCCCGTCCGAGCAGCCGGGGGCTTTTGGTTCAGTCTCGGGAGCTCATGACCTGGCTTGGTGAGTACCCCTCCTGCTCTGGAACCACCCGACCTAAGCGAGGTAAGCTCAACCGATACGCTGGCCCGCTTTTGTGCACCATCGCCGTAGCCTCCCTAACAAGCGCCATCGGCTACCGGCTATACAATAAGCCTCAGCTCAGCGTAGGAACCGTTGCACCCCAAACGCTGCGGGCCCCCAATACTGTAGCGGTTGAGGATGAGGAGACAACCCGGCAGCGGCGATTGGAGGCTAGCCAGGGGGCCGTTCCGGTCCTTGCAATTGACGCGGATGCCAACCAGCGAATCTACCAGTCGCTCTCTCGCTTGATTGACGTTGGGGATGATTATCGAGAACAGGCCGGTCCGTTCCCATTTGTCGCGCCGTCCGTCCTGTCAACGACTGCCCAAGACTACCTGCGCACCGTCTCTGAGGCGGGGTGGCAGCGCATTTTGACGGTGCTTGCTCAGGGTTTGGATAGCGTACCGCTCGATTCCTCTGTGGTGACGGCTAAACCATCCCAAGAGCTAGTTATTCTTGAGCTTCAGGGCTATAAAAATATTGCCTCAGCGGATGACTTTTCTGCTCTCAAGCAGTCTATTATTCGCGCTAGGCAGAGCTACGCCACTGCTGCCGAAGCGCTCGACTCATCAAGCGGACCATCGACGCTGCTGACAGACAGCCGAATTTTGTCCTTGAGCGACTCGGACTGGAATCGGGTTAAAGCAGTGATGCGCCAGACGCTAGAGCGGATTCTGCTTCAGGGGATTCCTAAAGGGCTGCCCGACGACCAGCTGCAGACGGCAATTAAATCCCAGCTCAAGGACGATGCCCCCCGAGACGCCGCGCCGCTCGCTGCCGCTTTTCTTTTTGAGGTGATTCAGCCTAATTTGGTTGAGGATACGGAGCAGACCCGCCTACAGGCTGAGCGGACGGCGGAAGCCGTAGAGCCTGAAATGGTCAAAATTCGCGAAGGTGAGGTGATCGTTGCGGCGGAGGAGACCATTGAGCGATCGCAGTTTGTTCTACTAGATTACTTTGGCCTCAGCCGCCGCGGGGTAGACTGGCTAGGCCTCGTGGGATTTGCCGGAGTTGTTAGCGGTTCGGTCGTCATTTTTCTGCTGGTAGAGCGTCGATTTCACGCCCGCTTGCGCCAGCGCGACCACGTGCTGGTGCTGCTGCTTTCCCTGAGTACGCCATTGCTCCCAGGTCTTGGGCTGCCCACCACTAGCCTGCCTGCCGTAGGGCTACTGGTGGGCAGTTTCTATGGGTCAAGCCTGGGGATAGCCGTGGTAGCGCTGCTGGGCGCGATGCTGCCTTTGGGCATGACGATTGCAGCTGAGCAGCTTGTTGCCAGCATCGCGGGTGGCCTAGTGGGAACCCTGCTCGCCGGGCGGCTGCGCTCCCGGGAAGAGCTGGCGCTGCTGGGTGGGGCCGTTGGACTAGTGCAGGGGGTGGTCTACTTAATCATTAGCCTGATCATCAGCACGGCCACCAGCCCAGTTTGGCTAGTGATGCTCACGGGCTCCTTCATTCAGGCACTGATGGGGGTGGCCTGGAGCATCGTGGCGCTAGGCGTCAGCCCCTACCTAGAAAACCTGTTTGACCTAGTCACGCCGATTCGTCTGGTGGAGCTATCTAACCCCAATCGGCCTACCCTAAAACGGCTGGCTTCAGAAGCGCCAGGTACCTTTCAGCACACGCTATTTGTGGCGAGTCTGGCGGAGGCGGCGGCCCGCGAGCTGGGCTGCAACGTGGAGCTTGTGAGGGCGGGGACGCTCTACCACGACATTGGTAAAATGCACGACCCTGAAGGCTTCATCGAAAATCAGATGGGGGGTACTAACAAGCACGACATCATCGACGACCCCTGGGTCAGTGCCCAAATTATTAAAAAACACGTTAGTGAGGGTCTGGTGATGGCCCGCAAATGCAGGCTGCCAGGGGCGATCCAGGCCTTTATCCCCGAGCACCAGGGCACCATGCTGATCACCTACTTCTACTACCAAGCCAAGGAGCGCGCCAAGGCTGACCCGACTATCGAGGTTAAGGAAGAGGACTTCCGCTACCGTGGGCCGACGCCCCAGTCCCGAGAAACTGGAATCGTCATGGTGGCTGACTCCTGCGAGGCGGCGCTGCGATCGCTCAAGGACGCCACCCCCGAAGAGGCACTAGCTATGGTCAACCGCATTCTGCGCGCCCGCTGGCAGGACAACCAGCTGGTCGACTCCGGGCTGAGCCGCCAAGATATGGCCCACATTGCCGAGATTTTTGTACGGGTGTGGCAGCAGTACAACCACAAGCGCATTCCCTATCCGAAGGCCGCTCTAACGCCGCCGCCGTCTCCGATGCCGCTCTAGGCCGCCATTCTAAGCCAGCAGAACCGATGAAATAAGGTTCGGTAACCTAGAGAAAAAGTTTCGCCAAAACCGTCTCTCACCGCCTTAAAAGAAGCAGTATTCTGTTAATTGAAAGCGCTTTACGTTCCTTGGTTTCAAGGCGGTTTCAACCGACCTACTTCTTAGTTAATAGCCGAACTAAAGCGCTGAAATTCAGAAACTAACGTCTTTAAAAGGTGAACACTATGGCACTTGTTCGTTGGCAACCCTTCCGAGAAATGACTGATGTTCAGCGGGAAATGAACCGTCTATTCGACGACATGCTCTCCCCGACCTCTAGACGAGAGAATATGGGAACGCTGTTCTCCCCGGCCGCTGAGCTCAACGAAACCGATGATAACTACGAGCTGAAGCTAGAGGTCCCTGGTTTAGAGCCAGACGACATCAGCATCGAGGCCACAGCAGAGGCGATCGCCATCAGCGGCGAGCGTCACTCTGAGACTAAGAGCGAGCGCTCCGGGCTCTCCCGCACTGAGTTCCGCTACGGGAAGTTCCAGCGCGTCATTCCCCTGCCCGGTCGCATTCAAAACCAGCAGGTCGCAGCTGAGTACAAAAACGGTATTCTCCATCTGACGCTGCCTAAGGCTGAGGAAGAGAAGAGTAAAGTTGTGAAGGTTAACGTTAATCGATAACGTTACGCCATATCGTCATCCGTGACGCAGTTTGAGTCGCTCAACTCCTGTATGCTTGAAGGCCAATAGGGTATACCCTATTGGCTTCTTATTTTTGCTTCACGATGTCTATGTAGTTCTATGAGCGACCCGACCCAGCGCGACCCGATCCAAACCCAGCCCAAGCCGACCCAAACATCAGAAGGTACCAGCGCCCTCGCGCGCTACTTTCAGTTTGCGGCGCTGGGAACCAATTTACGCACCGAGATTTTGGCGGGATTCACTACCTTTGTAACCATGGCCTATATCCTGGTGGTCAACCCTGGCATCCTCTCCAACGCTATCTTCCTAACCGAATCGGGCGACCTGTTTGGGGAACTCGCGATCGCCACCGCCCTCTCCGCTGCCATCGCCACCGCCATCATGGGGCTGTATGCCAACTATCCCTTTGCCCTAGCGCCCGGTATGGGTCTCAATGCGTTCTTTGCCTTTTCGGTTGTTCTAGGCCTGGGAATAGACTGGCGTTTGGCGCTGGCCGTCGTGCTGATCGAGGGGCTAATTTTTATCCTGCTGACCCTCTCCAACCTGCGGGCGCTGCTGATCAAAAGTATTCCCGAATGCCTAAAGCGGGCGATCGCGGCGGGCATTGGGCTGTTTATTGCCTACATTGGCCTGTCTGGCGACCCGGAGGCCGGGGGGGCGGGCATCATTGTGGCCAGTGAGGCCACCAAAACAACCTTGGGAGACTTGGGCCGCCCTGAAACGGCGCTGGCGCTGCTGGGCATTCTGCTGACTGCCGCCTTTGTGGCCCGCCGCACTAAAGGAGCGCTGCTGTGGGGCGTCTTAGCGACGGCGCTGCTGGGGTGGATCTTGGGCGTTGCGCCTTGGCCCGAAAGCCTGGTCTCACTGCCGGCGCTGCCGACCGATTTACTGGGGCAGGCGCTGGTCGGCCTAGCGCAGGTGAATCTCGGCAACATTGTGAATTTGCTGGCGGTGCTGTTCGTATTTCTATTCGTGGACCTGTTCGACACCGTGGGCACATTGTCTGGGGTCGGCATCCAGGCGGGAATGATCAACGAGCAGGGGGAGCTGCCCAAGGCCAACCAGGCGCTGATGGCCGAGGCGGTGGGCACGACGTTCGGGGCGCTGCTGGGCACCTCGACGGTCACCACCTATGTGGAGTCGGCGTCGGGAGTAGCTGAAGGGGGGCGATCGGGATTTACGGCCATCGTGGCGGCCATCCTATTTACGCTGTCGATCTTCTTTGTTCCCCTGTTTGCCGCGATTCCGGGGTTCGCAACGGCAGCAGCGCTGGTGATTGTCGGGGTGCTGATGGCAGGCAACGTTCGGGGCATCAACTGGGACGATCCCGCTGAGTCTATTCCAGCATTCCTCACCATTATTGTCATGCCCCTGAGCTTCTCTATTGCTGAGGGTTTGGCGGTGGGCTTTCTGGCCTATCCGATTGTGAAGGCTTTTCAGGGAAAAGCCCACGAGGTAGGTATCGCGGTGTGGGTTCTGGCCGCTGTGTTTCTCTTCCGCTTCGTTTTGCTGGCGCTAGGAGTGATTTAGCATGCCCGAGACCATTCAGACCATTACTATAATCGCGCAGCCTATCACGCCGGAAAGCTTTGCGCCCTTTGGCCAGGTGATCTCGCCGTCAGATGACGGAAAGCTGTACGACGCTACAGACGCTCAGCTTGTACTGGACCAGGGCACGCCGAGGTTTTATATTATGCGGCTGACGGGTCGCGGTCGCCGGTTTTTTCAGATTACCCGACATCGGCGCTGCACCCAGTGCTTGGGTTCTTTGGGCGGCAAAGAATGGCTGCTGGGCGTTGCGCCACCGGGGCCAGCGACGGCTCCGGATAAGGCGGCGATTCAGGCGTTTCAGATTCCGGGCACCTGCTTTGTGAAGCTGCACGTGGGGACGTGGCATGCGGGACCCTATTTCGACGCCGAGGTGGTGGACTTTTACAATCTAGAGCTGAGTGATACCAACGTCGTCGACCACGACACCTGCGATCTAAAGCAGCGGTATGGCATTGCGTTCGAAATCACTGGGCCCGGCTCGCTTACGCAGGCGTTGAGCTAGAAACGTCCTTTTCTCCCGAACCTTGCTTCATTTCCCACAGGAAGCCCGATAGGTTAGCAACCTGAGACACTAAAAGCGCAAACGTCAGCGATGCCCCTTGGCGACTTTGCCCATGCCTGAAGGGATAGAGCAGCAGGTTGACGTAGTAGTTTCCTTCAATCTTGAAGTTGCCCCAGCCTTTCTTAGACCGCGTGTTGTGAAAGCGAAAAGCGCCCTGACCGTAGGTGAAGTGCTGCCGCCAAAACTGCTGCAGGGTCATGGGGTGGGCGTGGTAAATAACAATGTCTGGGTCATAGAGCATGCGCCGCCCTGAATGTATCCAGCGATCGCACAGCTCTCTGTCTTCAGAGGTTCTAAAGTCGGTATTGAAGCCGCCCACCTCAAGAAAGGCCTGAGTGGGCACCACCATATTGTTTGACGTAAAAAAGCGCGCCTGATCGCGTACGGAATTGTAGTGGTCATACCCGATGCTGATAATGTTTTGACTCATGGTCGAAAAGGGATTATCAGAGAGCATGTTCACCGTCTGCCCGCCGATGATACAGTCTGGACTGTCGGCTAAGCGCGCTTCTAGCTTCTGGAGCCAGTGTGGTTCGGGGCAGCAGTCGTCGTCGGTGAAAGCTAGGTATTTACCCCGCGCATGTCTAGCGCCTGCGTTTCGAGCGGCAGCGGGGCCAGCGTTAGACTGGCGGGTTAGGTTGATGCAGAGCGCTTCATTAAAAGGCTCAACGACCTCGTCTAGAGGGGAAGCGCTGCCGTCGTCGACAACAATCACCTCGAAGCGATCGCGGGGATAGTTGAGTTGAGAGAGGCTCTGTAAGCAGTCAGACAGATGCCCAGGACGGTTGTACGTTGGGATAATGATTGAAAAGAGGGGGGGCGATTTCACGAGTAAGTACCTCCTGATTAGTTTTGCCCGCGAGTCGGTATGTTAGCGAGAGTTGAAGAATCTACAGATCAGATTGAGCGGTGTCTAGGGGGAGATTCCGCTGTAGCTTTCAGCCAGCTTTGACGTGGTTTGGAGCAGGTGCTCACCCAAGCGGCGCGCCAGCGCCAGAATTGTAAAGGTTGGCGAATAGGACGGACCGGTCGGAAACACCGCCGAGCTGGCAACGTAGAGATTGTCGGTACCAAAGACGCGACAGTCTGTATCCACAACGCCCTCTTCGGGGCGGCCAGCCATGCGGGTGGTCCCCATCTGGTGGGCCGCGTCGGTCATATTCTCTAGGGTGGGCGGGTCGCCCCCAAAGTCAAAGTCGCCCAGCCCCACCGCCGAAAATCGATGGGTCAGCAGCTCCAGAGTCTTCTCCATAGAGCGGCGATCCTGGTCTGTAAAACACCAGTCGAGCGCTGGCTTTCGCTGACCGAGCGCATCGTGTTCGTCCGTAAGCGTGACGCGGCTGCCCTCATGGGGCACCTGCTCGGTGACGAATTTAACCCGATAGTCCTGGACGCGACCGTTGCCGTCGGTGAAGACTGGCTTACCCTGTACGAGCCGCTTTAGCTTGTCCATGCGCGTCTCGTAAATGGGCTTGATGTAGAGCACATGCTCAAGCAGCTCGTGCGCCTGCTGGGTGGCGTCGTCAAGCGCAAAGCAGATGCAGAACCGAGGCTTGGGCGCATACTGCAGCTCGTGGGCGTACTCTTTCACCAAGGGGCCCGGCTTAAGCGTACCGGTGTGGTGCTTGGGATGGTCGGTGTAAAAGCGGCCCACCAGGTCGTGGGCGTTGCCAACACCGCCAGGAAGCTGGCGATCGGACGCCAGCAGGAGGCGGGCGCTCTCAAGCGCACCGGTGGCTAGAATAATCGAGTCGCCTTCCACCGTCAGCTCTCGGCCTTCAAGCGAGCGACAAGCTACCGCAGTGACCCGCTGACAGGTTGGGTCAAGCTTGAGCTCAGTTGCGCTAACGCCCAAAATAACCCGCAAATGCTTTGACTGGCGCATTTCATCGCCAAAGCGCTTTGCCGTGCGCGTCGGGGTCTCCTCCCAGTAGAAGCTGCTCATTTTGAGGCCACCAGCAGCTACTTTTTTGCGAAACGCGGCAATTTCGGGGCGCATGGCCTCTGCCTCTAAGTCCCCAAAGCCGTAGTCTTTTGCCGCTGAGCGGTAGTGCTCTAAAAGCTCCTCGTAGTCGATGGGCCAGCCGCTATTGGGGACCCAAGATCTGCCCTCAAAGTCGGAAGGCTGTAGGTATTTCCATTTGCCCGTCCAGACGTTGCTGGTGCCGCCGAACTGCCGTACTCGGCTGACCCCGCGCAGCTCGGGCGGCAGGTAGCGGTGGTAATAGGAATCTGGATCTAGATCGCGGTGGCGCTTGCCCAGAAAGGTAACGTCGTTTAAGGCCTGAATAGCGGGGTCAAAGCGATCGCGACCGCTCTCCACCAGCACCACCTCTCGGCCATGGCGGGCAAGATAGGTCGCCACCTCAGCGCCTGCAATTCCAGAGCCAACGACGATTACTTGGCCTTTCAGCGTCGTCTGCTCGCCCATTTCAAGAATGTCAGTAATCATATGACCTCTTCTGCTAAAAAAACTAAGACCGCTTTGTAAATTCAAGAGGGGAGAGCGCGTCTGTGGTGGCAGACCAGCCCTTTCGCTTGCCTAAGCTAGGAAGCATTCGATACGGCCGGTAGGCCGCGTAGGCGCTCCGCCAGGCGGGACAGCGCGGAATGAACGGCCGCTTTAGAGATATGGCCAGGCTGAAGCCGCAGGGCCCATAGTAAATGGGATAGCGCGGCCTTTCGCTGCCCTATCTGCTGAGAGGTCAGAGCGTGCTTGTAGATAAAATCGGCGAACATTTCAGGATGGGATTCAAAGGCCTGCCGATGTTTTTCGATGAGGCGATTAAAGCTTTCCTGGCGGAGCTTCGGATTTCCCGATACCCGAGCGCCCGTATGGGAGAGAAGATAGTAGGTCACAACCGGTAGGCCGATGAGCGTGCAGGCCGGGTTGAGCCGCAAAAAGAACTCTGAATGTACCCGAGAGCGAAATGTCTCGTCCCAGCCGCCAATGCCGAGAACAACGTCGCGCTCTACCACCAGCGTCTGCTTTGTGTTGTAGGAGTGCCCTGACTCTAGGGGCTCTAAGAAAAAATGCTTTCCTTTGGGACGGAGGGCGGGAGGAATGCGGGTGGACAATTGTTCCCCATGCTCATTCACCTTCTGAATGGCGGAAATAACGCCAACGGGAGGGCTCACCGTCGTTGACTCCAGCGCCGATAGCGATACCTCTGCCATATTGGGCGTCAGGCGATCGTCATCATCTAGGTAGGTCACCCAGCGCCCGCGTGCCTCCCGCGTGCCCACGTTGCGAGCCCCTGCGCCGCCGACGCCCTCTTCGAGCCGAATCACCCTCAGCCTCGGATCTTCGGGGAGGCTCGCGGGCTCGCGAGACGCATCGTCAACCACAACGACCTCTAAGTCTTGAGCGGTCTGACTGAGAGCGCTTTGAACCGCCAGCGGCAGCAGCCGCGGCCGATTATAGGTAGGAATAATAATGCTGAGCTTAGGCTGAGACATAAAAATAAGAGTTCGCTTTAGACGCTACTGACTAAGAGGAAACGGCTGACCTAACAGATGGGACGATTTCCCAAGTTCGAGGCTGATAAAACTGACATTTATCCATGTCGCCGCGGGCAACAATGGTGAATCGAAACGAGTCCACGACGTCAAACGTGCAGATGATATCCTTTCTGAGGCGGACCTGCGCCGTGTAGGTTCCTGGTCCTAAGCCCAGGTAGGGGAGCTTCAGCTGTAGTTCGGACTCCCCAGCGGGAACGTCGAAGTAGACCTCATCGATTTCACCGCGCAGGGACAGCAGGTTGCCGGCATTCTCTTCCCCCCCCACTTTGACGACCTTGAAGTTAAAGGTAACGCCCTCAAAGGCTTGGTGAGCGTCGCAGGTGAGGCAAAACGCAACGGGCTCTCCCGTAATCAGCGTTTCCGTGGCTTCTCCCTTATCGTCACGGAAGAACAGGGCGCGGATATCCATTCCGGCGCTTTCCTCTCGCGACTTAGGGGGAAGAATCAAAGCGTTTTTGGAGCGTTCTGTGCCGGTGAGAAACAGGTCGGCCTCGTATCGATCGACGACCTCGTTGACGTCACCCTCTGCAAGCAGCTGTCCCCGAGCCAGGTACAGCGCCGCATCACAGATATTGAGGATGGCTCGCGAGTTGTGGTTGACCAAGATAAAGGCCACCCCGTTTTGCCTCAGTTCGTAGAGGCGGCGATAGCACTTTGCCTTGAAGCGGGCATCGCCAACGGCGAGCACCTCGTCAATTAGCAGGATATCGGGCTCAGTGTGAACCGCGCAGGCGAACCCCAGTCGGGCCGCCATGCCCGAGCTGTAGGTCTGCACTGGGGCATCGATGGCGTCCTCAATCTCAGCAAAGTCCACCACGTCCTCGAACCGCTCATCGATCTGCCGCGTCGATAGCCCCAAAATTGACATGTTGGCGTAGATGTTTTCACGCCCGGTGAGGATGGGGTTAAAGCCCGCGCCCAGGGCAATCAGGGGGGCAATCCGCCCTCGAATCCGCACCTGCCCGGTGTCTGGCTTAATCAGACCGCTGATGATGCGCAGCAGCGTACTCTTGCCCGCCCCGTTGCCGCCGATTAACCCCAGGGCTTGTCCGGGGTAAAGCTGAAACTTGACCCCCTGCAGCGCCCAAAATTCTTGGGGGCGCAGTTTGTGACTCCGCCGCCCTCTGCCGGTTAGATCCGCCGCGATATCCTGAACGCCGTAGAAGAGCGATCGCTTCAGGTCGCGGCAAAACTTTTTGGAGACGCCCTCGACGGAGATCACGGGGAACTCCTGCCGACTTTCCACAGCGTCTGATGAATGCTGAACGTTCAGTACCATATTACGAAGTCACTCTCTCGACAACATAGGGCATCGCAATTCGAAATCCGATCCAGGTCAATATCAGCCCTATGAAGGTTAACCCGCTGACCAGCCAAAACCCCGCCGGATTAGACACCACGCCCGTTGTAGCCAGGTCGCGCGTCGTGACCAGCAGCGGAGTAACAGGGTTCCAGGCAACCAGCGAACCGAACAGCCCTTCCGTAGGTACGGGATAGATAACGGGGGTCAAGAACAGCCAAAATCCCATGAGCATGTTGAGGCTTTTGGACACGTCTTGATAGAGCACGCCAATGGGAGCCAGAAAAACCCCCACCAGCGTGCCCAGCAAAACCAGATGAATGAGGGCTACAGGCGCTAGCAGCACGCTCCAGCTGATGGGCACGCGGAAGTAGATAAACAGGCCAATAATCAAAATCAGCTTGATGCCGAAGTTGAATCCGACTTCTCCTAGCTTGGCCAAGATAATGGCTTCTCTAGGGAAGTTTACGCGGGCGAGCATTGGCTTAGCTACGGTGATGGCCTGGACTGGCCCTGTCGCGGCATCGACAAAGGTCTGCCAAAGGGCGGTACTGAACATGACGTAAGCCGGGTAGGGAATATCTGTCTCGCCAACGGTAAATACATTAGCCTCCTTGGCTAATGTGAAACCGACTGCCATCGCAATTGGCGGCACAAAGGCCCAGAGAATCCCCAGCAGGGCCTGACGATACTGGGCGCTGATGTCTCGCACCATGAGTCGCCAGGCGAGCTCGCGGGAGGCAAGGATATCTTGCCACATCGTCCGCATTAAAAAGCGGGGCCGATGCAGGAGACTATCTGGGGTGTAAACGATTTCGGGGGGCATAGACAGAGCGCTCGTTGAAAAAAAAATTAGCAGTAGCTCAGCGCCGGCTCCTAAGAGCTGGACAGCACGTTATCCGACTGGGGTGAGCCCGGGACCGAATCAGCGCTCTGCTGACGCCCGGTTCGATCAAGTCGATGCCGATGGGTAAGATAGCGGTTGATGCGGTGCTCTACTTGCATCATCAGCCACTCAAGTTTGGGGCTGTAAAGGCCGAAGGTCAGCCAGTTGATGATCGGGGCAACCAGCGTGACCTTGCGGCGAATGCCCAGCTTTTTGTACTTCGTCTTGAAGTACCCGTCTTCGGCCAAGTTCCACTTGGTGCGCAGGTGACGCAGGCTATCTAATGTCCAGGCATTGCTCCAGCGCAGCATGTAGTAGTGCACATCGGCGAGCTCCTGGGGCGGGCCAGGCACGTAGGTCACCAGGGAATCGGGCTCGAAGTAGACGGCCTCACCCGCCTCGCGCACCGTCATGCAGAAGTCTAGGTGCTCTTTTGTATTCAACATGGCCTCGTCCAGGGGGCCAATGGTGTCGAAAATGGAGCGGCGCACCAGAACGCAGTGGAATTCGGCGAGCTCAGTAGGCGATCGCTCCAGTCGATCCCGCATGGCAGCGACCTTTTTGCCCTGGTGATACATCTTTTCCCGCAGCCGCCGCCGCCCGGTCTGGTCGACCCAGATATGCGACTCGCCACCGGCAAAGTGAATCTCCTCGTGGATGGGCTCGTAGTGGCACATCAGGGGGCCGACAACCGCCGCCTCTGTCTCTTCGGCGCATTTGATCAGCCTGTCCAGCCAGCCGGGAGTGACTACAACATCGTTATCGACAAAGGCGAGGTACTTCGTATCCACATGCTGAATGCCGATGTTGCGCGCTTGGTTGGGGTGCAGATAGTAGTCGGTTCGAATTAGCTCGAACGGCCTGAGTTTAGACTGCTCTTCTAAGTATTGCTTCAGCTTCTTGGGAGAGTTGCCGTCGACATACACCAGCTTAAAAGGAATTTTGGTGTGCTCATAGATGCTCTCCAGCGATCGCTGCGCATAGCTGAACCGCTCCCGAGGAACAACGACAATTGTAATAATTGGTTCTGTCATAAAAACTCCTGTTTTTAGCTAAGAAAGCTGTATCCCTTGAGAAAAGGGAAAAGGCTTATTTTCTCTTCGACTTCTTGTTTCAATTCCAGGCCCCACTCTACTTTGTGGCGGCTTTTACTTGGGAGTTCAAAAACGATGCTGGCGCAGGCATCTAGATAGTCGTCTGAAGGCAATACGTTTAACCAAAAGCATAAATCTCGTAGCTGGGGTTGAGTCTGCTCAATAATGTCTTCATGGCGAAGGTCGTAGATCTCTAGATAATCTAGATCGCTGGCCATCGCTTTTATGTCCATAATTGATTCGCAAACTTTAAAGTAGCGGCTTACGGTATCTCGTAGATCTGACGGTGACGAAGAATTCCGGGCTTTTTTGAGCGCCATTGTTGCAATATTATCGAACGGATTGCGAACAACGTGGACTAGCTTGATAGGTATCTCGACCAAGTCGTAAAGCCTGCGAAGGAGCTCTGGCCTAGATGCAATCGAGGTTGCCGAAAATTCACCATGCTTATCGCCGATGACCTGAATATGTTGATAAGCGCCTTGCCATTGGTTAGGAACGTCATAGGTGTAGCCGTTTCCCCGACGCCAAGAATGCCCTCTTATCGACGTATTTTTGAGTAGAAGATAGTAAAGGGCGTTACGGCTTAGCCCAGCGTCGGCATACTTGATGGCCCGTAGCTCATGGGCCATGACAATGTTAGGGTTGGCGTCTAGAAGCGCTGCAACCAGACTATGGCCACTTCTAGAGTAGCCGATGAACAAACAAAAGGTTTCTATCGCCTCGAAGGTGCGAGTAAGCTTCTCATCAATACCTACAGCCGCTAGGCGAGACAGATTATACTGAATCGGCCAGGGGAACTTTTTCTTCTTCTTTAAGAGAAGGTTTAATAACGTCGTGGACTGCATATCGATTCTCGTGCGATGTAATGTCTAGTGGCTCAGAGAGAAGGCAGCTGGCTGAGAAGGGGTCGAATTAGGGTCAACAAGTGATTCATAGAGATCCACAAGAGCGTCGTTGAGCTTGTCGAGATCGTAGTGCTGCTCCACAAAAGCACGGCCCGCCCGCCCCATATCTGGCCAGCGTTCAGGATGTTCGATGAGATAAATCAGCTTTTCTGCGATCGCCTCAGCGTCTCTTTCAGGCACCAAAAAGCCGGAGATATCTTCCTCCACCAGCTCTGGGATGCCGCCGTGGAGGGTGCTGATCACAGGTAGACCCATCGCCATTGCTTCTTTTAAGACATTGACTGGAGCATCTTGATTTCCATCAGCGGCCGTGACGCTCGGCGCAATGAATAAGTGCGAGGTGCCGAGTAGAGAGATAATTTCCGACTGCGATCGCCGCCCCAAGAACTTAATCGACTGTTGAGCATTGAGCGACTGGGTCAGCTGCTCGAGCGCTTCGCGAAGCTCCCCGTCGCCAATGATGATGTACTCCACATTGGCATAGCTCTTTAGCATTTGAGCCACCGCACGAATCCCGTATTCGATTCCTTTCTTCTCAACCAGGCGTCCGGTGGTCGCAATCCGAATCGGCCCCTCCTGCGGAAGCTGACGGATACTGAAGGGAAATCGGCTGTAGTCTAATCCAGAGCCGTGGACCCGAATCCGATCGGCGGGGCAGCCTAGCTCGACTGCGCGCCCCATGAAAAATTTGCAGTTCGCTAGGAAGTAATCGCCGCTCTCAAACAGAGGATCATAGATATCTTCGCCGTTGTCTTGAACAAAGTGGCTAATGTCATGACCCCGAAAAATCGTAATCAGCTTAGCTTCGGGGGAATGGGCGACCTGAAACGCCATTCCCCTGAAGCTTACTGTGCCAAACTGGCAGTGAATAATATCGTAGCGCTCCTTCAGGTTGGGAAGCAGCGTGTAGAGGGGCCATAGAGAGACCGCCTGGCTCCCATATTTGAAAAAGTTTAGCGATCGCAACGTTGCTTTTGGCGCTTGAAATAACTTAGAGAGGCATACACCAACGCCCTTAAGAGCGCGCCAGGCGAGATTGGTGGGAATTTTCTGTAGGTATTGCGTTCGCTCCAGCAGCTTATAGCTGACAACATCGTCGTGCAGCTTAGAAAAGTCGCCTGGCCGATCGGCATAGATATCAACCTCGTGCCCCCGATCGAGGAGGCCTGTCACTTGGTTGAGGATGAATGTTTCCGATATGATTGGAAACTGACCGACGATAAACGCAATCTTCATGGCAATCTTTTACGGGTTGAGCACAAACTGTCTGTTGAGGGGCTTGATGTCTTTTACTAAGCTACTCTCTGATTGAAATTTTCCCCAGCGTTGGCTTCACTCTTTCCAGAGCGCTTACAAATGTAATAAAAAAATATTACAAGAGTACTCGGCCTTTTTGGGCTAAAGCCGCTTAGCCTAAAATTGCGTACTTCTAGAGCCTGCTGGGGCTGGCGCCCGCCCTAAGCCGAATTTTTGCCCAAGCGCTGCTATAGCGGACAAAGAAAATGACGAGCGAAACTTTCAGCTTTTCGCTAATTCTGCTTAAGTTCGGGCTTCTAAATACGCTAGAAACATACATCACAGGTGGAATCAAATCCTGCCCAAGAATTATTCCAAAAACCAAATGATTCAGGAGCCTTGGCGGTATCCACTTTTGCTGAGTCAGCTTAAACGGTAGGGTGCCCTCATGAAAAAAGTGATAGAGATTCCTGCCTAATAAGTCATAGTGGCCGCCGGCCAGGCGAACCGTTTTCATATAGATTTGCCCAAACGAGGCTCTAGCTGGGTGGGCAATGCGGACTTCTGCTGCGTAAGCCTGCTGGTAGCCTGCATTGTAGACGCGCTGTCCCCAGTCTAAATCTCCCCCTGACTTTAACGTCTCATTGAATACACCGACTTTGTCGACTATGGCCCTCCAAGTGAACAAGTTTGCAGTAGCCCCATACTTCATGTCTCTAAGGTGCTGCTCTTGTGGAAAAGCAGTCGCCATCTCGAACAGCTCGACGGGAGTCGGCCGCTCAGCGTCTTGCGGAAAAATTTCAATCTTTCCAGAGACGAGACCGCAGTCAGGGCTCTTAAGCAAGTGATGGACGCCCTTTTCAAGCCAGTCGGTCGCGGGAATACAGTCTGCATCCGTGAAGGCGATCGCCTCTCCTTTTGCTTGGGAAATTCCCCGATTACGGGCTGCGTAGGAGCCAGGCGTAGACTCATAGGTTAGAACCACGCTGTCGTAGGACGCCGCCAGAGCCCTGATGGCGTCCAAATTATCGTTATCAGAGCCGTTGTCCACCACGATAATCTCGTAGCGCGATCGCCCGTAGGTTTGGTTCGCTAACGCTTCTAAGCAAAGCTTCAGGCGCTCCGCGTCATTGAAAACGGGGATGACAACTGAGACGAACGGATACTCTTCCATAATGTTCTACCCACACCCACGCTACGCCGGAGTTGATACCGGTTCAGCTTCGGACTTAGCAGACTGCGATTTCGCCTTTGACCACTCTTTGTTGGTGAAGTCTTCGTGGTAAGAGCGCTCCACGTTCACGTTCCAAATGTCGTGCTCCTCACCGGCAATATTCTTCGCCGCTAGCAGCGCCGTCAGCATCGAGTGGTCCTGGTTGTTGTAGCGGTGCATGCCGTTGCGGCCTACGGTCTGCAGGTTCTCAAATCCTTTGATGTAATCCTCCAAAACCTGTAGATGCTTGCGGTACTCGCCGTCATAGACTGGGTAGGCCTTGAACTGACGGATGACGCAGCCGTCTTCTACATCCTCTGGCTTAACGCCCAGATCGAGGTTAACGATTTCTTGAGAGGCGAGCTCAATCAGCTTTTCATCCGCCATCTCCCAAATCTCATCCCCCTCGCTGCAGAAATACTCCATACCGAGGCAGGTCTTGCTGCTGTCTGGCACCATCTCAGGGCTCCAATTTTTGAAGTTCTGGATGCGGCCTACCTTGAACTCAGGGCTGTGGATGTAGAGCCAGTTGTCGGGAAATAGGTGCTTACGATCGATAACCAGCGACACAATTAAGAAGTCGCGGTACTTGAGCCCATGAGCCGCTTCGAGCACGTGCGCAGGCGGGGGCGGGTCGAGGCGGTGCATCAGTGCCGTGATGGGCATGGAGTTGATGTAGTGATCGCCGGTCAGCTCAAAGGTCTCCCCCCCTCGCTTTGCGACTATCTTGGTAATGCGCATGCCCTCGCGCTCCACTCTTACGACCTCGGTGTGCATATGCACCGGGGAACCGTCTTCTTCCAAGATCTCTTGGCAGCGCTCCCACATCATGCCGGGGCCGAGGCGAGGGTAGTCGAAGGTTTTGATTAGGCTCTTGGCGTCGGTGCCGCCAAACAGAGCGTTGATTACCGCCTGCTTGAGTGACAGGTTCTTGATGCGCTGAGCGGCCCAGTCGGCGCGAATCTGACTGCAGGGGATACCCCACACCTTCTCGGTATAGGTCTTGAAGAAGATGCGGTACAGCCGTCTCCCGAAGCAGTCGGTCACCCATTCTTCGAAGGTCTCGGGCTCAGCAGTAAGATTGAGATACTTCCTTGTCTTAGCCTTTAAATAGCTTGCCAGAATCATAGCGCTCTGGAACGGCCCAAGGTTTCTCAAAGTCTTGAACAGCGCCAGCGGATAGTCGTAAAATTTCCCTCCGTAGTAAATACGGGACATGCGCGGCGTTTGGATAAAGTCGTCCTCGAGAATTTCTTTCCAAACGGCCTGTACTTCGCCGACTTTGGTAAAAAAGCGGTGTCCGCCGATGTCAAAGCGGTAGCCTTTGTAGGTTTCAGTGCGAGAGATGCCGCCTACTTTATCGGACTTTTCTAGCACAACGGATTTAATGCCGTGCTTCATCAGCTCATAGCCCGAGGTCAGTCCGGCTGGACCACCGCCAATAATCACTACGGGATTCATACTCATACTTATCTTTTCCTAGTCGTCCTGCCTGATAAAAATTGCACAGAGAGATTCAGCGCCCTTACGCCCTGCTGCCTGCGAGCAGGGGCATATTGCTCAAATAATGCTTCAGCGTTACATAGGCAAAGGCTCCACCGCCGTATATGAAGTACAGCCAGTGCCATGGAATAACGCCGAGGGTGAACAGCAGCCCTCGCTTTTGATAGAAGAATCGATAAACCTCAGCATTGATGGCCGTAAGGGCAATCGCGATCGCCACCGCCACCCACAGCAGCCACCCCAAAATTAAACTGCCCAATAGGCTACCCACGAGCGCAAATGCTAAGACGACGCTGATTCGGTTGGCGTAGCTCAAGTTCAGGTCAGCGTCTAAACGCTGCTCTTTGAGCAGCAACTCGCTCCAAGGCAGCGCCCGGTAGAAAATTTCCGCCCTCAGCAGCGATACGGGCTCCCACCGCTTCAAGTGCTTGACCTGGATATGTTTGTACAGCCGAATTGGATAGCCCGCGCGCGTCAGGCGATAGCCCAGCTCAATATCTTCAATACAGGGCTTACGGTAGCTTTCGTCAAAGCCGCCGACGGCCCAAAACGCGGCACGCCGCACCGCGCCGCAGGCTCCCCAAAACGTGGAAGCCTTTTCCGCCGATTTTTGATGGGTGTAATGGTGAAACAGGTTCTTGTACTGCGAAAGAAAATTATCAGCACCGGGAGCGTCATCATAGGAACCAATCAGGGCCCCTAGCTCCGGCATCTGTATAAAAGCCTGCTCAACCTGGCCTATGGTCTCGGGGTGCACTGTAACGTCTGCATCCACAAAAAATACGACGTCTCCGGACGCTGCCTTAGCGCCGACGTTCCTAGCCCGGGCCGGGCCGCCTGAGGCGGGCAACCGCAGCACGGTGGCCCCAAAATCTTCAGCGACCTTCCATGAGCCGTCAGTGTCGCCGTCGGATACCACGATGACCTCGTCCGCAGGGCGATCGCTGTCTTTGAGACTCTCCAGACACCGCTTGAAGCTCTCGCCGCCGTTGTATACGGGGATCACGATTGAAATACGGATAAGAGACATTATTCTATGCTGCAGTTTTTATATTTGGTGGCCAGTACATTGAATGTCGATACCCGAACCCTCTGAATCGCCACCTCAGCATTCTTCTCTAAATGTTGAGGAAGGCATGACATTCCCCCATAAGCGCATTTAGCTGTGCTCTATTAACAATCCCAAAAACCGACAGCGCGTAAACGCAATAAATTAGAAGTTGCGGCTGCTATCTCCATTAGGCACCTGCCGAATTTCCTAACGAAAGTTTTTGATATACCAACTCTATCCCATGAAAAAAGATTTTCTAACGCAGCGCAACGGCAATTCCGCTATCTTTACGTGGAGTTCACAACCTGTCAGCGACTAAAGTAATTCCATAAAGAATGTATTGAGTTAAGGCGCGCCGTGGTATACCCAAGCACAGTATGTTCCAAATAGCGCATCCCGCTGCGAGCCTCAGTATCTAGCGCAAAATTTAACTTGCGGAAGCAAAATAGAGGCCTTCTTTTTTGGCTGCCACCTTACCAATACATAACTATTTGCAGAGTTCTTTTGAGATGAATGGGGAACAGTATTTCTCAGTAATCTTGTGCAATCTTTTCTAGATATACTTTAAGAATATAAAAATGTAGAGAATTCTTGAACGCTCCAGCGCGCTTTCCGGCTCAGCCTATAGGAATATAAAACGACCCGAAGCAGTATGAATTTTACCTTAGGTAACCCCGCAGCTCAGCTGATGGGTCCAGCCTACCCAATGAACCTCTGCACCTTTGAACCCAGCTGCCTGCATGTCGGCTTTGATACTGCTTGCAGCGGGGCTCAGCTCATACTGCTGCAGTCTGTCAGCGCCGATAATGCTCTGCAGCAGCCTTGAGTCATTTGGCCAATGCGCGTTAACTTGGAAGGGTATAGGGTGCAGGGCAGGGGGAACGCTAAGAGGATGTTTGAAAAGTATTGGTTAAAGCATGACGCCTCGGTTTCACCCCCCTCAATCCCCCTACGCCCTGAGGGCGTAGGGGGATTGAGGGGGTAATACAGAACTTTCGCTACTTTTCAAACGCCCTCTAAAGTAATTTGCAGAAGACACAGAGAGAAATAGCGCAAGTGACGCCACTCAATTTTACCGAGAATAGAGCCATTAAGCTGCTCTCGATTGCCCTGATGTCTTTGGCTCTGGGGTTAGAGATCGCTAAATTATCTCCTTGGACGCTCCCCCCAATTCCTGCAGCCCTACTCACAACGGCCCGTGCTGCTCTAATTATCCATCTTCTTGAAGGGGCGATCGCAGTGGCTGCAGCGATAATTTACCGCAAGCCAGCCCTGCGCTACGGACCCTACACATTTTGGGTCGGCACCGTGGGGCTCGTCGAGATATTTAAGCATGCTAGTAAAAGCGAAAGTCTGGAGGCTAGCGGCATATCTCAAAACTAGCCTCCAGACAAGGTTTAGACCGTAAGCGTGCGTCGCTTCGTCACCAGTCGGTAGGCTTCAATGATATCGCCATCTTCCCAGCTGTTGAACTTGTCGACGCCAATACCGCATTCATAGCCAGCGGCCACCTCTTTCACGTCATCCTTCATCCGCTTCAGAGAATCGAGGGAGCCTTCGAACACCACCTCTTTACCCCGCTGGACGCGCACGCGGCAGTTGCGTACCACTTTGCCCGACTGAACGTAGCAGCCGGCTACAGCCCCGCGACCTACGGCAAATACGGCGCGAACTTCGACTTGACCCAGCGGCTCTTCCACCAGCTCGGGCTCCAACATCCCCTCCATTGCGCCCTGAATGTCTTCCAGAAGCTTGTAGATGATGTCATATTCCCGGATATCGACACCGGCCTGGTCTGCCGCCTGGCGGGCACCGCTCGCCAAGGTGGTGTTAAAGCCGATGATAACTGCGCCACTGGCCGCAGCTAGGTCGACGTCCGTCTCGCTGATTTCACCTGGGGCAGAGAGCAGCACGCGCACCTGGACCTCTTCCTGTGGAAGCTGCTGCAGGGAGGCCAAAATTGCCTCTAGGGATCCCTGAACGTCGGCTTTGATTAGCAGATTGAGCTCTTTAAGCTCGCCCTCTTGAGCTTGGCTAGAGAGGGTATTGAGGCTGACCCGGCGCGACGCTAGGGTTTGCTGCAGCCGCGACTGGCGCTGAGCGTCGGCGCGGCTATCGGCCACCGATCGCGCCTCCCGCTCATCGCGGAAGACCTCAAACTCCTCACCCGCTGCCGGGACGTCGTTCAGGCCCAGTACCTCAACGGCGAAGGAGGGACTAGCCTCCGGAACGCGATCGCCCCGGTCGTCAATCATGGCTCTCACCTTACCAAACACTGAGCCGGCCACAATCACATCGCCAATTTTAAGGGTACCGTTTTGAACCAGCAGGGTTGCTACCGGTCCGCGGGCCTTGTCTAGGTTGGCTTCAATCACCGTACCGCGAGCCGCACGGTCGGGGTTGGCGTGCAGATCTTCGACCTCTGAGACTAGCAGAAGCATATCCAGCAGACTGTCTAGGTTCTCACCCTTGAGAGCGCTGACGGGTACCATGATAATCTCACCGCCCCACTCCTCTGGAACCAGGCTGTGCTCCATGAGCTCCTGCTTCACGCGGTCGGGGTTGGCCTCTTCTTTATCGACCTTATTAATGGCGACTACGATAGGCACCTCTGCCGCCTGCGCGTGGCGAATGGCTTCAATGGTCTGGGGACGTACGCCGTCGTCTGCCGCTACCACCAGCACCGCGATGTCGGTCACCCGAGCCCCTCGGGCTCGCATGGCGGTAAACGCCTCGTGACCCGGCGTGTCTAAGAAGACAATCTGCTGCGTGCTATCGCCGTGCGGCACGTCGACGTGGTAGGCGCCGATGTGCTGCGTGATGCCGCCCGCTTCGCCCTGGGCCACCTTGGCCTGGCGAATCGAGTCAAGCAGGGTTGTCTTACCGTGGTCGACGTGGCCCATGATGGTGACCACAGGCGGACGGCGAACTAGGTTTTCTAGATCCGCAGCGTCCAACATCTCGGTCACCTTCTTCGCCTCGGCTTCGCCCGCCTCGGCTTCCACCATCACCTCGTATTCTTCTCCCACTGCTGCCGCCGTGGAGACGTCTAGAATCTGGTTGATATTGGTCGCGATCCCTTTAAAGAACAAGGTCTTGATGATATCGGTCTCCGGCACCATCAGCTGCTCAGCGAGCTCGTGAACGGAAATTCCGTCCTCCGAAATGCCGATAATTTCCGGCCGCTCATCCTTCGGCTCCGGCTCGCGGCGATCGCGCTTAAACTGACGTCGCTCCTGCGAGGGCTTCGATGGCGAGGGCTTACGCCGCGCTGCAGCAGGCTTCGGCGTAGCGCCACCCATCCCTTTTGGCTTGGGCGGGCGCATTAGCGACAGCGTCATTTGCTCTGCCGAAACCGCATCGGTATCGCCTGAAGCGTCTTCGTCATCAAAGTCTTCATCATCGACGATGAGATCTCTGCGCTTTGGACGGTTTGCTTTACGCTTCGGAATTTCCTGCTCGTCCTCTTCCTCAGTCTCTTTCTTCCGATCGCGCTTGGGCCGCATTGGTGACGGACGGAGCAGACTAATTTCGTCAATAACGCTGACGCTGGAGTCGTCTGACGCTGCTTGTGTTTCACCTTCCTCCTTCGCCTGGGGCCGAGAGGGCATCGGCCGACCCACCGGCCGCCTCAGCTTGGGCGGCTCAGCCAGCTTGGGCGGCTCAGCATCGGCTTGCCGCATTCTGACTGGCGCATTTGCTGCATCGGGCTGTACAATCTGCGGCGGCCTAGGGCGATCGGGTTGATCTACCACAGCGGAGCCGTTGCCGTTTGTCTCCTCTACAACCTCAGGCTGGTCTTGAGGCCTGACAGGGGGAGAGATCAGCGACGGTCTTTCAAGCTGCTCTACAGCCCCATTGCCTGTATCTGCCGCCTCAGCTACGGGCGGTCTGACCACTCCGGACTCAACCGGTGGCGGTGCGCCCACGTTAACCGCTGCGCTCGCCGCAGCTGGCTCAGCTGGCTTGCCGATGCGAGGCGGCGATGTAAGGCGGGGAGACTTAATAGGCCTGGGCGGTGGCGGGGCACTTGCAGGCTGCTGCCGGGCGGCGGGCCTGTCTACGGGTGGGGCAGGAGGTGCTGCTTCAGAAGACGTGCGCTTGCGGATTTCTAGAATCTGAGGCTTGCGCTTTGGCGGGTCTTTAGGCTTCAGCTCAGGTCGCGCTCGCTGCGATCGCTTGGCGGCAGGTGGACGGGCTATTCGCTTAGCTGATGCCGATCGAATCCGCTCGGCGTCGGATTCTGTGATCGTACTACTGTGACTCTTTGCAGCGATATCGAGCTCATTACAGACTTCTAAAATGTCGCGATTATCCAAACTTAACTCTTTCGACAACTCGTATATTCTGACTTTGTCGTTGCTCATCCCTACCTCATGCGTACCAAAAAAACTGCTACATAACGACGACCTAATTCTTCTACACAGGACAACAGTGAGATTTAGACCATATCACCTAGCTTACAGAGCGATTGCCTTGTCGCAAGGCTACAGAAATCAATTCTAGCCCAATAGTCTATCTGCATGCAGGACAAGATAGCTCTAGTCCTGATGATGATGCGCCAAACGCCCCTCCGAGTCCTTGTGAGCGGCCGGCAGGCGAGCCCGGAGCTGATCATAGATATCGTCAGGAACCGGAGCCCTCAGGATTTTTCCGAGCCGATTCTTCCGCTGAGCCGCCTGCAGACAGGCGCTACAGGGGCAGAGATAGGCCGATCGCCCCATACCAACGTCTAGCTGCAGCGATCGCGACGGATGAACGCGGACCACGCGCCAAAATGCTGACCTGTGAGCTACCCGCCTGCAGCTAATGCAGCGGCGATAGTTGGGGTCCATATAGAATTCTTCCCAATAAAATTTTACACCTTAGGGCTCATATAGGCCTTCCCGGGGCTCCACCACGGCCTGGGGTCTGCTGGCGTTTTGGACTGCCAGGGCCTCATCGCTAGTAAACCGCAGCGGTTCGCGATCGCTCCCCGGCGCTGCGATTGGGGCCGGTGCGCCTTCCGGTTCAGCGACCGACGCGGGTTCCTCAAACTCAACGGGGTTAGTCTCCATGTAGCTCGCTGACGCAGCCAGCAGCGCCGCCTCTCTGGCGGCAACTTCTCTAGCTTCGATATCTCGCACCTCTGCTACCGCAGCTTCTTGAGCTTCCGCCGCCTCATAGGCAATGCGCCGCTGCTCCTCAATCTCAGCCATCCTCTGGTCTTCTGTCTCGTAGTCATACTTGGCAGAATCCTTGATGTCGATCTTCCACCCTGTGAGGCGCGCCGCCAGGCGCACGTTTTGCCCTTCCTTACCGATGGCCAGGCTGAGCTGGTCCTCAGCGACCAAGACGTGGGCCTGGCGATCCTCGGGGTCCATCAGCCGCACCTCGTCAACGCGGGCTGGGCTGAGGGCGTTGGCGACGTAGGTGGCTGGGTCAGGAGACCAGCGAATCACGTCAATCTTCTCGCCCCGCAGCTCGTTGACTACCACCTGAATGCGCGATCCCCGCGCGCCGATGCAGGCCCCGACCGGATCAACATCTCGTTCAATGGTGTCTACGGCAATCTTGGTGCGGGGCCCGACAGAGCGAGACGGGGGATTAGCCTCGCGGGCCACTGCAACAATGCGGACAATCTCGTCCTCGATCTCGGGAACCTCGTTGGCAAAGAGATAGACCACTAGGCCCGCATCGGCGCGGGACACCACGAGCTGCGGCCCTCGGTGAGATCCCTCAGAAACCCGCTTTAAATAGACCCGCAACGTGGCGTTTGCCCGGTAGTTGTCGTTGGGCAACTGCTCGCGCTTCGGCAGCTCGGCCTCTACCTCGGGCTGACCAAAGCCGCTGGTGACCGCCATAATCACCGACTGACGCTCGAACCGCAGCACCCGGGCCTGGAGCACCGTACTCTCTAGGTCCTTAAACTCCTCTTGAATAATTTTGCGCTGCTGATCCCGCAGCTTTTGAGAGAGCACCTGTTTGGTCTGGATGGCGGCCATGCGGCCAAATTCGCTTTGCTCTGGGGTGACATCCAGAATCACGGTATCGCCAAGCTGGGCCTCTGCCGCTACTTCCTGAACTTCGTTGAGGGAAATTTGATGGTCCGGAACGCTGACGGCCTCCACGATCATTTTGGTGGCTAAGATACGAAAGCCTTCCTCTTCGGTATCGAGCTCGATCTCAAAGTTGTCGAAGTATTCTTCGTCAAATACTTCTGCTTCAGGTCGGTAGGTGCGGCGATAGCGCTCGTATCCTTTGAGCAGCGCCTCTCTCAACGCGGCCTGTACTGCTGATTTGGGTAGGTTGCGCTCGCTGCTGATGCTGTCGATCATGGTCTGGAGACCGGGTAGTTCGACCATTGACATGGCTATATCCTCTTAATGCAAATGTTAATGCAAATGAATCGTTGATGGGTAAGGCGTCTTTGGCGTGGCCAATACGACGCGGTTCTAAAATTGTGCCTAGACCGGCCTAGATGGAGATGAGGCCAAGGGGAGTAGGCCACTTGACCTTGGCGCTAGGCACTATTGCTGAGCTGAACTGCTTGAATTTGAGCTCTGGGAATGGCAACCGTCCGGCCTCGGCAGCTGATGTGAACGGCGCTGTCGTCGCGGCGAATAAGCTGGCCCTGCCAAGTCGACTGGCCCTTGAATGGCTCCGATGTGGTGACTACAACGGGGAATCCCTTAAACGACGTAAAGTCTCGCTCGCTGGTCAACGTCTCGGAGAGTCCTGGACTGGAGACCTCTAGCACGTAGGCGCTAGGGATAATGCCAGAGCTGTCGAGCACCTCTTCCAGCGCCCGGCTCATCGCTTCGCAGTCGTTCAGGCTGGTATCGCCTTGACTATTACGAACGTTGATCTGCAGCACGGGCGGGCTTTGGTTGGTGTGAAGGGTGGCGTGCTCTACGTCAAGCCCGAGGCGGGCCGCAACGGGAGCCGCAATCTCACAGATCTGGGGGATAAGAGGATGGGTCATGGCAATCGTCGTCGGGCCACCTACGGTTAGGCGATGAGAAATGGCGCATTGGGAAATAGGCATAAAAAAAGCGGGCTTGACCCACTTTCAGCACCTAGCTTGCTAAAAAGAAACCGCCGCCCCGCAATGCAAAACTTACGCAAAACTGAGCGCGATTCCAAGCCCATATTAGCGCATCTTCTCCGACCTGCAGAAGAATTGTTTCGGGCTGTCTCGCTGAGTTAAGAGATGTAGCGATTTGTGCTGCTGGTCGCGAATGACCCGGAATGAATTCTCCTGAAGAAATGGCTACGAAGACTTTTGGGTGATGGCATAGAGCTTCTGGGTTTGCTCCCGCAGCGCCTCCACATCTTCCTCCCCAAGACGCTTCACGTAGTTGACCTTCACCTCGTCGAGCCAGACGGCCACCAGATCGGCGATTTCTTCGTCGGCGTTGCCCTTCTGGATCTCCCGGCGAAAGCTATCCCCTAGGTCTTGAATGAGCTTGGCGGTTAGCTCAGCGCCGACCTCGTCCTGCATCGCGCCTGTAAAGCCCGAATATAAGGCGTCGTAGAGCTCTGATACCAGCTGCTTGGTGACTCGCTCGGATGTAGCCTCCACCCCCGGCAGCGATCGCAGCTGGGAATATAGGGGTGCGTCCTTGAGGGCTGAGCGAATGTTGTGGTAGAGCAGCGCCTCTACATCGGGCTTTAGCTGGGGCAGCACGCGATAGGTCAGGGTCGACAAGACGCGGTCGACAATCACCTTGATCTCGTCGATGTCGTTGAGATCGATGTACTGCTCCCCAGTATCTGGATTGAGCAGCGATCGCGTAACGTCGCCCTCGCGGATGAGGTTTTGCACCTGGTCGATAATCCGCAGGATTACCACCTCGGTAAGCTCGATGGCGAAGTTAGCGACAATGCCCCGGGTGAGCCGATTGCGAACCGGCTCCAGGTCGATCAGGTTGGACTGGTTTATGCGGGAAATGACCGGGATGGCTCGCAGCCACCGCAAAAAGGGAATCAATAGAAAAATGTCGTACCAGCGCCACATCATGGTGTCGAGCCAGCTGGTGTCGCGGTAGCGCCGCTGCAGCCACCAGGTGCGGGCCAGAAACTCCACGGCAAAAATGCCGATGAACCAAATGTCGATCAGAATGAAGCGATCGGTGGGAATGCCGCTTAGCCCCAGCAGCGGAGAGTCGATGCTGCGGTAGTAGTTGGCCTCGAACAGCGGCCGAATCTGGCTGTTGAAAAACGCGATCTCCTCCGTATAGTCTTGCGCTGAGAGATAGCGCTGGCTCCAAAAGGCGTCAAACGCCTCTTGCGATGACTCAAACTCCTGCCCCGTCGCGTCTGCCACGCGATCGCGGACGCGGTCTTTGATGCGCTCTAGGGCCCCAGTTTTATCCGCCAGCTCAAAGGGGTTTTCATCGATGACTTCTTCACTGCGCGTTCGCAGCTCGCTCAGCAGTCTACTAACCTCGGCAGAGGAGATGCCGCTTTCCACCACCTGCGACTCTAAGGCATCCACCGCCTCTAGGTAAGCGCTGGTCACCCGCTGGGGTTCGATGCCCTTAAACCTGCCGCCGTACCAGCGGGTAAACTCTGGGAAAAACCGCAGATAGTAGTCCCGTAGAGGAATGTAGCTGTAGTCGAAAAGGACCAGGGCAAAGTTGACCAAGGCGATCGCCGCCATCAGCTTCTCAAACCAGCGATTGCGGCGGCGGGCGGTGGCGGCCCGTTTAGCGCGGGGGTTGGCGCGAGAGCTAGAACGGGGGCCAGAAGGCTGAAGAGCGGACATGACTGCTAGATTAAGGACATATGCTCACTGTAACGCCCACAGCGCATCATTTCACGGTCGATCCTAGTTTTGACCCCGCTCTGTTGCACTCGGTTTACTTCATTCGCCAAAGGTTATGCAGACTATTTCGTATCTCGCGTCAGAGCCCGGCACCACCTGGAACTGGCGCGGTCAGCCTATCTACTATGTGCGGGCCGGCGCGGCTAACGCATCTCAAACGAGCCGTCCGCCGCTGCTGCTGGTGCATGGCTTCGGGGCCTCCACTGACCACTGGCGCAAAAATATCGCCCAGCTCAAGGAGACATTTGAGGTGTATGCCATCGACCTACTGGGCTTCGGCCGCTCGGCGAAGCCTAGCCAGGTCTATAGCGGTGACGTCTGGCGCGACCAGCTCCACGACTTTATTGTCGAGGTGGTGGGTCGGCCGGCGGTGCTGGCGGGCAACTCTTTGGGGGGCTATGCCTGCCTGTGCGTGGCGGCCCAGCGGCCTGAATCGGCGGCGGGGCTCGTCCTCCTCAACAGCGCCGGCCCGTTTGGCGATGCGGCCCCCGTTGCTAAGAGCCCGATGACCGAGGCTTGGGGCAGCCTAGTTCGAGGGGTGCTGCGTCAGCCTTGGGCTAGCTTTCTGCTGTTTCAGTACGTGCGTCAGCGCGCCACAATTCGCCGGACGCTGCAGCAGGTGTATGTGGACCAGAGCGCCATTACCGACCAGCTGATCGAGGACATTTATCGCCCCTCTTGCGATCCGGGGGCACCGCAGGTGTTCGCCTCGGTGTTCAGCTCACCCCAGGGCGAGACGGTCGATGTGCTGCTGCGGCAGATGCGCTGTCCGCTGCTGATGCTGTGGGGCGAGGGAGACCCCTGGATTCGGGCGCGGGCGCGCAGCGCTAAGTTTCGGGAGGCGCGGCCCGATCTGACGGAGCATTTTTTAGGGGCGGGGCACTGCCCCCACGACGAGGTGCCGGAGCAAGTCAACCGGCTGCTGACGGGGTGGGTGCTGGAGGCCTGTGTCCCCGACGGAGTAGAGATCCCGTAGCGTTAATAACGCACTAAAATCATGGTGAGCGATCGCTCGATAACGAAGATTACCCGATAAACGGTGCGTTGGCCTAGCGACAACACGCCCTACCGCTAGGCCAATGCTCCCCCCTTCACCGTCAACACCTGGGAGGACTGCAGCCACTGAGCATCGAAGGCCCCCAGATGCGTCGTGGTAATAATTGTCTGAAAGCGCTCCTGGATGGCGTCCAAAAGCTGGTTTTGCCGGGTCAAATCGAGCTCGGCCAGCACGTCATCCAGCAGCAGCAGCGGCGGCTCCCCCACCACGGTTTCAATTAGCATCAGCTCTGCCAGCTTTAGGGATAGCACTAGGGTGCGCTGCTGGCCTTGGGAGCCGTACTGGCGGGCAAGAGTGTCGTTGATAATGAACTCGACATCGTCGCGGTGGGGGCCCACCAGCGAGGTACCTTGGTGGGTTTCGGCGATCGCCCGCGTCTGAATTTTCTCCAAAAACGCCTGCTGGATGAGGTGAGGGTCATCCTCGGCGGCGGCAACGTTAGGGCTGTAGTCGATGGTGAGGACTTCGGTGCCGTGGCTGATAGCCTGATGCCACTGCTGAGCGATGGGGGTGAGTCGGTGCAGCACGCGGCTGCGGCGGCGAATGACGCGGGTGCCCGCGGCGGCGAGCTGGGCATCCCAAAGGGCCATTTGCGACGCCCCGTCGGCTGAGACTCCCGCCGACTGCTTCAGCAGGGCGTTGCGCTGCCGCAAAATTTGGTGATACTGCTGCAGGATGTAGGCGTAGACGGGCTCTAGCTGCATCAGCAAGCCGTCTAGCCAGCGCCGCCGACCGCTGGGGCTACCCCGCACTAAGTCGAGGTCGAGGCTAGAAAACTGCACGGCGTTCATCAGCGGCAGAAAGTCGAGCTGTCGCCTCAGGGTCTCGCCGTTGACTGCGACAGTGCGCCGACCGCTTTTACGCAGGGTCATGCTCAGGCCAACGGGGCCGCTATCGCGCTTTAGTCGCGCCTCGATGCGGCCAGCGGTGGTACTGTCTTGCACCAGCTCCCGATCGCGCAGCGCCCGGTGCGATCGCAGACTGGCCAGCAGCTCTACCGCCTCCAGCAGGTTAGATTTTCCCTGAGCGTTATCGCCTACCACAATGGTCTTGGGCGCGCTGAACGACACCAGCTGATCAGCGTAGTTGCGGAACTGATGCAGGTGCAGTAACTCCAGGTACATAGAACGGGGTAGAGGGGTTGACGCGGCAGCTGCTAGGGGCGCTTTGTAGCGAGCTTGTGGGAGTAAGATTGCTGCTGCCTATCTTACCGTCAGCGTCGCCCTGTGTCCTAAAGCGACCCTGCGAGCGTACCGGCTTCAAAGGGTTTCGAGGTAAGATTGGAGGCCTGAAGATTTTAGACGCGATCGCCCCGCAGACAAATTTGGCGAACCGGAAGATTTTATATCGGACAAGGACTACCCCATGGACATGACGGCGTTAGTATTACTCGTTGCCGGGCTGGCGCTGTTGGTTGTGGGGGCGGAGGTGCTGGTGCGGGGTGCGTCTCGCATTGCCGTGCTGCTGCGGATTTCCCCCTTAATTATTGGCCTAACAATCGTCGCCTATGGTACCAGCGCCCCGGAGATGGCGGTGAGTATCCAGTCCAACCTTGCCGGAGAGGCAGGTATCTCGGTGGGCAACGTGGTGGGCAGCAACATCGTCAACGTGCTGCTGATCCTGGGTATTTCGTCGGTGGTCGTGCCGCTGGTGGTCGCGCAGCAGCTCATCCGGCTAGACGTGCCGATCATGATCGGAGTGTCGGTACTGCTGCCGTTTCTGGCTTTAGATGGAAATCTGGGTAGGCTAGACGGCGGGCTGCTGTTCTTCGGAGCAGTGGTCTACACCTGGTTTTTATTCCGGGAGGGGCGGGAAGAAGATTTAGAGGCGGATGCGGCGGTGGGCACCTCGCGATCGCTGCGTCCTTGGGTGGTGAACGTGGCCCTGGTGCTGGTAGGGATGGCGATGCTGACCTTGGGGTCGGATTGGCTGGTGAAAGGGGCAATTACTATGGCTCGGGCCATTGGGGTAAGTAACTTTGTTATTGGCCTGACGGTGGTGGCCCTGGGAACGTCGCTGCCAGAGTTGGTGACCTCAGTGGTGGCGAGCCTCAAAGGGGAGCGAGACATGGCGGTGGGTAACGTGGTGGGCAGCAATATTTTCAATATTTTGGCGGTGCTGGGGGTGGCGAGCCTCGTGTCGCCCGGCGGCATCGACGTATCTCCGGCGGCGCTCAATTTCGACATTCCGGTGATGATTGCGGTGGCGATCGCCTGCCTACCCATTTTCTTTTCGGGAAACGTGATTTCTCGCTGGGAGGGCTGGCTGTTCTTGGCCTACTATGCGGCCTATACGACCTATCTGATTCTTAAAGCGACGGACCATGACGCGCTGCCGATTTTTAGCACAGTGCTGATCGGGTTTGTGATCCCGCTGACGGTGGTGACGCTGGCGACGATTGCCTGGCGTTCGCGAAAGCGGGTGTAGCAGCTGGCTACCTGACACGTCTTTTCTGACTGAGGCTTTTGGCGCTGTGGTGTGGTTGAACTTACGAAGCCCAACACAGCTGAGCTGGTCTAAGGCTGATTGGGTTCGGTGCGCCACTGAGCCTCCGGCGATCGCCAATATTCTCCCCGCTCCCGCTGCATCATCTGATAGCCAATGAACTTTTGCCAAAATTCTGCCGCTGCCCTTGAGCAAAAGTTCCGCGCCCCTTCGCCAAGTGACTGTCCTGCTTTTCCAGCTGCCGCAGCCGTTAAAATCGTAGGAACTTCACCCCCGTGAACTACCATGAACTGGTTGCTCAAACTGCTGCTCGTTAGCCTGCTCCTGCATGGATTCCCCGCGCCAGCCGCCGCTTCAGAGGTCCCCATGATTTCCCAAACTTCCCCAAACGACCCCAGTCGCCTGAGCGACTCCGAAATCGCTGCCAGGCTGCAGTCTCTCCCCGACTGGACCACCGACGGCGAAACCCTGTTCCAGACCCGTACCTTTTCAGATTTTGTGGAAGCGATCGCCTTTGTCAACAGCCTTGTAGAACCGGCCGAAGAGCTCGGCCACCACCCCGACATCACCATCAGCTATAGCCAGGTGTCGCTGGCGCTGACGACCCACGACGCCGGCGGCTTGACCGATTTGGACTTCAGGCTGGCTGCAATCATTTCCCGGCTTTAATTTCCAATTCCAAGGACAATACCGCTAATGCCCGATCCACTGCTCCAGGTTAAAAACATAGAGGTCACCTACCGTCAAATCGAGCAGGCTTCACCTAGCGCTAATGGCGCGACCGAGAGTGATTCCGCGTCCGACGGCCTAGAACGTCTAAGAGACCCACGAGCCCTCAAGCAGGTGTCCCTCATCCTCAACAAAGGCGATCGCATCGGGCTGGTGGGTGAGTCGGGCTGCGGCAAATCTACCCTGGGGCGCGCCATCATGCGCCTGCTCCCCCCTTCGACCCAAGTGGCCGGCCAGGTAATCTTCAACGGTGAATCGGTGCTCGATTTCTCCCCCCGGCGGCTGCGCCAGTTTCGCGGCGAAGCCGTTGCCCTCGTGTTTCAGGACCCGATGACCCGGCTCAACCCCTTGATGACCGTGGGCGACCACTGCCTAGAGACCCTCAAAGCCCACGAGCCCCATCACTCGGGCCAGGGCGCTAGAGCGCGCGTTAGGGCGACGCTAGAGGCGGTGCGCATCCCCGCCGATCGCTGGAGCCAGTACCCCCACGAATTTAGCGGCGGCATGCGCCAGCGGGTGGCCATTGCCCTAGCCCTGTTGCTCAACCCCAAGCTAATTGTGGCCGACGAGCCCACCACGAGCCTCGACGTCACCGTCGCTGCCGAAATCCTAGAGGAGCTGGTGCGGCTGTGCCGGGAGCGGGAAATGGCCCTGGTGCTGATCTCCCACGATCTGTCCTTAGTGGCTGAATACTGCGATCGTATTGCCGTCATGCTGGGAGGAGAAGTGGTGGAAGCCGGCAACGCTCAGCAGGTGCTGCGACAGCCCCAGCACCCCTACACGCGATCGCTGCGGGACGCCGCCGCGCGTCTGCAGGCCGATGCCGAGGTCCGGACTAGCCCGCCCGAAGCCGCTGCGCCGCTGCTCGAAGTCAAAGACCTGGTGCAGCACTACGCCCTCACCCAGCCCCTGCTGGCTCGGTTCACCGGGCAGCGCGCCGTTGTCAAGGCTGTCGATGGCGTCAGCCTTACCCTCAATCAGGGCGAAATCTTGGGCCTAGTGGGCGAATCGGGCTGCGGCAAAAGCACCCTATCCCGCGCCATCCTGCAGCTGGTGCGCCCGACTTCGGGCAGCGTCCGCTTCCAGGGTCAGGAGCTGACCGAGCTGCCCCACGCTGAGCTGCGGCATCTGCGGCGGCACCTACAGATGATCTTTCAAGATCCCCACGCTTGCCTTAACCCTTCAATGACCATCGGACGGGCGATCGCCGAGCCCCTGCTGATTCACGGCATGGCGGACGATAAAGCCGCTACTAAAAGCGCCGTGATGCGACTGTTGGCGCGGGTGGGGCTAACGCCGGGCTCTGCTTTCTATACTCGCTATCCCCGCGAGCTGTCGGGGGGGCAGCAGCAGCGGGTTGCGATCGCCCGCGCCCTGATCACCCAGCCTAAGCTGCTGATCTGCGATGAGCCGGTCAGCATGCTCGACGCCAGTATTCAAACCCAAATTTTAGAGCTGATGCTGGCGCTAAAAGCTGAATTCAACCTCACCTACCTATTTATCACCCACGATCTGTGGGTGGCACGGTTCTTTTGCGATCGCATCGCCGTTATGCAAGCCGGGCGAATTGTGGAATCGGGTCCGGCGGGGCAGTTGTTCAATGCGCCGCGGCACGCCTATACTCAAAAGTTACTGGGATCTGCCCCAAAGCTGGTGCTTCGGTAAATTGATTAGACTGGAAGCACGTGCTTTAGTATTGGCCTAGAAGCTTGCGCTTTGGCAACTGGTCTAGCTTCAGCATTTCAGTTTTGGCACTCCAGTTTTGATATTTTTGATATTGTTGACCTCACGCTACCCCGCGCCGCCATGGCTATAACGGAACGCAAACCGATTCTGCTGGACTTTGAGAAGCCGCTAGTCGATCTAGAAAAGCGGATTTTTCAAATTCGCGAGCTGGCGGACGAAAACAACGTCGACGTCTCTGAAGAGATCGCTCAGCTTGAGTCCCGGGCCAATCAGCTGCGGCAGGAAATTTTTAGCAGCCTCACCCCGTCCCAGCGCCTGCAGGTGGCGCGCCATCCCCGCAGACCTAGTGCGCTCGACTACATCCAGGCCATTAGCGACGAGTGGATCGAGCTGCACGGCGATCGCGCTACGGGCGTAGATGACCCGGCACTGGTGGGGGGCATTGGCCGCGTTGACGGTCGTCCAATCATGATGCTGGGCCATCAAAAGGGCCGCGACACCAAAGACAATGTGGCCCGCAACTTTGGCATGGCCTCCCCCGGCGGCTACCGCAAGGCCATGCGGCTGATGAACCACGCCGACCGCTTCGGCATGCCTATCTTCACCTTTATTGACACGCCCGGAGCCTGGGCTGGCCTAGAGGCTGAGCGCCTAGGTCAGGGGGAAGCTATAGCCTACAACCTGCGGGAGATGTTCCGGCTCGAGGTGCCGATTATCTGCACCGTTATTGGCGAGGGCGGGTCGGGCGGCGCGCTGGGCATTGGCGTAGGCGATCGACTGATGATGTTTGAGCACTCAGTTTATACCGTGGCGAGTCCTGAGGCCTGCGCCGCCATCCTGTGGAAAGACGCTGGGCGAGCGGCGGAGGCGGCCGAAGCGCTCAAAATTACCGCTGTAGATTTAGGAGAGCTCGATATTCTCGATGAATGCTTGCCCGAGCCCACTGGCGGAGCCCACGCTGCGCCCGTTCAGGCCGCCAATATTCTAAAGCAAGCCCTGATCCGAAGCTTAGCGGTGCTCGACCAGATGAACCCTGCTCAGCGGCGAGAAGAGCGTTACCAGAAGTTTCGCCGCATTGGTCGATTTGCTGAGATGCCGGATTAAGGGTTAGGGTCAATAATCTGGAGAGACGCGCGATCGCCATCTCCGTCGTCACATTCCATAGCACAGTCTAGAGCGCTGCGCCCTAACCCCCGGTTAGAGTAATAATGCTATGCTAACCAGGGCACTAACATGGTCAAGCAAAATTAGATGACTGGCTCAGTTCAACAGTGCGCTCTGATTACAGGCGCGAGCAGCGGCATCGGCCGAGCAACGGCTATAGCGCTGGCGCAGGCCGGCTTTGACTTAGCCCTGGTGAGTCGCTCCAAGGATGCCCTGATGCAGGTGGCCGATGAGTCGCGCACCTATGGCGCGTCGGCGCAGGTGTTTACCGTCGATTTGTCCCAGCTCGATCAGGTTAAAGCTAGTATTGAAGCTATTGCGCAGCAGCAGGACATCCACGTCCTCGTCAATAACGCCGGCATGGGCTATACGGGGGTGCTGCAGGATATCTCACTGGCGGACTGGCAGCGGGTGATGGACCTAAATTTGACCAGCCCGATGCTTTGCATGCAGGCGATTTTACCCCACATGCGCGATCGCCGCCAAGGTACGATCGTCAATATTGCCTCGATTGCGGGCTATCAGGCGTTTCCCGATTGGGGAGCCTATGGCGTCAGTAAAGCAGGGTTAATTATGCTCTCCAAGGCGCTAGCGTTGGAGTCACGGGACGACGGCGTGCGGATAGTTACCCTCTCCCCTGGCGCCGTGAACACGTCCATTTGGGATACCGATACGGTAGAAGCCGATTTTGACCGCTCTAAGATGCTAACGCCTGAGATTGTGGCACAAACTGTGGTTCAAACAGTCACTTTACCCCAGCAGGCCGTAATTGAGGATATTAGGATTATGCCTAGCGGTGGAGCCCTCTAAAAGCAAGGCGCTTCATTACCTTCGGTCTTAGATGACCGCAGGTTAATCCTATTCTCAGCGCCATCTCAACGCTAGGAGCTACCGTTAATCTTCTTCAACATCACTCACGATTTTCTATGACTACTTCATTTGACGACGCCAATGAGACAGACCGAAACGGGACTGTTTCTCCCGCTGGGCCAAGCGTACCTCTCACCTCTCGGCCGGATCGCAACACCAGCAACGGTCGCAAGATCACGGTGAAGTCTCCGGCGGATGACAACAAGACGGACATGATGGATGCCGTGCGATCGCTGCTCGTGGGCGTTGGAGAAGACCCCGAGCGCGAAGGCCTGCTGAAAACCCCCAAGCGGGTTGCCGAAGCGATGCAGTTTCTCACCAGCGGCTATACCCAATCTCTAGAAGAGCTGGTAAACGGCGCTATTTTTGATGAGGGCCACAGCGAGATGGTGCTGGTGCGCGACATCACCGCATTTAGCCTTTGCGAGCACCATATGCTGCCGTTTATGGGCAAGGTGCATGTGGCCTACGTCCCCAATCAGCGCGTGGTCGGCCTGAGCAAGCTGGCCCGCATTGTCGAGATGTATTCCAGGCGGCTGCAGGTGCAGGAGCGCCTTACCCGGCAGATTGCAGAAGCCGTACAGGAAATCTTAGATCCCCAAGGCGTGGCGGTGGTTATGGAGGCCACCCACATGTGCATGGTCATGCGGGGCGTGCAGAAGCCGGGCTCTTGGACCGTTACTAGCGCTATGGTCGGCGTCTTTCAAGATGATCAAAAGACGAGAGAGGAGTTTCTCAGCCTTATCAGACATCAGCCGTCGTTTATCTAGCTCTACTGGCAGCCTCGTTCGGACCGCTATGGGGGCTGGCCTTGGGGGGCTGCTGGGGCTGCTCTGCAGTAGCCCAGATGCGATCGCCCAGTCCCTAATAGGGGTGGCTACGCCCCCCTTAGAGCTTGACCTACTTCAGCCTGACGCCGATCTGTCGGGTCGGGCTGTCGTCACCCGGGACACCGTCGAGGAATCTGAACTAACGCTGCCAAGCCTGTGGTGGGCCGACCAGCAGCACGGCGGCAAGCTGCTGGAGAATTGGATTGCCTACACGGGAGAGGATGGTGACTCTCCCCGTGTTGATCTGGTGGTCGATCGCCAGCTGTGGAGACTCTATTCCTACGTAGAGCGCTATCAGTTTGTTCATCGACTCGGCATTGCGTCTCTGCAGATTGGCTACAGCACCCGCGTTTTTAATGATCAAGGGGCACTAATTGGGGCCTATCTGTGCAGCGCCCCGCAGGCTGCTGAGGGCGCTGCCCCACCTGCCCTATCCCAGCTAGAGCTCTCCCAGTTTGACTGCCAAGTCTATATCGATTCTCCAGGCATCGAAACGCCCCAGCTGTTTGGCCTTTAGCCGGCGGCGCTACCGTAGCCTTTGGCAGAGCATTTTCTTTAGCTGGGAATTTTAAAGATGCCCCGACCTTGCGCCGCGCTGACTGAACGGCGCGTGCTGGCCCACAGCTGCCGGTACGCCGCGGCGGCGCTCGGCGGCAGCGGTAAAAGGGGGCTGCTGCGATCGACAATCTGACGGCTGGGAAGCAGCGCTGCGTCGGCTCTCAGCGCAGGCGGCAGCGCTTCTCGGGCCTGCTCTAGCAAAATCGGGGATATCCCAGCGTTAAGTAAGGACAGACGCTGGGCAACTTCAGGCTGCCAGAAGAAGCTAATCCACTGCTCCGTCAGCGCTGATAGGGTCCCCTCAGACAGGTCCCCGTTAGACGGACCTCGATCTGGGGCTGCTGGCTGTACCCAAAGATCGCTGGTCATCAGAGTGCCCGACTCAGGAATCGCTACCGCGAGCCGCTGATTACGGCGCACTAGCGGCAAAATATCGGTGGACCAGCCTACTGCTACATTAACCTCTCCTAAGATAAGGGGCTGTAGGTAAGCGTTGGAGCTGTAGAGCCGCACGTTACGATGCAGGGCCGTCAGCCGCGCCTCTAGATCGTCCACAGCGGCTAAATCTGGCGTATTGGGGTCGCGCCCTAAAGCCTTGAGGACCACCCCAATTACCGCGCGATCGCTGTCGAGCATGGAAATTTTGCCGGCGAGCTCGTCGCGCCACAGATCTTGCCAGTCGGTGGGCGGGGGCCCCTGGGCCGCTAGCTCGGCGCGGCGATAGGCGATGACGAGGCTGCCGGTGCGGTAAGGGGCGGCCCAGACCTGGCCGTTTTCGTCGGGGTTGCCACTGGCATCGCGGGTCACAAGCTGCCGCCAGGCCTTGGGGAGGCTTGACCACCCCACGACCTGACGGAGGGGCAGCGGGCGAATCAGCCTGTTTTGAATGGCTGCGGCTAGCCAGTAGTCCCCTAGGGAAATGATTGTAGCCTTGGGGCTGGCTGCGGCTTTTGCAGCATCCTCGTCAGTCTCGCTATCGCTATCGGCACTATCAGCGCTGGCCACCTGTTGTAGCACCTTAAACAGGTCCAAGAGCTGTGGCCTAGACTTGAGCTGCACGGCGTCAGACTGCTGGCGGCCAAACGCTTTGAGCAGCGCTGCGGGGACCGCACCCTCTAGCAGATAAACGGTGAGCGGGGCGCTATCTGCCCGGCAGGCCCCAAGCGCTAGCGCCAGCAGGCCTAGGAGCAGCGATCGCCGCTCCCGTGAAAAGGGAATATGCTGTGACATAGGATATAGAGCGCTATGATTGAGCCCAAGTCTCGGCTTTAGACGGATCTACCCCGCCGCCTTCGGACCGGTGCTCCACCCCAAAGCCAATCAACTCGATCGCGCTGGGGGACTGGTCGCCGTCGGGCCGCTGGTAGGTGACGATGGTCCTCATTCGTAGGGTAGGAGAGACGAATCGCATCTGGTCGACCGCCACGGACTTTGAGTAGTAGGTGGTCATCTCCAGGGTCTGTCGACTGGGCTGGTAGGTAAACCAGCCGGCGATCGCGCTGGCGTCAAAGTAGCCCCGGTCTCGGAGGTAGATGCCCTGAATGAGATCGCTCTTAGCGTCGAGCTGAGCCGCTAAAGGTAGCGGGAAGGGCGGCTCGTCCGACGCTGTTGAGAAATAGGCATCCGGAATGAAGAGGGCGTTGAGCGCCATGGCCACCGTTTCTCCCCGCTCCGATTCTGTGTCGAACGCAATTGAGAAGCCTGGGCAGGGCATGTCGGCTGGGCTACTTTTCAACCCGACCACCGACGCCAGCAGCTTTGAGGAAAACGAGATTCCGCCCGGCATTTCCTCTAGATCTTGGAGGCCAGAAATAATCTTTTGCTTGTCCACAGATGTGAGCGCATCGACCCGAAACGCTGTATGCGATCGCTCGACATCCGGCTCTAGCAGCGTGTGATAGGTCCGTTCAGTGGTCCATAATCCCACGCAGTCGGAGAAAAATTGCTCAAAACTTAGCATCGATGATCTGTTTGGATTGCATTCAATAGGCCTAGTCTAATCCGTGCAAGCCGAGATATCGCCTGCCGATTGACTCGATTCTAAACGGTGACGCTGGGTAGAGATGGTCCCTATCACTTCTGAGAGGGGGGCAAAACGCCTCAATAAGGAGCCGTAATGAAGCCATAGCCGTGATGCTCTGCTTTCCGTAATATAGTTTTTTGTTGCCTAGGGCGCGATTTATATCTTTAGTTGTTAAACTGAGTCACTTCAGCGAGAACAGTAGAGCACGCAATCGGAATTTACAGAAGTGAAAGTGACAACTGTCGCAAATGTGACGAAACTTGAGCGTTTGTCCCAAGGTGTTGCTAATAAAGGCGCTCAGTCTCTATATTTACTCTAGAGGTGGCTAGAGTTAGCGCCGTATTGTATCGCAGCTTACGGTCTGCTCTTTCGCGACAGAGCAAGCCTCGACAAAGTTCTCCCGCTTCCACTGCGCGATCGCCCTTCGCTATAGACGCCCTCCAACGTAAACGCTCTTCGTCAAAGACGCCCTCCAACATAGACCAGTGAATTATTGCGAGTCGTAAAGAGCAGCTTTTATGTTGGACGGTAGAGGAATTAAGCGGTAGAGGAATCAAGCAAATCTTAAGCTCATTGGAATACTTAAATTATTAGGGAATACTCGCAGATAGTTAGAAATACTGTTTAGCATGATCTCTAGCTGAAGCAGTACCTTTGTAAATGTTAAAGGCGTCAGAGTAATTTAATGCAAGAGCAAATTGACAGTCTGAATATCAAGATTGATGCGCTTCAGGGAGCGGTTGAGCAGCTCAATACTCGCGTTTCTAATACGCTGACAGAGCTTAAGCTGGTGTCTCAAGCGCCGATTGCGGTTCCCATTCCAGAGGCGGCTCTCACGCCGCGGCCCACATATTCTAGGAGTGCGACTCACCAGATTCACAAAGACGTTTTGGCTGACGAGGCCTACGTCGATATCGATTCTAGCTGCGGTGAGAGCGTGCTCTCTCCTGAGGTGCAGACTCAGCGACTGACCGCTCAGCTGACGGCGGCCTATAACCGAATTGCTGCCCTAGAAGAGCAGCTTCTCGACTGCCGCATCAATCACTAGCGGGCCGTACTCGCTAGCGAGCCATTGCGCTAGCGAGCTTCGCGCTGACTGAGGCGAGAATTCAGCGCTCCAGCATCGCCATGAGCCCTTCAACAGCCGTCAGCAGCTCGTCTTGCCCCCAACCCCGATAGAGATGGCCCGCGATCGCACATCCGCCGGCCGCAGCGCCCTCTTTTACGTACCCCGCTTCATAGGCCCTCAGCTGCTTGTAGAGAGACTGGGCAAAGCTCAGCTCAGCGGTTAACAGCGGCGCATCGACTGCCTTAGCGAGGCCTAGGGTGTCTCCCGTGGGGTCATCTGTGACCCAGCGGGTAGTGCCGACCACAACCTGGCTAGGGTCCCAGGGCAGCCCCTCAGCGCGGGCAATGGCTCCCATTAGATGATAGACCGCCAACATCTGGGTTCCGCCCGCCAGCAGGACCCCCGTCCTCTGGCTGGCCGCTAGGGCGATCGCCGCCGCGCTGCCCTGCATTGGGTCCCCCAGCGCGGCCCACCGATCCAGTGGCGGTAGGCTGCCGATTGGCCGATCGAGACGCTGCGCTAATCGCTGTAGGCCTGCTTTGACGAGGCGCTGCTTTTGCCCGTGGTTGCAGAGCGGATGGCTGCTGTTGATTTTGCCGCCTGCCGCCAGGCCGAGGGCGCTTAGCACGGCCAGCGCGGTTGTTGTGCCGCCCACGACGCATTCGCCGAGGATCAGGTATCCCGGTGTGGCGGCCTGCGCTAGCCTTCTACCCACCTGCAGACCGCGATCAAAGAGCCGTCGAGCTATCCCCAGGGGCAGCGCGTTCCCGCTGCTGACGCAGCGGGCTGGGCCACCCTGCAGATCTAGATGGGGAACGGGGGGCGGCTGCGGCAGTCCGGCGTTGACGATCTGTAGCGGCATATCCTGCCCGGCAATCACCGCTCGCGAAATTAGAGCCGGGGACGCACCGGCCTGCAGCGACGGCAAGGCATAGCGGACCCCGGAGCAAGGCCCGTGGTAGAGAAACTCGGCGTCGGCGATCGCTGTGGTTTTGCGATCGGCGGGGGTGGCCCCTGCAGCTGAAATCCCAGGGATGAGCCCCGTCTCCGTAAAGCCAAGGACGCAGACGCAGCTTGGCCGCTGCCCCCGAAACCTCTCCAGCCAGGGCGCAGCGATTTCGGGCCGGTGCGAGATGCGAATCATAGCTCTGAGCCTAAAATCTGGATTGCTGTTGAAGGGAGCGATTTCAGGGTCAGCTTTAAGCGCGCTTTTGGCCCGGCCCCTGATCATCCATCAGCACCCGCACCCAGTTGGGCGGTGCGGGAATCGGATTGCCCAATCGGTCTAGCAGCAGCCAGGCGGCAATGTGAATCGTGAATAGATAGACGAGGTCGCTGCAGAGAATCATGGCTACGGTGGCAGCCTGTACGGCGCTGACGTTTACCTGCCCCAAAGCGCCAACCCCCAACAGTCCCCAATTGACCGCGATCGTGAGCGCCCAGTCAAGCAGACCGGTGATGCGACCGGTTAGGTAAACCCACAGGTCTTCTCCAAGAAAAATAGAAATGAACCAGATGCGAAAGAAAAAGCTGATGGTGGCTACTAGGGTACCAAGGCCAACAGACCATCCCCAGCCGGCCTTGCGCACCCACATAGCGCCAAGCTGTACGCCTAGAAAACCGTAAGGGATGAAAAACATGAGGCTTAGGTAAGGGCCCATTAAAATAGCGAGCAGTAGACCGGACACCACGGCCGTCATCCAGGAGGCGCGCTGGCCCCACCGCAGATAGGTCAGCGCGATGGGGATAGGAAACACAATTCTCATCCAGGGACCGACGCTAAGGTAGTAGCTCACTAACCAAAGCAGGCTAGTGGCGCTGGCTAAAAAAGCGGTTTCGACAAGCGCTAGGGGACTGGCCGGTTGAGTAGCGCTGCGCTGTGCGCGAACGATAGGCGGTTCATTTAAAGGGCGCTGTTCTAGGGAGAGCGCTTCTTCTACCCCTGACCAGTCAGCGGGCTCGCCCGGCTCTGTTGCGTTTTTCTTCGAAGCATCTGGACCTGAAGCGCCATGACTCAAGCTGTTTTTGCTGCCTTGGTCAAGTTCAGCAGAATCCTGATCCCAGGAGTGACTCATGAAATATATCAACCGCCTTATAATCCATCCAGCTTAGCCGCTTGCCGCGATATTGCCCTTTAAGCCCGCGATGCGGTGGCTGGAATTCCATCCAATGTATCGTTTTTTTGATGTGACTGCGGTGGCAAGGGATTCTAGACGGGAATTTTGAGTTTGGTTAAAGTGGCTTCCCCACGCCGATACGTGGGGCCTTACCGATACATGGCCCTTCCCGAAACGACGCAAACGCTGCGCGCCTTGAAGCGGGCGACATCTAGAGGGCGAGGCCTGATTGACGAAATGCCGAGATAATTCCAGAATTAGGTAGAGGATTGGATTGAGCTTATGGCATCCGCCTTCAACAGGTTTCGAGCCGCAAATCGCCGGTTTCGTAAGGCAGATTATGCCCGATGGCACCAGCTTCAGAGCAAGCGCCACATCTTGCGATCGCAGCTTGGGTTTCAGCAGGCGATCCCCTCACGGCCTACAGCCTGCGTAGGCTGCATGAATTATCACGGCTTGGCCTACGGGCAGTCCGGGACGCGGACGGTGCTGGTTTGCGGGTTTTATCCCCATGGCTGGGTTGATTCGCCCCCCTGCCCCGAATGGACGACGGCGGCCTAGAGCCCGTCTGCTGCCTTTAGATGCAGTTCCGCTGCCCAAACGCCATCGGTTAGTGGGAGAATAGCTCAAGTGTTGATTCAAACTCAATCGCCAGAGTATCTAGGGGGAAATCATGTTCAAGCGAATTGCGGCGATCGCGGTCATTGCGTTAGCGATTGGCCTTCAGAGCTGTCTGTCGTCGACGGTTGGCTTCAATAAGTACGTGGACTCCTACAACGGTTTTCGCTTCCTCTATCCCAACGGCTGGGTCGAGGTTACCGTTCCGGATGGCCCAGACGTAGTGCTCCACGACATCATCGAGCCCAGCGAGAACGTGAGCGTGATTATTAACGAAGTTCCGGACGGAAAGACCCTGCGGGACCTCGGCTCGCCCTCCGACGTAGGGCAGAAGATGGCCAAGCGCGGCCTGTCCGCCGATAATGAAGCCGCCGCTGAGCTGGTGACCGCTGGCTCCCGGCAGACCGATGAAGGCGAATACTACCTGCTGGAGTATCAAGTCGACCTGCCCGAGGGCATCCGCCATAATTTGGCTAGCGTTGTCGTCCGCCGGGGTCAGCTGTTCACTTTTAGCGCTTCCACCACCGATAACCGCTGGAAGACCATGGAGGACCGGTTGCGCAAGGCGGTCAGCTCTTTCTCGGTTTACTAGCTTCTAGGCCGCTAAAGCCCTGGTGGCCACGGCGCTCATATTACGCCTCAAACGCCTCGAACAGCGATCGCCGCCATTGGGCGCTTGTTTTGCGATCGCATTTCATCTCCAGCAGCCGGATGCCGCGGTCGGGCAGGGTCGATATGGCCGCTACCAGCGCCTCCCGACCTTCAACGCGCCGGTAGCTGACGCCGTAGCTCTGGCACAGCAGGGCGATGTCCACGGTCTGGGGCGTGGCAAAAAACTCGGTAAACGGCGGGTCAAACTGGGCGATGGGCAGCAGCTCAAAAATGCCGCCCCCCCCGTTATTGATCAGCACAATAGTCAAATGCCCCCGGAACTGCGGCTGAAGCAGGAACCCGTTGGTGTCGTGCAGCAGCGCTAGGTCCCCCGTCAGCAGCAGGCTGGGCCGCTGCCCATGGGCCACCCCGAGGGCAGTGGAGAGGGTGCCGTCGATGCCGTTTGCTCCCCGGTTCACGTAGGGCACAATTTCGCGATCGCCCGCGGCCCAAAACCACTCCACGTCCCGGACGGGGGTGCTGTTGGCGATAATCAGCGGCGTCTGGGGCGGCAGGTGGCGGGACAATAGCCGGGCGACTGCGCTCTCGTTCGCCGGGGGCGACTGTGCCAAAGCCGCGTGGAGGCGCTGGCGGGCCTGGGCGTCGGCGTCGCGCCAGCGCTGGACATACTCTGGGGCCCGCGGTTCAGCAGGTGCTCCCGACAAGACAAGCTGCGTCACCTCCCCCCGGAGATGAACGGTGCGCCCGTGGGTGGGGTCGAGGTCGCTCGTTGAGGCCACCACCCATCTGCGGGCGTCCGTCTGGCTGAGCCACTGGCGCAGCACCTTGCTGGTGGGCAAAGGGCCAATCTGCAGCACCGCCTGGGGCGTCAGCGCCTTGGCCCGGGCGGGCGATCGCAGGATGCTGTCGTAGGTGGTCACTAGGCAGGGCTGCCGCGACGCCCAGTTGCGCACCGGAGATAGGCCTTCAGCGAGTACCGGAAAGCCAGTCTGCTTTGAGAGGCGGGCGATCGCGTCGCAGTAGCGCTCGGGGTCCGCCGGGGCAGCGACGCCGGCGATGATCACGCCGCGCGGCGGTAAGTCCGGCGGCAGAGCTAGGGTACTTTGGGGGGGTACAGCCGGAGCGACACCAATAAAAAAGCTAGCCGGTAGCGGGTCTAGCGCTGCACCGTCCGAGAGGGGAGAGAGCGGGGTGCGGAAGGGCAGGTTGAGGTGGACAGGGCCGGGGGTGGGATAGTGGGCGCGGCCCCAGGCCTGCACAATGACCTGCCTAAGGTAGGGCAGACGCGCGGCCGCCGGCAGCGCCAGCTCGGCGTACCACCGCGCCGCCGCGCCGTAGAGCTTTTGCTGGTCAATGGCCTGCCCAGCGCCGCACCGCCGCAGCTCTGGCGGACGGTCCGCCGTGAGCAGCAGCAGGGGCACCTGACTCTCCTGGGCCTCAATCACGGCGGGGTAGAAATTTGCGCCAGCGGTGCCCGAGGTGCACACCACCGCCACCGCTCGGCAGTGCCGCTTGGCGCACCCCAGGGCAAAGAAGCTGGCGGAGCGCTCGTCAAGGGCTGGAATAGCCTCAATCTCGGGATGGGCCGCGAGGGCGATCGCCAGCGGCGCCGAGCGCGACCCTGGGCAAACCACCGCCGTTTGCAGCCCCAGGCGATGGAGCGTCTCCACCAGGACGCTGGCCCACAGCAGGTTTATGTTGCGGTAGTCAAGTGGCATATCAGGCCGGGGGGCGGGCTGCGCGGCCCATTTCGTGAACCGTCAAGACACCACGTGATTGTAGACCTTTGAGAGCCGATCCACGTAGTGCTGCTGGTCGAAGGCCGCCGCCCGTTTTCGCCCGGCGGCGACGAGCTTCTCCCGCAGGTCCCCGTCCTCCAGCAGCAGCTGCAGCTTAGTGCGGATGTCGTTGACGTCGTAGGGGTCCACATAGAGGGCCGCATCTTCGCACACTTCAGGCAGGGACGACACGTTGGAGGTGAGCACCGGGCAGTCGAAGGTCATGGCCTCTAGGGGCGGCAGCCCGAACCCTTCATAGAGGGACGGGAAGGCAAAGCACAGCGCCCCGGCGTAGAGGTGCTTGAGATCTTCCATAGACACATACTCTAAAAGACGCACCCGTTTTGACAGCGGGTTGTAGCCATCATCCTTCAGGCGGCTCAGCACGTCTTTCCAAAGCCAGCCCTTTTTGCCGACGATCACCAGCGGCACATCGGTATCGATGCCGGCGTAGGCGTCGATCAACCGCCCGACGTTCTTTTTCGGCTCGATCGCCCCCACAAACAGGATGTACTGCTGGTGCTGGAGGCCGAACTTCTTGACGTACCGCGAGACCGAGGTAGCGCTGTCGGCGGGCAGCGGCCTGAGGGCGACGGGCTGGTAGGTGACCCAGATTTTGTCAGGGTCGACGTCGTAGATGGCGAGTATATCTTGCTTGGAGTGCTGCGACACGGTCACAACCGCGTCTGACTTGCGCAGCGTATCTCGAATTAGGTTATAGAACGTCTGCTTGTTGTCTAGGGTGGCGTAGGGCAGCCGTAGGGGAATCAGATCGTGGACCGTGGTGATTGTCTTGGCACCGTTGACCCACACCGGCAGCGGGTAGGTGGCGTGGAAGACATCTACAGGCTGGGGCACCTCGAGGTGGGTATAGCGCTGGGTATATTTAAACAATGTGTTGGCCCCGCGATAGGCGTTGCGCAGGTTGAGGATGCCGATTTGATCGATGAGGTCGCTGAGGGCGTTAAGCAGGCTGCCGGGCAGGGGCCGCTTGAGGACGATGTCACTGGTCTGAATTTCGCTGGCGATCGCCGTCTGGCCGATTAGGGTCTTGAGCAGGGTGCTGGTGAGCCGCGCTCTCTGGGTGAGGACGGCCAGACGGCTGGGCTCGTCTATGGGCTCTACGTCAAAGAACAGCACCTCATCGAGAATCGAGTTGCGCGTTTGGCCAATGTCGCGGCTGAAGAGAATGTCGGTGTTGATTCCCAGCTCATGCAGCGCTCTCAAAAGGCTAATGCCGTAGGTTTTAATCCCCGTACCTTGGGTCATCTCTAGGTTGTAGCCGTCTACTAAAACCCGCACGCCGGCTAAGTTACTCATGTTGATGTCTGGTGTCTGGTGTCTGGCCTATTGTTTGGCCTATTATTCTGGCCTATTATTCTGGCCCATTATTTTGGCCCGTTACTTTGGCAAATCAATCTTACCGCTCAGTCTGCACCATCGAGGTGGGCAGCAGGCGATCGCTCCAGGTCGCCGGCAGATGAACCATTCCTGGGGTCCGCTTTTCTGTGGGCCTACTGCCATCTGCAGCGGTGACCGTGACCACCACGCTCTCGCTGGCTTTGGTGGGCGAGTCGTTGGGGGCCTCCGACGGGACGGCCAGCGTCACCAAAAGGCGATACTTGCTCTCCCGCAGCAGCAGCTCTGGCACGAAGCAGTCGATCAGGCCCTCTTGGGGGTCAATGGCCATGGCGCTATCGGGCAGGCGCACAATATGGGTGGAGTGGGTGATGCAAATCTCATCCCCCAGCACCAAAAGCTGCACCGTAGCCCGGATGCGGCGCACCTGGGGCTGGCTGATAAAGCGGACCTGGACCCTCAGGGGCGCGAGGCTGTCGAAGGTCGATTGGGGCTGCCCCGCCTGGCCCAGCAGCTCGACTCCGGCGATTTCAACGGCGGCCGCTTCTTCCCCGCCGTCTTCCTCGTCTTGCGACTCCTGGGCCTCCAGCACTGCCGCTGCCCCAGACTGCTTAAGCGCCACCGCCAGCTTCCGGCGGCGCTGCTTGACCGCTTTGCGATCGCGCTTGCTCTCCGTATCGGGCATGTCATAGTAGGCTTCGCACACCTCCGAAGCGGGGCCGATGGTCTTCACCACCCCCTTGTGCAGCAAAATGGCCCGATTGCACAGCTGCTCTACCTTGGGCACCAGGTGGGTGACGAACACAATCGTTGCCCCCGACTGGACAATTTCCTCCATGCGCCGGAAGCAGCGCTCCTTAAACTTCCAGTCCCCGGTGGCCAGCACCTCGTCCAGCAGCAGCACGTCGGGGTTAATTAAATTGGTGGCGATCGCAAAACCCAGCCGCCCTTTCATGCCCGAGCTGTAGTTCTTCACCGGCGCGTCGATAAACTCCCCAATTTCGGCAAAGTCGAGAATGTCGTCGATGTTTTCATCCACGTGGCGGCGGGGAATGCCCAAAATGGCCGCGTTGATGTAGATGTTCTCTCGCCCGGTCAGCAGCGGCTGAAAGCCCGCCCCCAGGGTAATTAGCGCCACCAGCTTGCCGCGGATGGTCACTTCGCCGGTGGTGGGCTTGATCAGCCCCTGCATGATCTTGAGCAGCGTCGTCTTCCCGGAGCCGTTGACGCCAATAACGCCAAAGGACTCCCCCCTCCGCAGCACAAAGTTGACGACCTGAAGCGACCAAAACTCCTGCCGGCGCAGCTCGGGCTAGGACT
>JBHJHD010000060.1:0-4160 GCA_050331115.1 Elainellaceae cyanobacterium
AACATGAACAATCAACAAACCACCCACCCAAAAACCAACTCACTTCACTGCGGTTCGCTACGGCGGGGGCGGGCCCCCCCCCCCCCCCCCCACTACTCAAATCTGTGCCTCACGCGATTGGAAATCGCTATAATTTACCGCTCCTGCGATATTAACATTAGCCCAAAACCTAGCCGCTGTCTGCGTTTACACATTACGCGTTTGTAGAGCTGCTCCTGTAGCCGCTTCGCCACCTTGAGCAAATTGACGTACTGACCCCAGACGCGCCCAACCTACTGACTACCCCCACTGCCAACGGCGAAATCATCCGCCATATTCTCATTGGCTCCCCCGAAGGCGTCCGCGAAACCATCTACAAGCTGCACGTGCGCCGCTACGTGGAGCAGAACCTGTGGAGCGACTTGGTCACCATCGGCGAGAAGGGTGTCAAAATTACCCGTACAGAAGGGCAAGCGTTGAGCGACCTGGTTCGGCAGCGCTCCCTCCAAGGCCCCGCAGCGCCCTAAGGTTGTCGGCCTGAGCGCGTCGCGGCTTTTACAAGGGGCGTGTTTCAGGTCACCAGCTTCAGAGGCGGGTCGCGGAGTGCGGAGTGCAAAAAGCTCTCTCCGTCCTACAGCGGGCCGTCGATCTTCCCGTTCAGCCCGTACACCCGCCGCTCCCCCACGAGGAGCACCAGCGTCACCTCTCGCTCGTCTCCTGGCTCAAAGCGCACCGCCGTTCCCGCCGGAATGTCTAGCCGCATGCCCCGCCCCGCCTCGCGGTCGTAGGTTAGCGCCTCATTCACCTCGTAGAAGTGGAAGTGGGAGCCGACCTGGATGGGGCGATCGCCCGTATTCGCTACCGTCACGGTGGTGGTAGGGCGATCGGCGTTTAGCTCGATGTCGCCCGACTCTGGAATTAATTCGCCTGGAATCATGGGTTTATTGGCCTACGTTGTTGGATATTTCCGTTACCGATGATGGGCTGAGCTAAGCGCAGCCCCTACATTTGATAAACCGTTATTGGATTGGGTCGTGGATGGTGACCAACTTTGTGCCGTCGGGGAACGTCGCCTCTACCTGCACCTCGTGCAGCATCTCCGCAATGCCGTCCATCACGTCATTCCGCGAGAGCAGGGTGGTGCCGTAGCTCATTAAATCTGCCACCGTGCGCCCGTCCCGCGCCCCCTCCAGGATGGCCGCCGAGATAAAGGCGATCGCTTCGGGGTAGTTGAGCTTTAGCCCTCTGTCTTTGCGCCGCTCGGCCAAGAGCGCCGCCGTGAAGAGCATCAGCTTGTCTTTTTCTTGGGGCGTCAGTTGCATGGTGTACCCGTAATGAATCAACCCGTTGCGGAACCGGTAGGGACGTGGCAACGCCATGTCCTTACAAAATTTATCGCTTCAGCCACAGCTGCACAAATACAGTCAAAGGCTGAAGATACAAATAGACGGCGAACGGAATAAACCCTGCATCCGTCATCAGCACCGTCGCCGGAACCAGCCCAGCGATATTCCAGGGTACCAGGGGAGACAGCACCACGACAGTGTTCTCTAGATCCAGCGCTAGGGTTGAACTAGATGACGCGCCTGGATGCTTGCCCTCCCAAAGCTCAGCTTGCCTTTTATATTGCGGCTGAACCAGCTGCTGCGTCAACAAAATCGCGATGGTTTGCGTGCAGCCAACCATCGCCGTGACGCCACCAACTAGTCCCGTTCTCAGAAACTGGCTCCCCCGCCCTTTTGGCTGACTCAAAAAGCAGTCCACCCCGCTTAAAAGTCCGGAATCCGCCAAAATTCCGGCCAGGGCTGTCGATATTATGACCACGCCACATACCCGCGCCATCGCCACCAAACCGCCGCCCCGAAACAGGCCCGCCAGCGTAGCGGTTTCTGGTAGCCTGAATCCGGTGAGCGCGAAGCTCAGCAGCTCGGCAAAGCCATATCCCTGGATGACAAAGGCGATCGCCGCCGCTGCGCCAATGCTGAGCGCTAGGGTATAGACGACCCGCACCCGCGCTGCGGAGAGCCCCAGCACCACGACCACCGGCAGCATCACGCTCCAGTGCAGCGAAAAAGTCTCGGCGATCGCCCGCTGCATTTGGCGGTCCACCGAGAGCGCCGGCGACAGCAGCGACAAGACCCCGTAAAGCAGCGCCGACAGCGACACGGGCAGCAGCGCCGTGCGGACCATAGCCCGCAGATTGTTGTGCAGGGTGGTGTTTGTGATCGTGGCGACTAGGTTGGCGCTAGACGATACCGGTGAGCAGCGATCGCCGATGTAGGCCCCGCCGATAATGGCCCCAGCCACAAGGTGAGGGTTGATATCGCTGCCGCTGGCCATGGTCATCAGCGCCAGGCCAATGGTGCTTACGGTGCCGAAGGAGGTGCCGATTAGAACCGAAACTGCCCCCGACAGCACAAAGGCCCACAGCAAAAAGTAGCGCGGCTGAATCAGCTGCAGCCCCCAATACACCAGCGCCGGGACCGTGCCTGAGGCCATCCACAAAGCCACCAGCACGCCAATCAGCAGTAAAATCACCATCACCGACAGGGATTTGCGGACGCCGGCCAGTCCCGTATGCAGTAACGTTCGCCAGGCTGCCCCCCGCCGCCGCGCTGCCCAGCCAAACGCGACCAGCGCCCCCAGCAGCGGATAGGCCATGTAGACGCCTCGGGATGCCCCAAGCAGCAGCAGCCCAAAGGAGACGGCGATCGCCAGAGCAATATCCATCCAAAATTACCGTAAACGCACTGCCCTCCACGGTAAAGCGATCGCTGAAGCCGGTTCAACCCAAAGGGACCATGCAATCAATTGATAATATCGATAGACCGAAACCGCTAATTCGGCGATAACGAAGATAGGTCACAGCGTCGGCTTTTAGCGCTCTACCCAACCCATTTAAAACATCGATAGATGGACTTAGCCGCCTGCCAGCTCAAAGTTTCCCAACTCAAAGCGTTTTGGGCCGTGGCCCAGTGCGGCAACTTCAGCGCCGCAGCGGCAGAGCTAAACGTGACCCAATCGACCATTAGCCACGCGATCGCCTCCCTCGAAGCTGAGCTGGGCGTGGTGGTGCTCTCCCGGGGACGCCACGGCGCAACCCTGACGCCCATTGGGGAAGATCTGTTGCCGGACGTGTGCGAAGTGCTGGAGCGGCTGGGCAAAATTCAGCAGACGGCCACCCTGGCGCGAGATCTACATCGGGGGCACGTGCGGGTGAGCTGCGTGCGCAGCGTCGCCACCCGCCTGCTGCCCGACATCATAGCCCAGTTTCAGCAGACCTTTCCCGATATTTAGCTCACCCTGCTGGAGGCAGATCGCTATAACGAAATTGAGCAGGCCCTGCGGGAAGGCAATATCGACGTCGGCTTTCTCTGCATGCCGGTGGGCCTAGAGTTTGACATCTCCACCCAGTACCAAGACGAGTTTGTGGCCCTGCTGCCTGCAAGCGCCCTGCCCACAGGCGTTCCCTTAACTTGGGAGGCGCTGCTGCTGCACCCGCTGATTATGACGCCCCTTACCGGGCGGCACCACACTAAGCTGGTGCGCGACCACCTGTATAAGCTGGGCTATACCCTGACCATTAGCAGCGAGGTGCGGGAAGACTCCACAGTGCTGGGCATGGTGCGGCGAGGACTAGGGGCAACGATTATGCCGCGCATGGCGGCGGAGCCTATGCCGGAAGGGGTGGTAGCGCGATCGCTGCCGGTGCCGCTGTATCGGGTGACGGGGGTGGCGACGCTGGCGAGTGCCCTGCTGCCGCGGGCGGCGTTTGCATTCTTGGATACGGTTCGCACTGTTTTGGGGTAGTTGGTTTTGGTTTAAATCACAACTATTGACCCTTACCTGCGACTGGTTTAACGAGGACGGCGAAGCATCGGATCTAGCACCGGGCGTATCAAGGCTGTACCGTATCCTCGCCGCTGATACATAGGCTCCACTCCGATAAAGGTGAGGTACCAGTGGGGGAACTGAGGATGGTAGTGATCCATCTGCTCAAAAACGGCGAAAATATCAGGCTGGTCGGCCTCAGGAGTGGTCTGCTGGAGTAGCTGGATAACGGGCTCGCTGTCTGGCTCAACGCCCGGTGCATACCAGAGCGCAGCACCTGAATACTCATCAGTGCAGTGGACGGTGCCGTGGGCAAAGGCTTTACCGCCAAATGCCTGAACAAATTTTGG
>JBHJHD010000061.1:0-17407 GCA_050331115.1 Elainellaceae cyanobacterium
CGCGACTGCTTCATCACCTGCCCCACAAAGAAGCCCAGCAGCTTCGTCTTGCCGCCGCGATACTTCTCTAGCTCGTCGGGGTGAGCCGCAATTACCTCGTCGATGATCGGCTCAATCACGCCGGGGTCCGACACCTGCACCAGGCCCTTCTTCTCCACCAGCGCCTTGGGCGAGCCGCCGTGCTCCAGCAGCTCCGGCAGCAGGTCCTTGCCGATTTTGTTGCTGATGGTGCCCGCGTCAATCAGGCCCACCAGCTCGGCCAAGCCTTCGGGAGTTAGGGCCAGCTCTTCCACCGACTGCTTCGTCTTGTTCAGGTGCGCCCCAATGTCCTGAGTAATCCAGTTGGCCACCAGCTTCGGGTTGCCGCCCGCCGCCACTGCCGCTTCAAAGTACTGGGCGATCGCCGCATCATCCGTCAGTACCCGGGCATCGTAGGCCGATAGGTCCAGATCTTCCTCATAGCGGGTCCGCTTTTGGGCGGGCAGTTCCGGCAGCTCCGAGCGCCACGCCTCCCGCTGCGCGTCCGACACCTCAATCGGCCCCAGGTCGGGCTCGGGGAAGTAGCGGTAGTCGCTGGCCCCCTCCTTGGTGCGCATGGTGGAGGTCTGCTGCGACGACTCATCCCACAGCCGCGTCTCTTGAATAATTTCTTCCCCCGCTTCCACCGCCGCAATCTGCCGCTCAATCTCGTAGTCGATGGCGCGGGCGATCGCGTTGAAGGAGTTCATGTTTTTGATCTCTACCTTGGTGCCAAACTTCTCTTGGCCCACGGGACGCACCGAAATATTCACGTCGCAGCGCAGCGACCCCTCCTGCATGTTGCCGTCGCTGACGCCCAGGTAGCGGACAATGCGCCGCAGCTCTTGGGCGTATTCCGCCGCCTCTTCCCCAGAGCGCATGTCCGGCTCGGAGACGATTTCTACGAGGGGCACGCCCGCCCGGTTGTAGTCTACGAGGGAGAAGGTAGAGCCAGCCAGGCGATCGCTGCCGCCGTGCACCAGCTTGCCCGCATCCTCTTCCATGTGTAGCCGGGTGATGCCGATGCGCTTGCGGTTAGTGTTGCCGTCTTGGTCCGTCAGCTCAACCTCTATCCAACCGTGCTCGGCGATGGGCAGGTCGTACTGGGAGATTTGGTAATTCTTAGGCAGATCGGGGTAGAAGTACTGCTTGCGGTCGAACTTGCTGTAGGGGGCGATTTGGCAGTTGAGGGCTAGCCCTGCTTTGACGGCGTACTCCAGCACCTTTTCGTTAAGGACGGGCAGCACGCCGGGCAGCCCCATGCAGATGGGGTCGATGTTGGTGTTGGGGTCGGCTCCAAAGTCGGTGGGGCTGTTGGAGAAAATCTTAGTATTGGTGCTGAGCTGGCAGTGGGTTTCTAGACCGATGACGGCTTCATATTCTGTTCTGGCTGGCTTTGTTTTGGTGGAAGCAGTGGTGGTCATGGGCGCGGCTCGGCGAACGTCGGCTAGGCATACATTATAGCTCGCCGGGTTGGCCTTCTATATTCAATTCAAATCTGAGCGAGAAGATCTAAGCGGGAATGCAAATGCTATAATGATTTATGCGCGCGGCGAGCGTCGCCAAGTGGTTAAGGCAGCGGATTGTGATTCCGCCATTCGTGGGTTCGAGTCCCATCGTTCGCCCTCCTGTAGAAAAAAGCTGCGGCTTTTGTCCTGCGCACACCGTTGTGCAGGGCTTTTGGGCAGGCCTTATTGGAGCATCTCGTCAGACATGTCGGGAGTCATTTCCGGTAGAGTTGCCTTCCTATAAGGTCAGCGACCCCACACAAACCCTTATTCTCCAGCACTTTCGCAACGAATGCGCTGTGATTTCCTGCTAGGATAAATGGTGATTTAAAGCGCTATCATCTGGCTAGGGGCGCGCGCTGTTTTTTTGGGGAAAGCAAGAATGCTGCAATCATATCGTCAACAGGCTGCGGAGCGAAAAGAGCTGGGTATTCCCCCCTTGCCGCTGACGGCTGAGCAAACGGCAGACCTCTGCGAGCTGTTGAAAGCCCCGCCCAAAGGCGAAGATGAATTCTTGCTGCACCTGCTGCGCGATCGCATTCCCCCCGGCGTAGATCAGGCCTCCTACGTCAAAGCGTCATTTCTAGCGGCGATCGCCAAGGGCGAAGCGACCTCCCCGCTTGTCTCCCCCGCCGACGCGGTGCGCCTGCTGGGCACCATGCTGGGCGGCTACAACGTCCAGGCCCTCATCGACCTTCTAGGCCATGACGACCAGATGGCCGAGCTAGCGGCAGAAGCCTTGGGCAAGACACTGCTTGTGTATGACGCGTTCAACGACGTGATGGCCCTGTCGAAGACCAACGCCTACGCCAAGCGTGTGGTAGACGCCTGGGCCGACGCGGCGTGGTTTACCTCAAAGCCCGCCGTCCCTGAGGCCATCACCGTCACCGTATTCAAAGTGCCGGGAGAAACCAACACCGACGATCTGTCCCCCGCTCCCCACGCCACCACCCGCCCCGACATCCCGCTGCACGGGCTAGTCATGCTGGAGTCCCGCATGCCGGACGCCCTAGGGACCATCAGCAAGCTCAAAGAAAAAGGCCATCCTTTGGCCTACGTGGGCGACGTAGTGGGCACCGGCTCCTCCCGCAAGTCCGCCATGAACTCCGTCATTTGGCACATTGGCCAGGATATTCCCCACGTGCCCAACAAGCGCAGCGGCGGCTATATCTTGGGCAGCAGTATCGCCCCCATCTTCTTCAACACCGCTGAGGACTCCGGAGCCTTTCCTATCGAGTGCGATGTTACCGCGCTAGAGACCGGCATGGTGATTACGATTCATCCTTACAAGGGGAAGATTACCAACGAAGCCGGTGAAGTACTTTCCACCTTTGCCCTAAAGCCCGAAACTATCCTAGATGAGGTGCGGGCCGGGGGGCGTATCCCGCTGCTGATTGGGCGATCGCTCACCGATAAAACCCGCGCTGCCCTGGGGCTAGAGCCCAGCGACGTCTTTACGCGCCCCGCTCAGCCTGAGGACACTGGCAAAGGCTTTACCCTGGCGCAAAAAATGGTGGGCAAAGCCTGCGGTCTGCCCGGCGTGCGTCCCGGCACCTCCTGCGAGCCGCTGATGACTACCGTGGGCTCCCAGGACACCACCGGACCCATGACCCGCGACGAGATGAAGGAGCTGGCCTGCCTGGGCTTTAGCGCCGATCTGGTGATGCAGAGCTTCTGCCATACGGCCGCCTACCCCAAGCCCACCGACGTCAAGACCCATCAGGACCTGCCCGACTTCTTCGCGGCTCGGGGCGGCGTCGCCCTGCGTCCGGGGGACGGCATTATTCACTCCTGGCTCAACCGCATGCTGCTGCCCGACACCGTGGGCACCGGTGGCGACTCCCATACCCGCTTTCCCTTGGGCATCTCTTTCCCGGCGGGGTCTGGTCTGGTGGCCTTTGCCGCCGCCATTGGCGCTATGCCGCTAGACATGCCTGAGTCGGTGCTGGTGCGCTTCACAGGAGAGCTGCAGCCCGGCATTACCCTGCGGGACGTGGTCAACGCCATTCCCTACGTCGCCATCCAGAAAGGGCTGCTGACGGTTGAATCCCAGAACAAAAAGAACGTCTTCTCAGGGCGGATTATGGAGATGGAGGGCCTGCCCGACCTGAAGCTAGAGCAGGCCTTTGAGCTGACGGACGCGTCAGCAGAGCGCTCCTGCGCGGGCTGCACCATTAAGCTGAGCGAGGAAACCATCGCGGAGTATCTGCGCTCCAACGTAGCGCTGATGCGCAACATGATTGCTCGGGGCTATGAAGACGCCCGTACCCTGACGCGGCGGATTGCCAAAATGGAGGCCTGGCTGGCAGACCCGCAGCTGATGTCGGCAGACCCCGATGCGGAGTATGCGGAGGTAATCGAGGTAAACCTCAACCAAATCACCGAGCCGCTGGTGGCCGCCCCCAACGACCCCGACAAAATTAAGACGCTGTCTGAGGTGGCGAGCGACACCATCGACGAAGTGTTCATCGGCTCCTGCATGACCAACATCGGCCACTACCGGGCGGCCGCCAAAGTGCTCGAGAACGCCGGTCCCGCCAGCGGTCGCCTGTGGATTTGCCCCCCCACCCGCATGGACGAAAAGCAGCTTAGGGAAGAGGGTTACTACGGCGTCTTCGCCGCATCGGGGGCCCGCACCGAGATGCCGGGCTGCTCGCTGTGTATGGGCAACCAGGCCCGCGTGGCCGACGGTGCGACAGTGATGTCTACCTCCACCCGCAACTTCAACAACCGCATGGGCAAGGGCGCTCGCGTTTACCTGGGCTCGGCGGAGCTAGCCGCCGCCTGCGCCCTGCTGGGCCGCATCCCCACCGTCGAGGAGTACAAGGATGTGGTGGCGAGTAAAATTAATCCCTTTGCGTCTGAGCTTTACCGCTACCTCAACTTCAACCAAATTTCTGGATTTGAAGATGAGGGCCGCGTGGTGGCATTAGAGGACATGCCGCGCATTGAGGATATCTTGGGGATGCCCGCTGGCGGCCGCGCTTAGCTGCCGCAGGGACAGGACGCGGCGTGAAGTGCGGGTAAAGTAAGGCGATCGCCTTTTTACGCTCTGGCGCTGATCCGCTAAGTTAGCGGTATCCCGTTACATCAACGCCCATGACTACCCTAGACGCGCTGCGGGTCGGAAAGCTCAAGGGCGCTCGGCGGCTCGACCTCCAAGACAACCTCACGGCGTTTCCGCCAGAGATCTACGATCTGGCGGAAACCCTAGAAGTTCTCAATATGACGGGCAATCAGCTTACGGCGCTGCCCGATGATTTTGGCCGCCTCCACAAGCTCAAGATTGTCTTTTTCTCCAAGAATCGCTTTGACCATCTCCCCGAAGCGCTGTTCCAATGCCCACAGCTCTCCATGGTGGGCTTCAAAGCAAACCAGATTAAAACCGTCAGCGATCGCGCCCTGCCGCCCAGCCTGCGCTGGCTTATTCTCACCGACAACCGCATCGAGCAGCTGCCGGACGCCCTCGGCACCCTGAGGCACCTGCAAAAGCTAATGCTGGCGGGAAACCGACTGCGATCGCTACCCGACCTTTCCGCCTGCCACCGGCTTGAGCTAGTTCGACTGGCCGCCAACCGGCTTGAGGCCCTGCCCGATTGGCTCTTTCACCTCCCTCGGCTCGCCTGGCTCGCCTATGCCGGCAACCCCTGCTGTCCCGTGAGGGGAGCCGAGCCACAGCCTGAGATCATGCGGGGGCAGAAGACCGACCCTGGGCGATCGCTGCCTCAAGTTGACTGGCTCGATCTGCACATCGGCGAGCTTCTCGGGCAGGGGGCCTCGGGCAGCATCTTTGCGGGCGTCTGGCATCAAGCTGACGTGAAGTACGCTGGCGCTCCGAAAGCGGCCGTCAAGCTGTTCAAAGGCCAGGTGACCAGCGACGGCTTACCCCTAGACGAGATGCGAGCCTGCATCGCAGCTGGTTCGCACCCCCACCTGGTTACCGCTATTGGCGAGGTGGTAAACCATCCTGAGGGGAAGGCCGGCCTCCTGCTGCCCTTCATCCCCGCCAGCTACGAAAACTTAGGACAGCCCCCCAGCCTCGAAACCTGCACCCGCGACACCTATCCTGATGAGGCTAAATTTTCCGCGTCCCAGGTAATACGCATCGCGTCGGGCATCGCCGCGGCGGCGGCGCATCTCCACGAAGCGGGTATATTACATGGCGATCTCTACGCCCACAACATCTTGAGCAATGCTGAGGGGGAGAGCCTGCTGGGCGATTTTGGGGCAGCGTCTTTTTACGAGCCCTCTGACCCGGCCAGTGCCTTTAGGCTAGAGCGCTTAGAGGTGCGCGCCTTCGGCTGCCTGCTAGAGGAGCTGGGCGATCGCTGCGTGCCGGCCCATGAACAAGCCATAGCAGATTTAAGTCAAATTCAGCAGCGCTGCATGGTGGCTTTGCCCCAGCGGCCTTCGTTCAGAGAGATTGCTGCTGCTCTAGCCCGCATCCAGGCCCTTTAAGGCGCGCAGCACCGACGAACCGCAATTTCATAAAGCCGCTGGACGGGGTGCTTAGGGCGCTTCGGAGCAGTCTTAAATTATGAAGGTTTTGACAATATCTTTGCGCAGACAGCAATCTAACTACAGCCTAGCGATAGCATCAAAAAAATGTTCTATTCATCGGCCAGTCGCAACAGTAACGCGGGATTGATTTAGACCATGTTGACCATACCTCGCTCTATTCCCCTCGGGGTTGCAGTTGGGCTAGCAGCCATCTACCTAGCTTATGTATGGCAGCTGGGCGATAAGGCCCACTGGGGCATGAGCATCATCTTTGGCTTGGCCATACTATCGCTGCTTTGGGATAGGACGTCGCAGAAGCCAGAGTCTCAGACAGAAACGCCGATGCCTAGACCGCTGCGGTTTGCCGTCGGCTTGGGGGTAGCGAGCATCGCGGCCATTCTGGCGCTCAGCATCCGCTTTTCGGAAAGCGAAGTGTTTATTCGGCTAATGCCGCCGATGTCCGGCATCGGGGTGGCGCTGCTGGCCGCTGGGTTTAGAGGTCTGATGGTCTACTGGCAAGAGCTAGCGCTGCTTTTTTTCCTTGGCGTCCCCGGCGTCGTGTTTTCCCTCATTCAAGATATTTCGCCGATCACAGCGCGATTCTCAGCCCTTTTACTGTGGTATGTGGGCTTCGATCCCCAGGTCAACGGCGTCTATCTCATGCTGGGAGAGCGCGCAATCGAGGTTTGGGAAGGCTGCTCTGGCGCTGAAAGCATTTGCTACATGATTGGGATAGCGGCCGTTTGCCTAGCGCTATATCCCGTTAAAAGCCGTCTATTTCAGGTTGTCGCCATCCTTGCAGCGGCCTTTTTAGGTTTTTTGATCAACGGCATCCGGGTCGCCCTCATGGCTTTTCTGATTTCAAAAGAGAACATAGACGCCTTTTTGTACTGGCACGAGGGCGACGGCTCGCTGCTGTTTGGCATCGGGTCTGTCGTTCTGTTCGGGCTCATTTACTGGCCAGTGTCGCGGCTGCTCGCCGAGCCCGTCAAGCCGTCGCCCGATCAGGACGCGGCCTACTGAAAATTTGGCTGCGTTTGAGCCGGCTTGCGTTGAAACCGGCTTGGTCTAGCCTACGTGGTCCGCTCGCTTCCCGAGGCCAGTACGTCCTCTAGCAATGGTGAGAGGGAATCCTTCAGCCGTCCCGCGCGAATAAATTCGGCGTAGGTGTCTGACTCGATCGCCAACATCTCTTCCTCAAGCTGCTCGTTTTGCAGCTCGCGAAAGTCGGGGTGCAGGCGCTGCAGCGTGCTGATCTCATCTCGAATACCGCTGAGTTGACCGGCAACTAGAGCCCGCTGATAGTCGTAGTACTCTTCCTCAATTTCCCGGCGGTCGAGCAGCTTCTTGAGGTGATCTAGCACCCGGTCTAGGGCCACCCGACGGGCGATCGCCTCCAGGTAACGCTGACGCTCGGGCGCATCCCCCAGCAAATCCAGCCGGGATAGGAGCGGCTGCACTGTCATCCCCTGCACCAGCAGGGTGAAGAGCATTACGCCAAACACCGTAGCGATAATAACCTCCTTGCCCGGAAAGGAATCCGGTACGCTGAGGGCCAGCGCCACCGATACCGAACCCCGCAGCCCGCCCCACCAAAGCACGGTCTGATCCTTAAGAGCCAAATCAGTCTCGACGATGGCGTTACTAATGGCGCTCAACCCGTAGATGCCGATGGCGCGAGTGAGAATGACAAAGGCGATCGCAAGCAAAATCAGCTGAAAGTTCTCCCCCAGACTGCCAAAGCGAATCTGGTCACCGATCAGCAGAAAGACAATCGAGTTCACCAGAAAGGCCACGAACTCCCAAAACTCCGACACAATCAGGCGCGTACGGGGATTCATGCCGATGCGAGAGCCGAAGTTGCCCAAAATTAGCCCCACGGTCACCACGGAAATCACGCCAGAGCCCCCCAGCTCTTCCGCCACCACGTAGGTGCCGTAGGCCGAAATTAGAGTCAGTGACTGCTCCACAAAAGGAAGGTCAAAGCGCTGCGTTAGATAGGAAATGCCAAACCCAATCAGGCTGCCGACGCCAACGCCAATGCCCACGAAGCCGAAAAAGCGCACGATGGCTAGCGGTACCGTCAGCGCTTCGGTCCCCATGGCCGAGCCCAGCAGCAGCAAAAACGCTACAACCGCTACCCCGTCGTTAAACAGGCTTTCCCCCTCCATAAGCACCGTCAGCCGCTTGCCGACGCCGAGCTCTCGAAACAGGGCAATTACAGAGACGGGGTCGGTGGCCGCTAAACTAGCGCCGATCAGCAGCGCCGTGCCCAGGGAAAGCCCTGCTAGGCTGTGCAGCCCCCAACCAATGCCGGTGACTGAGATGATCACACCTACGATGGCAAACAGACAGATGGGGATGAGGTCATCCTTCAGGTTTTTCCACTCTAAGTTCCAGCCCGCCTCAAAGAGCAGCGGCGGCAAGAAAATTAGCAGAATCAGCTCTGGGGAGAGGGTCACCAGTCGGATGTCGAGGATCGCTAGGGCCAGCCCCACAATCACCAAAAGCAGCGTGTAGGGAATTTGCCGAACCAGGGCAAAGGTGCGAGACAGCGCGGCTACGCTGAGGGAAACGCACAGCACCAGCAAAAACTGCGCGAGCCGGTCTTCAATGGCCATCTCCAGCGCAGGGCCGTCAGCGGCAACCTCAGCCGCATTGGCCAGTAAAGTGAGCGCATTTATGATCGGCGTCATCTACTCCATCCCTTTTAAGTAAGCCTCGTATCCCATTGAGTCTAATCGCTTTTGTTTCTCCAGCACCATATCTCTTAGGCGGGTTCGATACCTCAAGATACGGCCCAGTAGCGCCGGGCGCTGACTGGCTAAAATTTGAACGGCAAGCAGCCCCGCATTTTGGGCGTTGCCAATGGCCACCGTTGCCACCGGAATGCCGCGGGGCATTTGCACAATGGAGTAGAGGGAGTCGACGCCATTTAAGGCACGGCTGGCGACCGGGACGCCAATCACGGGCAGGGGCGTCAGCGCTGCCACCATACCGGGCAAATGGGCGGCCCCACCGGCCCCAGCGACAATCACCTTAAGCCCTCGCTCATGGGCCGTTTTGCCGTACTGCACCATGCGCTCTGGGGTGCGGTGAGCGGAGACGATGTTCACCTCGTGGGAGAGGTCAAAATCTTGGCACACGGCGATCGCCGCCTGCATTGTGGGCAAGTCTGAGTCGCTGCCCATAATAATTCCAATCTCGGGCTTTGGAGTCATGGCATTCGTCAATAAAACGGCGTGGACGGAACAGCCCTAGGCCGCCCCGTCCACACAGTACGCGCAATCAAGCGCTCATAGCGCAATCTAAATGCAATCTAGTCGGCCATGGCCGATTAGTCTTCGTGGTCTTCGAAGGGGTCGCTCAGCTCCTCTGAGGGCGGCCCGAATGACGTGTAGAGGGCGTATGCGGTAACGCCAAGCAGCGCCATCGCGATGGAAATGCTAAAAACTGTTGCGGGTTCCATTATCTTGTCAACCTATGTAACGGATGGGTGATATGCTTCTATATTATTACGGATCGTTACAAAGATTAAGGCATCAAATCAGTAGGTCACCCATGGCACAGCAGACGCGACTCGGAAATATCCTGAAACCCCTCAATTCTGAATACGGTAAAGTGGCTCCCGGCTGGGGCACGACATCGTTGATGGCGGTGTTCATTTTGCTGTTTTTCGTGTTTCTGCTGATTATCCTGCAGATCTATAACTCTTCGCTGATTTTGGAAGGTCTAGAGGTTGACTGGTCTAGCCTCGGCAACTAGGGCGGTAGGTGCTTCGCGAGTGCCTCTAAGGCATAGGGTGATTCCTGCTGCTTTTCTGGGAAAACAGGGCATTTATTTTTGAATATAAATTAATCTACTCATCCGAGAGCAACATAACTCTCGGATGACTTTTTGGTGGGACCGTGAGCATTGCGTTCTGGCGATCGCAGCGTGAGTGGCCCGCGCTTATTGCTATCTCAGCAGAATGAGGCTGGCAGAGTTCTCGGCGGCGATCGCAAGTTATGGCCGCTAAAGATTTGTTTCATAATCCTGTCAAGCAAGCTCCCTCACTCTATGGAGAGTTAGTTAACATGAGCGTTTCCAAAGAGGATATTGTCTTAGGATTGCATCCTCCTTATAAGCGATCGCTTTATTGCCATAGACCCAGTACCGAGAAAAAGCGTTTCTCAAGTATAGAAGTTATCCCGAAGTCGTCCTAAAGTCATTCGTTCTGAAACCCTTGCAGGACCTGAACTTGCGGCTCAGGTGGCCGAAGATAAAGCCATAGACAACCTCACTGCTTTACTTCCTCAGCCATGACGAAATCTAGCCAGTTCCGCTTAATCTTCGGCTCGGTCCTGTGCCTCACCTTGGCAACCGGCGGGGTCTCCCTCCACCTTGCTGCCGACGATGGCCTCAACCCTCATCAAGAGCGCGTCTTCGAAACCTCAACTACGGTTTGCCATGTGGGGATGCTGACCATCTTCGGTCTACTTGGTAGCAAAGCCGTGGAGTCCCGCTCTAAGGGATGATCTTGTCAGTCTTAAGACGACGGACGCAAAAATCCCTTAACCGTCACCCAGCAGTCCGGAAACGCTAGGGGCGCAACGGCCTCCTCCTCCAACACACGCTCCACCCCATAGCCCATAGCTCCCGGCTCTCGAAACACATGCAGACGACGGCGATGCATATCCAAAATCCAATACTCCATCACCCGAGATTTTGCGTAAGCTGGCGCTTTCAGCTCGCGGTCACGCTTTAGCGTCGTATCAGACACCTCAATCAGCCAAAAAATCTCCGCTGGCGTCGGGTGGTGGTCTTCATAATCGAGCGGGTCAACCCGAACCACCGCCACATCCGGCTCCGGTTCAGAAAAATCGCTAAGCTGCACCGGATCTTGAAACCGCAGCAGGGCGCGGCTCCCCAACAGCGGGGACAAACCTCGCTCAATTCGCGTTACCGCTGCGCTGTGCGCCGTTCCCTTCGCTGCCATCTGATACAGCTGTCCCTCAATCAGCTCTACGCGTTCGTCTGGCGCTAAGATCCCCGCTTTCACCATCCGGTGATAGTCATGGACGCTGAGGGTGCGCAACTCTGCTGATACCGACATAGGTTTAGCTCAAATCGATGCATCTAGCTTAACTATCTAGTGCTGCGTCAACGCTAAAAACTAGAGTTATCCCAACTTCGTTTTGTTTTACAACCGGTATCGGCGCAAATTTAGCCGCCCCGAGAACTAAGGGCCGCCTGGGTCTTCTCCCGGTCCAGCTTTAAAATCACCACCGCCGCCGGAGGCAGGCACAGATCGATAGAGTAAGGCTGATTATGGCAGGCCCACTCATCCGACCACTTACCGCCTAAATTTCCCATGTTGCTGCCGCCATACTCCCCCGCGTCCGAATTCAGCAGCTCGGTGTAGAAGCCGTGCTCAGGCACACCCACCCGATAGTGGGCGTGGGGCTGGGGGGTAAAGTTACACACCGCAACCACAAACTCCCCTGGGTCATCCTTAGCGCGACGGATGAACGACACCACGCTGTGGCGATTGTCGTTACAGTCAATCCACTGGAAGCCAGCCTCAGAAAAATCCTGAGTGTAGAGTGCAGGCTGGCTCTTGTAGAGCGCGTTCAGCTTGCCGATGAAGTGACGCAGCTTCCTGTGGGGCTCAAACTGCAGCAGCTGCCACTCCAAATCGCTCCACACGTTCCACTCGCTCCACTGGCCAAACTCCATGCTCATGAATATGGTCTTTTTGCCGGGGTGGGCATACATATAGGCATAGAGCGATCGCATCGCCGCAAGCTTCTGCCAGGTGTCGCCGTGCATCTTGCCGATAATGTTGCTCTTGCCGTGCACCACCTCATCGTGGGAGAGCGCCAGCATGTAGTTCTCCTTGAAGGCGTACATGATGCTGAAGGTAATGTTGTTTTGGTGGAACTGGCGGAACCAGGGGTCCATGTTGAAGTAGTCCAGCATGTCGTGCATCCAGCCCATGTTCCACTTCAAGTTGAAGCCCAGGCCGCCCAGGTAGGTGGGCCAGGAGACCATGGGCCAGGAGGTGGATTCCTCTGCAATCGACAGCGCCCCGGGGTAGTAGGTGAAGATGAGGTAGTTGGTCTGCCGCAGGAAGTCCGCCGCCTCAATATAGCCATCGTCGCCGTACTTATTGGCGACCCATTCCCCGTCTTTGCGGTTGTAGTTGCGGTAGATCATGGAGGCTACCGCGTCCACCCGCACGCCGTCGATGTGGTACTTGTCGAACCAAAACAGGGCGTTGGACACTAGGAAGTTACGCACCTCGTTGCGCCCATAGTCGAATACTAGGGTGCCCCACTCCTTATGCTCGCCCATGCGGGGATCGGGGTGCTCGTACAGGTGGCTGCCGTCAAAGAACGCCAGTCCGTGGCCATCTTTAGGAAAGTGACCGGGCACCCAGTCCACGATGACGCCGATGTCGTTTTGGTGGCACTGGTCCACAAAGTACATAAAGTCTTGGGGGGTGCCAAAGCGGCTGGTGGCGGCGTAGTAGCCCGTCACCTGGTAGCCCCAAGAGCCGTCGAAGGGATGCTCGGCGATGGGGAGCATCTCAATGTGGGTGAACCCCATTTCCTTCACGTAGGGAATCAGCTTCTCCGCCAGCTCGCGGTAGGTGAGGTAGCGGGCACCGATGCTATAGTCGTTGGGGTGGACCACCGGGTAGGGGGTGCCGTCGGGATGGGTGGCAGGTTCTGAGGCCGCAGCGTGCAGCCAGGAGCCCAGGTGAACTTCGTAGATGGAAACGGGCTGCTCTAGCACCTCTAGATTCCGCCGCCGCTCTATCCAGTCGCCATCTTGCCAGTTGTAGGTGTCGAGGTCGGCAACGATGGAGGCCGTCTTGGGCCGCACCTCTTGCCAGAAACCGTAGGGGTCTGACTTTTCGTAGATGTGCCCCTCGTAGTTTTTGATTTCGTATTTATAGGAGGTGCCGACGCCCAGCTCAGGAATAAAGATTTCCCAAATGCCGCCCCCGGCGCGGCGCATTTGATGCTTACGGCCATCCCAATAGTTGAAGTCGCCCAGCACCGAGACGTTGCGAGCGTTGGGGGCCCATACTGCAAAGCAAACGCCATCAACGCCGTCAACATTGGTGAGATGGGCGCCCATTTTCTCATAGATGCGGTGATGGTTGCCCTCGCCAAACAGGTGCACATCGAAGTCGGTGATTTGCGGCGATCGAAAGGCATAGGGGTCGTGAATCACGCGTTCGTGCTCACCCTCTTTAATCCGCAGCCGGTAGTTAGAGAGTTCTTTAGTTTCTAGTTGGCACTCAAAAAAGTTGGGGTGATGCACCGAGCTCATGGGCTGATCTTCTAGAGACTCGGGGCGTACAACCCAGGCCGCGTCAGCGTTAGGTAGGTAGGCTCGAACAACCCAAGAGGCTTTGCCGTTCTCTTCTAGCTTATGGGGCCCTAAAACTTCGAACGGATCGTGATGCTGATTTCCGACGATTCTGTCAATCTGCTCTGGCGCAACTGTCATAGTCATCTCGATACCTACTTCAACCTACTAGACTCATCAAACCAGAACGTGCGAGGGTTGTATATGCTGCAGAGCATGCCGTCGATGACGTCTCCCAGGTGTGGTTTAGGGCGACACCTCACTCGTCTAGAATTGTAAAGACATTTGGATCATACTGCCAATCTGCAGCGCCACAGAGACGATTCGTACTGCTTAGGAGTCGGTTATGCCCCACGCTGTCGCATCCTCCTCCGGCACGTCGTGGCCGTTTTGGCCAGCGGTGCCGCTCTATCCCTACGGTAGGCGACGCACAATTCGCCGCGAGGTGGTTGAGGGCACCATCTGGACTTTTGACCAGCAGCAGGGCATTTTCTACGTGGTGGTGCCGATTCGGATGACGGTGGTGCGGCTAGAGTCCGGGGGGCTACTGGTGTATGCGCCCATTGCGCCCACGGGGGAATGCGTCGCGATGTTGCGCGAGCTAGAGGCTGAGCATGGCCCAGTGCGCTACATTGTGCTGCCCACGGTGTCGGCGGTGGAGCACAAGGTGTTTGTAGGGCCGTTTGCCCGCCGGTTTCCCCAGGCGCAGGTGTTCGTGGTGCCCAATCAGTGGAGCTTTCCGGTGAATCTACCCCTGAGCTGGCTCGGCTTTCCCCCAGGTCGCACCCAGGTGCTGCCCGAGAGCAGCGATCGCGCTCCCTTTAAAGAGGACTTTGACTACGCGCTGCTGGGACCAATTCGCCTGGGGTTGGGGTCCTTTGAGGAAGTGGCGTTCTTCCACCGGCGATCGCGCACCCTGATCGTCACAGACACGCTGATGGCCATTCCCGAGACGCCGCCGGACATCGTGCAGCTGGACCCCTACCCGCTGCTGTTCCACGCCCGCGACCACGCTTCTGACCCTATGGTCGATACGACCGAGAACCGGCTGAAGGGGTGGCGGCGCATTGTGCTGTTTACCTTCTATTTTCGCCCTAAGGTGCTGGAGGTGCCGAGGCTGGGGGAGGTATTGCGGGGGGTGCCCAAGGCGAGCGATCGCTCTAAGAAAGGCTACTTCGGCCTGTTTCCCTTCCGCTGGACCGCCGACTGGCTGGATTCGTTTAAAGCGCTCTACCGTGACGGGCAGCTGTTCGTCGCCCCTATTCTGCAGCTGCTGATCCTCAACCGTAACCCCCAGGAGGTGCGCCGCTGGGTGGGGCAGGTGACCACTTGGGAGATTCAGCGGATTGTTACGGCCCATCTGGCTTCGCCGATCGCGGCGACGGCGGCGGATGTGGGGCGGGCGTTTGAGTTTGTGGAGGCGGGGAGTGAGCTGCCGCAGGGGGACCTGGGGACGATTCAGGAGCTGAATGAGGATTTGGTGCGGCTGGGGGCGATTCCGCCAGTGGGGCGATCGCGGTCAAATTGACCCGTCGGCAAGGGCCAACTCTTCTCGTTTTCGAGTTTAATGAGGGCTACAGCCTGCAGGAATACGCCGTGGCCACCTCTAAAGCTAAGACTCTAAAAGAAGCCTATCGCTTTTGCGATGTGAAGCCCCTCACGGCCCAGCAGATGGACTACTACGTGCCGTTTGAGGCCCGGCAAGATGCCATTGTGGGGGTGCAGTCGGTGCTGACGGTGCAAGAACCGGGAGAGTTCGACAGTATTTTGTTCACGGGGCACGTGGGCTGCGGCAAAAGCTCAGAACTAAACCGCATTGCTGACCACTGGCAAAGTGAATACCTAGTCGTGCCGCTATCGGTAGAAGACGAAACGGATGCTAATGACCTGGAATACACCGATCTGTATTTGGTGATTATCAAACAAGTAGAGCTAGCGATGCGTAGAGCGGGACTGCGATTTGACGCTAACCTGCTCACCAGTTTTGAAGACTGGTTTAAAGAGGTGACCCAAGAAACTGAAGAAACCGTTGAGCGCTCGGTCAATGTAGACGCGGAGGCGTCTCTGGGGGCAGAAGCGCCCTTTTTGGCCAAGTTTTTAGTCAAGACGATGGCGCAGATTAAAGGAGGCTCAAAGGATAAAGTCACCATTCGGCAAACCCTAGCCCGCGAGGTATCGCGCCTGAAGACCGACATCAATCTGCTGCTGCGGAATGGGTCACAAAAGGTCTGTCAGCAGTTTCCTGAAAAGAAAGGCTTTCTGCTGATTCTTGACGGCATCGACAAATGCCCGCCGGACGTGGCCACTCGCCTATTTGTTGACTATGCGGCCCAGATGCGAGAGCTGCACTGCACAATCATCTACACGGTCCCCATCGCCGTGCTTTACTCCAGCCGCAAGCTGGGGAGCATTTTCGAGAATCCCCACATTGTGCCGATGATTAACATCTACCAATTTGACCGGGATAATCCTGACCTTACCCATAATGCCGCCGGACTCCAGCAGATGGCTGACCTGATTGCCCGCCGAGTTGAGGTTGACCAAGTGTTGTCAGACCCGGAGCTGCTGTTAACCTTAGCAAAAGCTAGCGGCGGCCATCTGCGACAGATGATGAGAATGGCTCGGCAGGCGTTTTTGACGGCGCTGGGGCGGGGGCGCAGCACCCTTGAGGCCGACGACGTGGCCTACGCCATTAACCAAGAGCAGCAGAGCTTTGAGCGCGTTATTCGAGCTGACGCCTACGGTGAACTCGCCCAGGTGGCCCTCAAGAAAGAGCTCACTGACGAAGCCATCGGTCAGTCGCTGCTGTTTAACACCGCTATTTTTGAATATAATGGCGGCACCCGATGGGTGTACCCAAACCCAGTAGTGCGGCAAAGTGAACCCTTCAAACGCGCCCTTAGCCAGCTCACCCAACCCCAGTAGCCCTGAACCCGGCTCGGCTGAGTTTTTGGGGCTGAATTTAGATGCCTTTCGGGAACTGATTGCGTTCGCCGACGTGGCCGAGGGCTTTACCCTGGCTATTGCCGAGGTCAACTTTGTCAGCGATGGGGATCTGCTGATGCGGGCGCTGCAAGATCATGAGATTGATCGGGATGTGCAGTTCATTGAGATTGACTTTAGTGACCAAGAGACGTTTTCGCTGCTGAATGCATTAAAAGCGGCTTTGGCAGACATCACCCTCGACCGTCGCCGTAAACCTGTGCTGCTGGTGCGGGGGCTGGCCACTGCTATTGGCATAAGGGGCGATTATCCCAACTTTTTGAGCGACCTCAACTACACCCGCGACCAGCTCGCCGCCCAGCTCCCCCATCCGACGGTGCTGATTTTGCCCGATTACGCCGTGAACCGATTAGGGCAGTACGCCAATGACCTATGGACGTGGAAATCGGGTCTATTTCGCTTTCGGACGACGCGACAGGTGGTGGATACGGCGCAAACCCAGCTGCGTCAGCCGCCAACTCTGCCCGCCGATAGCCTCCCGGTGAAGCAAAACCGTATCGAGCAGCTAGAGCGATTGTTGAGCGAACAGGTGAATAGTGGAGGCCCGCCGCTGCTGAAAGTCTGTACCTCGATGGCGTTAGAGCTTGGAGACGCTTACCGTGGCCTATCGGATTATGGGCAGGCGCAACGGTACTACAACAAAGCAATGGACTGGGCTGAGGCAGAGCAAGAGGCAACCTCAAAAGCGAGTGCCCTATATGGTTTAGGTCAGGTACATCGATTGAATGCTAATAACACTAAAGCGATGGCTCGATTTGACCAGGCGATTGAGCTGTACCGGGCCACCGGAGATCGCCTCGGCGAAGCCAACACCCTAAAAGCCATTGGCGATGTGCTGCAATTCCTAAAACGAAGCACCGAAGCGCTCAAAAACTATGACCAGGCGATTGAGCTGTACCGGGCCACCGGAGCTCTCCTCGGCGAAGCCAACACCCTAAAAGCCATTGGCGATGTGCTGCAATTCCTAAAACGAAGCACCGAAGCGCTCAAAAACAATGACCAGGCGATTGAGCTGT
>JBHJHD010000062.1:0-6657 GCA_050331115.1 Elainellaceae cyanobacterium
CGAGAGCCCAAGCTGCGAACTTCTAGATCCAGCTCCTCCATTGCCGCCTCAATAAACCGCCCAATCAGCTTCTTATAGGTTTCGTGGGGGTCGAGGGGCATGCGGATTTCCAAAGTGCCGCGATCGTAGGTCAGCCGAACCGCGGGCTCAGATTCAAAATCTGCGATTAGCGACTGATACGTCTGCCAGCTAATATTCCGAAGGACGACCCGATCCGGACTTTGGATGAGGGTAGCAGTCATAGTAGCGCGAAGGCGTAGGCCAAGCGTATGGGGAAGCTACATCCAGTATAAACGGGCAAAGCTGCCTGCTCATCAAGCGCCTTACCCAGGGCCAAAATTAGCGGTGCAGAAAAACGGTTAACACCGGCACCAGGGCGATCGCCAAAATAACATAGGGCGTTTTACTTCCAAGCCAAGAGCGCTCTGATACAGCTGTGGGCTGCTCAATCAGCGCCGCCACCCGCTCCTCTAGTCGGCTCACCGGTGTCGGCGTGTCAAACGCCGCGCAGAGGCCATCGGGCACTAGGGACGGCTCTAGGGCAGCCTGGTACTGCACCACCGTCAGCAGCGCTTCAGCCAGCAGAATTCCATCGACCTGGCGGGCGGCCCAGGCGTCGGCCCGCAGCTCCCGCAGCAAGAGCAGCTCTTCCCACAGGTCAGCGGTCTTGGGGAGCCAGCGGGTCAGCTGCCGCAGCCAGCCCAAGCAAAAGAACCAAAACGTATCGCGGTATCGCCGGTGGGCCTGCTCATGCACCAGAACGGCGCCCAGATGCTGGGGCGTCAGCCTGTCCACCAGCCCTCGGCTGACCACCAATACAGGGTTCCAAAAGCCAACCTGAGCCGCAAACGGCGTATCGGTGTCGAGCTGGCGGCAGCGGTAGCCCGCTAGCGTTACCTGGGGCAAGCCTCGAATCGCCCGCAGCGATCGCCAGGCATGCCAGCCCGAGATAACCAGCTTGCCTACCGCAAAGCACAGGAAGCCAAGCGCCGCCAAGTACCCCAAATCACCGACGGGGCGACCCACCATCTGGCCATCGGTGCCCATGCAGAGAATTGCCAGCGCCGTCGTCATCAGACACAGCGGCGGCAGCAAAAACGCCGTCGCCGCCGCTCTCCAACGATGGGGACGCGGGCTGTGAGTGCGGCTCTGCCACCGCAGTCGGCTGACGGTGGCGACACCAATCACGATGATGAACAGCGCTAGGTGCATGGTTCCTCCCGATCCTCGCGCACGGCTTTGAGGCGTTGAGCGATCGCCTCCAATTGTTCAATGCTAGCGGTATCTAGGCTGTCTGCAAAGGCTGCCACCACGTCAGGGCTGCCCACCGTCAAGAACTTTTTTAGGTGTTCATGGGTTCTAAGCAGGTGAACATCGTGACGAGAGAGGCGGGGCGTCCAGACGAAGGCCCGTCCCCGGCGATCGCAGGCCAGCCACTCTTTCTTCTCGAGACGCCCTAGCACGGTCATTACCGACGCATAGGTGAGCTCCCGCGCTGGGTCAGACAGAATATGGCGATGGATATCCTGAGCGGTGGCGGGTCCGAGGGTCCAGAGAATGCCGACAATCTCGGCTTCTAGCGAGCCGAGGGAGAGCTGCTTGGGCTGGTGGTGCGGCAAAGGAGACATAGGATATGGGGGATGGGGTCATCCGGTGAAACTGTGGCGGTCATCCGAAGGCTGAAGGGGTCTGGAGCTGCTCGAGGATCGCCATGACGCGCTCGTAGTCGCGAATGTTGTTTTGGGTGAAGAAGTGGTAAGCGGCCTGCTCGAAGCTGGCGATCGCGCCCTCGACGTGCCCGAGCTGATAGTACAGCATGCCCAGATTGAAGTGGGTCTTGGCGTGGGTCGGGTCTAAGCTGAGCACCTGCTTGAGATCGCTGAGCGCCGCGGCGTCTTGGCCCAGGCTGTGGGCGGCGTAGGCCCGGTTGAAGTAGACGTCGCTCTGGGCGCTATCGTGAGCGATTGCCTGAGAGAAGTCCGCCAAAGCGCTGTCGTATCGCTCAAGCTGCAGGTAGGTAATGCCGCGATCGGCGTAGACCTTAGCCGCACGGCGCGGCGAGAAGCGGGACGTGATCTCGATGGCGCGGCTATAGTCGGCGATCGCCTGGGCGCTGTGGTCAAGACCGGCTTGGGCTAAGCCTCGATTATAAAAGGCGCGATAGTCATCGGGGACCTGGGTGAGCCGCTGGCTGTAGTCGTCGATGGCGGCGGCGTAGTCGCTAATTCGATAGTACGCCAGACCTCGGTTGAGGTATGACTCGGTGTTTACCGGGTTGAGCGCTAGGCCATGGGTGCAGTCGGCGATCGCCCGGCGATAGGCTTGAAGCTCGACCTCAACCAGACAGCGATTGCCATAGGCCGCCGCTAGCGATGGCGAGCGGCCCTGCTCGATGACTTGCGTAAAAGCGTCGATGGCCTGGGTGTAGTCGTGCTTTTGGTAAGCCGCAACGCCCTGCTGAAACACGCTCGGCGCTGCGCTAGCTTTGGCGGGTGGCGCTACTGTTGCAAATAGCCCGGTAATGAATAGCCCAGCCGTAAGCAGGACCGTCGCGCACAGCCTGAGTACGGCATTAGGACTGATGAACCAGGACTGAATTAAACATCGAGCGGTAATGGAGCAGCATAGGTTAGGCATGGCTCAAGTTAAGTCGCGTCTAGAGATAAGCATCGCCTGTGGAAGAAGAAGAGCCTAAGGTAAAAAAGTTTCTGCGATAGTTGTCAACTATGCATCCAAACCTGTGGCTCTCCTTACAAGAAGCTGTAGCCCTACCAGCCTTTTTCAGCCTGATCGACAACATAGGCCGCCACATTTTCAATCTGCGCGTCGCTCAGCCGACCCTTAAAGGCGGGCATCGCCAGCTTGCCGTTTGTAACCTGGTGCTTAATCGCGTCGAGCGAGGCCATATCGTATTTTTCTAAGTCGCCCTGCTTTAGCGTTTTGGCTCGGTTGACGACGTTATTGCCGCCCATGTGACAAGAGGCGCAGTTATTCGAAAAAACCTTGGCGCCATCCCCCAAGTCGGCTGCCGTCACGGCCGACGTGAAGCTCAAGAGGCCTACAGCGATCGCTGCGATTGCTAGTACAAATCGTTTCAAAACTTACTCCTGACTCAGCGATAAGAAATCCACTCCATCATGGTTAGCGCTTCTCGCACTGTCAAAAGACGCCGCGTCAAACATTGCAGAATGTAAATCTGAGCTTTTAGCTTCAAGCCTCAAGCTTGAGCCTGTTTTGGAGCCTGAAAATTTAGCGGCGATCGCGCTTCGCTGGCAGATTGCCGCAGGGCGGTAGTAGAATAATAATCATTCTCACGGTGACGTTTCACAGCCGAAATAATTGACCATGATTCAGCGGTGGATTGGCAATATCTGGCTGGACTCCAAGCGCGAAGCGCGCGGCAGCGCAGGTCGAAAATATCCGGGACGGCTCAACTGCGGCTAACCCGGCTGGAGAAGCGGAGTATGCCGCCGCCTACATTGCGCAGCTCCAAACCCTGAACCAAGAGATTGCCCAACAGCCAGACCAAACCTATTCTTAGCGCGATCAAATCCTGAGGCCCCAATTGAGAGACTCCGTTGTCACCACTGAAGCCCTGACGGTCTACCGAGAGACCTACGCCGCCATTCGAGACGTCTCGTTTACCCTAGCCGCGGGCCCCGACACCGCCATCGTCGGCCCTAACGGTGCGGGAAAGAGCACCCTAGTGCAGGCGCTGCTGGGAATTTTGCCCCACCAGGCTGGGCATGTGTCTATCCTGGGGCGATCGCTCACCCGGGCGGGTCAGCTCGACCCTCAGGTGTGCCAGCAGATTGCCTACTTGCCCCAGAGCTTTCTCGTCGATCGCCGCGTTCCGATGACGGTGGAAGAGGTGGTAGGGCTGGGGTGGGACCCGCTGGGTCTGCGGTTTCCCTGGGTGGGACGGCGATCGCGCCGTCAAGCCGTCCGTCAGGCCCTGACCTGCGTCGAGGCCTGGGATCTGCGCCGCCAGATGATCAGCAGCCTGTCCGGGGGGCAGACGAAGCGGGTGCTGCTGGCCTACTGCCTGGTGGCCCCGGCGGCTGCTGATTTTAGACGAGGCTCCAGCGGGTCTAGACATGCGGGGTGAAGAAGAGTTCTACCGGCTGCTCAACCATCTGAAACGGGAGCACGGCTGGACCATCCTGCAGATTTCCCATGACCTGGACATCGTGCGGCGCAACTGCGATCGCGTCATTTGCCTCAACCACACCATTCACTGTCAGGGCACCCCTGATGTGGCGCTGGCCGATAAAAACCTGCTGCTCACCTATGGCGCTGGGTTCACCCGCTACCGTCACGCCTGCGATCGGGGTCGCCTATGATGTTCTCTGCCGATTTGGTCCGCGCCATAGAGCTGTTTCAGTTCCCCTTCATGCAGCGCGCCCTACTGGGAGGCGTGCTGACCGGGCTGATGGGCGGACTGATGGGCAGCATCACCATTTTGCGGGAGCTGTCCTTTTTCAGCGAGGCTCTAGGGGAGGCGGCGCTGCTGGGGGTTAGTCTAGGTCTGCTGTTTGGCCTCAGCTCCTCGCTGGTACTGCTGCCTTTTGCGGTGGTGTTTGCCCTTATATTTGCCTATCTGCTGGAGCACACCAAGCTGTGGACCGATGCCCTGCTCAGCATTCTCTGCTCCTCCTGCCTAGCGCTATCGGTGATCATTCTCAGTCTGGTGGGCCAATACAAGGGCAGCATCGACAGCCTGCTTTTTGGAGATATTCTGGCGGTGCAGACCGGGGATCTGATAAGCAGCGGCATTCTACTCGTCGTCTGCGTTGCGTTCATAGGCCTGACGCTGCGCACCCAGATGATGCTCACCCTACACGAGCCGATGGCGATCGCCCGCGGGGTGTCAGTCTCGGCCCACCGCAGGGCGTTTATTGTGCTGCTGGCGCTGGTGGTGGGCGCGTCAATCAAGGCGATCGGCGTGCTGCTGGTGAGCGCGTTCATTGTCATTCCCGCCTGCGCGGCGCGGCTGCTGAGCGACAACTTTACGGTCCACGTGGTGCTGTCTACCCTGCTGGGGGCGCTTAGCGCCGTCTTGGGCATTGGTCTCTCGGCGCTGTTTAACCTGCCGTCGGGTCCCAGCATCGTGGTGGCGCAGTTGGGCGTTTTTCTTGGGGCGGGCGTTTTTCGGGCAGGCGGTCGACCTTCACCCCAAATTGGGGGAATGCGGTAGGGGCAAAAGGCCTCTCGCCCCTACTACTGCACGATTTGGCGCAGCTGGTCAGCGACCCAATCCGGGGCCTCTAGAGGAATTAGATGGCCGACGCCGGCGATCGCCACCAGCTTAGATCCTGGAATCACCGCCAGCACGTCGCTTTGAACTAGGTCGTAATCGATCACGGGGTCGTCTTTAGACGCCAGCACGGTCACCGGCATAGAAAGCTGCGCCATCTGGTCAGCAATGGAGTGGTTCATACCCTCCCGCAGCCACCAGCGCCAGGGGCCGTCTTCGATGTTCATGTGGGTTTGGATGGCCACCTCCCGCTGCTCGTTCGTCAGCTCCCGCCGCGCTGCGTTAGACAGGGTGGTTTCAGCGTTGTCTCTGCTGGGGTGGTTGTCGAGCAGCCGCTGCTTCTCCGCCTCAGGCATGGGCTCTTGGGTGGGGGGCGAGGGGGCAACCAGCACCACCTGCTGCGGCGGGGCAGCGCTGCTAGCGGCAGTCTGTAGCGCAATCTTCCCCCCCATAGAGTGGCCCACCAAAACGTAGTCCCGAATGCTGAGGCGGTCTAATTCAGCAGCCACGGCTTGGGCGTATTGCTGTATTGAGGGCTGCTCGGGAGCGGATGTGCCGCCAAAGCCGGGCAGATTGAGAGCAACGCAGCGATAGCCGGATAGCTGCTCTGCGACCCAGCGCCAGCTCTCGGCGGCTCCCCCAAAATAATGTAGAAACACGATGGCTTTATCGCCGCTGCCCCACGTAATGGAAGGGGATGCCGCTGGGTCACTTGTCATAACTTTTTGCCGGTGTATCACGCTAGCAGAACTGGGTATTGCCGCTAGCTCGTCGCTTATCGTAAATGAGTTCTGGGCCAGATTGGTCTACCTAGAGAGATACCCTGCCTCCGCCGGAGTCTCTGCTGCTTGCCAAAATGCGAGTATCTCTTGGGCTACGGCTTGAGGACGCGTCGCCTGAAAGAAATGGCGACCCTCTGGGCAGAGCCAAATGCGATCGCTCGGTTTGAGCCAGGGTCGCCAGGCCTCAATTTGCTCAGGGTCAACGATGGCATCGTGACTACCGCCGCAGACCAGCAGCGGCACCGGCGCGCCGCCGGGGAATAGGCTGAACTGCTGCAGCGGCGAATGGAGCGAGAGCGACTGAATCAGATCTCTTTCTAATATCTCCACCCAATTTATGAGCGATCGCTTGGGCTGATAGCCAAATAGGGCATAGACGATCTGCGCCAGGACCCTTGTGCGACTGCAGGGGAGCTGCTTTAGCGCGGCGTAGTAGCAGGCTTTCCAGTCGATGGCCGGATACACCCCTACTGAAAGCAGCGTCAGGGACTTAACCCGGTGAGGAAACTGCCGGGCGTAGAGCAATCCCAAAAGTCCGCCCGTGCTGTGGCCGACCAAGTGCAAGGGCTGGCTGCATGTCTCTATGTAGTCATTCATTAGGGCGATTGCGCCCGCGAG
>JBHJHD010000063.1:0-9785 GCA_050331115.1 Elainellaceae cyanobacterium
TGGCTTGATTTGGCACAAATGTGGTCTGCTGCATAGTGCGATCGCCTCCGAACCCCCAAGACAGAGGTTGCCTGTCTTGGACGCTATGGACATGTCGCCCAAGGCCAACCCAAACTACACCCGAAGAGACGGAACAGCTTCGCACAGCCACAGACCCTGCATCCGAGGAGCGATTGCAAATTCTCACCCTCCTCGACCCTGCCCCAGAAGCCAGCTACATTCAAAGCACAGCCACCCACTCTAAATCGCTCATCATGGCACATACCACTGGTCGCCCTGCCTCACAGCGCGGAGTCGCTCCTCCGCACGGTCAGAAGCGCCTACCGACCATGTATGATTTGCCAAGTGAGTTTCCAGAGGAGCCGGGTTTGCCAGACGTTGGCGCTAGCCCGTCGCGAGACGAATATCACATACTGCAGCCCCAGCTCCTCGCCCGCAGCCTATCCCTCACCGCCTACACCCGCAACCAATGGTTCAGCGGCTCAGACCTCAACCTTTACTACGACCCCAGCCATCCTCTGTGGCACAAGCGACCCGACTGGTTCCTTGCCGTTGGCGTCCCCCGGCTCTATGACGGCCACGACCTGCGGCGTAGCTATGTCGTCTGGCAAGAAGGCACCGCGCCCACCGTCGCCGTCGAGTTCCTTTCTCTCGGCACCGAAGCCTCAGACCTAGGGCGCTTCTACACTGCCAATGATGCAATCGCCCCCAACGAGGCAGCGCAGCAGCAGTCCAAAGACAGCACACCCGACAAGCTCACAGTCTACGAGCAGTTTTTGCAGGTTCCTCACTACCTGGTTTATAGTCGCCACCAGCAGCGCCTACGCTACTTTCAGCTCGTCGAAGGCCAATATCAAGAGCAAACGCTAAACCCCCAGCGTCCTACAGTATGGCTTGCGGATCTGGGGGTGGGCCTTGGGCTATGGAAGGGAAAATTTGAAGGTGCCTCTGGTCTCTGGCTACGGTGGTGTGATGCTCAAGGTCAATGGCTCCTTACCGATACCGAGCAGGCCCAGCAGCAGCGGGCCGCACGGCTTGCCCAGCGCCTACGCGATATAGGAATCGATCCCGACACAGAATAGGTGCTGCCCAGCACCGTCCTCACCGCCCTTCAGGCGCAGCTAGAGGATTCGCATGGGGCTGGAGGGGATTGCCATTAAAGACTCGATTGTGGTGCTGATGGCTTTCGACGACGACCCAGAGGCCAGCCAGGGCGACCCCAAGGCGGTGCAACGGGTGCTGCTCAAGTCTACGCGTCACGTGCTCACCACCGTGGTGACAACAATCGTAGGGTTTGCGCCACTGCTCCTGGACGGCAATCCCTTGGACGGCAATCCCTTTTGGAGGCCGCTGGCGATCGCGATTACGGGCGGCATTGCGGAGGCGTCGCTGCTGGCTCTGCATTTTGTGCCGGCGGTCTACGTGCTGGTGACCCGAGGCAGGTCGGAGCACGCACAGGGCGATCGCAAACCCTCTAGCCCGCGATCGCTGCCCGCTACGGCGTCATCCTGAATGGGTCCAAGCTCAATAGGCGTTACCCCAGACGCAAGAACCGCCAGAGGGCAATCGCCCCAAACGCCACAATTACGACTCCAGATGCCCGATTCAGCCACACTAGCTTTCCGATGTGAAACCAGCGCGACAGGTAGTGAACGCCGCTGCTCAAGGTCAGCCACCACAGCGCTGAACCAATGAATACCCCAGCCACTAGCGCAATTGCCTCTGCAATACTTCGCTCCGCCTGCCCTAGTCCCAGCCCTGAGAAAATACCTAGAAACGAAAAGATAGTCAGCGGGTTGGTCAGCGTCAGGAGCAGGACTGACCCATAGGATTTAATGGCGCTCTGGCGGGAGAGCTCGACCTGCGTCTCCTTGGGGGGCTTCTGCATAAAGGTGGTCACGCCCAGATAGCACAAAAACACCCCGCCCACCAGCATCAGCCAGCGGCTCTGGGCCACCAGCAGGTCGGCGATCGCACTCAATCCCATCTCTGCAATGCAGCCGTAGATGCCGTCCGCTGTCGCCGCCCCCATCCCCGAGACAAACCCGATCCAGCGGCCATAGGTGAGGGTGCGCTGAATACACAAGATACCGATCACGCCCACCGGAGCAGCGATCGCCAGGCCAATACCGACGCCCTGTAGAAACAGCATCTTGAATCCCTCAAATCAATCTGGTAATACTTTAGAAAGTCTTGAAGCGAAAAGACAGATAAAAGCAAACGTCATGAGCGGGTTTGACTTTTTAATTTAGAGTTTTTCGGCCAATAAGCACGAGAAATCAATGCAGCTAGATTCCACAGACTGGCAAATCCTCACGGCGCTGCAAACCGACGCCAGACAGTCCTTCGCGGCCTTAGGGCAGCAGGTGGGACTCTCTGGGCCTGCCACAGCTGAGCGCATCCGGAAGCTAGAGGCGACGGGGATTATCACTCAGTACAGCGCCCGGGTCAATTTAGCCGCCCTCGGGGCCACTATCCAAGCCTTCGTTAAGCTCACTACCTCACCCCGGGCCTACCCGCAGGTGCATCGGCTTGTGTCTGAAACCCCAGAATTCCTCGAATGTCACCACCTCACCGGGGATGCCTCATTTCTGATTCGTGCGGCCGCTCAGTCGCTGCCCCACCTCGAAACCCTGCTGCAGAAGCTGAGCGCCTACGGACCGACCCAGACGTCCCTAGTTCTCTCTACCCCCGTTCAGCTTAAGCCCGTCACCTCAGACATTCTTGAGGAGTAAGCTCGCCCCCAAAGCTTGGTGCGATCGCGTTTTTTTGAGCTGGCTTCAGACGACACAGGCCTTTGTGTCAACTTAAGAATTAAAGTATTTATATTGGACTTATAAAGAGATTTATAATCTCATTTTAAGACAAAATAGGTTGGTAGCTCACCTCGCACCCATAGCGCTAACGGAAAAACCAGCGGCAGCGACTCTCCCAACGGCCTTTAGCTCAGCTTGAGACAGCCCATCGCGGGCCGCAGCCGACAGCCCCATTAAAACGGTGAGCGCGTAATCGGCCAAGGCCGAGGCCTGTTCCGGAAACTTCTCTGCAATGCGATCGCGAAGCGCCTGCCGGGTCTCCTGGCGAATCCGAGCGCTCAGACTGCAGGCCTCAGCATCGGTACAGTTGCGCGTCCCGTCTAGCACCAGGCACCCAGGCCGCGCGGCGTCTGCGGTATATAGTTCAGCGGCCCGTTCAAACAAATGAGCGATTCCAGCTTCAACGGTTTCACCCTCTGCCATCGCCGCAGATAAGCGGCTGCCCTCTTCCTGCACGTACTTCTGTAAGACCCGCTCAAACAGCTGACGCTTGCTGCCAAAGGCGGCGTAGAGGCTAGGGGCCGTGATCCCAATTTCCTTACTGAGTTCGGCAACCCCCACGCCGTCATAGCCGCGCTGATGGAACAGCGCTTGGGCGATCGCCAACGCCTGCTCAATGTCGAATCCCCTCGGGCGACCTCGCCCAGACATTTCTTTAGTGGTCACTAGCTTATTCTCAAAAAGCTTGCTATCGTATTTCTATAGTACTCGATATAGAAATTGGAGATCAAACGCTATGGCAGGTTTAAACGGTAAGCAAGCACTGGTTTTGGGCGGCAGTCGCGGCATCGGTGCCGCCATTGTCGAACGGTTGACAGCCGATGGGTCGACGGTCGCGTTTATTAACGGCAGCTCACAAGAGGCCGCTACGACCCTAGCGGACAAGACTGGGAGCAAAGCAATTCAGGCCGATAGTGCAGACAGAGGGATCGTGGGTGAGGTGATCGCGGACCTAGGCGCGCTAGATATTCTGGTGGTCAACGCCGGCACGGCTGTTTTAGGTGACCCACTGGAGCTAGACCCGGCAGAAGTGGACCGCATGATTGATATCAACGTGCGCGGGCCGTATCACGCCTCCGTCGACGCCGCTCGGCAGATGAATGACGGTGGGCGAATTGTAATTATTGGCTCAGTGAACGGCGATCGCATGCCGTTTGCGGGAGGGGCGGCCTACGCCCTGACGAAATCGGCGGTGCAGGGCATGGTGCGGGGCTTGGCCAGAGATTTTGGGCCACGGGGTATCACGGTCAACAGCGTGCAGCCCGGACCGGTCGACACCGATCTCAACCCCGCCGACGGCCCAATGAAGGACATGATGCACTCGTTCATGGCCATTCAGCGCCACGCTAAACCGGCTGAAATTGCCGGGATGGTAGCCTACCTTGTTGGCCCTGAGGCGGCAATTGTGACCGGGTCGCAGCACACCATTGATGGAGGGTTTGGCGCATAGCTCAAGAGGAGCGATCGCTGACAAGGCTGGAACCGTTTGTACTGAGAGCAAGTCAGGAGACCTACCTGTGTACCCTTGCCTCGATCCTACTCCGTTGGCCCAGTTGCGTAGGACAGCCCGATTAGCTCAAAGCCTTGTCAGTTAAGGGCAGCACACCCAGGCATCCACAACCGCAATAGAACGCTATGAAAGAAATTTTTGTTTCTCCTTTCAACAGCAGTGACAATAACGAGGGGACTATCGACTCTCCTCTAGCCTCCATTCAAAAAGCTCACGATCTAGCGGAGGCGGGGGACACTATCTATCTGCGGGGCGGGACGTATCTCTTACCCAAAAATGAAACGATAACGCTATGGAAAAGCGGGACCGAAGAGGCCCCTATTCGTTTATTTGCCTATCAGAACGAGCAACCTGTCATAGACGGCAGTCGCTGGGATCGCCGTGAGCAAGATGCTGATCCGCGCAGAGACCTGATCAGCCAGACGGGCGACTATTGGCACGTGAAAGGACTAGAAATGGTCGATAGTCCGCATGCGGCCTACACCGCGCTTTCGGCCAGTCACAGCGTCTGGGAAAATCTCAACCTGCACGACAACGAAAATACCGGACTTAATATTTTTGGAGAGAGCACCGACAACCTCGTCCTGGGCGGCGACTTTCACCACAACTTTGACCCGATTCGAAATGGCCAGGATGCCGACGGCATCGGCGTTAAGTTTGGGTCGGGTGAGGGCAACGTGATTCGCGGTGCTCGTCTGTACAACAACTCGGATGATGGCATCGACCTTTGGGACTTCGGAGGCTCTGTGACCATCGAAGACACCTGGGCCTACGGCAACGGCGTCGACAGGTGGGATGTCGGTGCGGCCTTTGAAGGAAACGGCAACGGGTTTAAGCTATCGGGCGGCAGGGGAGAGCGGCCCGCCTCAAGTTTGGAAGACTTGGCCCACGTCGTTCGGAATAATCTAGCCTGGAGTAATACGAGCCGTGGCTTTGACTACAACAACAGTCAGGGCGCGATGCAGGTGTATGGCAACACGAGCTACAACAATGCCGGCGTAGGCTATCGCTTTAGTCAAGGGGCTCACAAGCTCCGCAACAACCTGAGCGTCAACGACAACAACGGAGCTCAGCCCTTTCAAACCGGCGGACAAGTCGATGATGCCAGCAACAGCTGGACGCTGGACGTGACTGCAGAGGCAGACGATTTCTTGAGTACAGATGACAGCATCGCCACAAGGGCTAGGTCGGCAGAGGGTGCTTTGCCAGAGAGCGATTTTCTAAAGCTCAAAGCGGACAGCGACCTCGTCGATGCAGGCATTAGCGTAGGAGAGGACTTTCAGGGGGCAGCGCCCGATCTGGGAGCCTACGAGGCTCAGGCGCCGCGCCCTGCACAGAGACCCACTGATATGATTATCGACTACGATTTTGAAAAGGTGAACGGTGACGTCGTCTTTGATGAGGTTGTCAGAGGCGGAGACAATGCCGGCGCGCTGCGCGGCGCAGTTTATGAAGAAGATCGGGGAAATAGGTACGTTGCCTTCGATGGCGATGACCACATTGCAGTGCCAGACGCGGGGGAGATTAACCTAGAGATTCAGCCCCAGCGCACGATTGCTTTCTGGTTTAGGGCTACCGATACGGCCCTCGATTCTCGGAAACAGGTGCTATATGAGGAAGGTGGAAAAGTCCGTGGCCTCAACGTCTACATCGACGAAGACCGGCTCTATGTTGGCGGGTGGAACCGCCCAGATGAAGAGAGCGGCTGGGCAGGGACCTGGCTCAGCACTGACAAAGTTGAGTCTGACAAGTGGCACCACGTGGCGATCGCGCTCGATGGTGAGGCCAATGTTCAAGCCGATGCTTTGACAGGGTACTTAGACGGCGAAGTCTTTGGCCGGGGAGAGGGCTCCCAGCTGTGGGCCCACAGCGACAACATTGGGCTTGGCAACGTCAGCCAAGGCACCCGATTTCACGACGGGTCTTTGGGCCACAACAGCGGCTTTGTTGGCGCGATCGGCGGCTTTAAACTTTACAACAGCGCCGCGACATTGGAGCAAGTTCAGGCTCTGGTGGGGTAGCCCTACGGGGTTCTCACGAGCAACAGGGCCAACGCAATAGACCTGTCGGCAATTACTGCCTACCTTGTTAGGCTGTTGACCAGGCCTCACTCTATGGACTATGCTGCGAGAGATAATCGATTTAGCCGCTAGACGGTAGTCAATGCAGCAGCGTTCTCCACAACTATTGGCCCTGCTCCTAGGGTTGCTGCTCCTGCGCTTTGAGCGCAGTAAAATTTGACATAATAATTTTTCCACCGCATTTATAAGCATCGGAAGCCCTGAATCACCCCAAAGGCTTGGCTTTTATGCGGGTCTTTATAAAAGACAGGCACGGCATAGGCTGCTTGCCCTTCGCGAATTTTTTGCCCTCTGGCGCTCCTCACGTTTAGGCGGTGCTGGCGTGGGGCATGAATTTTGTTCGGACATGGCAGTGCCATGACCCTACCCTCAATGCCCACTTGTGTAGCCGTAGTCACGTCCCCGCAGCCCAATACCCAATTCACAGACCCCAACAGAACCCAAATTTCTACCATGCTGACCAACCCCACGACCAAATACCGCCCCTTCCAGCCCGTTGACCTACCCGACCGCACCTGGCCCACCAAAACCATCACCCAGCCCCCCATCTGGCTGAGCACCGACCTGCGCGACGGCAACCAGGCCCTGATTGAACCCATGAACCACCGCCGCAAGCTGGAGATGTTCCAGCTGCTGGTGGCCATCGGCTTTAAGGAAATTGAGGTGGCCTTCCCCGCCGCCTCCCAAACTGACTTCGACTTTGTGCGGGACCTGATTGAAGGCGATCGCATCCCCGACGACGTCACCATTCAGGCGCTCACCCAGGCTCGCGAACACCTCATCCGCCGCACCTTTGAGTCGCTGCGGGGCGCAAAGCGAGCCATCGTCCACGTCTACAACGCCACCGCTCCCAACTTCCGCCGCGTGGTGTTTCGGCAGGACAAGGCCGGCACCATTGAGCTGGCGGTGAACGCGGCCAAGCTGATTCAGAAATTAGCGTCCGAGCAGCCTACCACCCAATGGCGCTTCCAGTACTCCCCCGAAACCTTTACGGCGACGGAGCTGGACTTTGCTAAAGACATCTGCGACGCGGTGCTGGGCGTTTGGCAGCCCATACCCGATCGCAAAGCCATCATCAACCTCCCCGCCACCGTGGAAGTCTCCACCCCCAACGGCTTCGCCGATCAGGTGGAGTGGATGCACCGCCACATGGCCCACCGCGAGAACGTTGTCCTTAGCGTCCACACCCACAACGACCGGGGCTGTGCGATCGCCGCCGCAGAGCTGGCCCAGATGGCGGGAGCCGACCGGGTGGAGGGCTGCCTGTTTGGCAACGGCGAGCGCACTGGCAACGTAGACCTGGTTACCCTGGCCATGAACCTCTACACCCAGGGCGTCCACCCCGGCCTCGACTTCTCCCGCATCAACGAGGTGGCCCGCACCGTGGAAGACTGTACCCAGCTCCCCATCCACCCCCGCCACCCCTACGTGGGCGACCTGGTATTCACCGCCTTCTCCGGCTCCCACCAAGACGCTATCAAAAAGGGCTTCGGGGCCCACAAGCCTGATGACCTTTGGGAAATCCCCTACCTGCCCATCGACCCCGCCGACCTGGGCCGCACCTACGAATCCGTGATTCGGGTCAACAGTCAGTCGGGCAAGGGCGGCATGGCCTTCTTGCTAGAGCGGGACTACGGTCTGGCCATGCCCCGACGCATGCAGATTGAGTTTAGTCAGGTGGTGCAGCGGGTGATGGACGAGCGCGGTCAGGAAATGACCTCCTCGCAGCTTTGGGCGCTGTTTCAGCAGGAATACCTGTCCCGCGCTACGCCGTTTAAGCTAGACAGCTATCAGCTCACCGAGAGCGATAGCGACCAGCAGGTTAGCGCCACGGTGCAGTTCAGTGGTCAGGACTTCTCCATTGCAGGCTGCGGCAACGGCCCCATCGATGCCTTCCTCGACGCCCTAGATATGCAGGTCCGCATCCACCACTACGAGGAGCGATCGCTCTCCCACGGCAGCGATGCCCAGGCAATTGCCTTTGTGGAGCTGGCGGGGGACTTTATCCCTACGTCGGTGTTTGGAGTGGGCATTCACGAGAATATCGTCACGGCGTCGCTGCTGGCGGTGCTGAGCGCGGTGAACCGGGTGGTAGCTCAGGCGGATGAAGGGCAGCGGCATGAGCTGTTGCGGCGGTTTGAGCAAGCGCTGGTGACCTGAAAGTAGCCATTGCTATCTCGGCAACAGATCATCGAGCTTTAGACGTAGCTCCGGCAGGAGTTTTGATACAATCTCCTGCCCTAGGCGATACCGCCTTTGCTCGTAGTCATCTTCCACAAGCTGACACACCGTCAGCGTAGGCTGTTTTGGCCTGCCGATAAATGCCGTGCCGCCCAATCCTCGGTAGTCAGCTATCCAGTATTCCGGGACGCCTAGCAGCGCGTACTCGTCCACTTTCCGGGCGTAGTCCGTCTCCCAGTTTGTGCTGACGACCTCCACAATCAGCTTGATGGAGGCTCCTAACGTGATAACCGGCTCTCGCTCCCATAGGGGCTCACTGACCAGCGCAGTCTCATCTAGGATAATCACGTCCGGACGGCGGGCCGTAGCGGCGTCTGAGAAGGGTCTGATGATGCAGGTGCGGGGAATAATCCAGGGATGTCCCCGCTGTTCTAGCTGGATACTAAGCTTGCTCGAAATCTTCCCCGATACGGCTTCATGGGGGCCGGTGGGTTCTGTGTCGATCAGTTCTCCATCGGCTAGTTCGTAGCGGGGATTGTTGCCGTACTGTGCTATGAACGCCTCAAAACTTAGCAGTTGGGATAGAACAGAGGTCATTGCTCACTTTCACGCTGGGTTGGCGAGTTCAATCATTTTAGCCGCGATGCTTGCAGGATAGGCGCTATGCGATCGCCCAGGTGAATCAGAACTGCCGGCAGCTGCGCTTCGGTGAGGCTGTAGCGCGAGAGCGTAGTATCGCAGGCTTGGGTGGCGCAGTCGAGAATATCCAGCGGGTAGCCGTTGCGGCGCAGGAACCGGGCAATGCGCAAGGAGTCGGAGGTTTGGCCGTTGATGATTAGGGTGACGGCCCCTTGGTTGTGCAGCACCAGCCCGTTGCGGCGCAGAATGAAGGCGCGCATGATGATTTCGCCCAGCTCGGGCTCGGCGGCAATCAGCTTCTTGAAGGAGTCTCGCCCGATGCGAATTACGGTGCCATCTTCTCCCATGCGCCCGCCCACAAGAATCTGACGGTTATTGAATAGATCTAGCTCGCCGGTGAACTGGTTCTCTCGATGGATTGTGATTACCGATAGGCGATCGCGCCCGTGCTCGTAGATTTCGATGTTGCCTTTGATGATGACAAAGAAGTCTACGGTGCGCTGACCGCGCTCAAACAGGACGGTGCCTTTGGCTAGGTTCTCTACGGTGCCAAAGGCT
>JBHJHD010000064.1:0-45443 GCA_050331115.1 Elainellaceae cyanobacterium
CCCAATGCTGTGTAGTTCCGGCCTGCGTTGGCCCTGCCGATGCTGGCACCACTCATACTGGTATCGCCCGCACTAGCGGTGGCTGAATTGGCAAAACTCGCGTTTGTAGCCCTCGGTTTTGAGCGTGAATCCCCGCACCAATTCATTCAGTTACGCTTTGCACACTCACCTCACCCAGTTAACCCGTGACGTTACGTAGTTCAGATGTTGGCTTAAATACTGATACCGATTTGATCAAGCGCTTGAGCCCTAGCGCCATGGATCAGATCATGCTGTACTTGGCTTTCAGCGCGATGCGCACCAGCGGACATCGCCATGGTGCTTTCTTAGACGCAGCGGCAACAGCAGCCAAGTGCGCCATCTATTTAACCTACCTGGAGCAAGGCGAAAATCTTCGCATGACGGGGCATCTGCACCACATTGAGCCTAAGCGGGTCAAGGTCATCGTTCAGGAGGTGCGCGAGGCACTAACTGAGGGAACGCTGCTGAAGATGTTGGGCTCCCAAGAGCCGCGCTACCTCATTCAGTTTCCTTACGTCTGGTTAGAGCAGTACCCTTGGCAACCCGGCTGGTCTCGGATTCCGGGAACAAGCCTGACACCGGAGGAGAAGCGTCAGCTAGAGAAAACGCTGCCCTCGAACCTTCCTGATGCTCAGCTGATCACCTCGTTCCAGTTTATTGAGCTGATTGAGTTTCTTCACGCCCGCTCTCAAGAGGACCTCCCTGCTGAGCGCCGCATGCCCCTCAGTGAAGCCTTGGCCGAGCACATTCGCCGCCGCCTCATCTATTCAGGCACCGTGACGCGGGTCGATTCCCCTTGGGGCATGCCCTTCTATGCGCTGACCCGGGCGTCCTATTCCCCAGCTAATGACGAAGAGCGCACTTATATCATGCTGGAGGATACGGCCCGCTACTTTCAAATGATGCGGGACTGGGCAGAGCGTAAACCCCATAGCTTGAGGGTCCTAGAAGAGCTCGATATTCCTGCCGACCGCATCGATCAGGCGCTCGAAGAGCTCGACGAGGTGGTGCGCCAGTGGGCCGATCGCTATCATGAGGCCGGCGGGGAGGGCATCGTGCTGCAGATGACCGCAGGCAAGCAAGAACATCAGTCTCAGGAGCACCAGCCGTAGGCCCGCTTTAGCGCAATATGGAAGCGTGAGCTATTGCAGCTCATTAAGGGTTTATTGAATCTGCAGAGCTTTCAAATGCCTGGCCATAAGTCAAGGACGCGGCGGCGGGTGAACCCCAACACCGTTTACTTAAGCATCCTACATATCAGGATGACTGACAGTACTGATTGATTTCCTCGACGAGGGGCTGCTCTTGGCTAGTCGCTGTCTCCAAGTCAGTGTAGGCGTCTTCTGCACCTATCGGGTCCTGCTCTTCCACAGCGGTGACAAGCGCTTCGGTCGCATCCCCAGTCGCAACATAAAGCTTGATAAAGCGCTGCCGATAGCCCTGAAGCTGCTCATCGGTCAAGTCAATGGACTCAAGCTGGGTCGCCGCTTGCTGAGCCGCTTCTGTAATACTGACAAAAGCGGCGGTGTCGGTATCCCTAGGCGCGGAATCGCTGGTCACCGCTTCGACCTCTGTTACGGCTTGATTGGCAACTTCAATGAGCTGATTGCACTGATCTAACTTTCCGCTGCTGCAGCCTGCTAAACCCGCTAATACTGCAGCTATGCCGATTAAAGAATGATGGCGTAGTGGCATACGATTACTGTGACGCTGAAATTGGTGCCGGAATGATGGCAGTATCGTCAGCGGTCTGCTGCTCAGTGAGGAGCTGAAGGGCCTCTGCATACTGAGGATCGTTCAGCGTGCCAATGCGGGTGCGATCGCTGCGAAGCGCCTCACGCTGCTCTTCGGTGAGCTCGACAACGACGTTGGGGGAAATCCCGGCTTCGTTGATATCTAAGCCGCTTGGGGTGAGGTACTTGGCTACGGTAATCGCTAAGCCGGAGCCGTCTCCCAAAGGTCGTACCGATTGAACAAGTCCTTTGCCAAAGGTCTGAGTCCCCACTAGAGTAGCCCGCTCGTTGTCCTGAAGCGCACCTGATAAAATCTCGCTGGCGCTGGCCGACCCGCCGTCCACCAAAATGATCAGCGGTTTATCGGTGAGCGCATCGCCGATGGCCTCTTGGCGATCGGTAATCCCCTGTCGATCCACTGTCGAGACAATCACGCCTTCCTCTAGCCACATGCGGGCAATATCAATACTTGAGTATAGGAGACCACCGGGGTTAGAGCGCAGATCTAAGACGTAGGAGTCTACTTCCTCCCGCTCTAGGGCTCGAATCGCTTCCCGCATCTCATCAGCCGCATTAGCGCTGAACTGGGTTAGGCGAATATAGCCCACCTTGCCAATTTCTGGCTCAATGCGAGATTCATAGCGCACAGGATGTATCTCAATCCGAGCTCGGGTAATCGGCACCACAAGCTCCTGTTCATCGCGAAGAATAGTCAGCTGGACTTCAGAGCCAATGGGGCCACGAATCAGATTGACCGCATCGCTGATATCCATACCTACGGTATCTGAGTCGTCAATGCGCACAATGATGTCGCCAGCCAAGATTCCAGCATCGAAAGCCGGCGTATCCTCAATCGGGGCGACGACGATCAGCTTATTGGTCTCTTCATCCTGCTGGATAGAGATGCCGACACCGGTCAGCTCTCCGGACGTGTCGATCTGCATATTGCGAAACTCTTGAGGATCCATGAATCGAGTGTAGGGATCTTCTAGAGTGTCCAGCATTTCACGGATAGCCGTGTAGGCGGCTTCTTGATCCGTATAGCTACGATTGAGATAGTCTAGCCGCACCGCTTGCCAATCGGTTTGATTAAATGTCGCGTCGACGTAGGTGCGGTCGATAAGCTGCCAAACTTCGTCCACGACATCCTTGGGACTGTCTTGAAGAAGGGCCTGGGTTCTGGGATGAAGGCTAATCGGGACTATGGCGACTGCGGCCACAGCAAGAACAGTTGTACCCAAGACAAGTCCGCGCTTGATCAAAGTCATAGGATGGAGATAAGACTGAAGGGCGTTAAAGTACTCCCACACTAGCACATGAGAGATGGGACAAGCAGTCTGGAAGTCCAGCCTGCCGGGCCGTCTACAGAATGACTTACAGGTCCTTACACAAGCTATATTTACGGGTCAACCCAGAGCCCGTCCGCCTTAATTAGGGCAATTAGCTCAGCGACGCCCTCATTCTCAGGCACTTTCTTTATCTCGTCGCGTCCGCGATATAGAGAAATGAAGCCAGGCTGCTTGCCCACGTAGCCGTAGTCTGCATCTGCCATCTCGCCAGGTCCGTTGACGATGCAGCCCATGACGGCAATATCTAGCCCTGTCAGATGGTCAGTGGCAGACCGCACTTTGCCAAGCACGTCTTCCAGGTTGAAGAGCGTTCGTCCACAGGAGGGGCAGGCGACGTACTCAACCATGGTTTTGCGGAGGCCTAGAGCCTGCAGGATGCTGTAGCAGACAGGAATTTCCTTGAGGGGGTTTTCCGTTAGAGAGACGCGAATCGTATCGCCAATTCCGTCGGCTAGCAGCGTGCCAATGCCCGCAGTAGATTTGATGCGGCCATATTCTCCGTCGCCTGCTTCAGTAACGCCTAGGTGTAGCGGATAGGCCATGCCCAGCGCGTTCATTCGCTTGACCATGAGGCGATAGGCCGCAAGCATCACCGGCACTCGGGATGCCTTGAGGGAAATCACAAGGTTGTGATAATCCAAGGACTCGCAGATCTGAATGAACTCAATGGCTGACTGCACCATGCCCTCGGGCGTATCGCCGTAGGTAAACAGCATGCGCTCAGCTAGTGAACCGTGGTTTACCCCAATGCGCATTGCTTTGTCCTGCTCCTTCAGGGAGCGAACCAAAGGCTCTAGGGTGTCACGAATGCGATCGCCAATATCGTCGAACTCTGTTTGGGTAAACTCATCGCGATCGCTCTTAGGCTTCTCAAACACGTAAAGACCAGGATTGATGCGCACCTTATCTACGTGCTTGGCAACCTCCAGCGCAATCTTCATGCCGTTGTGGTGCACATCTGCCACCAGCGGTACGCTTTGGTAGGTTGCCTGCAGCGATGCCTTGATGTCAGCGACGGCTTTGGCGTGGGCCATGCTGGGCACCGTCACCCGGACAATTTCACAGCCCACCTCATGCAGCGCACGGATAGCGGCGACTGACCCAGCAACGTTGAGGGTATCTTCGTTGATCATCGACTGGACCACCACAGGATTATTTCCGCCGATGGTGATGTCCCCGACGCGCACAGGGCGAGTCTGACGGCGATGAATCACGGTGTCGATACGTGGCTCGCTAGGTTGAGTGGATGCGGTTGGCGTAGGCAACGTTTGCATAACAAAAATGCAGCTAGGACGGCAGGTTGAAGGTTAGCGCTGGTATCACTATCCTCAGATTGCCATAAATGAGCTGCGTTGGGGGCTAAAAGAAGGTTAAATTGACGGCTACTCGAGAATCTCCTGGGACTGCACCTCAACCGCATCAATATCGACCGTCCCTGGCGGCGTCAGCCGCTGAAAAAGCTTATCGTCTGCTTTCACCGGTTCCCGACAGCTAGGGCAGCGAATCTCCTGACCGTTGAGCCCAACCAAAGCGCTGCCGCATACGGGGCACGGCGCTTCGACCAGGTTGCGTTTTAGCCACCACCGCAGCGCCCAAAACCCAATTATTGGCGCAATCAGGAGCAGCCCAATCAAAATCACTACGGATTTAACGAGCCATCCCAAGCCCACTGAACCTAGCAGCCAGACTATCCCTATCAAGACTAACCAGTTGCTAATTCTGGGTAGCCCATCGATCCGTAGACCTTTAAAACCTTGGCTCATGAGCGCCACTCCCTTTACGCAAGTACTTTCACCATATCGCCTTCTCTGAAGCGCCATCAAGGCGGGTTTCCGGCCTAGGCCGGTGGGGAAGCCGGTCTACGGTAGCGCTTGAGGCGGCGCTTAGGGTACAGCCGCCTCAAAAACAAAGCGCTGTAACAGTAAGCGGGTGCCCTAAAAAGAAACCCCTCTAGAGCACAAGCGCTGCAGAAGGGGTTTCCAATGGTTGAATTTTCCGCCGATGCCGTTCCCACTCAGGAAACGACCAATCGAGGCTGACGCTTAAAACTGAAGCTTAGAAAAGACCCAGGGTCAGCGACTCATCGATGGGGAAGGTCGCTCCAATACCCAGCCACAGCGTAACCAACGTGCCGAACATGAACACGGTAGTCGCCAGCGGACGGCGGAAGGGGTTTTGGAACTTGTTGACGCTCTCGATGAAGGGCACCAGCATGAGGCCAAAAGGAATTGCGCCCATTGCGCCAATACCCAGAAGCTTATTGGGAACAATCCGTAGAATCTGAAAGGTGGGGTAGAGGTACCACTCAGGCAGAATTTCTAGCGGCGTCGCGAACGGGTTTGCAGGCTCGCTCGCCAGGGCAGGGTCTAGAACCGCTAGCGCGGTGCAGCAGGCGATAGTGCCAAAGATGACCACGGGGAAGGTGTAGAGCAGATCGTTAGGCCAAGCAGGCTCACCGTAGTAATTGTGGCCCATGCCCTGCTTGAGCTTCTCTCTAAGTTGTGGATCGCTTAGATCCGGCTTCTTTAAGGTTGCCATAGCTATCAGTAATTCTCCAAAGGATAAAGCTTACAAAGGACCAGAGATACCCTGCTTCCGAATCATCAGGAAGTGAAGCAGCATAAAGACTGCGATCGCCCAGGGCAGCACAAAAGTGTGAAGCGTGTAGAAGCGCGTCAGTGTCGCCTGACCGACGCTCTCACCACCGCGCATCAGCTCAACGATGAAGCCACCAACCACGGGGATCGCATCCGGAACACCAGAGACAATCTTCACGGCCCAGTAACCCACTTGATCCCAGGGGAGAGAATAGCCGGTAACGCCGAAGGTGACAGTAATCACGGCCAAAATGACGCCCGTGATCCAGGTCAGCTCGCGGGGCTTTTTGAAACCGCCTGTCAAGTAAACCCGGAACGTGTGCAGAATCATCACTAGCACCATCATACTGGCAGACCAGCGGTGGATCGAGCGAATCAGCCAGCCGAAGTTGACGTCAGTCATCAAATATTGAACAGACGTGAACGCTTCAGCCACCGTTGGCCGGTAGTAGAAGGTCATCAGGAAGCCAGTGGCAAACTGAATGAGAAAGCAGGTTAGCGTGATGCCGCCCAGGCAGTAGAAAATGTTGACGTGGGGGGGAACGTACTTAGATGAGATATCATCAGCAATCGCCTGAATCTCCAAGCGCTCCTCGAACCACTGAAATGGCTTTGAATCGGTGACTTGCTTAGTAAACATTGAGCAAAAAAGTTTTCGAGTTAGGTTAAAGAAGGGGTGTCGCTACCTCATACTAAAAAATGTAACACGATATTTTAGCGAATCTGAGTTAAGCTAACGCAACGTTACAAATCACGGCGACCACTCTCATAAAAGCTCAACATCAGTGAGACGGCCGGTGAGACGGCGCTCGAACCCCAAGATGCATTCCCCAAGCAGCGCTTTTGGGAGCTAAGTTCGAGGGTATTGGCCCGACACATGTTCAACAAAAGTTAAGGTTCTACGCTGCGCTGTCCCAGGGTCGCAGCCGGCACAACGCACATGGCCCGCTTCCAATCTGCTGTCCTCCTCCTATCGATGTACCATGAGAAATCCGCTTACCGCTACGCTGCTGGCTTTCTTGCTGACCGTTGCCACCTTTGCAGGGCTCAGAGTCGAGCCAGCGATCGCCTACTCCGAAGGCCACCGACTGCTCAATGAGGTATGGCGCATCGTCGATAGGGCTTATGTCGACGACAGCTTCAACGGGCAGAACTGGTGGCTGGTGCGGCAGCGAGCGTTGCGTAAGGCGGTACCGGACCAGGCATCTGCCTACGACGCTGTGCGGGAGATGCTGGCCGGATTGGGGGACCCCTTTACCCGGTTTCTAGACCCCGATCAGTATCAGAGCCTGCAGACCAATACCTCAGGGGAGCTCACCGGGGTGGGGCTGCAGATTACCCAGGATGATGCAGGCTACCTCAAGGTAATTTCGCCTGTGGAGGGATCGCCTGCCGACGAGGCGGGCATCCGCGCTCAGGATCATATTCTCAGCATCGACGGCGTTTCAACCAAAGGGCTAGCCCTAGATGAGGCGGCTAAGCTCATGCGCGGCCTGCCGGGAACGACGGTGACCCTAACCATCGACCGCGACCCAGCGCCCACGGACTTTCCCATCGTACGCGATCGCATTGCCCTCAACCCGGTCTATGCCAATCTACACACTGACGGACCCTTTCCGGTGGGCTACATTCGCCTCAACCAGTTTAATGCCAACGCGACAGAAGAGCTGGCCCAGGCCATTGATGCCATGGAATCGGCTGGGGCCGCCGGGTATGTGCTAGACCTGCGGAACAACCCGGGTGGGCTGCTACAGTCGGGAATTGAAATCTCCCGACTCTGGCTCGACAAAGGCGCAGTTGTGTATACGGTCAACCGCTACGGCATTCAGGATAGAATCGATGCCGTCGGCTCCGCGCTCACCCAGGCTCCCCTAGCGGTTTTGGTCAACGGCGGTACCGCGAGCGCCAGCGAAATTCTCTCTGGGGCCCTTCAGGACAACGGCAGGGCGCAGCTCGTGGGAGAACGCACCTTTGGAAAAGGGCTGATTCAATCGCTGTTTCGGCTCTCAGACGGGTCGGGGTTAGCGGTGACGGTGGCGCGCTACGAGACCCCAAACCACACCGACATTAACAAGCAGGGCATCCTACCCGACGTCGTGGTCTCGACGCATCCGCTCGCGCGCGCCGAGCTGGCCACCGCAACAGACCTGCAGTACCAGGCTGCGGTCGATTTACTTAAGAGCCAGGTCGCTCAGGCCGCGAAAAGTGAGGCGTTGGCCGATGCCGCGTAGAGCTCGGTGCTGCAGATATTGAAGCCACGCAACTGTCCTGATGCCTTAGGTCATTTGCGTGGCAGCGACCTACGAAACATTAAAGCTTTGAGTCAATTGCGTTGTCCTCAGCAACCGGGCCAGCACAGTAAAAAGCAGCAATTAAAAAGCAGAGGACATAAGCCCTCTGCCGCTCAAGCGTTGACCTGATTATGTCGTCTGCTACGCTACTACCCCAGCAGCGCCTTTGCTTTTGCCAGCACGTTATCCACGGTAAAGCCGAATTGCTCCATGCAAATTTTGCCGGGGGCAGAAGCGCCAAAGTGATCTATGCCGATGGACGCGCCTTCTGAGCCCACGTAGCGGCACCAGCCAAACGTAGAGCCCGCCTCCACGGAGAGTCGCTTAGTGATCGCCTTGGGCAGCACCGACTCGCGGTACTCCTCGTCCTGAGCATCAAACAGTTCCCAAGAGGGGATGGACACGACGCGCACCTTGGTGCCGCCCTCGCGCAGCTGCTTAGCCGCATCGACGCAGAGGGACAGCTCGCTGCCCGTGCCGATTAGGATGATGTCGGGAACGCCGTCACAGGAGAACACGTAGCCGCCCTTGGCGACGCTCTCGATGGAGGTCTCGTCGTAGTTGGGCAAGCTCTGGCGGGTGAAGGCGATCAGCGTCGGTACCTTGCGGTTTTCCACCGCAATTTTATAAGCGCCAGAAACTTCGTTGCCGTCCGCCGGACGAATCACCGTCAGGTTAGGCATCACCCGCAGCGAGGCGATGGTTTCCACCGGCTGGTGGGTAGGGCCGTCTTCCCCCAAGCCCACGGAGTCGTGAGTCATCACGTAGATGACGCCCGCCTCAGACAGCGCCGACAGCCGAATCGCGCCGCGCATGTAGTCGGTGAAGACCAAGAACGTGGCGCAGTAGGGGATCAGTCCGGAGTTGTGCAGGGCGATGCCGTTGCAAATCGCGCCCATGCCGTGCTCCCGGACGCCAAAGCGCAGGTTGCGGTTCTCGTACTGGCCGTGCTGGAAGTCGCCGGAAACCTTCAGCTCGGTCAAGTTGGAGTGGGTGAGGTCGGCGGAGCCGCCGATTAACTCGGGCACCGCGGGGGCGATCGCGTTCAGCGTGGCCTGGGAGTGCTTACGGGTGGCGATGCCCTTGTCGGCGCTGGTGTAGGTGGGCAGCGCGTCGGCCCAGCCCTGAGGCAGCTCGCCCCGCAGCATGCGCTCAAATTCTGCCGCCTCGTCGGGGTACTGCTTGCGGTAGGACCCTAGGGTATCTTGCCATTTGGACTCCAGATCAGCGCCCCGGTCAACGGCCTTGCGGAAGTGAGCCATTGCGTCGTCAGGAATTTCGAACGTTCCGTGGGTCCAGCCTAGGTTTTTGCGGGTGGCGGTGATTTCATCATCACCCAGCGCCGCCCCATGGATGCCGGCGGTGTTGGCCTTGTTGGGAGAACCATAGCCGATGGTGGTCGTCACCTTGATGAAGGAAGGCTTATCGGTCACCGACTTAGCGGTTTCGATGGCGCGCTGGATGGCGTCTAGGTCGGTGTTGCCGTCCTCGACGTGCTGAACGTGCCAGCCGTAGGCCTCGAATCGCTTAGCGACGTCTTCTGTGAAGGAGATGTCGGTGGAGCCGTCGATAGAAATATGGTTGTCGTCGTAAAGGGCAATCAGCTTACCGAGGCCGAGGTGCCCGCCCAGAGAGCAAGCTTCGCCCGAGACGCCCTCCATGTTGCAGCCGTCGCCCAAAATGGCGTAGGTGTAGTGGTCTACCAGGGTGGCATCGGGCTTGTTGAAGCGAGCCGCTAGATGGGCCTCCGCCATAGCCAAGCCCACCGCGTTGGCGATGCCTTGACCCAGCGGCCCGGTGGTCACCTCGACGCCAGGGGTTTCGAAGTTCTCGGGGTGCCCAGGCGCTCTAGATCCCCACTGGCGGAACTGCTTGATGTCCTCTAGGGAAACGCTGTCGTACCCCGTGAGGTGCATCAGCGCATACTGCAGCATGCAGCCGTGTCCAGCCGACAGGACGAAGCGATCGCGGTCGAACCAAGCCGGGTTTTTGGGATTAAACCGCAGAAACCTGTCCCACAATACGAACGCCATGGGTGCGGCTCCCATCGGAAGACCAGGGTGACCAGATTTAGCATTTTCAACCGCATCGATAGCTAAAAAGCGAATTGAGTTGATGCAAAGCGCTTCCAAAGATTGGGTGACGACAGCCATAATCCTCTCGGTTAAGTCAACGATAGTGGTGATGGGAAAAACGATGAGTCGCAGAGTGCGGCGCGAGGCCGAGTAAACCGAGCCTCGCACTCGCCTATGCAGAGAACCAAATGCAGAAATCGAGCCAAAATGCCGTAGGTAACTATACCCAGACAGATCCTATTTAATAAGTTTATATCTTTGTGTGTACAAACTCTATAACCCTGGGCTTAATGCAGCCTGAATGCGTCGCGCTACACCCTGGGCCAACGATGGGTCAATAAGCCAATGAATTTTGACGTTAGTCGCTGTAGCGCTTGAACGCTAAAGTGACGTTGTGCCCCCCAAATCCAAACGAATTAGAGAGGGCCGCATTCACCGTCAGCGGCCGAGACTCATTGGGAACATAGTCTAAGTCGCACGCTGGATCCGGAACCTCTAGGTTGATCGTCGGAGGAACGCGATTCTCGACCAGGGCCATCGCAACGGCAACCGCCTCGATGCCGCCAGACCCCCCCAACAGGTGCCCTGTCATTGACTTAGTTGAGCTGATAGCGACGCTGTGGGCATGCGCCTCCAAGACCGATTTAATTGCCGCCGTTTCCGTAGAGTCATTGGCGGGAGTGCTCGTCCCGTGGGCGTTAATATAGTCCACATCGCTGGGTGAGAGTCCACCATCCTTAAGCGCCAGGCGCATTGCCCGAGCTGCGCCCGTACCCCCAGGCGGCGGAGACGTCATGTGGTAGGCATCGCACGTCATGCCGTAGCCCACAATTTCGCCGTAGATTTTTGCACCTCGGCTGAGGGCGTGGTCTAAAGATTCAAGGATCAAAATACCGCAGCCTTCCCCCATGACAAATCCGTCGCGGTTAAGATCGAAGGGGCGCGATGCATGGGCAGCATCGTCGTTTCGTGTTGAAAGCGCTTTTGCTGAGGCAAACCCGGCGTAGGAAAGCGGCGTAATTGCAGCCTCTGTACCGCCGCATATCATGGCCTGAGCGCTCCCCCTTTGAATAATTCTAAAGGCGTCCCCGATGGCGTTAGACCCGGCTGCGCAAGCCGTTACCGCACAGGAATTGGGGCCTTTAGCCCCCACCTGAATCGCCGTCAATCCGGCAGCCATGTTGGCGATCATGGTAGGAATCATGAACGGGCTGCAGCGGTCTGGCCCTCGATTAAGGAGGATTTCGTGCTGGGCTTCGAGCACGCTAAGTCCCCCGATGCCGGTGCCAATCATGACGCCCACCTGCTCAGCATTGAGCTCAGTGATCTCAAGCTGGGCGTTGGCCAGGGCCTGCTTACTCGCTGCGACAGCAAATTGAGCGAAGCGATCCATCCGCTTTGCATCTTTGCGATCTATGTATTCAAGCGGCTCAAACCCCTGCACCTCCCCCGCGATCTGGCAGGCGTACCGCGATGGATCGAAGTGGGTAATCCGGCCGATGCCGTTTTGCCCCTCCATCAGCCCTTGCCAATAGTCAGACAGCGTATTACCAATAGGGGTAATAGCGCCTAACCCAGTAATAACGACACGCTTGTCAGCAGAATCAGGATTTACCATAGTTCTAGGATCGGGAATCTATCTCTCGGTCGCGATCGCGCGAGCAGTTCGAATGGGAAAGGGGATGCCGCGCCGGCCAATGGAAGTGGAACTAGCAGACGTGAGGCAATTGCGGCAGTGCGCGCAGGGCAGCCATGGTGAATCATTCTGCCCGCAGCGCCATCGAAAACTACACCTACTTCTCGGTCTTCTCATTGATGTAGTCTACTGCTGCTTTGACCGTCGCAATATTCTCAGCAGCTTCATCGGGAATTTCGATATCAAATTCTTCTTCCAAGGCCATGACAAGCTCCACTGTATCTAGCGAGTCTGCCCCAAGATCATTCGCAAAGCTAGATTCTGGCTTAACTTCAGCGCTCTCAACGCCTAGCTGCTCACAAACGATTTCCTGAACTTTTTCAAAAATCTTTTCTCGTTCCATTACATTGTCTCTTCACTATCAGCAGCTATCATTAAACCATTCCTCTGGACGTTCGCACTAGCGGAAGTCAGATTGGGTACCCGCAGCACAGGCGACAGCTTAGCCCAGTTGGCCAGCCCAGTTAGCCCTGGTGATTTGGCACCCTTCCATTTTATTGGACCGCGGTACCCAGTTTCGACGCTGGCGACATCAGTCTTAATTAAATTGCTTCATTTGGCCTTGCGCTCTATGGTAACTTCCCCGCTTCGCTACGCCTACTTTCCTGGCTGCGTCGCCCAAGGCGCCTGCCGGGAGCTGCACCAGTCGACCCAAGTCCTCGCTCAAATTCTAGACATCGAGCTTATTGAGCTGAAGCGGGCGTCCTGCTGCGGTTCAGGCACCTTTAAGGAAGACTCCCTGCTGCTAGAAGATACGGTCAACGCGCGCAATATTGCGCTGGCAGAGTCCCTCAATCTGCCGCTGCTGACCCACTGCAGCACCTGTCAAGGGGTGATCGGTCGCGTCGACGAGCGCCTCAAGGCATCACAGACTGAAAACCCTGGCTATGTGGACCACGTCAACCAATTTTTAGAGAAGGAGCAGTGCTCACCCTACCGCGGCACAACCGAGATCACCCATTTGCTGTGGATGCTGGTGGGCCGCTATGGCCTCGACGCGCTCAGAGCTCGGGTAGTTCGACCTTTGAGCAACCTCAACTGTGCGGCCTTCTACGGCTGCTACATCCTCAGGGCACAAAAGCAGATTCCCTACGACGATCCGCTCAATCCCCAGTCCCTAGAGCAGGTATTCCGCGCCGTGGGAGCCACGCCAATTGACTACCCCGGCCGCACCCAGTGCTGCGGCTGGCCGCTGTCGAGCTACGACAGCGAAACCTCTTTTCGCATGGCGGGCGGACACATCAAGGCCGCGATCGCTGCTGGCGCGGACTGTATCGTTACCCCCTGTCCCCTGTGTCACCTCAACCTAGACTCCCGGCAGCCGGAAGTGAGCCAGATGCTCCAGGAGTCGTTTAGCTTGCCCATTCTGCACCTGTCTCAGCTTGTCGCCCTGGCCTTGGGCGCATCGCCCGCGCAGCTTGGCCTCGCGCGCCACGTGGTCTCGACCCAGACGCTTGTCGATAAGCTTGCGGCCTGAAGCTAGCGCTGGGACAGGCTTCCGGAATCGCTGCAGCTTGCGCATTTGGCTGGCGCATTAAATCAGAATAAATAAAGCCAGACTGGTTCCAGTTTTTATAGTACACTTGTACTGAAAACTGGAATTGTGGAGGTCACATATGCAGAGTACCCATGCGGAAGTTCAGCGCATTCAGGCCCGGCTACAGGTGCTTGGACACCGCCGCCAAACGCGTCATTCCCCAAGCAAGGCTGCTGAACCAGGTCTGAGGTCTGCTGCCCCAGCGCCCCTCACAGGAACCAGCGGCGGTGAGGTTAGGCTCCCGCGTGCCGCTACCCAGCCGCCGCGATCGCCTCAGCGGGCTAGTACAGCTTCGCTGCAGCAGCCTGCAGCTCAGATTAAAGCCGTCACGACCAAGCCCACCGTAGAGCCCTATCGCGTCGCGGAGGTTGCCTACCGAAGAGCCGCCCCGCCGGCCGACTCAGCCTCTTCTACTACGGCGTCCTCTCCCATAACCTCTCCTCCAGCCTCTCCCGCAGATGCCGCTCAGCTGGCCAACGCGCTCAGATATCGCCAGTATCCCAGCGGCGCGATTTCTAGCGGCCCAGTTTCTCGTAGCCCAGTTTCTCGTAGCCCAGTTTCTCGTAGCCCAGTTGCCCATAGCCCAATTCCAAAAAGAGCTGCTGATGCTGGTCTGCAGACTGGATCGGACTACTTACTTCGCTGGGTAAAGCGGCTAGGGCGCTCCCTCCGGTATTCGCTAACACACAGACCGCCAGCACCCTCAAATGCGGCTTCTGATGCTGCTTTCCCCTACGAGACACCCCACAACCCCCCCTATGATGCCCCTGCGGCGGGGCTGAACGACCTGACCCTGCAGGATATCCTTCTTTGGGTGGCAGCGTCAGCGGCAGTCAGGGTGGGCCTCGATCTGCTGCTAGCCACCTATGCCGGACTGTGGCTGCCCGTGATTGCCCTGATTATTGCACCAGCGGCGATCGCCCTCTACCAGACTGCAGTCAATCCCAAAGCGGGATTTGTGCTTGGAGGACGGCTGCTGCTGATTATGATTGGACTATTGCTCGGGGGACGTTTCTAGGTCACCCGAGCTGTAAAATCAGCTCAACTGGGGTCACCAGGGAGGAGTCAATGTCTCGTTCGTACGCTGCGCTACTGACGGTAGTGCTGCTAGGTCTTTTGATGGCGCTGGGCAGCCATGGGCTACGCCAAAGCGCTGAGTTCAGCAGCCCGGCGGCTCCCGAATCAGCAGCTTCTACCTCGATATCTTCAGTATCTCCCCAAGGACGGCTCGCCAAACAACAGTCCGCCATAAAGCAGCCCGCCCCAAAACAAAGAGCTGTCCCAGCGCCTCAGGCGTCTAGCGCCGCCCCACCTGCCTCGATTCGGATGGCCGAACCGCCGGACCTAGCGATCGAGTACACCACCCGCGAGCTAGAGCGAGGGACGGCCCATATCGTAGTCGTTCCCACACCCCTTAGCGTTGGCGTCGTCCTGACTGCGCCGCTACAGCCCGTGGCGGCCATTGCGCAGCAGGCGGAAGCCGTCGCGGCGCTTAACGCCGGCTTTTTCGATCCTCAAAACGGTCTCACCACCTCCTATGTCACCACTGGTGGTGAGATCGTCGCCGATCCCCGGCAAAACGCGCGGCTGATGGACAACCCGGACCTGGAGCCCTACCTCCCCTTAATCCTCAATCGCTCTGAATTCAGGCGCTACAGCTGCCGCGCCCGCGACGGCGGGGATGCGATTCAATACGCGATCGCCGCCCACGACGTCGCGACGCCCGCAGGCTGCCGGATTACCGATGCCGTTGGGGGGGGGCCGCGCCTACTGCCGCAGATGACCTCAGTAGAGGAGGGCTTTGTCGCCATTGTAGACGGCGATCGCCTGCGGGATGCCCTCGACGAAACCCAGCCCAACGCGCGCAGCGCCGTGGGGGTCACTGCAGCAGGGGATATCCTGCTCGTCATGGTAGCCCAGCGCCCCGACACCTCCCCCTCGGGCGTAACGCTGGCTGAGCTAGCCGCCCTGATGCAGGATTTGGGGGCAACAGAGGCACTCAACCTGGACGGCGGCAGCTCCGCAACCTTGTACTACCGCGGCCAAGCTCACTTTGGCCGCTGGGCTGACGGACAGCCGGTTGAGCGCCCCGTTAAAACGGCCCTAGTTGTGCCCCATGAACGCTAGGCCGGCGTGAAATTATTTGAAATGGCGTCCTTAAGGGCGGCGTCCTCAAGAATGGCGTCCGCGAAGCCAGTAGGTTTTCATTGCTCCCCGGCCTTTAATGTCCACTAGGCCCCGCGCTTCCAAACGGTATTGGTCCATTAGACACTCGTACACATCAGCGGTTACCTGAATCGCGTCGGGCTCGCCCTGGGACTCCATGCGGCTGGCAATATTGACGGTATCGCCCCACAGGTCGTAGATGAACTTACGAATGCCAATCACCCCAGCGACGACGGGACCAGTGTGGATGCCAATTCTTAGCTGGAATGGCGCTGCTTCCGCGCCGGGGCCTACGCAGCGATGAAATTTGGTGATTTCCCGCTGCATGTCTAGAGCCATGTCTGCGATCGCGCTCGTGTGGCTGTCGCTGCGGGTGGGAATGCCGCCAGCCACCATGTAGGCGTCTCCAATCGTCTTAATTTTTTCGAGTCCGTGCACGTCGGCCAGCTTATCAAAGCTAGAAAAGATGCTGTTGAGCAGATCGACAATCTCTGAGGCCGGGATGCTGGCGGCAACGGAGGTAAAGTCGACAATGTCGGCAAACAGAATCGTCGCCTGCTCAAATCGCTCAGCGATCGCCTGATCGCCTTGTCTGAGCATGAGCTCCTTAGCGATGGGCTGGGGCAAAATGTTGAGCAGCAGGCCCTCCGATTTGGTTTGCTCTTCGAGGAGCGCAATCTCGGCTATTTTACGAACGGTAATGTCTTGAACAGTGCCTTCGTAATAGCGAATTTCCCCCGCTTCATCGCGCACCGCCCGCGCATTTTCGGTCGTCCAGATAATGTCGCCGTCCCTGCGGTAAACCGTAGCTTCAAAGTTCGAGACTTTATTTTCCGCCTCCACCAGAGCAACAAAATCGGCCCGCCGGTTGGCGTCTACATAAAGCTGGTCAACGTCACTGACTTCGCTCATCATATTTTCAGCAGAGCTATAGCCATACATTCGCACCAGAGCTGGGTTGACGCTGATGTACTGCCCTGAAGGGGTCGTCTGAAAGATGCCTTCTGCCGCATGCTCAAAAATGCTGCGGTACTTCTCTTCCGCCTGGCGCAGCGCCGACTCAGCCCGCTTTTGCTGAGTGATATCTCGCGCCACCCAAATGACGCAGTTGTCTGGCATGGGGGAAACGCTGGCCGTAAACCAGGCCTCCTCAGCGGTATCGCTCACGGGCAGACAGTATTCGAAGTTCAGGGTTCTACCGGTGTTGAGCGCCCGCTGAATGTGAATGATAAACAGCGCCGCCTGCTCCCGGGGCAGCACGTCGTAAACTGTCTTGCCGACCCGCTCTAATTCGGGACTGTAGAGGAGTTCGGAGCCCGTAGAGACCACTTTTCGGTAGCGCCCGCCGGCGTCGAAGACGGCGATGTAGTCCGTCATCGCCGCAAACAGGGCCCGCAGCTCTGCCTCCGAGGAGCGCAGCGCTTTTTCGATGCGCTGCCGCTCAGAAATCTCTTCGAACAGCCGCTGGTTGAGATCCTGCAGGGTCCGGGTTCGCTCAGTAACTTTGCTCTCTAACTCCCCTTTAGCCCGCTCGAGTTCCGCAACCGCCTGCTTCCGTTCGGTGATATCTTCAACCGTCCCCTCGTAGTAGAGGCTTTCGCCCGAGGCGTCCTTGACGACCCGAGCATTTTCAGAAATCCAGATGAGCCGGCCGTCCTTTCGGTAGACTTGGGACTCAAACTTAAATATTTCACCCTGCTGCTCTAGCTCATCAATGAACTCGCGCCGGCGATTGGGCTCAACATAGAGCTGATTCTGAATGCTGGTCAAGTCACCGATAAGTTCATCAGCCGAGTCATACCCGTAAATTCTAGCAAGGGCCGGATTGGCGCTTAAATACTGACCGCTGGGATTGGTCTGAAAAATTCCCTCCGCAACTCGCTCAAAGATGCTGCGGTAGTTGATCTCTGCCTGTTCAAGGGCGAGTTCGGCCCGTCGCCGTTCTGTGATGTCAATGCCGACAGTAAAGACCGCCTGCGAGCTGCTCTGATTATACTTTTGCGCCATAATCAGGAAACTGTGCAGCGTACCGTTGATGTTGGCGTCAATTTCTCGGCTCGCATAGACCTTAGGGCTATCGAAAACCTCCTGAACGAAGCCGCTGAAATCTTGTCCTGTCTGCAAAAAGCCGATGTCCTGATTGACAAAAGCGCTGGGCGGTAAATTGAACAGGCCGGCAAGGTGACGGTTGACGCCGAGGTAGCGCAGGTCGGCGCTGATCCACGACACAATACCTGGGACTGCGTCTAGGGCGGCCTCTAGCTGCGCTTTAGTGCTCTTCAGCTCATCTTCAGCGTTGCGGCGCTCCGTCACGTCGATGCCAACGGCAAAGGCGGCTTGGTTGTCGCTATACTTCTGCACCACCATCAGGTAGGTACGCTGATAATTGTTGACGATCGCCGTAAATTCTCGGTACGCCTCTCGACGATCTTGACCAAAAAACTCACGAATGAACTCGGCAAACTCGCTGCTCGCCTTAAGAAAGCCGATGTCCTGGCCTGAAAAGTCTTCCGGCTTGAGGCCAAACATGCTGGCAAGCTGTAGATTGACGCCCCGGTAGCGCATATCCGCCCCGATCCACGACACAATACCGGGAATAGTCTCTAAGATGGCCTGGAACTGATCTTGGGAGGTTCTGCGGGCCGTAATGTCCCGGAGAATCACGAGGGCGGTATCCGCCTGACAGGGGAAAACGCGCACTTCTTCGTACTGAATGCGATCGCCAAACTGGATCTGCTGCTCGAATACCTGCCCTACACCAGTATCGAGCACCTGTTGAATGGCCGCTAGCTGTCGCTGAGCAATATGGGCTGGTAGCACCTCCGCCATGGGCCGACCGACGATATCGATCGACTCACCGACGTAATCAGAAACCGCGTTGCTGTGAACCTTGTCCAGATAGACGCCGTCTCGACTGACTAACGCCATAACGTCAGGAATTGCGGTCAGCATGGCTTGCTTATGGGCCTCACTCTCACCAAGCGCCTGCAGGGTGCGCTGGCGCTCAGCAATCTCTTCAATCAAGTAGTCGTTCGACTCGCGTAGAGCTGCCGTCCGCTCCTCTATCTGCCGCTCTAGGCTCAGCTGGAGCTGCTGATTGGCGTCTTCAGCCTGCTTACGGGCGGTAACATCAATGCAGTGTCCCTCATAACCCACTAGGCCTCCGGCCTCGTTGCGAACGGCGCTGGCATAGGTCATCAGCCACACCGCCGCTCCATCGGGCCTTGGCGCGCTATGCTCAAATGCTCGCACTGACCCCTCGCGCTCAAGAAGCTGCACAAAGCGCTGGCGATCGCCCGAGTCATCAAAGAGCGGGTACTCGAGGTCGGTGAATTCGAGCAGAGCGTCAGCGGTCCCATAACCCAACATCTGCGCCAGCGCCAGGTTGGCATAGAGATACCGACCGGTCGGCGCAAGATGAAAGAACCCAACCAGCGCCCGGTCTATCGCTGCGTCCTCAAGCGTCACCAGCGCTCTTTGAGTCGATTTTAGCTGCCGGTTTGCGCTCTCGAGATGAGCGACGCGCTGGCGAGAATCGGCCAATTGGGCACAAAGCTGCTCCCGCGATAGAGAGTCAGAATCCTGCGCGCTCGCTGGCGCGTTCGCAGGTCCAACAATTTCAGATGTGGCAGAAGAGGATGATGCAGAAGTACAGCCACTGGACAATAAAGAATGAGTCTCTCTGGGAGGATTCACCATTGGAAGGAACTAGGCCTCAAGTTGAGGAAAATTGACACAAAGTAAACGTAGTGCCGAGCCTAGTAGATAACCCTGAAAATGCCGAAAATTACATCGCGTAGGAGCTTGGCTACTGCGCCGCCACACCTGATGATACTGCGAATACTTCGTAGCATACATTCATAATCCGGAAGAAACAGCCCGTATCACTGCTGCGTCTCAATCGCTGCAAACCTCAATCGCTACAAATAACGTAGAGCGAAAGCGCTAAAGTAAAGCGACCCGACACTCGCAGTAAAGGCACTGCGTCCGCATTGCAAGTGTGTAGCATAAGTGATTTAACTACTGTAATGCCAAATACGGAATAGGGCAAAGCGCGCCACTATAACGCTAGCGTCGCTGCTTAAGCTATTCCCAAGCTGCTCCAATCCCTCACATTTCAGCTTCGCCGTATGCCCTTTGTAATGTCGTAATATCTCTAAATAGAAACAGGGGTGTGTGCTGCGCTAAGCTGACTAGCAGCGCGCTGAGCAGGTCTACCCACAAGGGCTCGGCGCTTTTAATATCCCTTCCTTGATCTGAACTTGTCCCAGCACTATGGTCGCTAGCCCTCCTCGCTCCATCCGCATCGGCTCCCGCAAAAGCCAGCTCGCCCTCATCCAGACCCACTGGGTTCGAGATAGTCTGCAGCAGGTTTTTCCAGATCGCCGATTTGAAGTGCACACCATGAGCACTCAGGGGGACAAAATCTTGGACGTGGCGCTCGCCAAGATTGGCGATAAAGGCCTATTTACCCAAGAGCTTGAGACCAGCATGCTCGACGGCGACGTAGACTTTGCCGTGCATTCCCTGAAGGATTTACCCACTCGCCTGCCTAAAGGGCTGATTTTGGGCTGCGTTACCCAGCGGGAAGATCCCTCTGACGCACTGGTAGTGCATTCTAAGTACCGCGACAGACAAATTGACACCCTGCCAGAGGGCGCGATTATAGGAACGTCGTCTCTGAGGCGTCTGGCGCAGCTGCGTCACCACTATCCCCATCTGAAGTTTAAGGACGTCAGGGGCAACCTCAATACCCGCCTGAGTAAGCTGGACGGCGGCGAATACGATGCGCTAATCTTGGCGACGGCGGGGCTCATCCGCATGAGCATGGGCGATCGCGTCCACCAAGTGCTTCCCCCAGAAATTTCGCTGCACGCCGTGGGTCAGGGAGCCTTGGGCATCGAATGTCGGGCCGACGATAGCGACATCCTGGCGTTAATCGAGCGACTGCAGCACAAGCCCACGGCCTGGCGCTGCACCGCCGAACGGGCTTTCCTAAGGACCCTAGAAGGGGGCTGTCAGGTGCCTATTGGCGTCAATACCCACCTGGACGGCGATCGGCTGACGCTCACAGGTTTGGTCGCCAGCCTCGACGGTCAAACCATCATCCGCGACACCACAACGGGGCCGGCGAATGACGCCGATGCCCTAGGGGTGCGCCTGGCTCAAGCGCTCCGCGAGCAGGGCGCTCAAGATATCTTAGATGAAATCGCCGCCGAGTCGCGGAGCTAGTTTAACGGCCCCGCGCCGATTCAGGCTGCGGCGCTACTGGCCGGCCCGGCGAAGCCTTTGGGAGCTGTGGATATCGCCCGGCCAGACCCGTCATTAGCCTAAGGGCCAGCCACCGCGCTAACTGCAGCCGGGCCATAGCCCGCAGACCTAGACGTCTGAGCGCCACCATCGGCCACCATCCGTTCGAGAAGCTTCGATCTAGCAAGTCCGTAAAGCCCAGAATTGCTAGGTTCTCGATCTGTCTCCAGCGCTCGTAGCGCTTCAGAACCTTGAGGGCACCGATATCCTGCCCGCGATCGCGGGCAGCCTGGATAGTCTGGGCCAGCGCGGCAGCATCGCGGATGCCGAGATTTAGCCCCTGCCCACCGACAGGATGACAGCAGTGGGCCGCGTCGCCAACCAGCGCCAGGCGCGACTTGACGTACTGGCGGCTGTGCATCAGCTTTACTGGAAACAGTCGCCGCTCGTTCAGCAGCTCAAGCTGCCCCAATGCCCCACCGTAGCGATCGCTCAGCAGGGCTAAAAATTCCTTTTCCCCCAGCGCCATCAGCCGCTTGGCCTCGGCGTGGGGAGCCGTCAGCACGACTTGGCAGCGGTTGCCGGGCAGGGGCAGGGTGGCAAAGGGGCCGCTGGGCCAAAAGTGCTCTCGGGCAATGCTGCCGTGGGGCTTTTCGGGGCGAATCACAGCGGTGACGCAGGACTGCCAGTATTTCCAGCCTAGGGTTTTGATGCCGGCCCGCTGCCGCAGCTGCGATCGCGATCCGTCGGCGGCCACCACCAGCCTAGCCTGAAGAGAATAGGTCTGATCGTCTGCCTTTACTTGCAGCAGCGCCGTCTGTCGGTAGCGGGTCATCGAAGTGACCTGAGCTGGACAGAGCCATTGCACGTTGGCCGCAGTATCTAGGTCGCGCAGCAGCTCGCGCGCTAGAATGCAGTGCTCTCCCACATAGCCTAGCTCACGGGTCCCCAGGTCTTGGGGCCGTAGGTTAACGACGGCGGGACAGTCAGCATCTGCAAGCCGGATTGTATTGAACGTGGTGATGTTGGGCAAAATCGACTGCCAGAGGCCCAGGCCCTCAAAAATCCTGCCGGACAGCAGCGTGATGGCGTAGGCTCGCTGCCGCTGCAGACTGACCTCTCGGGGAGTAGCGTCAATCAGGGTAATCTGAATGCCGCTGCGCCTTAGGGCAGCAGCCAGAGTCATGCCTGCAATACCGCCGCCAACGATGGCGACGTCGGTTTGCACAGCAGAAGTGCCGGTCTGAGCGACATCAGGAGAGAAATCGAGCACAGTGTTTAATTGCGGCGATCGCCGCGTGGCTTAACCTTACTTAATACATTTTAAGCCAACGGCCCATTTCCGCTAGGCCGCTGGACCTTAATCATGGCCCAGCGGCTTCCGGCTCATGTAGCCCTCGATTCTAGTCGTCAATGCCGCAGCGCCCTGGGCAATCGCATCCCAGTCCGCCGCCTCCAACGCCGCCTTAGGGAACAGCGCCGTCGAAAGTCCGACCGCCACAGCGCCAGCCGCCAGCAGAGCGGGCGCTAGCTCCAGGGTGACTCCCCCCGTCGGCACCAGGGGAATGTGGCCCAGCGGCCCCCGCAGCGCGTGAATATAGGCGGCGCCGCCCATCGTGCTGACGGGAAAGATTTTGACGCTTGAGGCTCCGGCCTGCCAGGCCGCAACTGCTTCGCTGGGGGAGAGAGCCCCAGGGACCATGGGGCGCTGCCGGCGGCAGGCCGCCTGAATCAGGGCGGCGCTGGTATGGGGACTGAAGAGAAACTGGGCGCCAGCGTCGACGGCGCGGTGCAGGACGTCTTCAGATAAAAGGGTGCCGGCGCCTATTTGGCAGTGAGGGAAGTCAGCCCGCAGCTTTTCTATGAGCTGGGCGGCGCTAGGGGTGGTCCAGCTCACCTCAAGCAGCCGCATCCCGCCCGCAGCTGCGGCGGCGGCCACGCTGTACCCAAGGTCTAGGCTCGGAGCGCGGATGACCGCGATCGCGCGGTGCTGCTGAAGCTGCTGGAGCCAGGCGGCTCGAATGGATGTCAGTTCCATACCCATGGAGAAAGTAAAACGGGGGCCGCGGTGGCGACCCCCGAATGTGGCGCTATTTTACTACGCTGAGGAAGGTTTATTATTAGCGGGCCCCATGGGCTTAACCCACCCAGCCGCTAGCCTCAACCTCGGCCCCGCTAGGCGATCGCCGCCACTTTCACGTCGCTACTGGCCAGCAGCGACTGCAGCTCTTCTGCATCCACGGTTTCCCGCTCAATCAGCATATCCGCCAGCTCGTTGAGGACGTTGATATTGCCGTTCAGCACGTCCTTCGCCCGGTGGTAGGCCTGGTCCACAAGGCTGCGCACCTCGTCGTCGATGGTCGCGGCCGTCTCCTCGGAGAAGTCGCGCTCAGACGAGATATCGCGACCCAGGAACATGTTGCCCTGCTGACGACCCAGGGCCACGGGACCCAGGCGATCGCTCATGCCAAACCGCATCACCATCTGACGCGCCACGCGGGCGACCTGCTGCAGGTCGTTGGAGGCCCCGGTGGTCACCTCTTCGTCACCAAACACCAGCTCTTCCGCAATCCGGCCGCCCAGGGCAACCGCCATCTGGTTCTGCAGGTAGGAGCGGGAGTACAGGCCCGAGTCCATCCGGTCTTCGCTGGGGGTGAACCAGGTCAGGCCGCCGGCCCGACCGCGGGGGATGATGCTGATCTTCTGCACGGGGTCATAGTCGGGCATCAGCGCGCCGACTAGGGCGTGGCCCGCCTCGTGATAAGCCACCAGCGACTTGCGCTTCTCGCTCATGACGCGGTCCTTTTTCTCAGGGCCGGCCAGGACGCGATCGATGGCGTCATTGACCTCATCCATGGCAATCTCGGTGAGGTTGCGCCGCGCCGCCAAAATCGCCGCCTCGTTCAATAGGTTAGACAGGTCAGCGCCCGTGAAGCCAGGGGTCCGGCGAGCAATCTTCTCTAGATCCACATCTTTCGACAGGGTCTTGCCCCGGGCGTGGACGTTGAGGATCTCCAGACGACCGGCGTAGTCAGGGCGGTCGACAACCACCTGGCGGTCGAAGCGGCCCGGACGCAGCAGCGCCGCATCCAGCACGTCGGGGCGGTTGGTCGCCGCGATGATAATGATCCCGGTATTGCTCTCAAAACCGTCCATCTCGGTGAGCAGCTGGTTCAGCGTCTGCTCGCGCTCGTCGTTGCCGCCGCCAAGGCCTGCGCCCCGCTGACGACCCACGGCGTCGATCTCGTCGATAAACACGATGCAGGGCGCGTTGGACTTGGCCTGCTCAAACAGGTCGCGGACGCGGGACGCGCCCACACCCACAAACATCTCCACGAACTCGGAGCCGGAGATGGAGAAGAAGGGCACGCCCGCCTCCCCCGCAACTGCCCGGGCCAGCAGCGTTTTACCCGTTCCCGGAGGTCCGACCAGCAGCACGCCCTTGGGAATCTTGGCGCCAATAGCGGTAAAGCGATCGGCATTCTTCAAAAAGTCCACCACCTCAGTCAGCTCTAGCTTGGCCTGCTCAATGCCGGCCACGTCGCCAAAGGTTACCTGGGTTTGGGGCTCCATCTGTACCCGGGCCTTAGACTTACCGAAGTTCATCGCCTGGCTACCCGGGCCGCTCTGGGCGCGGCGCAGCACGAAGAACAGCACTAGCAGCAGCAGGAAGGGAATCAGCAGCGTGCTCAGCACACGCAGCAGCACGTTGTCCTCGGCCTGGGGGGAAACGGTAATGTCAACATCGTTATCGATCAGCGTGTCCAGCAGCTCTGAATCTGCCAGCAGGTCGACGCCAAACTTTTCGCCGTCTTGCGCGGTAGCGATCGCCCGCGAGCGGTCGGCGCTGATCAAGACCTTCTCGACTCGGCCTTGCTCAACCCGCTGTAAAAAGTCGCTGTAAGCCCAGCGACCCTGCGCCGGGGGCTGACGATCCAATAGGGAGGTCGCCAAAAAGATAATTACGACCACCAAGAGCGCGTAAAGCCCTGCATTTCTCCACCGTTTGTTCACTGGGAGCTGTCCTCCTAATTCCTGTTCAAGGTAACGTTAAGCGTTGATGTGAATATTGTTAATTAATATTAACTTAGATTAGACGGTCCTGTGGCGTCGTACCGAATAAATGCGGCTCAGGGTTGGAGTACTGGCTCCATTCAGCCTTTCTCAGGTTGACTTTCGCGGGATTCAATACTCTTGCCACTTTTGCCAAACCATCTTGACACAGCGCTGTAACGGCACCATAGTCGTAAGCTTAGCACTTTGCACATGACGGCTGCGCTGACGCGGCTTTTGAGGTCTGGCCTCACTTTGGGCGATCCTAAACTTCAGGCGATCCTAAACTTTGGGCCTCAGCTCGAGGCGCTGGTGTAGAACCGCAGGGCAAAGCGCCAGAAGGCCTGGGACGCCCAGAACAGCGCGACGGAAAGCGCCAGCGCGATCGCCAGCCAGTAGCCCTCTGCCCGGTTGAGCAGGAACTGCGCCGGAATCGTGGTCAAGAAGGTCACGGGCACTACGAACGTAAAAAATATGCGGTAGATAGCGGGGTAGGCGGCAATGGGGTAGCGCCCCGCCTCCAGCAGTCCTCGCAGCACCTCGGTAACGTTGTAGACCTTTACGAACCAGATGCTTGTAGCCCCCAAAATGAACCACAGGCTATAGAGGCTGAGAAACCCGGTCAGCAGCGGCAGTAGGCCCATGAGGTAGTTCCCAGGCGCGAGTCCTAGCCGGGTGCCGGCGTAGCCGATAATCAGGAGCCCGAAAAGAATGTCGGGCATGCCCCAAGGTGAGAGCGTTCGCGTGGAGAGCCAAAACTGGGAGCTGATGGGTTTGAGCAGCACGAAGTCCAACGTGCCCTGCTGCACGTGGCGCACGATGCGGCTGAGATTGGGCGCAAGGAAGGTAGCGGCAAACCCCTGCAAAAGGGTAAACAGCCCCAGCACAATCAGGGCCTCCGTCCAGGACCAGCCGCTAAAGGTGTAGTCGGTGCGGTAGAACAAAAACAGCCCGAACAGGCTGCCTGCCAAGCCGCCCAGGCTCGTCAGGCTGGCAATGACAAAGTTAAGCCGGTACTCCAGCTCAGCGGCGATCGCTGCCCCCCAAAACAGTCGCAGCACCCGTAGGTAGCGTCCGATATGGCGTCTGACCCGTTTGATGAAGTGTCCTCCCGATAACCTGGCCGATAGCTCGTCAGTTAAATCTAGCCTAGTGGAGCGTCAAACCTAAATCTGTAGCCTGCGGTTGACGTCAGGAAATCTAACAAAACCACTACTTGTGTTGGGTTACGCGCTGCTTAACCCAACCTACGGCAACCCCAATTTTTAGCCCTGAATTTTTAGCCTTGACAGAGCGCTAGCGGTACATCTAGAGCGGTATATCTAAAATCTATTTAGCGCTCTGCATAAGCGCTCTGCATAACAGATTAGACTAAGCTTTAGCTGCGACTCCAAAGCTGACAGCATCCCACGACGAGCCCACACTTTATTAGCGCATACCTATGGACTGGTGGCAAAAGCTTAAAGAGAACTCCCTGGCCCGCCTTGGCCTAATTATTTTGGTGACCCTCTACGCGATCGCCCTTGCCGCTGAGTTTGTCGCCCCCTATGACGCCTACAGCACCCAGGCCAGCGGCTCATTTTTGCCGCCCACGCAAATCCACTGGCGCAACCCTGAGGGGCAGTTCATCGGCCCCCACATTTACCCCACAACCCTAGGGCCGGTAGACCTCGAAACCGGGGAGCGGGAGCTGGAGGTGGACTACAGTCAGCCCGCCCCCCTGCGGCTGCTCGTCGCCGGTTCGGACTATCGCTACCTGCAGCTCAGCCTGCCGCTGCCCACCCAGTTTTCCCTCGCGGAGCCCGAGTTTGAGGATGTGGCGCTGCTGCCGGGAATCCCGGGGAATCGCCACTTGTTTGGGGCGATTGGCGAAGCCCGCATCAATCTGTTAGGGACCGACGAGCAGGCCCGCGATCAGTTTAGTCGCCTGGTCTACGGCAGCCGTATCAGCCTCAGTATCGGCCTGATCGGCATTGCAATTTCGTTCCCCTTGGGCATGCTGGTGGGGGGCATCTCGGGCTATTTTGGCGGCGCTGTGGACGCGGTGCTAATGCGGGTGGTGGAGGTGCTGATGACCATTCCCACGATCTACCTGCTGATTGCTCTAGCGGGGGTGCTGCCAGCGGGGCTGAGCAGCTCGCAGCGGTTCTTGCTCATCGTGCTGATTACCTCGTTTGTAAGCTGGGCGGGTCTGGCCCGGGTGATTCGGGGGCAGGTGCTTTCCATTAAGCAGCGGGCCTTTATTCGGGCAACCCAGGCCATGGGGGGGCGATCGCTCTACACCATTGTCCGTCACGTGCTGCCTCAGACGGCCACCTATGTAATCATTGCCTCTACCCTGGCCATACCGAGCTTCATCGTCGCTGAGGCCGTCCTTAGCCTCATTGGTCTGGGCATTCAGCAGCCCGATCCCTCTTGGGGCAACATGCTTTCCCTTGCCACGAGCGCGTCGGTGCTGGTGCTCTATCCCTGGCTGGTGTGGTCCCCCGCGCTTCTGATTGTGATTACGGTGCTGGCGTTTAACCTGCTGGGGGATGGCCTGCGGGATGCGCTTGACCCCCGCGACTTGAAGAATTAACCCCTCCCTTTGGTCCCCCAATTTTGGAGGGATACCGGACACAAGACCCTTACACCGGACTTTGACCATAGAAGGGGAGCGCCTCTGACCAGTGGGGGCGATCGCCTTGGTGCCACTGCCGAAGGGCGATCGCCAGAACCTCGCTCACTGTGGACCCCAGCCCGCCCTCGGCGCGAACGTGCTGGCAGGGCGTGGGCCAGCTTTGCCGTGCGGCGTCCCAGGCGTCTTGGTCTATGACGGTGTCGGGCAGCTTAGCGACCAGGCTGCCCGTGCGCTCTTCTATGGCGTAGATGCCGGCAAACACCTGGCCTCGGCGGGCGGGCATCTCGACGGCGATATCTACGCCTTCGCTAGCGGGTCGCATCGTTTGGTGGGCGATCGCGGCTAGGGAGGATACGGCGTAGAGGGGCAGGTTGAGCTGCTGGGCTAGCGTTCGCGCGGTGACGACGCCGACGCGGGTGCCGGTGAAGCCGCCTGGGCCTCGGGCAACGGCGATTAGCGTGATGTTGGACCAGGTTAGGGGCTGGATGAAGGTCTGTAGCTTGAGGTGAAGCTGGGTTGAGAGGCTGTGTCCTAGGTCCCACACCTGGGTTTTGATTTGTTGTGGCTGGGTGGTGATGGTGTTGAGGGGAGCTAGGGCTAGGCCTAGCTCTGGGGTGGTGGTGTGTAGGGCGAGGGCGTAGTGGGGAGAGGGGTTGGAGGGTTCGGACACGGTGGGGATGAGCAGAGGGTCAGTTTATTGTCCTAAAGAGACTGCAGTTTGCGCAAATCACCGGAATTTTAGATGCGGCAATTTGAGGTGGTCGCTGTAGGGATAGTCTGAAAACAAAATCCTGATACGCTTGCTCCCTCGTTCATCTCGGAAGGGTTTCACTGATGGTTGAGCCAGCTAATACCAATTCCGTATGTCGCTGCATATATTGAGATCCCCCTGTAATTCCCCTTGCTTTTGGCGAAGCCTGCTCGAAGGGCGTAGGGGATGGCGACAGCCGGGGGCGAGCCATAGTGTGCATCTTCATATTCATTTGGTGTAAGCAGGTAATCCGGTTTTTCCTCTTTGACACAAGCTACAAAGCTGGCAGAAAAAGGGGTTTTCTTCGCTTTTTTTGTATATGAGCTTACGCGTCCCTAACCCTACGTGCTGAGGTAAGCGTGGACGGTGGAGATACAGACCGAGCCCTCGCCGACGCCGGACGCCACGCGCTTCACGGAGCCCGATCGCACATCGCCGACCGCGAAGATCCCCGGTACAGAGGTCTCGAAGGGCGAGACCTCGCGCGGTGCGCCGCGTAGCGTGTCGGCGATCGCGCTGCCCGCTCCGGGAACGGCACCCGCTCCGGTAAGCACGAAGCCGCGGTCGTCGAGCAGCACACATCTGTCCATCCAGGCCGTATTAGGAACGGCACCAATCATAACGAATACATTACCGATTTCCTTGCGCGTCTCTTGGCCGCTCTCGCGGTTCGTCCAGGTCACCTCGCGCAGCACACGATCGCCGTGGAGGGCGGTCAGCTCCGCGTTCGTGTGCAGCGTGATACGGCTCGACTGCTCGATGCGGCTCACGAGATAGTCCGACATAGAGGCAGCCAGTCCGCTGCTGCGCACTAAGACGTGCACGTGCGCGGCTGAGCGTGACAGGAACACGGCTGCTTGCCCAGCCGAGTTGCCGCCGCCGATAACGGCGACCTCCTGACCGCGGCAGAACTGCGCCTCCAGCACCGTCGCAGCATAGTGGATGCCCTGCCCCTCGTACTTGTCGTAGTCCGGCAAATCGAGCCGACGGTAGGTCGCCCCGCAGGCGAGCACAACGGCGCGGGCGCGCACTGAGCGATCATCGGCGGTGTCGATGCGGAAAGTGCGTCCGTCCGGGCCGTCTCCCTTCTCGATGTGGCTCGCCGCTCGCGCGATGGCGAAGGTAGCGCCAAACTTCTGACTTTGAATCCAGGCTCGCCCTGCAAGAGCCTGGCCGGAGATGCCAGTCGGGAAACCCAAATAATTCTCTATCTTGGAACTCGTGCCCGCCTGCCCGCCGGGTGCCTCGGCCTCGATTACCACGGTGTCGAGCGCTTCAGACGCCGCGTAGACCGAGGCCGACAGGCCCGCCGGGCCTGCGCCCACCACAGCGAGGTCAAACAGGTGTTCGGGGTCGATCTCCTCGGTCAGGCCGAGAGCGTCGGCTAGCTCAGCGTTGGAAGGGTTATGGTAGACCGCGCCATCGGCTGTGCGAACAATGGGGCACTGCTCGAGGTCGATCCCGCACTCCGCCGCGTAGTCCGTCGCGTCGCGGGACTCTGGTTCCATCACCTTGAGAGGGTAACCATTCCGGCTTAGGAAGCGCTGGATGCGGATGAGGTCGCGGTGGTTGGCGTTGCCGATCAGCGCGACGCCCGCCTCGTCGTGAAGGATGAAGGCAGTGCGCCGCAGGATGAAGGCGCGCATGATCGTCTCACCGATGTCCTGCTCTGTCGAGGACATGCGACGGAACTGAGCGCGGTTCAGCCGGACCAATCGGCTCGCGCCCTTTGTGCGTCCGCCGACGAGGATGGTGCGGTGGTTGAACAGGTCGAGCTCGCCGGTGAACTGATGGTGCCCGTGTGTGGTGATGATCACCGGCTCGCCGCTTGCATTCCGGTCGATAATCTCAACCGCCCCCTCCAACACGAGGAAGAAGTCCGCACCTCTGTCGCCGCGCTCAAACAGCGGCATCCCGTCCTCATAGACAACTGTCTCGCCGTACTCGGAAATGCGAGCGACCTCCTCCTCGCTCAGGGTCGGAAAGGTCTGCCGCGCGCGCGCATAGGGGTCGCTTGCATCGCGCGGCGCTTCTGCCGCCTCTCGCGCGCCCTCGATTGCATTGGTCTCCTCACCAGCCATTTGAATGCTCCTAGCAGGTTTAGGGTTATGAGTGTAGCACCACATCGCGTGGGGTTGAGTATGACTATACCCACACCTGCACCATCGCGATCGCCCAAGCGCGTAGAGCGCGCGACCCTCATGCGGTACTTAGAGGATAGCGAGAGCTGAAGCGCTACCCTGCCCTATCCTTCCTGTACTTCTCCCCCGCTCATCTGACTAGCTATTGATCCCTCTCCGAAAGGCTTTCGCGGCCTCCAGCCTATAGGTCTGTGCCATCAACAGACACTGAGTCAAAAGCCACAAATCTAGGTCAGCCAGTTCGGCCAGCTCGCTTTGAGCAATCTGCCGGTAGCCCTCTCTATATAAGTGATAAAGATACAAGTGATAAAGGCTAAACGCGCCGTCTTCCCAAAACCAAACCTCAGGCACCCTCAAAATGCGATATCGAGCCAGTTTATTGACGCCATTTCATGAATCAGCTTAAGCTGCCGTCAGGTTCTTCCCGGCTGAACAATGCGCTGGTCGTGAATCGTTTCACCAACGAGCTGAACCATACTTCTTTACAAGGTCGGCACCGTTACCACGGTAATAGCCCTAGCCCTCCGCGATCGCCGCTAAAACTTCTCCACCTGATCTACAAGGTGCTCCCCCGGAAATAGATCGATGCCGACCGCTGACTTCATCAAATAGGCCAGCATGAAAATAAACAGGCTGATCAGCAGGTTGAGGCTCACCAACAGAAACGCCGCCGCCACAAAGTTACCAATCCGCGTCAGGGCGTTAGCCCGGTACTGCCGCTGTCGACCCCGCCTGTCCTTACCAACAAACAGCACCACATAAAAGCGAGAGAGAATCAGGTCCACGGTAAAGCGCAGATCCACAATCTTCGGTGAGGGCTTGGGGATAGCGATCGCCAGCAGCCGCTTAACCTCGCTCATCTGATACTGGTCTAGGCTAGAGCGCACATCGTTGGCCATGTAGCCTAAATAGTCATCCACGCTGCGATTTCGTCCCCGAGACGAGCCTGAGTAGACCTTCTCAGAGAGAACGCCGCTGTGGTTTTCTGGGCCGTGGTCCGTAGAAGAATGTGTCATCCCAGTTAGTGTGGTGAGGGGGTTGTCATCGTGATGTACGCAACAGGCTTTGCGGCGTTAAGAAGCGGCATTAGAAAGCGGCATCAAGGTAGGGCGTCAAACTATAGATAAACCAGCCCACGAAGCCAGCCGACAGCGTAGACAGCGTCAATAGCGACGCCGCATGGCGCATCGATACGTTCGAGTAGCGCAGGATTTTCTGCATCGCCGTCCGCCCGTACACCAGCAGATAAAGCCAAAGGATAGCGCCGATCCAAATCGCAATCAAAGCCGCGGCCCACAGGCGGGAATTAGAGCCGGGCAGCGCTCCGCCAAGCACCGCAGGCCAAGATTTCTTTAGCGTCGCCAGGGACATCATAAAGATGAGGCCGACGTTGGCCACCGCGATGCCATCTAGACCCACCTGGCACAGGTACAGAACGGTGCCAGCGATGCCCAACCAGCCATACCAGGGCAGGTCGAAGGCCGCTATCAGCCAGCCAGCCCCTGCAGCGCTGATCCAAAGCAGGAGCAGGCTGGCGCAGGACAGCAGGGGTTTGAAAGTCTGTTGAAGCAGTAAATTGGGCACGGCTAGAGCTTGTGCAGAAGACAGCCTCTAGCGTTCCCAAAAGGCGATGACTATTAAAGCCGTGGCGCTAGGCTTACCAGCCCCAGGTGCCCGCACTGCCCTTGAAAGGCCCAACAATATTTGACGTAATCCATCCGCCATAGAAATCCCCCGCCTGGGCTTGGACCTGCTCGTCGTCTAGGTAGCAGGCCTCCATACGGCTGGGGTAGACCGCAATATAGCCTTTGATGGGGGCAAACGCCTCGGTCGGGTCAGGGTAGTACCAGGCGGCCTGCTCAGCGGTTTGGTCGCCCACGGTAATCGTGTAGTAGGCCGCGACACCCTTCCACTCGCAGAAGCTGCGGCGGGCGGCGGGCTGAAAGTGGGCCATCTGGGCGTCTTCCGGCGGCACGTAGTACACCGGTGGATGGCTGGTCTCCAGCACCCGCATGGCCCGCTGGCTGTCGATGAGGGTCTTGCTATTAAACAGGATGCGCACCCGCTTGGATGAGGGCTCTAGCTTAGGGGGGCGGGGGTAGTCCCAGACGGACTCCTGTCCGGGCTCGGGCTCGATGCGCTGAGGATGCATGGCAATTCCTAACGTTAGTGCTGAGTGGGTTGAGGCTGAGTGGGTTGAGGCTGAGTGGGTCGATGCTAAGTCAAATGCTAAATTCAGATGCTATATCAGATGCTACGTTAGCGGGGCGAGCCACGCCATCTGGCGATCGCAGGATTTACCGGTCGCTGTTTAGGGTGCGAATACGGCGGGACAGCAGGCGAATAATGTTGATGGCGATTTCTGGCGTTTCGTCGATGGCCTCGTAGAGCTGCTGCTGGGTGAGCAGGAGACAGTCGCAGGTTGCCAGCGTAGTGATAGACGCCGATCGCGGTTCTGCGTCAAAGACGGCCATTTCGCCAAAGCAGGCCCCCTGCCCCAGCTTCGCCAGGACGCGATCGCGGATGTGCACCTTCACTTCACCAGATACCACGATGTAGAGCGATCGCCCCTCCTGTCCCTGGTCAAAGATGGTGTAGCCTGCCGGAAAGCCAACCTCATCCATGACCGACGCCAGCCGCACTAAAAAATCGTCCCGAAGCTCCTTAAACAGGGGCACCTCGCGAATAAAGAGCAAGCGGTCGATACTGGCTAGCATAGCGGACTAAGTTAAAGCGACGAATGGAGATAGGATGCCCTGAAGTGACAAGCTTATGTCAGGAAGACTAAGACAACAGTGCCGAGAGCTCAAACTGGAATTACACTAGCCAAGGGCAGTAAAGCCTCAAAATTGTCGTTAGCGCATGCTGACTGCAGCTTATCAGGGTCGTAAAGGGAAGGAGTATAACCCCCACAACGTCTTAGGGTAAGCCATTATCGGCGTGGTCATGATGTATATCATTTAACCTGAGCCGATGCAAATTTGCACCGAGCTTCCCCGAGGCTGTCCAATTTGTTCTCCTCTGTTGTCGGTACCGAAAACTTGTATGCTTACGCTTCTGTCCGCTCTATCAATGCTGCTCGCGCAAACTACCGCCCAGCCTCGGCTACCGGAGCCTATTTCTCCCCGCTCTATACCCCGGCAGCAGGTCGTTCGTCCCTTGCCCGATGAGCTAGACGCTGTCCCGGTTTTCAACAGCAATAGCCCTGAGCTGGTGCAGTCTGAGGGTATTTTGCTGTCGACTTTTCCCCCCGAAGGCATGGCGGTGCCCTCCGCGCATTTAGACTTCGCCTTTCGCGATCGCTTCGACATCTTTACCCATCACATTGCCCGGGGCCAGACCCCTGACGATACGCGGACGCTTTTCCTCGGCGTAATTCTGTACAATACGGACGATCGCCCGGTATCGGTGGAGGTGCTGCAGGGCGTCAGCTACCTCACCAACGAAGCGCCTTACCTAGACTTGCCCGCCTACGTCGCCAATCCCTACGGGACAGTCTTTGCGGGGCCGGGCAGCCGCACCATGAGCGATATGCTGCGGGGCGTTCGCCAGCCGAACTTGCCCTCGACAATCACGATTCCCCCCGGCTACACCCACCTGCTCGTCAATGCCCCTATTCCCGTGCGGCGGCTGACGGTGCCCACTGACGGCACGCTGCTGCCGGGGCGGCTGATTCCCACACCCTCCCGCCGTTCACAATCCTCAGCCGGGTTAGACGGCTCCCCAACCGACCTAGCGGCGCTGCGGCCCGTGTCCGCAAATCGCTCTTTGCCCACCAACGGCCGCTCCTCCCTAATGTATCTGTCGAGCAGCGGTCCGATTCACGTGGCCAGCCTCGCGATGTTTGCCCCCACTGGCGCGGACGGCAACGAGCGCGTACCGACCCTGCCCGAGTGGCAGCAGCTTTTGCTGAGCCAGGGTCTCGCAGGGCCCCGTGACTATCCACCTACGCCGCCCGATGCGCAGCAGTTCAGCCGCTTCTTTTACGGTCGAGTGGCGGGGGTGGCCCAGGGCTCTCAATGGTCGACGACCCTGACGGACGACTCTGACAGCAGCACCCTACAAATTCCCGAACCGGGAGAATACCTGTCGTACGTGCTCAGCACGGTTGACCACAACACCTTTGGCACCGAGCAGATTCAAAGCGCCCCGATTCTAGCCCGCTATCCCGATACGGCTTACCGGGCCCACGGTAATTACGGCGTCCGCTACGACCTGTCTCTGCCGTTGGTCAACGCGGGCGATCGCGCCCAAACGGTGGCGCTCTCCATCGAAACGCCGGTGCAGAATGAGTCGTCTTCCGAGGAGCTCAATTTTCTAAATCCCCCCAGCGATCGCATCTTTTTCCGCGGTACGGTACGCTTTCGCTACACTGATGACTGGAACCGTCAACAGACGCGCTATTTCCATCTGGTTCAGCGCCAGGGTCAGATGGGGGAACCGCTGGTGACGCTGCGGCTGCCGCCTCGAATGCGCCGGATGGTTCAGGTTGAGTTTCTCTATCCCCCCGACGCGACGCCGCCCCAGGTGCTGACGGTGCATACGGTAGAGGATCGCGTGGCAAATGAACGCACGGCAGATGAACCCTGATGACGCCTCTGTACTTCACGGCGTCTAGCGCTTGGCTGGGATAGCTCACGCCCCCCCTAGCACGGGCTTTCTACCTCGGAATTTCTGAACTTCCAGGCTTCTCCCAGCAGGCGAACCCAGCTGCGCTGCACCTGTTTAGGCGTGCAGCTGAGCATCTTGGCAATCTCGCGGTCCGTCGGCAGCCCAGCCTCGCGATCGCGAATCTGCTGACGCTTGAGGTGCAGGAGCTGCCGCTGCTGGGGCTTGAGCTGGTCGAGGAACCGCTGCCACTGGCCTTCGGAGAGGCCCAGATTTTGGTCGAGGTCAGCCCCGAGCCACTGATGCACCATCTGCCAGTTGCGAGAGCAGGAAAACTTTTCGACGTGGTACTTAAACCGCTGCTGAAGGTAGTCCCGCTGGCGAGGCGTGAGCCCAAGCACCTGGTCAATCTCTGGAGCTGATAGGTCCTGGAGCTTGAGGGCTAGGTAGTCTAGGCAATCCTGCTGGTTTTGCTCGTTTAGGTAGGCGGTCAGCTCGGTAATTACCCGATCCCGCAGGACACCTTCAGAGGGGTCCACCGCATCGGCGACCATCTGCTCTTTCACCTGCTGAACGATGGGCGAGCGGCTGTACATTTCGGCCTCTTCTGTGCGCCCTGACTCGACGGCCGCCTCGAAGTCGAGGGAGGTCTCGCTAGGCTGCCGCTGGCAGAAGGCCTGAGCGCGCAGCACCACCAGCTGCTGGTTGCGCCGACCCGGCAGAGAGATGCGCCGCTTGGCGTACTGCTCGGTGAAAGCCATGTACTCCGACAGCTCAATGCGGCTGCGGGGGCGATAGGTCTGGGGCAGTTCGTTCTCCCGACGAAAGCTTTTGAGCACTTCGATATAGAACCCCTGCAGAAAGTCCTCAATCATGCTGTAGCGGGCTTGGAAGCCGTAGTTGCCGCGGCTGGGGGCGACATGGCGGTAGACCATGGCGCTGAGGCTGCTGTGCAGGTCTACCCGTCCCCGGGTTGAGCCAGCCCGATAGTACCCCAGGCATTTGGTCACCCGATGCTGGGCTAGGGTCTGCTGCCAGGAGCGCACTTCCCCGGACTGCTGGATGCGATCGCTCTTCTGGCAAATGCGCTCGACTTCACGGGTCAGCCGGCGGGCCACTGATTTAACGCTCGCCGTAATCGAGGGAACCTCTTTTTTAAATCCGTCGATAATGAATTCGTATAGACGGGGGGAGACCTCCGCCTCCGCCGGTTCAGGGTCCGCTGGCGCGTCTACTAAGCGAATATGGGATGGTCTTGCGCCCTCCGTAGAATCACGGGCATCGGAGGGAGAGACAGCGTTGTTCTTATAGTCAGTAGTCATGAATTGAATCCTCTGGTGATGCACGGATACTTGAACCAGGTCTTGCAGTAAGCCTCTTTTCAAGCGTCCACACTTCAGACTGTATGAAATCGCACCCCGACCGCGCCGATGCGCTGTGTCACTCTCTCAAGCAACTTACCGTCAGCGGATCGAGGGCAAATATTGGGGACAGTGGCCAAACTGGTTTAAACGGCTCAACCACAGGGCATACGAGCCTTTTAGCAAGTTTAACCCCGCTAATTTGCGGCACTTTGTGGGCCGACCGCGCCATAGGGACGAGATCCAGTCACGCAATTGGTTCGGATTGCCCAATAATTGGGGTGCGGGCCTTGCGCCCCCTTTTCTGACTATTTCGAGATGACCTATGGCGATCGCCTACTTTGACTGCCCGACCGGAATCGCGGGAGACATGTGTCTGGGGGCCTTCATCGACGCGGGGATGCCGCTAGCCGACCTGGAGGCTCAGCTGGCTCGGCTCAACCTTCCGGATGAGTACGATCTGGCAGTGGAAACTGTTCAGCGGCAGGGACAGCGGGCCACGAAGCTTTGGGTACGGGTTCGCGGGACGGAGGGGCAGCGCAGCGAGTCGGCCCAAAAGTCGGCCCAAAATCACGGACATAATCACGAGCACGAACACCAACGCCAGCCAGAACTCGATCACGCCCATTCCCAGACTTCCAGTCGGCATCTTCCTGAAATCATTGCCCTCATTGACCAGGCCGGTCTTCCAGAGCGCGTCCGCGCTTGGAGCACAGAGGTTTTTCACAATCTGGCGCAGGCAGAAGCCAAAGTCCACGGCATCCCCGCTGAGCAGGTCCACTTTCATGAGGTAGGGGCCGTGGACGCCATCGTAGATATCGTGGGCACCTGCATCGCGCTGAACTGGTTTGGCATCGAGCGGCTATATTGCTCGGCCCTGCCCACCGGCGGTGGCACCGTTAGCGCCGCCCACGGACGGTTGCCGGTGCCGGTACCCGCCGTACTGCAGCTCTGGCAGCAGCGCCAGGTCCCCCTCTACAGCAACGGTATTCAGCGCGAGCTCGTGACGCCCACCGGAGCGGCGCTGGCGGTCACCCTAGCCGCTGCCTTCGGGCCGCCGCCCCCCATGACAATCCAGCGGCTGGGCCTAGGGGCCGGAGCGGCAGAGCTATCCCTGCCCAACGCCCTCAGGGTGTGGATTGGGGCGGAGAGCCCGGAGGGCTCAGGGGCATCGCCAGCCGAGCTACCGCCCCCGGCTTTAGGAACTTTGGAGCCGATCGCCATTTTGGAAACTCAAATCGACGACCTCAGCCCACAGGTGATTGGCTATCTGTTTGAGCGTCTGCTGGGGGCGGGAGCCCTAGATGTCTTTACCCAGGCGGTGGGCATGAAAAAGAGCCGACCCGGAATCTTAATCAGCGTGGTCTGCCGCAGCGATCGCGCCGCAGCCTGCGAGCAAATTTTATTCCAGGAAACCTCGACCCTCGGCGTGCGCCGCCGGCTGCAGCAGCGGAGCGTTTTGCAGCGGGACATTGAGACGGCCCAAACGCCCTACGGTCCGGTGCGCGTGAAGGTGGCCCGTAGCGATCGCAGCATGGTGATTAACGCGCAGCCTGAATATGAGGACTGCGCTAGGCTAGCCCGAGAGACGGGCCAATCGCTGCGGGAAATTCACAAGCAGGCTATTCTATCGTGGACTGCTCAGAAGCAGAGCGACGAAGCAGGCCGCTCCTAGCGCAGCGCTGGCTTCAGCTGCTTGCAAAGCCTTAGCTCGGTGCCCTCAGGGTTCCACTGTACCTGGTCGAACACCTGGTGTAAAATGTAGAGCCCACGACCGCATTCCCCGCACTCTCCAGGCGTCTCGTGACAGCGCCGCTTGATCTGACTTGACGAGGGCGAAAATCCGCCTCCTTGGTCAGAGACAATCCACCAGTATTCGTGACTTAAAAAGAAAAACTGAACAATAACTGTTTTGCTGGGGTCAAGCTTGTTACCGTGCTTTGCCGCATTCACCAACGCCTCTTGAAGACCCAGCCGAACCTCACATCTGTATCGGGGGGATACGTCAGCTACAAGTAAGTCCAGGATGGGGCAGAGGTGAAGCGTCGAGGCAAAGCTTATGGTTCCATACTTACGGCCCAAACTTGGACGCATTGCAACTGCAATCACGCTAGAACCTCACCGCTACTGCAACTTTTCTCAAGCGCGAAAGTTCGCCCGAGCTCAGGCTAGTCAAAGTGTTTAGCCTGCACTCATATTAACACAGCCTTCTTGAGAGGTATTTGATGTCACCGGGTTTGCTGCAGCAGATCGTTCAAAGATATCGAGCTTGCTTAGGAAATGAGAGCATTCAAGAGAATTTGGGAGCTAACGCAGCGATTGAGGGATGGTAGATGGCCTTACCCCAGTCGGCTTATCTAAGTAATACGTGGTAATAGCTTTAATAAGAGCCCAGCACGTAAAGCAAACTTTCATCCTTGTATGTTGAAAGTATGTTATTGGTGTACGGCCGAGGTAGATGCGCGCGAACGGCATGATGGCGATTCAGTTTGGTCGAGAGATTTGTGGAAATTTGGACGTCGCAGCTTCCCGAGAGTGGCTGGTAACCAACGGCATTGGTGGGTATGCCTGCGGGACCGTGGCAGGCCACCTCACGCGGGCTTACCATGGCCTATTAGTTGCCGCCCTAGACCCCCCGCTGGGGCGATCGCTACTGGTGACCAAGCTAGACGAAACCATCGCCCACTGCGGCAAGTCCTACCTCTTATACACCAATCGCTGGGCACCCGATAAAAGCGCACCGTGGCAGGCGAGTCTTACCGAGCCCCGTGGCTATCGCCACATTGAACATTTTGAGCTCGAGGGGACCGTGCCCACCTGGACCTTCGCAGTTGGGGAGGCGGCGCTGCAGAAGCGGGTCTGGATGGTAAACCGCGAGAACACCACCTGCGTTCGCTACACCCTGACCCGGGGCGTTGGGCTAGACCTCTCTTTTAAGGTGATCGTCAACTCCCGCGATCACCACGGCGGCACCTATCCCGGCGACTGGCCGATCACAGCGCTGCCCCGGGGCATTCGCATTCAGCCGTCGCCGGAGGCAAAGCCAGTTTACGTGTTGGTCAGTCGAGGACAGCTGCACGTTGCCCCGCAGTGGCTGTACAACTTTGGGTTAGATATGGAGCACTACCGGGGAACGGGCGATCGCGATGCTCACCTCCAGGCTGCGGTACTCAAGGTTTCGCTCAAGCCCCATCAAGATCTCACCGTAATCGCAACGACAGAGGGCGATCGCGCCCAGGCGCAGATTGACGGGGATAGGCTGCTGCAGGATCGCGTCCAGCAAGACAAAACCTTGATATCGCAGTGGGACGCCGCTGTCTCCCCTTCATCACCCCTATCGGAATCCCCCGTCTGGCTGCGGCCGCTGGTGTTGGCTGCCGATACCTTCATCGTCGATCGCGCCGTTAACGGTCTGGCGGAGGGCACTGGCAAAACCGTGATTGCAGGCTATCCCTGGTTCGGTGACTGGGGCCGCGACACGATGATCAGCCTGCCCGGCCTGACGATGGCGGTGGGTCGACCAGAGCTGGCGCGACCTATCCTGCAGACCTTCGGGCGACATCTAAGTCAGGGCATGCTCCCTAACCTATTTCCTGACTCAGGGCAAGCGCCTGAATACAACACCGCAGACGCAGTGCTGTGGTACTTCGAGGCCGTCCGCAGCTATTACCGCGCCACCCAAGACGCTGACCTAATCGCCGAGCTGTTTCCCGCTCTAGCTGAAGTCATAGACTGGCACCAGCGGGGCACGCGCTACAGCATTCAGGTCGACCCGGATGACGGCCTACTCTATGCCGGAGAGCCGGGACTACAGCTCACCTGGATGGACGCCAAGGTAGACGACTGGGTGGTGACGCCGCGCGTTGGTAAGCCTGTGGAAATCAATGTCCTCTGGTACAACGCCCTGCGCGTCATGATTGACCTCGCGCAGCAGCTCAACAAGCCTACCCTCGACTATGAGCGCCTCGCCCGGCAGTGCCGCTACGGCTTTCGCCGCTTCTGGAACCCGACAGACGGCTACTGCTTTGATGTGCTAGACACGCCTCAGGGGGGCGACGATGCCGCCCTCAGGCCCAATCAGATTTTTGCGGTGGCGCTGCCCTACGGCAATCTCCCTGAAGCCGAACTGCTGCCCCTGGACCAGCGGGCTGCGGTTGTAGACGCGATCGCCGCCAATCTGCTCACCTCCTACGGGCTGCGATCGCTAGCGCCGTCCCACCCCGACTATGTGGGCACCTACGGCGGCGATCGCCACCAGCGCGACGGGGCCTACCATCAGGGCACGGTCTGGGGCTGGCTGATGGGTCCCTTTGTCCAGGCCCACCTCAAGGTGTACCGCAGCCCAGAGCAGGCCCGCTCGTTTCTGACGCCGTTCGCGAATCATCTTCACAACGCAGGGCTGGGCAGCGTCAGCGAGATCTTCGACGGAGATGCCCCCCACGCGCCGCGGGGCTGCTTTGCCCAGGCCTGGAGCGTGGCGGAGATTCTGCGGGTTTGGCAGGTGATTTTGGCATCAGGTTAATTTAATGTCGTTCTCCTAACATAGACTCGTGATGCCGACCCGTAAAATTGAGGCATCAAGCCTTCTGTTTGCCGTCCACCCCTGTTCGCTGTCCACCCTATGACCTACCTTGCGCTATGACACCTGAACACCAGCGGCTCGATGAATCCAAGCAGCGACTCGTGCACTGGAAGCGCTGGGGGCCCTACCTCAGCGAGCGCCAGTGGGGTACGGTTCGGGAAGACTACAGCCCCCATGGTTCAGCGTGGGACTACTTCCCCCATGATCAAGCTCGGTCGCGGGCCTACCGCTGGGGCGAAGACGGCCTGATGGGTATTTCCGACACCCACCAGCGGCTCTGCTTTGCCGTCGCCCTGTGGAATGGTGCCGACCCCATCCTCAAAGAGCGGCTGTACGGCCTGACTGGGCCCCAGGGCAACCACGGGGAAGACGTGAAGGAGTACTACTTCTATCTCGACAGCACCCCCACCCACTCCTACATGAAGGGGCTATACAAATACCCGCAGCGGGCCTTCCCCTATGAAGACCTGCTGAACGAAAACCAGGAGCGCGGCCGCGGGGGCATGGAGTACGAGCTGCTGGACACGGGCATCTTTGACGAAAATCGCTACTGCGACGTGCTGGTGGAGTATGCCAAGGAGACCAACGAAGATATCGCCATCCGCATCACCGTCACCAACCGGGGACCCGAAACCCACACCCTGCACCTGCTGCCGACGCTGTGGTTTCGCAACATCTGGTCCTGGGGCTATGAAACCGAGAAGCCCCAGATCAAAGTGGCGGGTCAGTGCGATCAGTTCACGACCCTAGAGGCCACGCACCCCACCCTAAGCACCCGCTGGCTCCACTGCGACGGCACCCCGCCGCTGCTGTTCACCGAGAACGAGACCAACTACCGGCGGCTCTTTGACGCCGAGAACGCCTCGCCCTACGTCAAAGACGGCATCAATAATTTTGTTGTTGAAGGCGAGGAGGGAGCCATCAACCCCGATAACCTGGGCACAAAAGTCTCACCCCACTATACGCTTACCCTAGCAGCCGGCGCATCCCATACCGTCTACCTGCGGCTGACGGACAGCGAAGCGCTGGCGCAACCCTTGGGAGACAGCGTCCACCGTATTTTCGAGGCTCGCATTGCTGAAGCTAACGAGTTTTACAAGGTCATTACCCCCGACTCCGTACAGGGCGAGCTCGAAAACATTCAGCGGCAGGCCTTCGCGGGGCTGATGTGGACCAAGCAGTGCTACCACTATATTATTGAAGACTGGCTAGACGGCGACCCGGCTATGCCCGAGCCGCCCGAGCCCCGGGACGATGGCCGCAACAGCGCATGGGTTCACCTACACGCCGACGACGTTATCTCCATGCCGGACAAGTGGGAGTATCCCTGGTTCGCGGCTTGGGACATCGCCTTCCACTGCCTTCCTCTCGCCATTATCGACCCCGAGTTTGCCAAAAAGCAGCTGGATATTATGACCCGTGAGTGGTATATGCACCCCAACGGGCAGCTGCCGGCCTACGAGTGGGCCTTTGGGGACGTGAACCCGCCCGTTCACGCCTGGGCCACCTGGCGCGTCTACCAGATCGACCGCAAGCAGACGGGGAAGGGCGATCGCCAGTTTTTAGAGCGGGTGTTCCAAAAGCTACTGCTCAACTTCACCAGGTGGGTAAACCGCAAAGACGCCGACGGCAACAACGCCTTTGAAGGCGGCTTCTTAGGGCTAGACAACATCGGGGTATTTGACCGTAGCGCAGCGCTGCCCACGGGGGGCTACATGGAGCAGTCCGACGGCACCAGCTGGATGGGAATGTACTGCCTCAACATGCTCACCATCGCCCTAGAGCTGGCCCTGGAGAACCCCGTCTACGAGGACATGGCCATCAAGTTCTTTGAGCACTTCCTTTACATCGCCGAGGCCATGAACCACGTCGGTGGGGGCAGCAGCCGCCTGTGGGACGAAGAGGATGGCTTCTACTACGACGTGCTCAACCTGCCGGACGGGGAGAGGATACCGCTGAAGATTCGCTCCATGGTCGGGCTGATTCCCCTGTTCGCGATCGCCATCCTAGAGCCCGAAACCCTAGACAAGCTGCCAAATTTCAAGCAGCGGCTGGAGTGGTTCATCGAGCATCGTCCTCGCCTGAAGGTAAACGTGGCCTGTATGGAGACCAAGGGGCAAGAGGCCCGCCGCCTGCTAGCCCTCACCTATCTATCGCCCGATAAGTACGTGGAGAGCGATCGCTTCCGCCGCGTGCTCAGCAAGATGCTGGACGAAAGCGAGTTTTTTGGGGACTACGGCATTCGGGCGCTGTCCCGCTTCCACGCTGAGAATCCCTACGAGTTTCACGTGGACGGCACGACCCACCGAGTGGACTACGAGCCGGCTGAGTCTAGCTCAGGGCTGTTTGGCGGCAACTCCAACTGGCGCGGTCCCGTGTGGTTCCCGGTAAACTACCTGCTCATCGAGTCCCTGCAGAAGTTTCACTTCTACGCTGGCGATGACTACAAGGTGGAGTGTCCGACGGGGTCGGGGAACTGGCTGACGCTGTGGGAGGTGGCGACGGAGATGTCTCGCCGCCTGATCAAGATCTTTACGCCGGATGAGTCGGGTCGCCGGCCCAACTACGGCGGGATTGAGGCGTTTCAGTCGGACCCCCACTGGAAGGATCTGGTACTCTTCCACGAGTATTTCCACGGGGACAACGGAGCCGGTATCGGGGCGAGCCACCAGACGGGCTGGACGGCGCTGGTGGCGAAGCTGATTCAGCAGTATTGTGAGTATACGCTGGATTAGCCGGCCCTACTATTTACACGAGGCTGGGCGCGGCGCTATATATATTGTGTTGGCCCAGTTGCTTAGGACAATAAAACTGGCTCAAAGCCTCGATGTTCCGTAGGCAACTGAGCGCGCAAATGTCCTAATGCATCAGGGCATTTGCTATATTGAGACGCATCAGCAAGGAATTTCCATCAATGGAGAACCGCCAGCTTTTATCGCAGACGATGGCTTTTCTACTCTGCACCACGCCAGAGACAACGCTGGGCAAGCTACTCAATTTTTGCCTCGCCGCCAAGGTAGAGTCCGCCAGCTCCCACAAAACGCCGCTTGAATTTGCGCAGGAGCTGCTCGATCATCCCGAAACCCTCTCCACCTGGATCACCGACGTGATCGACAGCGACGATAGCTATAGCGTTGAAGAGATGGTGGCGCTTTCAGAGATGCACCTGAGCGACTCAGAAGCCTTTATGGGACACCTGCTAGAAGAGACAGCGGCGGTGAAGATTGCGGAACGCTAGCCTTTGGCGCTGCGCTACGATCGCCGCGACAGGCACCGGCGGTAGCGCTGCTTGATCCAGGCCAAAGACGGCTGCTCAACGTAGCGGGCGATCGCGGCGGCTAGGGCAATCGCCAGGCTAGTCGCAGCAACGATGCTGAAGGCCGGGGATGCCCCCCAGGACTCGAGCGCCCGAATCACGATGTAGCCAATGTTTTGGTGAACTAGGTAGAGGGGGTAGGAGATGGTGCCCAGCGCCAGCAGGGGCGGAATGGCGATCGCCCCCAGCCGGCCCGCATTGATGAGCCAGAATGCCGCCATAAACAGAAGCACGGCGATGTGCTTATCCACTTCGGGGTAGATCATCACCTGGGTGCCACAGCAGGCGGCCAAGATGCCATAGCGCAGCGGCGACCTACCGCACTGCTTGAGCCGGTAAAATACGATTCCCATAATGAAAAAGTGAGCGTACTTCGGCAGCAGCCAGGGCTCTATCCTCTCGGGTATCTCCAGCAGAGTGCCGTGGTACTCCAGCGCGTTGATGCCCAGCCAGAGCCCCATGACCCACTCAACGTGGGGAAGGGCGCGCGCCGCAAACACCCCTGCCATCAGCAGGTAAAATATCAGCTCCACCAGCAGCGTCCAGTACACCCCTTCGACGTCTGGAACGTTGAAAAAAGGGTGAAACATGAGCCCGTTGAGCAGGGCGTCCGAGACAGAGACCTGCCGCCCTGGCAGACCAAACACAGCTACCGCGCAAAAGGTGAGGGCGATCGCCACCCAGAAGGTTGGGTACAGCCGCGCCACGCGCTTGAACATGAAGTCCCACACCCGCTGGGTGTGCTCCAAGCTCATGAGGATCACAAAGCCGCTGATCATAAAGAACAGAAGCACACCGTACCGCCCCGCTGGAAAGCTAAAGGGCAGCCCCTCGGTGTGGCCGTAGATTTCGCCGTAGCGCGTGGTGTAGTGATAGAACACGACGCAGAGGGCGGCAATGCCCCTAAGGGCGTCTAGCTCTAAAATACGGTGGGTGGCGCTGACGGGCTTGAGGAGACGCGGTGCCGAACGGACGAATTTGGGCATTGGGACCCCCGGTGTGGCCACAGGCGATATAAGCGTGAGCGATGGGCAACCGCCATCCTAACACCGGGTTTATGAGAATTTTCCCAAAGCACCTCGTCAGGCGCGTGCGAAGCGCCCCGTCAGGCGCGGCCCACTAGGTAGGCGATCGCTAGGGGCGTATCTAGCGGTTTGACCTTGTCTCAAAAAAGTGGACAGGTAATCTAAGCGGCTAGTGGATGAGCTAGAGAGTCCCAATACTGTTCTTCGAACTGAACAGGGGACAAGTATCCAATTGTTGAATGCAACCGCTGTCGGTTGTAGAACACCTCAA
>JBHJHD010000065.1:0-3303 GCA_050331115.1 Elainellaceae cyanobacterium
CGGTTCGCGGTGCGGTTCAACGGCGCGGTGCGGACCGCGCGATAACCGCGCCCTCAGCAGAACCGCACCGCGAACCGCGAGCACTAGCTGAGGGGCCTTAACTTATCACAAAATACTCGCCATCAGTTTCATTAGCGCGGCATAGCCCCATCATTTCTAGCAGTGCCATCGCGTCAGCAGCAGCGGCCTTTGAGCTAATGCCTTCAGCCCGGTTAGCTTTGTTGTCTGCTACGTCTTTTGTCGTGACGACTTGGCCGCGCTTATTGTCATACAGCCAGCCAATCAACCGCTCGATTGCGTTAGCCTCAACCTCTAGCAAGTCAAGAATGCCGCCGTCATTCTGCCTCACCTTAGCGATCGCATCGGCAAAGAGATTGGGCGCTTTGGGCGTCAGCGTGGCCACCGTCGGCGCGGCCTCGTAGGCAGCCTCTAGCCGGTCCTTAGTAGTGGGCTGCTGGCGTAGGACGGTGCGCGTATCCCGGTCGAAGTCCGAGTAGTTCTCTAGGCGCGGCATGGGAAACCAGTCCATATGCTTGCCATCATAGAAGGCCCGGTTAACCTCGCTCTGCTTAGCTAACTCCTTTACCAAGGCGTTGCCGCCGTCGGGCTTGCTCACAATCTGGGTGGCCGTCAGGCTATCGACATAACCTAAGTCTTCACCCGACACTAGAGCGATCGCCCTGAAGAGCGATCGCGTGCCGCCGCTGATGTTAAGGTCGCTTGCGTGGGCTACTTGGCTTATCACCCAAACGTGATTGCCCTGTGCATCGCCGTAGCTAGTAAAGGCTTCAATGCGCTGCCAGAAGCGGTTAAAGGCTTTACCCCGATCGTCAACGGTCTTCAGCATCGAAGACAGGTGTTTGCATTCATCGACCACCAGCAGTTTAGGTGCGGGTAGGGACGCAAATTCATCCATGCAGTCGTGCAGCCACCGGGCCAGAATGGCGGGCTCCCACTCCAATGCCTGCTCAGCCCTGACCGTTGCGCCCTGTGTCCAGTAACCCTGCTCGCGCTGGTCGCCCTTCGGGTCAATGACGAATAGCCGGGTATTGGGCGATCGCCGCTGAACACCCCGCAGGGCATTGGCCAGCAACATCCCCTTGCCGCTGCCGGGCTTGCCGATAATCAGCGTGTTTTGAGTGTTGGCGGCCAAGTCCTCAGCCACGTTGTAGGCTGCTGCTGATGCGGGCTGAGTGTTAACGACTTCCTGGATTCGGGAGAGGCCCGACGCGGACGGGACGGCTTCAGCCCGAACAGGGATAGCTGCTGTCTGGGGAGCTGTAGGTGCAGCTGTCGGTGCGGGCTGCTGTTGAGCGGCGGCCAGCACCTTAGCGTAGGACTTTACCTCTTTTTTGGGTAGGTGCGCGGCCACGTCTCCAGCCTCGATAGCGGCGATCGCCTCATTACCCTTGCGCCATTTGGTCCACATGAGCTGCGCGGCTATCAACGCTAGGCCAGCGGCCCCCAGGGTGCCGAACATAGCGAACCCTGCTACCGAACCGCCGACAACGGCGATCGCCTCTAGCTTCATTCCAAAGTGCTTCTCCGCGGTGTGATTAACGGCTTGCTGCTTAAAGTACTCTTCAGGCGTGATGCGACCCGCCTCTATGTCTTCCATCAAAGCTCGAATATCATTCTGATTCATCGCCGTTGACCTCCAAAGTGCGCGCTCATGTTCCCTAGCCACATCCAGCACCAGACAATCGCCTCGACGGCCAGCAGCGTCACGAGGGCGAAGATGACGTTGCGCAGGTCGAAGTCGCTAGGGCTTGGCGCGGCCAGCACAACACCTAGACGCTCGATGCCGCCCTTGATAGGCGGAAACCAGCTGAAGCAGACCACTAGGTCAACGATGTAGGCGAGGGTAGCCAGCAGTAGCGACGTGCGAATCCACTCAAACGGCATCTGGTTGTGCTTGTCTTTCAGCTCGGCGACAAAGGGAAGATCGTTAGCGTCGATATGCAGAAGCTCGACGCTCTCAAAACCGTCAATCACACGCCGAATCATCGGACGGGTGCCCATGAGGAACGTCGGCATCAGCTCCAGGATTTGGAAGATCGCCCAGATGCTGACGCCGACCAAGGTGATAACAAAATCTCCTAGCTTTGCCACCAAGCCACCGATTAACGGCAGGCTCAGCAGCAAGTCAAGCGCGCGACTCTCGACCGTCCCCTCTAGAAGCATCTCGGCGACGCCGACATAGGGCTGAATGTTGAGCCAGATGCAGAAGCCTGCGCCGACTAGTAGCCCAAACTTAAGAAGGAAAACTGGTAGGTTTTTCGTGCCTTGACTCTGCCGGAAAAACGTAGCAGCCCGGTTGCTGTTGCGGGTGTTAGACGTGCGGTGCGGGGTATGAGAAGTATTTTTCGCGTAGCCTTTCATAGGGAAACCTCGAAATATTTTTGTCAGTGATATTGAGATAGGTGCTCGCCCCTTAGCTCTAGCTGCCATAAGGGGCGGGCACACCAGGGGCTAGTCAACCCCTGGTGTTAACTGCTCTGCCGCAATCTGAGAGCGGTCTATAGCCTGGTTGATAACCTCTCGGTTACCGGTGAATGGTGTCTTAGCCACAACGCCGCCCTCAATAACGCCGGTGAGCCCGTGGACATCGCAAACAATGCTGCCGTCAGACAGCGGCACTCCGTGCGCAGAGTCCATAACGGGCTCTCCCTCCGTGATGCTGGTGAACTGGCCCGGCGCAAAAGACGCTACCACCAAGACGCAGCCCTCTTCGTAGCGGCTATCTGCGATTAGGGCCTGCTGCCGCTTGCGGTCTTCGTCGATCTGGATTTGCACTAGCTCATCAGCGTTGGCCTGGCGCTCGACTTTCAGCTGCTGCGATCGCTCGGCGTTTGACTGGAACTGCTCGATGCCACCGCCGAAGACTAGGGCGAGCGATAGGAGGCCACCACCCGCTACTAGGGGTAGATTGTCGGTCAATGCTTTCATGGCTTCACCTCCCCCTATGCGCGCCCGTGGGACTTTCCCAGGGCTGGGATTAGCTGCGCGGTGAGCGCTTCAATCAGCCGCAGAGCTTCGATCTCGGTGCACTCCTCTTCGATCGCTAGAAGGTGCTGCTCAATCAGCTCGTAATCCGTTCCGTTTACCGCACTCCCGTAGTCGCTTATATCAAGCTCAATCGCCACGCCGTTTGAAATGCCGAATTCGTGAAGGGCGTGCATCGCGCGCGATAGGACCGTTATCATCATTAGCTTTTCGGCAATCGTCATTCCTTCCAAGCGTGGACCGTAATCGTCCACCAGGTTGTCGATGGCCGCGTTTTGGACGTAGTAAGTCGTGATT
>JBHJHD010000066.1:0-9503 GCA_050331115.1 Elainellaceae cyanobacterium
CTTCACGTCGCAGGAGATTCGGGCGGCAGAGGACCCAGAGTTTGAGACGTTCTACACGAAGAACATCTTGCTGAACGAAGGTATTCGCGCGTGGATGGCGGTGCAAGACCAGCCTCACGAGCAGTTTGTATTCCCTGAGGAGGTACTACCCCGTGGTAACGCTCTCTAATAATAATGATTTCATTGGCGGTCGCGATTTAGAATCTACCGGTTTTGCCTGGTGGTCTGGAAACGCGCGCCTGATCAACTTGTCCGGTAAGCTGCTGGGCGCTCACGTCGCTCACGCTGGTTTAATTGTGTTCTGGGCGGGTGCGATGACCCTGTTTGAGGTCGCTCACTTCGTTCCCGATAAGCCGATGTACGAGCAGGGTTTGATCCTGCTGCCTCACCTGGCGACTCAAGGCTGGGGCGTCGGCCCTGGCGGTGAAGTAATCAACACGTTCCCCTACTTTGTCGTGGGCGTGCTTCACCTAATCTCGTCTGCTGTTCTCGGTCTAGGTGGGATTTACCATGCCGTTCGCGGACCAGAGACCCTAGAGGAATACTCTTCGTTCTTTGGTTACGACTGGAAAGACAAGAACAAGATGACCACCATCATCGGTATTCACCTCCTGCTTCTGGGCGGCGGTGCCTTCCTGCTGGTGCTCAAGGCGATGTTCTTCGGCGGTGTGTATGACACCTGGGCACCGGGCGGCGGTGACGTTCGCGTCATTACCAACCCCACCCTCAACCCAGCCATTATCTTTGGCTACTTGACCCGCGCTCCCTTTGGTGGAGAGGGCTGGATCATCGGTGTCGACAATATGGAAGACATCATTGGTGGCCACATCTGGGTTGGTCTAATCTGCATCGCTGGCGGCGTGTGGCACATCCTAACCAAGCCGTTCGCTTGGGCGCGTCGTGCCTTTGTCTGGTCGGGTGAAGCATACCTGTCCTACAGCCTGGGTGCCCTATCTCTAATGGGCTTCATTGCAGCGGCTTATGTGTGGTTCAACAACACCGCATACCCCAGTGAGTTCTACGGCCCCACGAGTTCTGAGGCTTCTCAGGCTCAGGCCTTCACCTTCATGGTGCGTGACCAGCGTCTGGGTGCCAACGTTGGTTCGGCCCAGGGCCCGACTGGCCTAGGTAAGTACCTGATGCGCTCTCCGACCGGTGAGATCATCTTCGGTGGTGAGACTATGCGCTTTTGGGACTTCCGCGGTCCTTGGCTGGAGCCCCTGCGGGGACCCAATGGCCTTGACCTCGACAAGATCCGCAGCGACATTCAGCCCTGGCAGATTCGCCGCGCGGCTGAGTACATGACCCACGCGCCCCTGGCGTCCATCAACTCCGTGGGCGGCGTGATCACTGAGCCTAACTCCATCAACTACGTGAACCTGCGTCAGTGGCTGGCTGGCTCTCACTTCATTCTGGGCTTCTTCTTCTTGATTGGTCACCTATGGCATGCGGGTCGCGCCCGTGCCGCAGTGGCTGGTTTTGAGCGGGGTATTGCTCGTGAGACTGAGCCCGTACTCTTTATGCCTGATTTGGACTAATGCGTTAGCTCATCTGAGCAAGCAGAATTAGCTGAATAATCGGGACGACTCCCCTGCCAATTGCTGGTGGGGGAGTTTTTTTGGGCTCACCATTCGCACCTGAAATTTTTCGTATTATGGAGATCTATCCCAAAGCGGCCCCGCAGGCCGCGATCGCTACAGTGGAGGACCCGCCATGGCGCTATTCGATACCGATTCTGTTCAATGGTCTGCTGAGGCACAGCTCAGGCTCAAGCAGGTGCCTTTCTTCGCCCGATTGCGGGCACGCCAGCAGGTTGAGCGCCTCGCGCAGGAGCGGGGCATCGATGTGATTACGCCCGATGTGCTAGAGCTAGCCCGCCGAGAGCTTGGGCAGTAAACTAGCGCTCTGGTCTAACGCTCTGGCGTCTAGGGAATTGCGAGTCCTCGGGGCAGCGGCACCTCCTCAGGTAAGCCCTTACCTTGAATCAAAACGCCAAAGTTACCCAGACCCATGGGATTGATCAGCGCGTGCAGGGCGTCTCGCCGCTGAATGATTTCGTTGATAGAGCGATCGCTATTCTGGGACAGCTCGCTGAGGCGATCGCCTAGCCCGAGCGCCATCAAAAACAGCCCCTGCTGCGTGAAGCCAATGGTTTCGAGGCCGTAGCGTTCCCCGACCTGCTGGAGCGTCGTGAAGTCGACGTGGGCCGTGATGTCCTGATGACCGATATTTTGGTAGGGATCAGCGTGGTGGCCGTGGCGGTAGTAGCACTGCAGGGTGCCGGGCCGGGTGGGCTGGTAGTAGCGGGCGGCGGTATGGCCGTAGTCTATGGTGAGCAGGTAGCCCGTTTTGAGGCGGCTAGATATGGTCTGCAGCCAGCTCAGAGCGGCTAGGTTCACTTCAGTGGTGTAGCCGTCGGGGTGGCGCTCAAAGCCGATGTTAAGGCGATCGAAATACTGCCGTAGTGCCGGGGTGGAGAGGTCGCCAGAGATTTCAGTCAGCCTGCGATCGCCGCTATTGGCCGCGACATAGATCTCCTGTAGTTGACCCGCTACAACCTTGACCCGGTGCACCGGGAAAGCATCCACGAGCTCATTGGAGAAGACGCAGCCCGCTAAAGCGTTATCGGGAATATCAGACCAGCTGCACCAGCGCAGTCCGTTCCAGACAGCCCTACTCCCATACGCCAGCGCCGCTTCCAGCCGCTTTTTTTGATCTGATGCAAGCTGGGGCGATCGCTCGATAATTAGATACGCCAATGCAGACATGAAGTCAGGATGCCGTCGTCCCAAATAGGTCAAAATATCGGCGGCTAAGAGCCCTTGCCCGGCCCCCTGCTCGACCAACGTAAACTGATTGGGCTGCCCCAGTCCTTGCCAAAGCTGCACAAACTGCTCTGCCAGCAGCTCGCCAAAATCGGACCCAAAACTAGACGAGGTCACATAGTCGCCGCGCTCGCCGATGGGGACGCGGCTGGTGTAGTAGCCCTGCTGCGGATGGTAAAGCACCCAATCCATGTAGTCTGCAAAGGTGATGCGGCGCTCAGGCTGCTTGAGGATGTGGTCTACAAGCTGCTCTCGAAGCGCGCAGTTGGGGTTGTCAGGTTGAGCAGAGCCGCCTGACGGAGAATAGGGAGACAGCATCAAAAAAATAGGGGCCAACGTTGGCCCCATTGTAGAGAATTACAGGTAGAATGCAGAACTATAAATGCGGAAGCCTGAGCGCCTTCCCGCTGCCGCTAAGCGTCAGCGCTGCTGCCAAAGGAAACAGGGCGATTGACTCCATTGGCCGTAAAAGCAACCGAAAACTCGATGTTGGGGTGCTGGGCTTGCAGGACGGTACGGTAGGACTCAGCATCGACAGGCCGACGAAATCGAGCCCAAACTTGGGGAGATTCGGACTGCTGCTGGACAACCCAAGGATTTAGGCGCTCTTGATAACTCATCGATGTAGTACCTCTGGTTTGAGTAGTGTTGACGTTTGAGTAGTGTTGACGCTTGGCCATGGTTGAAGGCTGAGGGCCTATGGCGCAAGGGCTGCTACCTTGTGCGATCGCTAAAAACAACCGCTATGCCCTGGAATAGCCGCTGATGCGGAGTGGTTGGTGGCAAAAAGATCCAAATACCTCAGAACTGAAACCCGTCATTCTCCTGAGGCACGACAGAAACTAGACGCCAAGCCTGTTGCCTAGCTTTAGATAAAATTTGATCGGAAAAACTCTGTATGGCGCAGCAAATCCAGTTTGCCTGACGCCAGCTAATTTTGGCGTCAATGCCTGCGCCAACACCTGCATCTAGAGCGATTATATCTACATCACCTCTCTATCTAGGGTTTTCGCCTCAAAAACGGCGCAACTTGTATTAAAAGTACACATAAATGAATACCAATATATAGCGCATGAGGGCAATTGAAACCGCTACATATTGGTACGGGTAGCGTTTGATGCATTGAGAGACTCTGCTGATAGTTCATCGGTGATGCATCACCGATGAAGCATCACCGGACCAGAACCTCGCATAGCAAATATTTTGATGCATTAGAACATCTGCGCCCCTAGTTGTCCAAGAAACGTCAAAGTTTTAGCCGATTGCATTATCTTGAGCAACTGGGTCTTAAGCAACTGGGTCCTAAGCAACTGGGTTTTAAGCAACTGGGCAAATGCAATAGTGTCCAGGAGAGTCCCAAAACCAGCAGCGTCAGTGGCAGAATGGGACAGGCCTTTTGCTTACTTGCTCCGACTTGTCCCGCTCTGACCGTACGCCTTGGTTCTATGCTGCTGCCCTAGGCCTTCTTTGGCTATTGAGCCTAGGGATAGACGGCTTATGGCTTTGGCTAGACCATGCCATTCCCTCCTGGGACCCTGCCGACCACCACATCGGCGCGCTCAACTACTGGTGGACGCTGCGGCAGGTGCAGGGTACAGCGGCGTGGTGGCAAGGCTTTTGGACACTGTCTTCCAAGTATCCGCCGCTGCTGTACGTCTCGACAGCGCCGCTGATTGAGCTGCTGGGCCGCCATCTCGATGCGGCGGTACTCGTGAATTCTGCCTATACCCTCCTGCTGCTCACGGCGGTGTATCAGCTGGGGCGACACCTGTTTTCTCCTGCCGTGGGCCTGTGGGGTGCGGCTACTGTCCTGCTGATGCCCCAGCTCTACGTCACCCGCACCGAATACTACATGGACTATCCGCTGACGGCGCTGGTGGCCCTGACGCTGTGGGCGCTAACCCGATGGCGGGACGCTAAGACGGCGGTTCCACAGTGGGGCTGGGCGATCGCCTTTGGGCTGTGCCTGGGGCTGGCGTTTTTGGCCAAGCAGACGGCGCTGCTGTTTCTCGCCGTGCCGGTGCTGTGGCTGGTGGTCTCGCGTCTCTGGCAGCGCGCTTGGCACCAGCTAGGGCAGCTTGCGGTGAGCGGCGGTATTGCCCTGCTGCTGCTGCTGCCCTGGGCGCGCACCAACTGGTTTTTTCAGGTGAGCGCTGCCTTCAGCGCCAACACCCGCTCTGCCGACATCGAAGGGGATCCCTCCGCCGCCAGCCTAGCCGGGTGGCTCTACTATTGGCAGCAGCTGCCTCGCCTATTGTCATTTCCGCTGCTGCTGCTGCCCCTGGCGGGGCTGCTGCTGGCCATCGTGGCGCGGCGCGTGTCGCTGCGAGAGCGGCGTGCCTTGGGCTGGCTGGGGCTGTTTTTGGTGGGCAGCTATGTGATTTGGTCGGCGATCGCCAATAAGGATGCCCGCTACGTCATGCCCTGGCTGCCGGTGCTGGGTCTGGTGCTGGCTTACGGGCTGACCTGTTTGCCCCGCTGGCTGCGCTGGGGTACGCTGGCGCTGACGGCGGCGCTGATGCTCGTGAATTTGTTTGGCGTCGGGGGCCTGCAGCGATTTGCGTCGCCCCTATCGCCGGGCGCCGCCCATGGCCCCTATCGGGGGCAGCCCTACCCCCATGCCGAAATTATCCGCGAGATTGTTCAAACGCAGCCCTACCAAATTGCCAACCTAGGCGTGCTGCCCTCGACCCCCGAGATCAACCAGCACAGCCTCACCTATTTTGGAAACCGGGCCGATTTCCGCGTCTACGCCCGCCGCGCCGGAAAAAGCAAGGCGCACATGGCGCAGGACGTGGGCGCTTTCGACTGGTTCGCCAGCGTCACTAGGCCCCAGCTTGGCTACCACGACGCCAAAGCCCGCCGCCGCCAGGTGGAGATGGTAAAGCTCCTTCGACCCGGCTTTCAGCGACAGCGCAGCTGGACGCTGCCCGACGGCAGCCGGCTCAATCTGTTCCGGCGAAGTCAGCTTCCGGTTGAGGTAAAGGCGCTGCCCAGCGGGTCTTTTGAAGCGGTAGAGCTTGTTGGGCTAGAGGTGCCGCCAGCGGCGACGGCGGGGGAGCCGATACCGATTACCTACCGCTGGCGCGGCCCCTGGCACGGCCTCCACGACGGTATTGTAATTTTGAGCTGGCGGCGGGATGGCGCGCCAGGCTGGCTGCACGACCACGGCATTGGGCTAGGGCAGCTCCACCCCCAGCCTATCCAGGCCAATCAGGCGGTGCTGGCCCCGTCCACGGTGCCGCCCGGCGAAGGGTTTGAAGTCACTGAGCGTACGGCGATGCTGCCGCCCCGGGACTTGCCACCAGGCCGCTATCGGCTCACCGCCACCTACCTCAACCACATCACTGGGGAAACCTACGACCTGCAATCGCCGCCGCAAACGATACAGATTACTTCAGGCCCAGAAGCGCCCTCAGACCAGCCTGCCTCCGCCCTAGTCACCCTGCCCGACGCCGGCACCCAGCTGCGGCAGCTCGCCCAAGCGCTGCCCCTAGGTCCGGATGCCCTTGAGCCCGTCTTTGACCAGGTGGGCCGCCTCAGCCTCTACGATCCGATCCAGCGCTACCTCCAGGACGCCGAAGCCAGTCTGACCTACCGACTTGCTGAGCAACCAGACGCCCTGGACCTACTCTACGCCCTCGTGCTGGCCCAGGTGCTGCAGCGGGACGCTCCCGGCGCGATCGCCACCCTAAATCGCGTGATCCAACTGGATGAGCAAAACCCCTACGCCTACGGCTACCTCGGGTTTGTACAGCTCTACGGCTTAAACCCTGCCGCCGCCGAGCGATCGCTTCGGTCTGCCGTTGCCCTAGCGCCCGAGTCAACCGAGCTGAGAGCGATCTACGCCGCGGCCTCCCTGCTTAGGGGTAATCTTTGGGGGGCATGGCGAGAGGGCCGCAAAGTGATAAACTCGCAACAAGTTGAATAGGTGGAAGCTATGCTGAATCGCTGGGTAAGGGCCGCGGGAATCCTCTTAGGGCTGACGCTTGTCGTTGGGCTTTGGCTGTACAATCCTCAACCCGCTAACGCGCAGGATAATCAGGTCAACTATACCCTCAGCGATCTCAAGTTTCAAGATTTCTCCCACAAGAACTTAGAAGGCACCTCCCTCGCCGGGGCAGAAATCCGCGGCGCCAACTTCGAGGGGGCGAATCTAGCCGCCACCATCCTGACGAAAGCTTCATTTATCGGGGCAAACTTGGCGGGCGCTGATCTGACCCAGGCATTTGCCGATCGGGTCATCTTCGATGACGCCGACTTGACCAACGCGGTATTCGCTGAAGCGATGCTCAGCAGCAGCACGTTCAACAACGTCAACGCAGAGGGCGCTGATTTCTCAGATGCGATTCTCGATCGCTACTGGACCAACGTACTGTGCGAAACTGCGACCGGAACAAATGCCACGACCGGCGTCGCGACTCGCACGAGCTTGGGCTGCCGGTAAGCTTGGGCTGCCGGTGAATTTGGGCTGCAGGTGAGTTAGAACACCAGCGATTCGACGGCGGCTGCGGCCGTCGGTAAGGCTGCCGTCAGCGTCTCAGACCCGTCTGGCGTGATTAGCACGTCATCCTCAATGCGGATACCCCGCACGTCGGCAAACTGCCCTAATCGCTGCCAGTTGACCACCTCGTAGCGCGATCGCCGCTTAGGGTCGTTCAAAATTGCCGGAACTTGATAGAAGCCGGGCTCGATGGTGACGACCATACCGGCCTGCAGCGGCCGGTCAAGACGCAGGTAGCCCAGGCCAAAGCGCGGGCTGCGGCTGCGGTTCGCGGCATACCCGGCCACATCGCCTAAGTCTTCCATATCGTGCACGTCTAGGCCCAGCAGGTGGCCGACGCCGTGGGGAAAGAACAGCGCGTGGGCGTCTTGCTCCAGCAGAGCATCGACGCTGCCCCTCAAAATGCCTAGGTCCACGAGCCCCTCGGTGAGCACGCGGCAGGCCTGCCAATGCACATCTCGGTATTCTATCCCCGGCTTCAGCAGGGCGATCGCGCTGTCGTGGGCGGCCAGCACCAGGTCATAGATCTCGCGCTGCGTCTGAGAAAACTGGCCCGAAACCGGCCAGGTCCGCGTGACGTCCGCTGCCCAGCCCAGCGGCGTCTCCGCCCCTACATCGGCCAGCATCAGGTCCCCGTCGCTCAGGGCGTTGTGGTAGCGATCGCTGTGCAGCACCTCTCCGCACACCGTAACGATGCTGCTGTAGGCGGTGGTCATATCGTGGGCCAAAATGACCCCCTCCATGGCGCTGCGCACGCCGGCCTCCCGTACGGCACTGCGGGTGTGCGCCATACCTGCCAGGTGAGCCTCCACCGTCACCGCCGCCGCCCGCCGCATTTCTGCCAGAGCCTGCTCGTCATGGGCCAGCCGCAGGTGGACAATGGCTGCGGCTAACGCCTGATCTGCAGGGGTTGGCGCTGAACCTGTGGCCCGTCCCAGCGCTTTAGCCTGTGCCTGATGGAGCGGGCCTAAGCTCAGGGTGGCGATGGGCTGCTGGAGGTGTTTTGGCAAGTCTGCTAAGGGATAGGCGCTATCCGCACCTACGGCCTCGGCGATCGCTTCCCGGCCTGGGGTTTTGCCGTGCCACAGCTCGCTATCGGGTGAGGCATCATCCATAAACAGCGCTAGCTGACCCTGATGCAGGTAAATCACGGCGTTTTGCAGCGGCAGGCCCGCGAAGTAGAGGAAGTGGCTGCTGGCGCGGAAAGGATAGCGGTTTGCGGGGAAGTTACGCGGGGCAGCCTGCCCAGACCACAGCGCCACAGGGAAGTCGCACCGCTGCGCCAATCGCTGGCGACGCCGCTTGAGGGCAGCGCGGAGGGCAACGTCGATGGGCGTCGCTGGCGTTGATATCATGGGCTCGGGTTCTGATGGGATTTTTCTAGGGCTCAGCTGCGCCCAGAATTGGCGTTCGGCAGCTATTCCAATTCTAAATTACGATTTACCTCGGCTGCTTCTTGGCAGCCCAGATCATCCAAGCAGGCCGTTGCCGAAGATTCGGCAGGGCTCAGCAGCGTCGGCGCAGAATCGCGCATAAGCCACAGCGTCGTGCTGCCCAGCAGCATAACGGTGCCGACCAGCGCCCCCAGCAAGAACTGGACCTGCGATCGCAGCTTTCGAATCTCCTGGTTGGACGACTCTACGGCAGTTCGATTTGAAGCCAGCTGGGCGGGCTGCCCTGGCGGAAGCGTCGAGACCGGGTCAATGTCGCTTAGGCTTACCCGGGCCAGCATTTCCTTCTCGCTGTCCTCTAGCTCCTGCAGCAAAAGCGGCAGCGATTGGCCAGAGGACACTGTCCTGTAGAGCCAGTTTGCAATTAGCTTTGGACAATTCTTTCTAAACCAGATAAAGCCTACCGTCCGCGCAATAGGTTTTACGCCTGGGGCGATCGCCTTGGTAACCCGATTGGGGAGACGGGCAGGAACCTTCTGATCAATCAGATGAATTGAGCCAACGTCGTAAAGGCGATCGAGAATCATCTTGACCACCGGTTCCTGAGCGCGAAAAAGCCCGTCTAGCAACATCAACACTTCGCGCATGCGCTCAATCTCGAGTCGCTTTTGCTTCAGCGAGCGGCTGGACTCTGTGTGAGGGCGATTTTGGCTCAGGGATGTGTCAATGCTTAGTAAGAACGGGATAGTGTTTATACCCTAATTCGTTAGGTCTTTTGCGCGC
>JBHJHD010000067.1:0-29705 GCA_050331115.1 Elainellaceae cyanobacterium
CCTATGAATCGCTAGGCATTTAGCTGTCTGGTCGCTTTGAGGAAGAGTTTATTGATGGCTTGGGCAATTAGCTGTCGGGCCGCTTTGAGGACGAGTTCCTCGAAGGGCTAGGCAACAAGCTATCGGGCCGCTTTGAGGAGGAGTTTAAGCGGGGGCTAGGCAATAAGTAAGTCTGGCCTTGCGCAAGCGTTCTTTTATTTTTATAGCTGCCGCTCTCCACGGTTAGGGCGGCAGCATTTAGAGGTGTTCAGTGTTCAGGTGAGTACGCTCTCTGCTTTTTAGCGGAGAGCTTTTTTTGGCTGTTTGATGGTAGCTGAGGGACGGATTAACATAAGCTAAATATTTACTTTGCCAATGACGGTGCCGCCGTGAATTTGGCCGATGGTTATGATTATTGTTGCCCACGATATTTTGAACAATCTGGGTGCCGGGGGTGGCGTCGGGGGCGTCTTCTTCCATGATTTGAGCGATCGCTTGGGCGAGGTTGGGGTTTTGGGTGAGGAGGGTTTGGAGTTCTTCTTTAAAGAATTCTTGGCGGGCTTGGCTGTCGGGTTTGGCGGCGGCTTTTTCGGTGGCGGTTTTGAAGTCTTGGTTTTTGTCAATGCTGGGGTGGAGGTGCTGCCAGAGCTTTTGGGCTTTGGTCCAGGCGGCTTGCCCGAATTTTTCGCCAATGGCGGTGGTGGCGCCGCTGGTGATTTGGGTGCTGAGTTTAAGTAGGTGGGGGAGGAAAGGGGAGCTAGAGGGGGGCTTTCAAAACGCTAAACACGTACTCGCCACATCACTACAAAATACATTAGCCGCTCAGCAGCGCTTCCACAAACTCATAGCTCGAGAACGGGCGCAAATCCTCAATGCCCTCGCCCGCGCCGATAAAGCGAATCGGCAGCCCCAGCTGCTGCACCACCGCCAGCGCCACGCCGCCCTTCGCCGTACCGTCGAGCTTCGTCAGCACTACGCCGCTCAGCTGCGCCGCCTCCGAGAACACCTTGGCCTGCTGCAGCCCGTTCTGCCCCAGGGTGGCGTCTAGCACCAGCAGCGACTCCACGGTGGCATCGCTCGCTTTCTTATTAATGATGCGGCGAATCTTACTCAGCTCATCCATCAGGTTTTTCTTGTTCTGCAGCCGCCCTGCGGTATCCACCAGCAGCACCTCCACCTGGCGAGACCGAGCCGCGGCGATCGCGTCAAATACAACCGCAGCCGGGTCGGTATTCTTGCCGGGGTTGGCAACCACCTCAACGCCGCTACGAGCCCCCCAAACCTTGACCTGCTCCACCGCCGCCGCCCGGAACGTGTCGGCCGCGGCAATCAGACAGCTGTAGTCCGATTTGCGGCTCAGGTGGGCCAGCTTGCCGATGGTGGTCGTTTTACCCGCCCCGTTGACGCCGGTCAAAAGCCAGATGTTGAGGTCGCCTTTTTTGGGAGCGAAGGTGGGGCTGTAGCCATCTTCATAGGGTTGATCTAAGATGCCCCGCAGGATTTCTTTGAGGTAGGCGATCGCAGCGTCCGGCGGCAGCGCTTCTTGCTTGAGCTTATTCTGCACCGCGTCGATGATGTAGTCGGTGGCGTCGACACCGACGTCCGCCTGCAGCAGCAGCGATTCGATCTCCATCACCGCTTCGGCGTTAAGCGGTCCTTGCCCCACCACTGAGCGGAGCTGATTGACCAAGCTACGGCGGGTTTTACCCAGCCCCTGGCGCAGCTTAGTGAGCCAGGTGATTTCTTCTATGGAAACGTCATCAGGGCGACGGCCTTGGGCCGCTAGCACCTTTGCCGACCAGACAAAGTCGTCGTCGAAGGTGACGCCTGGGGCAGCTTCTTCACCTGTGGTTTCAGAGGCAGCTTCAGAAGCAGTTTCTGGTTCTGCATCTTCGATGGCGGTAGCCTTGAGCTGCTCTAGCCGCTGCTGCCGCTCGGCATCGGCCTGGGCCCAAAAGGGCAGCGAAGTGGCTTCTGGGGCGGCTTCTGTAGGGGGCGCTGCAGCGGGCGTAGAGCTTGCGTCTCCTTGTTTAGCACTGATAGGGCTGGGTGATTCTGCTTCATCCGGCGGAGCAGTTGCCGGTGATGCCGTCGGCTGCGGCGCTGTAGAAGCCGGTACAACGTCTTGGGGCGCGTCTTGGGCTACGGCCTGGGGCGTGGCTTCAGGCTGAGGGTCGGGCTTGACGGGGGCGGTCGCTGCTTCTGGTGCTGCTGCTTCTGCTGGCGTTGCTTCTGCTGGCGTTGCTGCTACTGGTGCGTCTTTTTGCTCAGCTGCTGGCGCTTCTACCGCTGCTTCAGGCTCAGATTCTTCTACAGATTCCTCAGAAGCCGCAGCGGCCTCGTCCGCCTTGCGCTTTTGAATCATCTGATAGGCCGCTTTGGCCCAATCGAGCTGCTCGCTTGCCGGACCAGGACCTTCATCTGCCTTCGGGTCAGTGCTATCTGCCGCGCTGGGCGGCTGCGGCTCATCAGCCGCTGAGGCATCCGCCTTGGGCTGCTCCGCCGGCTTGTCATTACGCTTAAACCAGTTAAAAGGCGCCATTGCTGCTCTATACCCCTACCCGCACGCTACTACCCTACGCTACAAAGCGTTCTGCATCTGCTGCGCCGCTCCAGCCTCTTCACCAGTCGTTCTATGGAGCGCCATCTAGACTAGTGCAGATCCAACTGCGCCACTCTGCGCAGGCTAACCAAGCTGAGACTGCGTCAAGCTGTTGCTCAACCGCCGCAAAACCCCGTTGATAAATCGGTATCCATCTTCACCACTGTACCGCTTCGCTAGCTCCACCGCTTCATTGATTGCGATGCGGGGCGAAACATCGAGGAATAGCATCTCGGCTGCTGCAATCCGCAGGATGTCCTGGTCAATACGCGCCAGGCGACCGAGCTGCCAGTCTACCATTGAGCGATTGAGGCGCTCGTCGATGTCGCTGCGGCGATCCTTAAGCACGGTCAAAATTTCAATAGCGTAGTCGCGGACGTCCTGCTGGTTGGAAAGCTGCACCATCTCAGGCAAGTCGAGGGCAATTCCCAGTCGGTTGATGGCAGACTGGGTCTGCTCAATTGCGTCGTCGACCATGGTGCGAGCGCTTTGAACGTCTGTGGCGCGTACTTCACTGCTCAGCAGGCGATCGCGGCCTTGTATAAGCTCTGAGGTGGCGGCTTCTAGGTTTTGCTGCACCTCTGTCGTCAGCACGCGCACGACCGAGACGACCAGCGCCTGTAGATCTTGGGCCTGTAGCTTCTTAGCGGACATCGACTGGCTGACGCTAAGCAGGGCTAGCTCGCGAGCGGTGCGGCGAGGTTGCATCATAGTAAACGACCTAGAGGGTTGGAGACTAAGGATACCGTATTTGGCCGGTGATTTGGCCGATGATTTGACCCGTGTATTTCACCCAACGCCGCCCCGCTTAGTCCTCTTCAGGAACCAGCGAAGAGAACATGTCGCGGTCCTCGACATAGGACTCCAAGCGATTCCCCATATTAGCAATGCGCGGCGGCGGGCTACCGCTGTCTGCCGCGGCGGCCCCTTCGGAGAGCGTTGCCGTCACGCTAGGGCCAACAATACCCCCCGAAATCAGCACCTTAAATGCGTCTTCGATAGAAATTGAAAGGTTGATTACATCCTGTTCTGGCACGATCGCATACCAGCCACTGGTAGGGTTCGGCGTCGTCGGAATAATCACGCTCAGCATCTTACCGGGGCTTTTAGTCGGACTGAGCTCGGCCCCAACGCTGCCGGTGACAAACGCCATGGCCCAAATGCCGCGCCGTGGATACTCCACCAAAACGACGCGCCGGAACTTGTTGTTAGAGTCCCGCAGCAGCGTTTCCAAAATCTGCTTTAGGGTCTTGTAAACCGAACCCGCTAGGGGAATCGCCTGCAGCAGCCGCTCCCCTAAATCGAGGAGCCACTGCCCGGCGATGTTGCGCGCCATCAAACCGATGAGCAGGATAAAAAGGAGAGGCACCGCAAGCCCCACAGCCAGATTGATCAGATAGACCAAAATGGGGTTGAGATCGTGGAACGGATTGAGCTGCTTGGGAATGCGGGTGAGAAAATTGATTACCCAAGTGGCAATGGTGTAGGTTAGCCAAATCGTCGTAGCAATTGGAATGATGACCAACAGCCCGGCAATCAAGTCGTTCTTAAAATCTTGTTTGAGCTGCTGAAACACGGTACGCCCGATCTCCTTCACGTATTGATGTGCCCAAAACCAGAGCTGTCCTCAGGCGCTTCGCGCATTCGGGGCTAGGCTTTTCAGCCCGTTAACGCCATGATTCGGAGGCATTGTTTCGAGCTGTCTGCTGCTATGGCGCTACTCAGCGCGGGCGCGGGGGCCATGTTGCCTAAACCCACCCCTTTGTTGTAGCGCATTTTTCGAGTGCGTAATATTTTGTTTCAATTTACGGCGGAGCATCGACTTGAAGCAGTGCGAGGCTAGGCAAAGTATCATAGCCACCTATAGAAACCATTCTAGAGGCAATCGCGCCCGCGAGACGCCTGAGATTTGCCCTAGTCTCGATAGCGAAACCACTTGAGGCCGGTCCAGCCCAGCGCCGCATAGCCGATGGCCCACAGCACGTTAAGCAGCCCAATACGAAGATTTAGGCTGACCGCCCTAGTCTCAATTTCACTTCTCTCCTCCTCGCGCTCCGCTGCGATCGCGGCCTGCTGCTCACTGCGCAGATCTTCGGCCTGGCTCTCTAGGCCCTGAAGGTAGGTTTCGAGCTGCTCGGGGTCGTCTTCAAACTCATCTAGAACGGCGGCGTCATCTGCTGAGATTAGCCCGCGCGAAACCGCCTGGCCTCGCAGTTCGGCGTTTTCCAGCAGCTGGCTGATCAGCGCCCGGCGCTGGCCAATCTGATTCTCGATTTCGCTGTCGAGCTGCTGCTCGGCGCGGGCGGACTGTTCTGCGACGGCGTCTAGTTCGTTAGATTGAACCGCCAAAACGTTACTGACGTGCAGCACCGTCAGCAGCACGTAAAAGGCCGACAAAGCGCAGGCCAGCGTGACCGCAATTGTCGGCAGAAGACGGCTTGCAGAACCCGCTAGCGATTCGACCCAGAACCCCGCCAAGAAAAGGACAAATCCCATCAGCGGAATAATGCCGCGATCGCCAATGTAAGTGGTGAAATCGCGCACCCACTCTCGATCCTGAAGCGCATATGGCATTAGAGAGAACAGCACAGAAAAAAGCGTTCCCAGAACCATGACGATGCCGACCACTTTCAGGGCAGTGGCGACGACTGGAGACAGTTGGCGACTTGAAAGTTCTTTCATGAGAGCTTGGGTTGGGGATTGGCGCTGCAGATATATTTGTCGGCGTAGCGAGTTCCAGCGTGTCAGAAAACTTGCGCTAAGACAAGTCAAACTGGGCCAAAAGCTTGATTGGGTCGCCCTCGTAAGGCTAGTCTATCGGGGTGCTCCGACTCGATGCGGCCTGCCCGAAGCGTCTAGCGCTGCTGCCTGCACTAGTTGCCCGTACTTGTGGCCTACGCTGCAGGGGGTTAACCTAGCCTTGGATCAGTATTTTTAATGCAAACATTAAATAACTATTATAGTGTCGCCAATTCTCGATAGGCTGAGATATGGCGGTTTGCCTTTACAATAGAGGGTAAGCGATAGATTGGTTCGACGACGCGAGTAGCGATCGCTTCCGGGTAGATCGGTGTTGAGATGAAGTCGCTGGACTAGAACCGTCACAAAACTATATAGGATATTGTCCCCAATCGTTTTAGAGCTATATGGCCTAGCGCTGCAGGGATAGTCTCTGGCTTAGTTTGACAGATATTATCATTACAGATGAGGGCTATGGGTATGGCAGAACAAGGGACAAACGAGCACGACACAGCGCACGGCACAGCGCCCGAGGGCGAAGCAATCGCCGAGACGGCCGCCGAAACGACGAGCGGCAGCGGACACGCCATTGAGCTGAAGTCGTCAAGAGCATTGGCGGGTCGTCCCATCAGCAGCGACGGCGTCGAGATCGTAGACACCATGTCGTTCTCCGGCATTCGCCCGATTGGGGCCAGTCACCTCGACGTCTACGACACGCTGATGGGAGGACGGCCTATTGAGGCCAACCATCTGTCGGTTGTCGATACAGATTCCCTACCGGGACACCGCCCCGTCTTCGCAAACGAGCTGACCGTCGTCGATGTCGACACCCTGCCGGGACATCGCCCGGTGGCGGCTAGCCCCGGAGAGCTGATGGAGGGCAGCACCCTGCCCAACAACCGCCCCATCGCCCGCAACGATATCTTCGATCCCACCGGCATGATGGGCTACCTCGACTAGCGACTGCTGCGCCGCGACGGCGCAATCCGCTGAACGTTGCTGGGACATACCGCGGTATGTCCCTTTTGCGTTTTAAGGCCACTCCCCCTTAAGGCCAGTCGGGCCAGTCGGGTTACAGCACCCAGGTCACCAGCTGGGGAAAGCGAATAATCAAGAGCAGGGCCACAAGCTGAATGATAATGAAGGGCACCACGCCCCGATAGATGCTGATGGTGCTGACCTCCTCCGGCGCTACCCCCCGCAGATAAAACAGCGAAAATCCGAAGGGCGGCGTCAGGAAGGACGTCTGCAGGTTGACCCCCAGCATGACGCCGAACCACACCAGGTCGTAGCCGAACTGCAGGGCCACTGGGGCCATCAGCGGCACGATGATGAACACGATCTCAAAATAGTCTAGGAAGAACCCCAGGAAGAACACCAGCAGGTTCACCAAGATCAAAAAGCCAACCACCCCGCCCGGCAGATTGAGCAGCAGGTTTTGCACCAGGCGATCGCCCCCCAGGCCGCGAAAGACGAGGCTGAACACCGTCGCCCCCACCAGCAGGATGATGACCATGGTGGTCAGCGCTACGCTAGAGCGCAGCGCCCCCAGCAGCGTACGCCCAGAAAGTCGCCGGTTGAGGGCCGCCAGCACCATGGCCCCGATAACCCCCATGGCCCCCGCCTCGGTTGGTGTAGCTACCCCGGCAAAAATGCTGCCCAGCACGATCAAAATAAGGGCTAAGGGCGGCAGCATCACCCGAAACACCCGCAGCGCCAGCTGGGCTTTGGTGAGGGTGAGCTGCTCCTCAGGCAAGGCAGGGGCCGCCTTGGGGCGAAATAGGGCGATCGCTGCGGCGTAGAGCAGATATAGGCCCGCTAGCGCTAGCCCAGGCAGCAGAGACCCCAAGAACAGATCTCCCACGGAAACGCCCAGCTGGTCGCCCAGCACGATCAGCACCACGCTTGGGGGAATCACCTGACCCAAGGTGCCCGAGGCGGCGATGATACCCGAGGCGAAGGAGGCGTTGTAGCCATAGCGCAGCATGATGGGTAGGGAAATAATGCCCATGGACACGACGGTCGCCCCCACCACTCCAGTGGCTGCTGCCAGCAGCGCCCCCACCAAAATCACGCCAATGGCCAGCCCGCCCCGCAGCCGACCAAACAATAGGCCAAAGGTCTCTAGCAGATCTTCTGCTAGCCCCGACTGCTGCAGCACCGTTCCCATCAAAATGAAGTAGGGAATCGCGAGCAGCACGTAGTTGCTCATAATGCCGAAGATGCGCTGCGGCAGGGCCGAGAACAGGATGAGGTCAAAGTGACCCAGCAGGTAGCCAATAAGGGCAAACAACAGCCCCGTCCCGCCTAGGGAGAAGGCCACGGGGTAGCCCGTGAAAATCAGCAGCAGCGCCCCAAGGAACATGAGCAGCCCGAGGTAATCAGCCATGGCGCTCCTCCTGCTGATAACCAGAGATAATCGCAGCTTGCTTGATGACCTCTGAGAGACCCTGCAGCGCCAGAAGCGTAAAGGCAACCAGCAGCATGGCCTTCAGAGGATAGCGGGCCAGACCGCCCGGGTCGGAGGAGCCCTCTTTAATCTGCCAAGAGTTGATTACCGACGGTAGGGAATAGACGACGATGACCGCGCAGAGCGGCAGCAGCAGCAGCAGCGTCCCCAGCAGATCGACAATTGCTTTGCCGCGCTGCGACAGGCGGCTATAGAGAATATCGACGCGCACGTGCTCACCGCGCTTAAGAACGTAGGCTGCCCCCAGCAAGAAAATCAGGCTAAACAGGTACCACTGCACCTCGATGTAGAGGTTAGAGCTGAGGTTGACGCCGATGAATCGCCCTAGATAGCGGCTGATGGCGTTGTAGGCTCCCACCGCTACCATCACCAAGGTCAGCCCTAGGGTCAACCAGCCCAGGCCTTCGCTCAGCCGGTCTATCCAGCGCGAGAGCTTTAGCAAAAACGACATGCGATTTCAACAGAAAGTAGGCATCCCCTAATTCTAGGGCCAAAGGGGATGCCTACTTGTATCATGTCTTCTGATATTTAACCTTGGGCGCGCGCTCGGGCTGAGCTCCCGTCTCCCAAACGTGCCTTTAGGGAAAGGTCACCAGATACTCAGACTCGATGGGGTCCGCCTGATCTGCCTGTACAAGCGCCTGGTAGACAAACGCCGCCACATCGGCTCGCGTGGCCTGGGTATTGGGGTTGAGCTGGGTCGTCGTGGGGTAGTTGACCACTAGATTCTGCTGGGTCGCAGCGGCGATCGCCGCTGTCGCCCAGTCTGGAATCTCGGTGGCGTCCTGGTACTTGTTGAGCGATGCGGCGTCGGCCGTATTTAGATCTAGGCCGCTCGCCAGGGAAACCAGCACCTGAACGCGGGGAATCTCGCGGCTGGGGAGAAACACCTGCCCCGGGTAGCCCGACAGAAAGCCTCTGCGGTAAGCCGCCTGGATTGCGTCGTAGCCCCAGAAGCTCTGCTGGATGTCCACGAAGTCTTGGCCCGATCTCGTAGGCGTCGACGTGAATGCCTTATTGATGATGGCAGCGAACTGGGCGCGGGTGACGGGCTCGTTGGGGCGGTAGGTGCCGTCGGGGAAGCCGCCAATGATCTCCCGGGCCGCCAGCGCCTCAATGTAGGGCTGTGCCCAGTGACCCTGCGCATCGGCAAAGCCAATGAAGCGGGCTACAAATTCGACGTCGCCCTCAATTTCCTCCTCGTTGACCTGATTCCCCACCGCGAGTACCGAACCGCTGCGGGTTGCGTTGTGGATGGCGTAGCGACCATTGTTGGCAATGATGTTTTCACCGGGCGCTTCTTCGGTCCCGAGATCTGGGCGAGCATTGCCAATAGCCACAAGACCGTCCCGGATGTTGTTCCGAATCACGTTCTGGCGCAGCACGGGGCGAGAGTTTGTCGTAGTCACCACACCGTCGATGTTGCTCCGAATCTCGTTCCCTTCAATCACGGGGGCTGCAGAGTCGCTCACCACGAGGCCAAAGCCCGTGTTTACAAACTCGTTGTTGCGGATGGTGCCGCCCGCTTCACGGGTCAAGGAAATACCGTTGTCTTCGTTGCGGACGAAGCGGTTACGCTCGATGGTGGGCACGGCGGAACCGTTGATAAATACACCGTCTCTCGAGCTGTTGGTAAAGGTGTTGTTGCGAATCAGCGGGTTGATGGGGTTGACGGACTCTACCCAGACGCCCGTTCCCCGAGTTGTAGGGTTGGTGATGGTCAGGCCGCGAATCTCACTGTCGTCGGAGGCAACCAGCGTGGCGCTCTGGGGACCCAGCATCCCCGTAACGAAAGTGCCGCCGCCAATGATCGAAACGGTTTCGCCGTCGTTCGACTCATTGCCCAGGAGAATGACCCCAGGCCTGAGCCGCAGCGGAAACTGTTCGCCGCTGTCTGCGGTGTAGGTGCCGGGAGCCAGCTGGATGACCGTTGTGCCGCTAGCCTGCTCTAACGCATAGCTGATAGTGCGCAGGGGCCGGGTTTCGCTGCCGCCGCCGTCGGCGTCGGCACCCAAAGTTGGGTTGACGTGGAGAACTGCTGCTCTCGCGGGCACCTGGGCGATCGCCCCGCCGGAGCGTGGGGCCTCGGCTATAGCTGGCAGCTCGCTGGGGCCTATCGTGAGGGCTAGGGCTAACCCTAGGGAAGCCGTAAGGGGCCTTGAGGCCCGAGATAGGGCGTGAGGCAAGCGGATCTGCTGAGCCTGTTGACTAACCCACCGTTGCATGTCCATTGTCATAATTCATCAACTGTGCCTATTAAGCTTACAGGGCATGGGGAAACCCTAACATTATTCAATAGACAGCTAGAATACTGGACAGCAGCGGGCCGAAGATGCTGCAGAATGTTGCAAAATTTAAAGGGTGGAAAATCGAAAGCTGGGAAGCGCCGCCGGATGAGCCTATGATTTGCGGAATCGCTGCGTCTCGGCTGACCAAATCTATACAGCGCAGCCCATGCAGCATACGGGGGAGGACTCCAGTGCAGACTTGCTTACCGCTATTATCGTCAGCGCTATCGTTATCAATGGCTAGAGGCCGCATCGGCTCCTGGGGTCACGCGGCTGCAATTGGGCTCGCGGTCTCCGGCGCCGTGGGCTTAGGGCTGACGCTACCCGCCGCTGCTGCCGAGTCAGTAGTCTTGAAATATCGTGCCTTTCAGCGCTCCGTCGCCGTCGAAGACCTGACGCTGCTGGCGGAGACGGGAGAGGTATCATCCGACCTGCGGCCCTACCTCCGCCTGAGCGGCTACCCCGCCGGTGAGATGCGGGACATGCTCACCCGAGACGTCAGCGTCAGCCCGGTCTTACTCAGTCGTGCGCTCAACAACCCTGCTGGAGATGCAGTGCTCGACCGGGCCAGCCGAGCGGTCCATACCCGCTCGCGCCGGGGCGATCGCCAGGCGCTGCGGGGGGCGCTGGTGCTCTCGGCAAGCGACGATGAGCAGATCACGCCAATCGAGCTAATTCAAAATTACCCGACTCAAGAGATGCATGTAGATATCGTCGAATTCCAGCGGGCCTATCGCGACATTGAGGAACTGGTGGAGCTACAGCAGCAGGTGGGAGACTGGATTGAGCGCATCCTGTAGCGTCCTGCTGCAGAGTGCCCCGCTGGAGCGCCCAGGTTCTAGCGTCCAGACTGCAGCGGTTAGTAAGCTAGGGTCTCTAGGGTCTCGCGCAGATAGAGCAAGACAAGGTCGTCGAGGCTAGCACCGGCCTGCTCGCGCTGCAGCTGCCACCGCTGGAACCCTGAACTGTTGGCGATCGCCTTTTTTAAGCTTTCCCAGGCGGGAACGTCGGTGTCGGGGCGGGATAGAGATGGCATAGTCGTATCAACCTCTTAAACTCAGTTCTATAGTAAATCAGGCGAGTGAGCGGGCTCGAACTCAATCTGGTCTATCGATCTATATCTATAGACACTATGTTCATAGATAAATCCCAATGAATTGAGCTAACACCAGTGAGTTTTCACTATTGCTGCCTTTGTTCTTAAGATAGCCTATGCGGCTTTTTAGGGCAGTGACAGCCGATACGGTTTGCCGGGACTAATCGGTCTCTGCCACATCCGCCTTGACCGCTGGAGCAGAAGCTAGCCGGGGCAAGAGGCGAGGGACCCGCAGTCCCAGCAGGGTGAACTCCTGCGCAACTTTGTCGATGGGGTAGGGCGCTACGTTAGTCACCGCCCGCTCCGAGACCAGCATCACCCGCAGTACGCTCACGGGCACCTGGGTAAACAGGTTTACCAGCAGAAAGGCGATCGCCGCCATTCCCAAACCGAACCAGCGCCGCTGAGGCAAAGGCCACTGCAGCGCTGCCGGCACTGCAAGGGGCACAACGCGATCTAGCTGCCAGAGCAGGGCCACTAGGCCCACGGCAACGGCTAGGGCCAGCAGCCGAGGCACTACCCCTTTAAAGAACGGCAGCAGCCGACGCTGGGCGTCGCTGAGCTGCTCCGGCGGCAGCGCGGCGACCAAAATGCTGAAGATGTAAAAGGGAGCCCGCCACTGCATCCACAGGATAGGCAGCGCCCCAAAAGCAGTGATGATGCCCAGCTCGAGGGCTGAAGGAAATAGCGGTTCACCGAGAGCTAGACCGACAAAGCACAGCTCTAGCCACAGCGGCACAGCGGCGAGCCCGGCAAGGTGAATCCATAGGTAGGGGTCGAACCAGGAAGAGCGCATGGGGCGCAGAAAAACGCTACGTCACCATTAATACTCCATTGCGGTGCCTTTAGTCTGCCTGGCGGTGAACGCGGGTGGCGCTGGACTGGTCGGTGGGCAGCACCAGAATATCGCTGATGTTGACGTGAGGCGGGCGGGTGGCGCAAAACAGAACGATTTCGGCGATATCTTGCGGCGTGAGGGGCGTCATGTCTTGGTACGTGGCGCTGGCGCGATCCTGGTCTCCTCGAAAGCGCACGTCGCTGAACTCGGTTTCGACAAGGCCAGGGTCGACGGCGGAAACGCGGACAGGGGTTCCTAGCAGGTCGAGCTTTAATCCCTCGGTGAGCGACATCACGGCGGATTTAGTGGCGCAGTAGACGCTGCCGCCGGGGTAGGTCTCGTGACCGGCAATAGAGCCCAGGTTGATCACGTGGCCCTGATGGCGCGATACCATGCCGGGCACCACGGCCCGCGTCACGTAGAGCAGCCCCTTAACGTTGGTATCAATCATCTCCTCCCAGTCCTGAATCTCGGCTTCGTGCAGTTTATCTAAGCCTCGGCTGAGGCCAGCGTTGTTCACTAGCACATCGATAGCTTGCCAGTCCGCCGGCAGGTCTGCGATCGCTTGGCAAACGGCGCTGCGATCGCGGACATCTAGAGTCAGTAAGTGGGTTGAGGCTCCCGTAAGTGACTGGGCCAGGGCCTGCAGGCGATCGCCTCTACGGGCAGCGAGAATGAGCCTGGCCCCGGCTTGAGCAAAAATGCGGGCGCAGGCCTCGCCAATGCCGCTGCTGGCCCCGGTAATCAGTACCGTTTTATCGTCCATATTCAGATTTATCGGTGTGCACGACTAGAGTAAATGTCCTAATGCACTAAGACATTTGCGTGCCCAGGTGCCTACAAAACATCGAGGCCTTAAGCCGTTCGCACTGTCCTAGGCAGCTGGGCCAGCGCAATATTTATTGTATGGGGAGTAGTGAGTATTGGGAGGAGTAAGCCTAGGGCGTAACGAATATAGGGCCTGATTAAACTTGGAGACGCTGAATCTTTGAGCGTAATAAACGCTTATCGCTGCTGCTTATCACAATCAGTAAAGAGTAGCATCCGTCACATTACAGTGACGAGTCCTGTACACTAGCTTGTAGTACGGCGGTGGCGTATGGCTCAAGCTAAATTGCGCCGCCTAGCGTGTGTATCTACGAAGCAGATCGACTGCGCTGCCAGATTGTTGGCGACGGGTCGTTACAATTTGTGTATTGCATGGAAACCTAAGGTTGCGATCTATGGCCTATTGCTCATCAACAGTAGGCCCCCAAGATCTTAGGCGATGCGTGCAATGGTCTCACATTTGTTGTCATAGGGCAGCAGGCAGCAGCTCTAAATGTAGGCGTAGATATACAAACCATGGCGAAGAAAGGTTTTAGGGGGCGATTCAGCCGCTGGTCGCTGGATCAAAAAATTTGTGCTGGCTATGGCGCTTCCTTCCTGCTTGCGATCGCAGGCATCACCACAAGTTTCCTGGTTTCTCAGCAGACCAGACAGGCTACCCTCGATAGCCAGGCAGAGGCAATCGAAGATGTCGGGATAGTCAGCGACTTGAAGGGAAGTCTGCTTGAGCTAGCCATTCACAACCAGCCTGCGGTTGGCAAAAACTGGGATAATGCTACGGACGCTGAAATATCGGCAGCCTTCTCTCACCTGGCAGAAGACTATCAGGAATTTAAGCAAAATTGGCAAACCCTCAGGCAATCAGAGGAATTTAACCTCAGCCGACAACGTAAGCGAGATGACGTGACCGCAGCAGAGGCTGCGGCTGCGGCACAGATCTTGAGAGATTATGAAGGCGCTATAGCGGACTACATCAACCAGTTTGATGCGCTGCTGGAGAAAATCTATCCTAACGCCATCGAAGCCAAGCAGATACCGCTGCTCCAGGCAGAGCTGATTGCGCTGAACCAAGGAGAATTCCTCACAAATTTAGACGATTTTTTAGATCAGATTGCCGCGCTATCTGAGGCCGCGCGCGAGGAGCAGGCACAATCGCTACTGCTGCTTCAGCGGACCCACGGCGTTCAAATACTCGTCATGCTCGCTAGCATCGTGCTGTCTATGGCGCTTGGACTAGCCCTGATGCAATGGATTAGCCGGACCCTGTGCCGTCCCTTAAGGGATATGACCTACCGGACCCAGCAGTCAATTCGAAACGCTAATTTGGGGCTGCAGGTTCCCATCATTAGCCACGACGAGGTCGGTGTTTTAGCACAGGCACTCAATGGCTACAGCAAATTTACCGATCAACTGCTGCGGCAGCATCAGGAAATTAACGAAAAGCTAACCCAGACGCTAGAGGAGCTAAACCAAGCCCAGCTGAAGATGGTGCAGCAGGAGAAAATGTCTAGCCTCGGACGGCTGGTGGCGGGTATCGCCCACGAAATCAATAACCCAACTACATTTATCTACAGCAATTTAACCTACATCCAAAAATACACTCAAGACCTGCTGGATTTGGTCGACATTTACCAGCGGAGCTACGCTACTCCAGCGCTAGAAGTTCGGCAAAAAGTGCAGGAAATCGACCTGAGTTTTATTCAGGACGATCTGCCAAAGGTCCTAGCTTCTATTGAAATGGGCGGCGAGCGCATCTGCGACATCGTTCAATCGCTTCGAAACTTTTCGCGTATAGACGAATCTGAGACCAAAGTGGCTGACGTTCACAGGGGGCTTAACGACACCCTCGTGATTTTGGGGCATCGCCTGAAGGCTAGCCCTGAGCATCCTAGAATTCAGGTGGTCAGAGATTACACTAATGTTCCACCGGTTGAGTGCTATCCAGGGTTGCTCAATCAGGTCTTCATCAATATCATCTCGAACGCCATTGATGCCATAGAGGATAAGGCCGCGGCGCTCACCTACGAAGAGAGCCTAGACTATGCTTTTCAAATCGTGATCAGTACGGCAATGTTCAAGGAGAATTGGATAGACATCACGATTTTCGATAACGGCCTTGGCATTGCCCGAGAAAATCAGACAAGCATTTTTGACCCTTTCTTCACAACCAAGCCTATCGGTAAAGGAACGGGGATGGGACTGTCTATTAGCTATCAGATCATTGCTGAAAGGCACAAAGGCGAGCTTGAATTTTGCTCTGACCCTGACAGCGGAACAAAATTTACTATTCGGATTCCTGTCCGGCTGCTGTCGGCTATACCTACCGAGCGCGCCAGAGTGTCCCATCTCAGCCTAGCGTCGTAGGCGATCGCAGCCCTCTCACTCCACTGATGAACCATCAAACGTTTCGATCAAGTTTTTCTCTGCCTCGCTGGAGAACCGCCGAACCATAACCGGCATCAGCCCGCCCGCTGATTTACTTGAAGGGCGCTGTCCTAAAAAAGAGACAACCCCTTGACCTTCAAGCCGCTTGAAACTCTAGACTGCAATCATCAGCGCTGAGAACAAAGTTCAGGACGTCAGGATGTTTCGCATCGGTGAGTTTTCAAAAATTGCCCAGGTGCCAGCTAGCCAGCTTCGCTACTACGGCGACATCGGCCTGTTTACGCCCATCTACAGCGATCGCGACACCGGCTATCGCTACTACAGCGTGCACCAGCTCGCCCAGCTCAACCGCATCCTTGCCCTCAAGGACTTAGGGCTTTCACTTGATCAGGTGAAGCACCTGGTTGAAGACGAGGTGTCCCCCGAGGAAATTCGGGGGATGCTGGCGCTCAAAAAGGCGCAGATTGAGCAAACCATTCAAACCGAAGCAGTCCGCCTCCGGGCTGTGGAGTCCCGGCTTCAGCAGATTGAGCACCAGGGGCAGTTTCAAGACGACGTTGTGTTGAAGCCGCTCCCCGCTCAGCCCTTTCTGTCGCTGCGGCAAACCTTCAGGGGCATTGCGGATAGTCTCGCGATCATCGCTCATATGGGCCAGGTCGTGCCTAAGCATGTGAAGGCCAAGTCCTTGGGTCGCTTCGCCGCCGTGATTCACAGCGAACTGTATGAGGACCACGACTGGGACATTGAATTCGGCTTTTTGCTTGATCACAAGCTAGACGTCACAGTGCCGCTGTCCCATGGCCTGTCAATGGCCGTCCGGGAGCTGCCCGCAGTGGAAACCGCCGCCACGGCAATCCGCTTTGGTGGCCCTGAAAACGGCGTTCACGGCTATAGCGCAATTGGCACCTGGGTAGAAACTCAGCAGTATGCGCTAGCGGGTCCGGGGCGGGAGGTGTTTGTGGTGCCCCCCAAGCTGGGTCATGAATCAGAAATGGTGGTGGAAATTCAGATGCCTGTGACGGCGATCGCCGCATAGCGCGCTTAAACCTGAGGTAATACCAATGCAAATTCCAATGCAAATTAGACGACAAATCACGATTGACAAGTCCGCTGATGACGTTTCGGTTAGTTCACTGACGTCTTAATCCGCCCTACTTGGGGAATCTTTAAGTTCTTTTACTTTCCAATAATTTCTATTTTTAGGAACAATGACCACAGAACTTTGGACACTCTTAGGCAGCGTTTTGCTGCTCTTTGCGCTGGTTATGGTGCAACAGCTCCACGTCGACCTGACGGCGGGACCGAAGTATGCGCTCTCTAACCGGGAAGAAAAGAAGCCCGATACTGCTCTAGCCGGGCGGATCGATCGGGCAATTTTGAACCTCAGAGAAAATCTGATTATGTTCGCGCCGGTCGTGCTGGTGCTGGCGATCGCCGGTATATCCACCGGAGCAACTCGGCTCGGCGCTACCCTATTCCTCGTCGCGCGGGTTGTTCACGCCGTCACCTATATCCTCGGCATTATCGGAATCCGCAGTGCAGCCTGGTTCGCTGGCATTGTCGGTATTGGCGTCATGCTCTCGGGGCTGCGCTAAAGATAACAATTCCGATCCCATTCACGCTCTGGACGAGTACAGGCTATGCTTGTGCAGCCAGCATAGAAGTCATGCACCAGAACTGCCGATGATTCGCCCTTCGAGCCCTGTCGATGCCACGGCGCTGATAGCCCTAGCCGATTCTCTGGGGCTATTTCAGCCAGATGAGCTAGAGATGCTCAGCGGAATGCTAGCCGGTTACCTCAGCGGAAACAGCGACACCGGAGAGTTTTGGCTCACCGATGAGGACGAAGAGAAAGGCATCCTAGGGGTTGCGTACTGCGTGCCCGAGCGGATGACGAATGGAACCTGGAACCTGCTGTTTATCGCGATACGCCCCGACTGCCAAGGGCAAGGACGCGGTGCTAAATTGATCCGCCATGTTGAACAGATGCTGCTCGCTCGGGGCGCGCACCTGCTGCTGGCAGAAACGATAGCAGAGTTCGAGCAAACGCGAGCCTTCTACCGCAAATGCGGCTACCGTGAAGAGGCGCAAATTCGGGACTTCTATGAGCCAGGGGCAGACAAAATTATTTACTGTAAAGCGCTGACTGAATAGCTAAACCTCGTTTGGGTTTAAGGAAGCGTTCCCGACTGCAGCACCTACAGAGCGTAATTTAGAGATCTTACAATAGAGCCTATAGGGGACATCGTAGCCATGTCTTAGCCAGTGTAGTCTATGAGTCAGCACCATGCCCAAAACCATTGTCCGCCTAGAGCAAGTCTGCAAAACCTACGGCTCCGGCAATACTGAAGTCCGGGCTCTAGACCAGGTTGACCTCACCATCGAAGCGGGGGAGTACTGCGCTATTATGGGCCCCTCGGGCTCCGGCAAATCTACCGCTATGAACGTCATCGGCTGCCTTGACCGCCCCACCTCCGGACGCTACTACCTCGATGAAGTTGACGTCGCGGGCCTGAGTGACGACGAGCTAGCTCATATCCGCAACCGCAAGCTGGGCTTTGTATTTCAGCAATTTCACCTCCTGCCCCAGCTGGCGGCCATCGAAAACGTAATGCTGCCGATGGTATACGCAGGCGTGTCGGCTAGCGAGCGACGCGATCGCGCGGCCCATGCCCTAGAGCAGGTAGGGCTAGGTAATCGCTTGAACAACCGACCCAACCAGCTTTCCGGTGGACAGCAGCAGCGCGTGGCGATCGCCCGCGCCATTGTGAATGAGCCTGTAGTACTGCTCGCGGATGAGCCAACTGGGGCTCTGGATACCCAAACGACCCAGGAAGTGATGGAAATTCTTCGAAAGCTTAACAGCGCTGGAATGACGCTGGTGATGGTAACCCATGAGCCCGAGGTGGCCAAGCTGAGCCGCCGCGTGGTGTGGTTTCGCGATGGGGTGGTCATTGACGCTCACGTGGCTCCGGAGGAGATGAACGTGATGGTAGCGGGGTAGTGATGACAGCGGGGTAACTTAATCATTACCGTAAAATGCGCCCCGCCGCCCCGCCCACCGAAGCCGGCAAGCCCAGCACTAGCCCATTGCTCAGCCACTCTTGCCAAGGGTCCTGAAGGCTGAGCTGCTGGAAGAAAATCAGCATTACTAGCGACGCAGCCAGCGCCATTAAGTAAGCCGCTAGGGTTTCCGTCGCCGGTCCGAGCAGCAGGCCGCGCTGCTGTCGCTCCCAGCGATCGGCAAAACCAGAGGCGAATACGATCATATAGGAGAGCACTAAGGATGCCGCTATGATCAGCAGCAGCCACAGTGGCGGAATGGCTGCTGCCAAAATAGGAATCTCCTCCGTTGGGGCAATGCTGAAGGCAATCAGGATTGCCCCCAGCAGCGTGGCGTCTAGATCGATTAGCGTTTCGCTAAGCCGCAGAGATGATGCGGCCAGGGCGTTGTCTGCACTGGCAGCCTCGTCCGTCGGCAAGCGGCCCTGACCCTGCAGGGGCCTGCGGCTGTCGCCTCTCTGGGTTAGGGTAGAGCGGGCTAGGGCCACGCCGAGAGAAAAAGGCACCCCCTCAAACACCAGCTTGCCCAGGGTCTCACTCAGGGGCGTGTCTAGCGTGATGCGCCGCAGCAGCACTAGGGCGATCGCAGCGCAGATAATTCCAATGCCCAGGGCCTCGATGCTCTCGAGCAGGGCGTCAACTGGATGCAGGGTCAGGGTGCGGCGAAACCCTACCGCCTGGGTCAGCAGCAGCACCACCATGAACGTCGCCCCCAGCACCGCTAGCAGCTGAGGGGCCGCTGCTGAAGAGCCAATAGACCAGACCTCAACGGTATAGAGCAGGGGGATACCAAACAGAAATCCTCCAGAAGCGCCCCGCAAAATATCCTGCAGCTCCTGCCGCCAAATCGATAAAAAGTTATTGCTCATAGGGTCGGGGGAGGAATAGAGCCAGCCAAGACGAAATTGAGGCTATCAGGAAACTATCTACCAAATTTAGAAAAAATTTGGGAACAAGCGGTGTCGATTTGGGTTCTATAGACGGGTGCCCCCATACTTCGGTAAATATGCACAGCCAAGCACACCTTGCAGAAGAGCCATCTTCTGTGAAGCGCTTGGATTCTTCACAAAAGCTTTGCTTTGCCCATCGCAGGTACATTGTATGTTAGCTATTGAAATCAGTGATTTCACGCAATCAACGCTTAGAGTATAGAATGATGGCAATGTTCTGCCGGTGCCATAATCAGCCAGCGGCAGCGCCCTGACTACCAAAGTCCGATTGCTAGCCTCGATCGCAAGACTCGATCCCCGCTAGAATCCTCGAGATAGCCGAGCGTTAGTCCCCCAAAATCCGCGTGCAGCTACCCGCATCTACCCTATGGTAACCACAGAACAGACCACAGTCCGCAGTAAGAGCCTGGTGCTGCTATCTGAGTACCGGCGATCGCCCTCCCTCGATTTGAGAAACCAGCTCGTGCAGCTGAACTATGGTCTGGTGCGGCGCGAAGCTCACCATTGGGTTAACCAATGCACAGAGTCCTACGACGATCTGGTGCAGGTGGGCAGCCTCGGGTTAATCAACGCCATCGAGCGGTTTGATATTTCCAAAGGCAATGCCTTCAGCTCCTTCGCGCTGCCCTACATTCGCGGAGAGATTCAGCATTATTTAAGGGACAAGGGCTGCACCGTGCGCATTCCCCGCCGTTGGCAGGCGCTGCAGCATAAGGCCTCGGGAAAGGCTCGGGAGCTGCGCATTCAGCTCAACCGCCAGCCCACCGACCTAGAAATGGCAGACGCCCTAGGGGTTTCTATTGAAGAGTGGCAGGAGGTAAAGCTCTCCTACCGCAACCGATCGCCCCTCAGTTTAGATGCTCCGGCCTATGACGAAGAGGACGGCGCCACCTGCCTGGGCGATTTGATTCCTGACGCCCGCTACCGCAGCTTTCAGCTCGCTCAAGAAGACCGGATTCGCCTACAGCAGGGCATGGTGCAGCTTGAAAACCGCACCCGCCAGATTTTAGAGTTTGTGTTTTTGCATGACCTGACCCAGCGAGAGACCGCGGAGCGTTTGGGGGTCAGCGTTGTCACCGTGTCGCGTCGCCTGAAGAAGGGGCTCAGCTCGCTGCAGCAGATTATGTCGGGGTCGCAGCAGACCTAACCCTATCCACCCAAACCGTGGTTCAGCAGTTTGATCTACGATAGAGGATGACCCGGCGGGCTAACGAATGACTACACCCAGGCTAGACTTTCAAGACGAATTTGACGTGGTTGTCATTGGCGCCGGCCACTCGGGCTGCGAAGCGGCGCTGGCTGCCGCTCGCCTGGGCTGCCGGACCCTCATGCTCACCCTCAACCTAGACCGCATCGGCTGGCAGCCCTGCAACCCAGCGGTGGGCGGGCCCGCCAAATCTCAGCTCACCCATGAAGTAGACGCCCTAGGGGGCGAAATCGGTAAGATGGCCGATCGCACCTACCTGCAAAAGCGGGTGCTCAACCTTTCGCGCGGTCCTGCCGTGTGGGCGCTCAGGGCCCAGACCGACAAGCGTCAGTATTCTCGGGTGATGCGGGAAGTGGTGGAGGCGCAGGAAAACCTCGTGGTGCGCGAGGGCATGGTGACGGACCTAGTGCTGGGGTCAAACGACGAAGTCTTAGGCGTGGAGACGTACTTTGGGGCGGCGTTTCGCTGCCGCAGCGTTATCCTCACGACGGGGACCTTCATGGGGGGCACCATTTGGGTAGGCCGCAAGTCTATGCCCGCCGGCCGCGCCGGAGAGTTTGCCGCGGTGGGGCTGACGGAGACCCTAAACCGGCTGGGGTTTGAAACCGGGCGGCTGAAGACCGGCACCCCGGCCCGCGTCGATCGCCGCACCGTGGACTACGCCGGTTTGGAGCCCCAGCCCCCCGACGAGGAGGTGCGCTGGGTTAGCTTCGACCCCGAGGCCTGGGTGGAGCAGGAGCAGATGAACTGCTACCTGACGCGCACGACGCCGGCAACCCACAAGCTCATTCGAGACAACCTGCACCTGTCTCCCATCTATGGCGGCTGGGTCGACTCCAAAGGGCCGCGCTACTGTCCCAGCATCGAGGACAAAGTCGTCCGCTTTGCCGATAAAGAGTCCCACCAAATCTTTATTGAGCCTGAGGGACGGGACATTCCTGAGCTCTATATTCAGGGATTCTCGACGGGGCTGCCCGAGTCGCTACAGCTGCAGATGCTGCGATCGCTCCCCGGCCTGGAGAACTGCCGCATGATGCGCCCGGCCTACGCGGTGGAATATGACTATCTGCCGGCCACCCAGTGCTACCCGACGATGATGACCAAGCGGGTGGAGGGGCTCTTTGCCGCGGGGCAGGTGAACGGCACCACGGGATACGAAGAGGCCGCGGCCCAGGGCATCGTAGCGGGCATCAACGCCGCCCGCTTTGTCCGCGGTCAGGCGATGAAAACCTTCCCCCGGGAGCAGAGCTACATCGGCACCCTGCTCGATGACCTGTGCACCAAGGACCTGCGGGAGCCCTACCGAATGCTCACCTCCCGGTCTGAGTATCGGCTCATCCTGCGCTCTGATAACGCCGATCAGCGGCTGACGCCATTGGGCCGCGAGCTGGGCTTGATTGACGATCGTCGCTGGACGCTGTTTGAGCGCAAGCAGGCCAACATTGCGGCGGAGAAGGCGCGGCTAGCGTCAACGCGGGTCAAAGGCCACGAGGAAGTTGGGGAGGCGATCGCGGCTCAAACCGGACAGCGCATTAAAGGCTCAGCTACGCTGGCGGAGCTGCTGCGCCGTCCTGGCTTTCACTATTGCGATTTGACTCACTACGGGCTAGGTAACGCGGCGCTGAACAAAGCTGAGCAGGCGGGGGCAGAAATCGATATCAAGTACTCAGGCTACATCCAGCGCCAGCAAAACCAGATTGACCAGGTCAGCCGCCAGGCCAATCGTCCGCTGCCCCCCGACTTAGACTACAGCGGCATTGAAACCCTCTCGAAGGAGTCGCGAGAGAAGCTCATGCAGGTGAGGCCCCTCACGGTAGGACAGGCCACCCGAATCGGCGGCGTTAACCCCGCCGATATTAATGCTCTGCTAATATATCTCGAAGTTCGCAGCCGCCGTGGGTTAAAATCAACCGTAGCGTCAGGTGCTGCATCTTAGAAAATCAGTCATTTCACTTGGAAGCCAGCGTGCAAGGCTATCCGTTCGAGTGGCTATTCCACATTTAGTGACGTCCTAAACGCAATAGACAGCCGATGCCTCAGGATGCTAACCATCAACTGCCCAATCGCTCATCTGCGCTAACGCTCTACGCCGCAGATGACCCTATCGATACGTCAGCTTCGGCCGTATCGACCTCCTCCGATGAGCTATCGCCTGCGCCGCGACCAGCCTCGCCGAAGTCACCCGCGCGATCGCGCCACGGCATCGTCAAGCGGGTCGATAGTGCGGCCCTCGAAGCCTCTGCAACCCAGGTAATTGACGAAGTTTTTGAGGATGTTGACTACCTGCTGGACGGCGCTCCGCCCCATCCTGCTGATTACGCCAGCGGCGCAGGCTCCTCATTTACCACCAACGTCTTCATGCCGTCGCCCCAGGCCAAGGACGCTGAGATGGGCAATTCATCCACCTCCCTCGACTCGCTGGTAATGCTGTGGGGAATTTTTCCGGCGATCGCCATGGGGCTTTGCCTAGGGCTGTCGCTAGCCTTGGGCATCGCGCTAAACGGACGTCAGACGGCGGAGCCTCTGCTAGAAAGGCCTGACCCGGCGCCAGCGCCTGAGGACGAGGCGTTTTTGGCCTATTTAGATCAATCTCTAGAAACGATTGAGCGTCAGACGCCTGAGGGATCTGAGGGAGCGGCGCTCGCGCCGGGTGTAGCCGCCGACGGCTCTAAGCGCAGCTCGCTTTTGTCTGCTGATCCTTTCGCCGGGGCCTCTAGCGTTATATTGCCCCCCCCCACTGCCAGTCCTGCTGCCGGCCTGCCGGCACCACCAGCAGTATCATCCCTGCCGCTGCTGCCGGCAGTCCCGGTGCAGACGACCCCTATTCGTCTCGCGCCGGCTGCGCCCCGGCCCGCCCCGGCGGCTCCACCAGCGGCACCCCCGCCCGCGGCTCCGCCGGTTGTAGTGGCGCCAACAGCCCCGGCTCCCGCCACAACCGAGACGCCCTCACCCGCTGCCCCCGAAGCCCCAGTCGTCCCCAATATCTCGCCTTCGCCCCACGTCCTGGTCGGTCTGCTGCAGCTTGGCGATCGCTCTGCCGCAATTTTTGAGTTTGACGATGGCGCCCGCCGCATTCGAGTCGGGGAGGCGATCGGCGGCAGCGGCTGGAGCCTGGTGTCCATATCTCAGGACGAAGCGGTAATTCGCCGCAATGGTGAGGTACGCTCTATCTATATCGGTCAACGCATTTAATAACCCCGATGGGCCTATTCGAAGACCTGAGCCGCTTCCTAGAAACACGGCTGGAAGAGTTTTTGCGCAACAACCCGCACCTTGAGCTGCAGGCGCTTGATGAGCAGCTGCGGGAGCAGGAGGCTGAAACCCTCCGCCTAATTGCCAACTTCCAAACGCGCGAGAAGCAGCTGCAAAACGATATCTTGGCCACGGCTCAAGAGGTGCAGCGCTGGCATGAGCGGATTCAAAAAGCCAAGTCGGCAGGGCGGCTGGATTTAGCGGGCGCGGCTGAGGAGCGGGAGGCGGCGCTGCTGCGGCAGGGAAACCAGCTCTGGGGCAAAATGAAAGGCGTGCAGCAGCGCATCGTCCAGTCTAAGGAACTGGCGCAGCGGACCCGTAAGCGCCGTGAGGAGCTAAAGGAGAAGCTGAAGCAGGCAGAGGCAGCCCGCACGGCGTCAAAGGCTAAGGCTTCCCAGACGCCGGGCTGGTCTCAGCCCTCGGGCTACTCCTTTAGCAGCACTTCGCCTAAGGGCCCTGATCCGCTTGAGCAGTCGTTCAAAGACTGGGAAACTGAGAAGGAGCTTGAGCAGATGAAGCGCGATATGAATCGCTGATGCAGTAGACCTCACTGCCCCCGTTGATAGTGGCTCACGTTCTCAGGAACTGCAATATCAGCAGGCAGCTTTGAATCTGGAATGGGCGCTCCGGCCACCAATTTGAGCGGCAGCTCCCCCGCCCAAACCGGCAGGGCGTAATCCTCGGCAGCGTCCACAGGCTCACCGCTGCGGATTTTGGCGGAGCCTTCTTCAATCGGAAACGCCAACACGCTCGTGGCCTTGATTTCCTGAGCGGTTGCTCTTCGGGCCTGCTCGCATCGCCCTGGAACGATGTGCTCCGACAGCACCTCAAGCGCGTGGGCCTTCTCGTCTTCAGCTTCAACTCGCATCGCGCGACCAAACAGCACCACCGAGCGGTAGTTCATTGAGTGGTGAAAGAGCGATCGCGCCAGCACAATGCCATCGAGCAGCGTCGCCGTGACGCAGACGTCGAGTCCTGTGTCTAGGCTTTTTAGCATCCGGCTCGCGGTTGACCCGTGAATGTAGAGGCGATCGCCGTCTCGCCCATAACCCATGGGAATCACATAGGGCTGACCATCAATCACAAATCCCACGTGGACCACGAGGGCCTCGTCTAGAATTTGGTCAATGAGCGCCCGGTCAATATGGCCGCGCTGGGGGCGGGTTTTGAGCTTGCTTCGGTCGGTAGTTCGCAGCGTCTCTGTACTTGACATAGGGTTAATCCTCTTGGCCTATTGCGTTGCCCCAGTTGCCTAGGACGATGCAGTTGGCTCAAAGCCTTAAGCGTCCTAGGCAACTGGGCGCGCCGATGTCCTATGCATCAGGACCTCGGCTATATGCGCTACTGTAAGGGTTAAATTGGCCTTGCTCAATAGCCAATTTTTGGTTTCTATATCAGTCCAATTAGCACCCTGATGGATCTAGTTATTTCCCTAGACGGTGCCTCCGGTATGCCTCTATATCAGCAGCTTGCTGAAGTACTGCGCCTCGCGGTGCTGCAGAAGCGGCTGAAGCCCAGCCAGAAGCTGCCGCCGTCCCGCGCGTTGGCCAAGTCGCTAGAGATATCGCGGACAACGGTAACCCAAAGCTATGAGCTGCTGCTAAGCGAGGGGTACTTCGAGGCTCGGTGCGGTTCCGGGACATTTGTCAGCTCCCGGCTCCCCGATGATTACCTACAGCCCGAGCGGGTCGCCTGGGAGCAGCCGGAGCAGGTTGGGCCAATGCGGCTCTCCCGCTTTGGTATCGATTTGCTAGCCGCTCCCCCGCTGAGCGTGGCAGAACCTGACGGTGACATTAGCTTTCGATACGGCAGCCCTACGGTTGAGTACTTTCCCATGGCGCAGTGGCGGCGTCTGCTCTCTCGCCACTGCCAAAACACCGCCGCGCTGCTGAACTACAGCACCGATGCGGCGGGGCATATGCCCCTAAGGATGGCGATCGCAGACTATTTAGGCCGCTCTCGGGCGGTGCGGTGTCGGGCGGAGCAGGTAATCATCGTGAGCGGATCTCAGCAAGCTCTGGACTTGATTGCGCGCCTCACCCTTGATCAAGGAGATTGGGCGGCGATGGAAGATCCAGGCTACCGGGGCGCGCGCCACTGCTTTCAGCGCCAGGGTGCTGACCTACAGGGGATACACGTTGACGCGGAGGGGATAGATGTAGAAGCCCTCAGGCAGTGCCATCAGCCGCTTAAGCTACTCTACGTCACCCCGTCTCACCAGTTCCCCACCGGAGCCACTCTCCCCCTATCGCGTCGCCTGTCGCTGCTTCAGTGGGCGCAGGACACAGGAACGCTGATTGTAGAAGATGACTACGACAGTGAATACCGCTACAGCGGTCGCCCGGCCCCAGCGCTGCAGGGGCTCGACCGGGCAAGCACGGTCCTATATGTGGGCACGTTTTCCAAAGTTTTGGCCCCGTCGCTGCGCCTGGGCTATCTCGTCGTGCCGCCCGCCTGGGTGCCCATCGTGAGTCGGGCCAAGGGGCTGTGCGATCGCTACTCGCCGCTTCTAGAGCAGTATGCTCTAGCCGACTTCATCACTGAAGGACATTTCGAGGCGCACATTCGTCGGATGCGCCACCGCTATGATCAGCGGCGGCAGGTTCTCGTCAGCGCCCTCAACCGCTACCTGGGCTCGCGGGCGACTATTTTGGGCGAAAACGCAGGCATCCACCTGATGGCAAAGATCGAAACGGATTTGCCCGATGATGCGGTGATTCAAAAAGCGCAGCGGCTTGGGGTTGGCTTGACTAGCGCCCGGGGCTACTATCTGGCGAATCCAAACCGTGGGGAGTTTATCTTTGGCTATACGGCGCTAGATGAGGGCCAGATAGAGCAGGGAATTCAGCGGCTGGCAAAGGTCTTGAAGGCGTAAGGGCTTTAGCGGCAAGCGATCACGGCAAGCGATCGCCGCGAATATTGAACGAGATTGACCGAGGCGATCGCCGACATCCTGCAGACGCATTGCCTTGCTTGATCTGGGGAAGAAGCTGAACGCCCTCTGCCGGCAGTGCCGCGTCACAATCAGCATCTAGGGCCGCAGAAGAAGTCGATGGGGCTGAGCCCGCTTCTGCCGCGCCCAAGGTTGCTTTATCGCGCTTCGGTAAAGCTGCTTTACTCTGGGCAGCCGCAGTTTTGACCTGTTTGGTACAGTTAGACGCAAAGGCCAGCAAAACAGCCGCCCCTATCGTCATGGGTAGCGGAAAGGCGAGCGTCGGTAGCCAAGGCAGATCAGGCATTGCGGCTAAATTGCAACCTCGTCGGCAAACGTGTGCCAGCGGACGAACTGGAATGGGCCCGCCACAGAGCCCCAGACGTGCTCATCTGTTTCTGGGTCTCGCCCCCTATCTAAGCTGACAAACGCCTTGTCGTCAATCTCAAATTCACTGTCAAGATAAGTATTACGGCCTTTACGATTTACAAAACAGGCCTTCCCAGGCTGAACCTGGCCTTTGAAGCTGTGCCCCGTCCACGCCACAATCATGTTGCAGCCCGGCATCTTTTCCATTTGGTCGGCCCTGAGCTGAGCGAGCTGCTCTCGGTCTCGGGAAGCGCCAAAGAACGCCTCCCCATCTTTAATCAGATAGTTTTCAATCTCGATGTGACCATCGACTTCGAGCAGCTTTAGCCCTCTGGCCCGATAGGGGCGGTGAAGGGCATAGTCGTAGGCCTGCTCTACGTAGAACCCAGTACCCGAGAGTACATCAGCAGGCAGAGGACGCATGCAGACCCGAATGTGGGCAAACATTGGTGGGTTGTCGAACGCTTGAGCCTGGTTACTGAAGTCAGCCGCCATCCAGCGAGCTAGGGTTTTGATGTCGGTGGCGTGGGTCATGGTGGTAGAGAAATAAAATCGCTGCTCGGCGATGGAGGTCTCTAGAGCGACTATGAGCCTCTGTAGAGACCCTCGCCGAGCACAGCGATTATACCCAATCGTGGCCGTCAGTTAGAACAGGATCGGCTCTGTCCCGAGGCTGATGTCTCCCCCTACGGCACCCGGCACTAGTGCATCGAGTGGGTCTACTGGGTCAGTACCTGGAAGACCCACTGACGGCGGCGTAACCGGTGGCGTCACAACCGGTGGGATAACCGGCGGGGTGACCACTGGGGGAACGAGCACCGGCGTCTCTACCACGGGGGATTCCACCATGGGGGGCTCCACGGTGGGGGCCTCCACTATCGGCGGCTCTACTACCGGCGGCATCTCAACTGGCGGCATCTCAACTGGCGGAGTCGTGGGCGGCAGGCCGACCGGCGGGGCTACCGTGAGCCGAGCCAGCAGCGGATCGTGATCGCTAGCCCGTTCAGGCGTCTCGGCAAATTCGGCGTTGATATGGACCACGTCGAACTCGGCGAAGTCGGCCAGGCTCTCGCTGACCAAAATATGGTCAAGAGACTGGGAATTGCCCTGGAAGATGAAGCTATAGCGCTCGTTCTCCGCTAGGGTATTCGTCAGGTTGACTAGATCTTGCTCCAAGATCTCTAGAGGCGGCAGAAACTCAAACTCGTTAAAGTCGCCCAGGGCCACGACGTTTGCGTCGGGGTCCGCCGCAAGAATGTCGCCTACAAAGGCCTGCACCGCTTCAGCTTGGGCAATGCGCTCGGCCAAGCCACCGTTGATCCCTGCCTCTGGGTCATCCTGCAGGGCGACAGAGGGCTGAACCTGACCAAATAGCGGCGCGCTGCCGCCCTTGGAGGAGAAGTGGTTGTTGACCACGGTCACCGCTTCCCCGTTAAACAAGAAGGATGCCGCTAGCGGAATTCGACTGTCGAAGAAGGGATTGTCTGGGTTGACGGCCTGGTCGGCAGGGTCCGTCAGCGGCACCACTGACTCTTCGACGAGGGAGACGCGATCGGGGTTGTACAGGAAGCCCGTGCGGATGTTGCCGCCGGGCTGACCGCCCACGGGACTCACAACGTTACCTTCGGCATCCATAGAAGCAGGAACGATGCCGGGGGTGTCGATGAATTCGTAGGCAGGTCCTCCGGCTAGGGCGATCGCGTCAATTAAGGCCTGGTAGGTGAGGTCCGCACTATTGACGTCGCTAACGACGGAGCCGTCGCTGTCCTGAATTTCCTGCAGGCCGATGATGTCGGGCGTGTTGAGGTTGGTCACGATGTCAGCGGCGATCGCCGTAAACCGACCATCGGCGATGTCCGTGTCTCCGTCCTCCTCGTTGGTGTCGAGGTTGAGCACGTTGTAGCTAGCTACGGTGAGCTGGTTATCGGTGGGGGCTAGGGTGCTGACTTCTTCCACCAGCCCAGTTATGACCGGTACTTCAGGCGCTTCGCCTGGCACCTCGGGTATCTCGCCTACGGGCACTTCGGGCATTTCGCCTGGCACCTCGGGGGGTTCACCCGGCACCTCAGGTGTCTCGCCTACGGGCACTTCGGGCATTTCACCGGGTACCTCGGGGGTTTCATCCGGCGCGACCACCGCGAAGACTTGAGTGGGAATTACTTCGTAGTTGCCAAAGCTATAGTCCACGACTCCGGTGACATCGGTGAGGACATCACCAACGTTGGCTAGCGGAGCATCCACAGGGCTGACCGCGCTGTCAGCATCAATTTGGATGCGCTCGGGATTGAAGTCGTCGGGGCTGATATTGAGGGTGCCGCGATCGCTGAGGCCCGTGGGCTGCGTCCCGGCGGCGTAGGTGTAGATTTCACCGAAGCGGTTGGTTGCTCCCACAACTGTTGGCGCTGCGACCGTAACCAGCATGCCCTCTAAGCTCTCGTAGAAGTCGATGCCGTCTGTTTCTGGCGCATAGGTTTCTAAGTCTTCAGTCAGGATGTTGTAGGGCACAACTTCGACCTCTGCTGGAGGCTCACCCGGCACTGGCTCTTCACCTGGTACTGGCTCTTCACCCATGGTTGGCTCTTCACCCGGTACTGGTTCGCCAGGTAATGGCTCAACCGCTATTGCATCGACAGCCAATGGATCTTCGACCAATAGATCATTATCGAAAATAACGATAGAAGCAAACTCTCCAACTTCGCAAGAACGT
>JBHJHD010000068.1:0-5533 GCA_050331115.1 Elainellaceae cyanobacterium
TTCCTCCCAGGCCGCGATCGCCGCATGGCTCAACCGGCGATCGCCCGTCTATACCTTCGACCGGCAGCGCAAGTGGCAGGAGTTTTACCACTGCGAGTGCGGCGCGGCCTGGTGGGCTTGGAGCAGCGATCGCCCCCCGACAAAGGCTGCAACAGAGGAAGCGACACCTGAGGAATGAGAGTTGTGAAAGATAGGGGCTATACAGATGGGGGCCTTAGCGATATGGGTTACAGCCTCAGAGTCTAGGCACAAGCAGCGCTAACTTAGGTCTCTTATCACAAAAGCGTCTACAGATTGTCTACTAAAGGTTTAACTTTCTACATCTAAGGGGTAAGCTTTGGGTGTTTTGGCTGTCAACCTTCAGCAACCCACTACTTGGAGTAGACCCATGCACCGATGGCTATCGGGCTCGCTTAGCGTCGAGACCCTTACCGTCTTTATCAAAGGATTGCCCAGCCACCTGAGCGGGCTGACCATCACCCAGCTTTCTGATCTGCATTACGACGGCGTCCGCCTTTCCACCGATTTGTTGACCGAGGCGATCGCCCTCAGCAACCGCTACGAGCCCGATATCGTCGTCCTCACGGGCGACCACATTACCAACGACCCCGCCCCCGCTACTGCGCTGGCCCAGCACCTCAAAGGGCTGAAGACCAAGCGCGGCGTCTACGCGATTTTGGGTAACCACGATATCTATTACCCCCACACCAGACCGGCGGTGACCCAAGCATTTGAGCAAGCCGGAATTACGGTGCTGTGGAACCAGGTGTGCTACCCCTGGGGCGAGGGACTGGCGGTTGTGGGGTTAGCAGACTACTGGTCACGGGAGTTTAGCACCGCCGCTTTAAATACGGTGTCGCCGCAAACCGCTCGCCTGGTCCTGTCCCACAACCCCGATAGCGCCGTACCTCTGAGCCGCCATCGCGTCGACTTGCAGCTTTCCGGCCATACCCACGGCGGTCAAATCGTGCTGCCGGGTATGGGACCATTCCCCCACTGGTACCAAAAACTGCGCGATCGCACCCCCAAGTGGCTGCGTCCCTACTTGCCCTACATGCGGCAGGATTGCCACAAGGTGGTGAAGCACTGGGAGTGGGCCCAAGGCTTGCACCGGGTCGAAGAAAACATGCTCTACGTCAACCGAGGGCTGGGCACCTACCCACCCGGTCGGCTGTGGTGCCCCCCAGAGCTGACGGTCATTCAGCTTGTGGCGGCTCCTACCGGGTCCGCTACTTCGAGCACTGTTTCGAGTCAGGCCGCGGTTGACCAAGCGGCCCTGGTTTAGACCGTGTTAGCGAGCTGCTAGAAGCTGGGGATTTTCCCCGTCCCTGGCCTCTAGCCTGCGCGATCGCCCCTACTCCACGCTCCCCAGAATAAACAGCCCCAGCATCGTGGCGCTGTTCCACAGGCTGTGCAGCAGCATCGGCGCCAGCAAATTGCGCGATCGCGTGTAGACGAACCCCAGCACCATGCCCAACACCATCAGCGGCAGCACCTCTGACACACTGAGGTGAGCCGCCGCGAAGATGAATGCGCTGAGGGCGATCGCCGGCCAAACCGCCATGTAGCGGGTGAGGGAGGGCAGCAAGAAGCCGCGAAACAGAAACTCTTCGAAAATGGGGGCCGCCACGGCAGCGGTGAAGAAAAACAGCCCCAAAGCCACTGGGTCACTTTCGTTGAGCACGATTTCTAGCAGCGGGTTGCTGCCCCCGCGCCCCTGCCAAATTTGCTGGTTGACCAAAGACACCCCGATTACGAGGGGAACCGCAGCGAAATAGCCCCCTAAGCCCCACAGGGGCCATCTGTCTGCAAGTTTGAGCCGAAACCAGCCTTCGGGCAGGGGGAGATGGCGCCGGATAGAGAGGTAGAGGACACCGGCAGACCCGGCAGCAAGCAGCAGGTAGCCAAACAGGGTAAATCCGGCAGAAAACCGTCCACTTGTGCTAGCAACCATCACCCCCACTGTCTGGGGTCCAGTCGCCAGACGGCTCAAAACTAGAATACGCACCACCTGCAGCACAACGGGCAAGACGATTTGACCCACAAAGAAAAAGCCGACAATAATCACCTGCCAGGTAATTTCCCAATCCCAGGGCGTCGTCCAGCGTAGGTGCTTCCCCTCAGACAGCAGCGCTCGCTCTCCCTGGGTGAACCGCTGAACCGCCAGAAAAATCAGCAGGGCGACGCCGATGACGCCGCCTAAGGCCGGGCCAATGCCTAACAGGGTCAGCTTAATCAGCGACTGCTGGGCCGTCTCTTGGGCTGCAGCTTGAAGCTGGGCGAGGGCGTCGCTGCGCTGCTGCACGGTGTAAAGCTGCTCCAGCGCCTGGGTCTGGAACCAGCCTTGGAGCGATCGCTGCAGCAGTGCTTCGGCATCGGGTAATATCTGCGGCGGGCTGCTCCAGATGCCCAAAAGAACCTGTGCGGCCTGACCCTGATCAATCACGATTGGATTGACGGACTGCCAGCGATCGCGAGCGGTTTCTAAATCGCCTGCCTCAGCCTGAAGGACGCCTAGCCGCAGATCTAAGCGGTTGAGAAAAGTCTGCTGCGCCAGCGGGTCCTCAAGCGGCGGCTGTGCGGGGAGAGAGTCGACCGATGGCCCCTCCGGCGGATTCGGAAGTGGCTCAGTTTGATCTACGTCAATTTGGTCAGCCGTATCTTTTCGAATCGACTGATACTGCTCGATCGCCGCGTCTAAAGGCGCTTTGCCCACCAATTGGCGCACTGGGGTGAGGGTATTCCCCTCAGAGGTAACCTCCCGGGCCTGCAGCAGAAGGTCAGTTTGGTAAAGCTCTAAGCGGCCTGCAATTTGCTGCTGCTCCAAGGAGCCCACGAGCGCTGGTCCTACGAATAGTGCCACAACGACTAGGGTGAGAATGGCTAAGACAATTCGCCTAAATGACATACTGGTATGCGAAATCCTTTCATCAAAACTGAAAACGCTAGTCCTAAACCACAGCCATTTTGTGAAGTGGATTTCTCCAGGGGAGACTCATTTCACAACCTAGACAAGGTTTGATGCCTAATGCTAGACCCTAGACGCTCGCTCTGACGGCATTATCGCATCGTTCTCCGGTTTATGACGCTGCCGCAGGGGATATGGACGCACAAGACAGGGTAATATTGCGTTGGCCCCAACGGTGGGGCTGTGCGCCGAGGCTCATCAAGCGGCTTCATAAGAGGCTCAATCCATAGGAGGGTACTGCTCTGGCTACTCGAATTATTTTGGTCCGCCACGGAGAAAGCACGTTCAACACGCAGCGGCGCGTTCAGGGGCACTGCGACGAGTCCACCCTGACTGAAGCGGGTCGAATTGCCGCCCGGCAGGTGGGCGCCACCCTCTGCGATCTACCAGTACAGGTGGTTTACAGCAGCCCGCTGCGCCGAGCGAAGACGACCGCTGAGCTGATGCTGACGTCCTTCTCACCAGCACCGCCTCTTGAAACTAGCCCGCTGCTGCTGGAGGTCAACCTACCCCAGTGGGAAAAAATGGCCTTTAAGGACATTGAGGCCCGTTTTCCGGAAGATTACCACCTTTGGAAAACCCGTCCCCACGAGCTGCGCATGGATATCCCCTCTCCTGAAGGGGATATCGAGTACTACCCTGTGAGGGCCCTGTACGACCAAGCCAAGCAGTTTTGGCAATCGGTTCTACCCCACCACGACAACCAAACCATTATCGTGGTGGGCCATAGCGGCATCAACCGGGCGCTGATCCAAACTGCAATGGGGTTAGGCCCTGAGAGCTATAGCCGCTTCTACATCTCCAACTGCGGCATCAGCATTCTCAACATTGCGGGCGGTTTGGGCGAGAGTGTTCAGCTTGAGTCCCTTAACATCGTCTCCCACCTTGGGGAGCCCTACCCACCCGTGCGCTCAGGCCACGTTGGCCCCAGGCTGCTGCTGGTGCGCCATGGGGAAACCGACTGGAACCGGGACAAGCGGTTTCAGGGCCAGATCGACATTCCGCTGAATGACACCGGGCGGCAGCAGGCGGCCCAGTGCGCCGATTTCCTCAAGGCGGCTCAAATCGACCGGGCCGTCAGCAGTTCCTTGGCCCGTCCGAAAGAAACCGCCGAAATTATCCTCAAGCCCCATGTCGGCGTGCCGCTGAGCACGATGGACACGCTGCAGGAAATCAGCCACGGCCTCTGGGAGGGTGAGCTCGAGCCTGATATCAATAAGGCCTACCCCGGGCTGCTGCTGCAGTGGAAAGACGCGCCGGAAACCGTGCAGATGCCAGAGGGGGAAAACCTCCAGCAGGTGTGGGACCGGGCGATCGCGGCCTGGAGCCAGATTGTTACTGAGGCCAAGCCTGGTGAAGTGATCTTAGTAAGCGCCCACGATGCGGTCAATAAGGCCCTGCTGTGCCATTTGGTGGGGCTGGGGCCAGAGCACTTCTGGACCTTTAAGCAAGGCAACGGGGCGGTGAGCGTCATTGACTACACCAGCGGCCCCGATGGGCCTCCCCTGCTGCAGTCCATCAATATCACCACCTTTCTCGGCGCCGGGGTGCTCGACAAAACGGCGGCGGGAGCCCTCTAAGGCGCCCATGGGGGACGCGTCTTCTGCTGATCTGCTGCGTCAGGTGCGCCTGCTTGACCCGCTGACGCAACGCGATCGCACGGCAGATGTGCTGATCGCTTCTGGCCAGATTCGGGCCATTGAGGACAGATTAACCACGCTGCCCAGCGACATCGACCCGGAGGGGCTGCGGGAGATCCGACGACCCGGCGCTATCTTAGGCCCAGGGCTCGTTGACCTCTACAGTTACGCAAGCGAGCCCGGTTTTGAGGCGAGAGAGACTGTAGAAGCTCTGACGCGGTCGGCTATACTGGGCGGCTTTACCCGCCTCACCCTGCTGCCCCATACCCAGCCCGTGGTTGACCACGCCGCTATGGTGCGGCAGCTCCGGGCGATCGCGATTGCCGCCGCTCCTAAGCTTAGGGTGGCCGTGTGGGGCGCCCTAACCTGTGATCTGGCCGGGGCGCATCTGAGTGATTTGGCCGAGCTGGCAGCAGCGGGGGCCACGGGATTCGCAAATGGGCCGCTGGCGACGGACATGCTTTACCCGGCCTTGGACTATGCCCAGGCCTTGGGTAAGCCTATTGCCCTGTCCCTTTGTCGCTCGGCCCACCCCGCCCGTGACGGCGCGATCGCCCTCCGCCTGGGGTTGCTCAGCGCCCCTGTCACAGACGAGGCTGCTCCTTTAGCCGCACTGCTAGAGCAGATCGAAATCACTCGAACGCCCGTGCATCTTATGCGCCTCTCCACCGCCCGAGGCGTAGCGTTGGTGGCGCAGGCCAAGGCCCGAAACCTGCCCGTCACCGCCAGCACAACCTGGCTCCATCTGCTGCGAAATGCGTCCCACCTCACCACCTACGATCCCAATCTGCGGGTCCATCCGCCGCTGGGGAATCCAGCGGATCAGCAGGCTTTGATTGAGGGCATCGCTTCTGGCACCCTCGATGCGATCGCCGTGGACCATCGGCCCTACACTTACGAAGAAAAGACTGTCGCTTTTGGCGAG
>JBHJHD010000069.1:0-13552 GCA_050331115.1 Elainellaceae cyanobacterium
CGCCATCGGTCGCCGCCGCCCGGCCCAGACCGAAGAGGCATAGCACCCAAACCCCAATGCATCTACCCAATTCAGCCAGCCCGTCCGACTCACCCGCGTGGTCCTACGGCTGGTTGTCGCCGTTTAAAGGGAGGCTGATGAGTGATTGGGACTCGCGCGCGAGTGAAGTTTACTCATTGACAAGCGATGCCCCTTGGGCCACAACGCGATCGCCACTCTCCCAATAGTGATCATGACTCGCCCGACAGTAAACACCACTCGCCAGAGAGCAATCGCCACTCATCCGACAGTGAATTTTACTCGTCCAGCAGTGATCACCACTGGCCCGAGAGCGAGCGCCACTGGCCCGAGAGTGAATTTTACTCGCTGGTGCCACGCAATTCATTCGCGAGTGGAATGAACGCGTAGCCAGGGCATTAATTACGCTCGTTTCTCAAAATGAGCATTACCAAAAACTTCCGTGCCCCCTTGCCATAGCAGCACAGATAACCTATTCTTTGTGGCTAGAGCTGTGGTCCCCATGGCTCCGTCTCCCAAGAATTCGGTCGGGGCGGAGCTGCGTGTTGTTACGAGCAACACGTAGCCCCTAAGCCCCCACGACAGGAGTAGGCTGCCGGGAAGGCCTGAGGTAATGATACCTGCGTCATCCCCAACCCAAAACGTCGCGGATGGCCGGTCCTTGGGGGACTCCAACCCAAAAGACCAGGAGTCCCTCATGTTACCTCAACAAAATCAACCGTCGTCCCTTCCCCCAGAAGAGGCGACACAGGCCGCACTGCCCGAGCCTCAGCGGCCCCTGCCGCCCAGCACTGAGAATGCGGGTGCGCCGCCCAGCCTGCGGCTCTCCACCCCTACCGACGCCGCCTACGAATACCTGCACCACGTCATCATCGGCTCGCCCAAAGGCGTAAACGACGCCGTTGAGCGCCTGCACCTGCTGCGCTACGTGGAGCACCGTCTGTGGACGCCGCAAATTGCCGTCGGCGAGCAGGGCCTCACCATCACCCAAGCCGAAGGGCAGGTATTGCGCTATCTGGTGCGATCGCGCCCTCGGGCCTCCGCATAGGGCTGATTTGGGCCAGCTACTTTTAGGAGAGCTGGCCCAAAGCGGCAATTTGAATGGCGCGCATTGGAGATGCGGTGTTCTGACTGCTGTGGGTCATGTAGCAGATTTATTTTAGTAGAGCGATCGCCCCCAATGACGCTAGCCGGTGACGCCAGCCAGTGACGCCAGCCGGTGACGCTAACCCGCGACATATTCGGTGAACTGACGCTTGAAGGGGGAGTGGAAGCCGAGGGCAATGTCGTGCTTAGGGACACCATGATCCACCAGGTCAAGCGCGATACCGCCTTCGGGTCCCGTCGTGCTGAATCCAGATTTTGTCGCCGATGATGTCGATATGTAAGATGCAGCCATAGATGCGGCGATCGTTAGACCAGCCGACGTGGGCAATTTGGTAGTGGTCACGGTTTTTGTCAAAGATGGCCTCAGCTTCGACTTGTTCCTTGTTGGCTTTAATCGCGCTGTACGGCAGCAGCAGCTCTTGCACAAGCTAACGGTAGCGATCTGCAGTTGCCATGATTTGACTAAATGAACCGAGACAGGTCAAATTCGTCCTGAGTATTGCTAGCGTCGCTGGTCGACTTTAGCAACAGTAAAATTTGCTCCGTGTAGTCAATGGAGCCACTTAGCTCCGCCGCTAAAATCTCAAGCCCGCCATTGGCGTATTCCTCAAATATTTTCACCCGCTCCACGTCGTGCTCGTCACTATTGGTCAAGATTTTAGGATCTTGCGTCTCGTGGACGGCGATCAGATCGATCAAAAACCGCTTCTTGAACTGATCCTGCGGAATGGGATCAGGATCGTACTTCGTGCTTTTCTCGATGGGCACCCGCCTGCTGCGACTGACGCCGATGGCAGCGGCAAAGGTCAACAGCTCTGAATATGAGTTGAACAGGCCCGTCGAATCTTCGGCAAGCCGGAGAGATTTAACAAAATCTCCCTTCTCTTCTGCAATGTGGACTCGGGCAAGCGGCATAGTTTAACCCTCGCGGTGGCGATGCACTTCCATGATTTCCGTAAATTCAAACGCATTGGGGCTCTGCCGCACCAGCGGGTAGTCATCCCCCTGAATGCGAATCGTATCCCCCCGAGAGTCCTCCTTCGTCGAATTGTAGACCAGCACGTACTCCCGGCCCATGCGGGGCAGCATCTCCTCTTCCACCTCGCCGCGCCACTGAGTTTTGCTCGCCATCACAATCAGCTGGTCGGCCAGCCCTGGCAAAAGCTTGGCAATCTGCCGCCGGTAGATCTCATCCAGGCTGCCAAAGGGCGAATCCATCACCAGCGGAAACGTGCTGCTGTCGGGCCCCATTACCAGCCGGTCTTTGCTCCACTGGCGAATCCGCTCCACCACGCTGCCAATAAACGACAGGCTCAAAATCTGGTTTTCGCCGGTGGAGGCCCCCACCAGCACGTCCTGGCCGCCCACGTGCTCCACCAGGCTCAGCTCATACTTGTCGCTCAGCCTGGGCCGGTAGGCTTTAAAGGAAATCTGGTCGTAGAGTTCGATCAGCTTGGCCTGCAGCTCTTGCCGAAACAGCACGTCCTGGTTTTCCTTCAGCTGCCTCAGCCGCTCTATTGCCTCCTGCGTCACCTCAATCCGCTGCACCGCAAGCTTTTGCTTTTGCTTATTCTGGCGGCGATCGCGCACCTGCTTACGCAGCTGGGTCAAGTCCTGGCTCAGCAGGGCAATGCGCTCCTGGTTGGCCCCCTTCTCTAAGGTCAGCTTCTCCACCTTGCGGTCCACCTCATCCAGCCGCTCCTGTAGCTGCCGGATGTCTTCCCGAGGGCTAGCGCGGAGCTGGTCGCGAATTTCCTCTAGCTCTACCTCAATTTGGGATAGCTTCTGCTTAACTTGATTGAGGTTGGCCTGCTCCTTGTCTACTTCTTGCCAAAACTCTTCTATTTGTCGCCCCAAGTCATTCACCCGAGCGTCAACGCGATACACCGCCGACTCCACGTCCGCTAAACCAGCCTGCTGCAGCCACGACTCCACTGCCTGGCGGTGGGATGTTCCCTCGTGCAGCTCAGCGCCACAGATACAGCGACTGCGGTCCAGTAAGTTTTCCACAAAGGGCTGCTTAATATCAGCAGGAAGCTCGCCCTGCCGGTCCCGCGTCTGCACAATGGTCTGAAATTTGGCCATCACCGCCGGCAAAAATACCGCATAGCCCCGCGTAGAAATTGCCCCCTTGAGATGCTTCTTTGAGGCCTGCAGTCGCTCCCGCAGATTTTGCTCCTGCTCTTCTAAAGTCTCTCGCTGAAGCTGTAGGTTTTCCACCTCCCCTAGCTCCCGCATCCGGCGACCGTACTCCTGCCGCAGCGTGGCCTGGTGCCCTAGCTCTTCATCAATTTCCAGCTGCCGCGCCTCTAGGGCGTCCCGCGTATTTTCCTGCTCTCGCTGCTGCGCCAGCAGGCTTTTCGTCTCCGCATCGCCAATGTCCCCCAGCTCGTCTTCCAAGCTTTTGCGGGCAATATTTAGATGCTTAATGGCGTTGTCGAGCACCTTCACGCCCAGCAGCTTCTGGGTGGCCTCCGCAATTTCAGCTCGATTATCCCGGCGCACCAGCTGCTCAATCCGCTCCCCATCAAAGAAGAAATACTGATGCAGGCTCTTGGGCAGCATGCGCCCCACCACATCATCCGGATTTTTTGAGGCGGGCAGCGTGGACCAGCGCCCGTCATCCCCCACAAACTGCATCACCACCTCGCTGCGGTCCTGCTCCACCTCGTCCCCGACGCGCAGGGCTTGGCAGGAGCGGCGGATGCGGTAGTGCTTGCCGTCGTGGTCAAAGGCCACTTCTACCCAGCAGGTGATGGATTCGCTATCACCTGCTTCGGCTAAGGCGCGACGATTGACCAGCTGATCGGGAGAAGCCAAGGCCGCCGTAAAGCGTTCGTATAGCGCCCAGGTGAAAGCGTTGAGCAGCGCCGTTTTGCCAGAGCCATTGTTGCCGTGAATTACGGTAATATTTTGCGCCTCGGTTTTGGCAAACGTCAGCTGATGCTCGCCATAAAACGGGCGGAAGTTGCAGAGCGTCAGGCCCAGGAGCTTCATTGGATCGTTTCCTTCACGATGCGCAAAATGTCGGCGTTGACCAGGCCGCGATCGTTGCGGTCTAGGCGGTCTTTCTCAATCTCCAGCACCTGCTGAATAATTTGCCTCACCTCTGGCGGGGCGGTTTCGATGGGCATTTGCACGTCTTTAGCGGTTAGTTCAGACATGGCAAGCTTGCGGAAAATTGTGCCTGTAGTTGTCTAGTGTAATCTAGTGATGCAGCTATGAGAACGAGTTAGACTAGAGCCATGGCAGACAGGCTCTACTGCGCGTCCTGCCGCCGAATGTATCGGTGCGGCGCTTTGACGAGAATGAGTACGAAGACCTGGGCTATCAAATCTGCTACCAGTGCGAGGAGGCGATTATGGCGCTTGCCCAAGAGAGAAAACAGGTACTAGACGGTGAGACCGCGATCGCCCTGCTGCTTCGCCAGCGGGAGGGCGGCGAGATGGAAGTTGCACTTCCCATCGGTCGCGCTGATTTGGTGACCAATACACACGTCATCGAGATTAAGCACGTCTCTAAGTGGTCAGATGCCTTCAAGGTCATCGCCTACGCCTCATACTTTCCCAATCTCAAGCCGCGCATTCATCTTTTCGGGATGTACGCTGAAGAAACCCGCCAGCAGATTGAGGGCACTATGCAGCGACTAGGGATTGAGGTGACGTTTGAGAATGCGTTGTTTGAGAAGATCGCGGCCACACCTACCGGCGAGCGTGTAGAAGACTAGACCTTAAACATCCAATAGCCCGTAGCGCTTTTGCAGCCCCAGCAGCTTCACCCTCGCCTCCCCCGCATTATCTGCCAGCTTGGCAAATTCGCTAAAGCGCTTCAGCTCCTTATACAGCAGGCGTCGCTCCAGGGCGGTGGTGCTGCTATCAAACTTCGGCGGAGCCACCACCATATCAAAAATAGTGGCGCGCTCCTTCCCCGGCGATCGCCTCAGGACTCTCCCCCGCCGCTGGATAAACTGCCGGGGGTTGCCGCTGCTCGCTAAAATAACCGCCGTGCGCGTCACGGGAATATCGACGCCTTCATCCAGGCAGCGAATCGCCACCAGCCCCTGCAGCGCCCCGGTCTCAAACTGCTGACGCAGGTCTTCGCGCGCGTCTAAAGGCGTTTCTGCGGTGTAGGTATTGACGCGGTAGCCCAGCTCCTTCCCCAACAGGCGCGTCACCGCCTCCACCTGCCGGTAGGGGGTCTGCGACACCTCGTCTTCGACTGAGCCGTCGCCGCAGTAGAACAGCGTGTGCGCGGTGTGGAGGCGATCGCCCATCAGCGATCGCAGGGCGTCCAGCTTGTTGGCTGCGTTGCTAATCAGTCTGGCCCGCTGCCGCAGCAGCGATTTCAGCATCTCGTCGTCGGGTTCGGTCTCCTCAGCGTAGTCTGCAATCAGATGGCCAATTTTTTGCGATAGGGCGGCGTAGCGACCCGTCTCCTCATCCGTGAGGTCCACCAGCACGGGGTAGTAGCGGTAGCGCACCAGCGCCCCCTGCTCGATGGCGTCTTCTAGGGTGAATTCGGGCTGGAGGACGGGGCCGAAATAATTCAACAGGCTGGTCGTGCCCGCGTCGTCAAAGTAGCGCTCTGGCGTGGCCGACAGGGCCAGCCGCAGCCCTACCGTCCGAGGCAGGTGCTGTTCCATGCGCCCTGCCCCTAGGTTGTGGGCTTCATCCCCGACAATCAAGGTCTTTTTCGGGAAATGGGGCAGCTGAGATTGAAAGCCCACTGTAATCAGCGTCGCGTTAGTCGTCAACACCGTGACAAACGGCTGATGGCCCGAGCGAACGCTGTAGAGCTGACTAGAGAGCCGGTCTTGCCAGCGTCGTACGCTCTCGTAGGCTAAGACGGGCGATAGGCCAAATTTTCGGCTCTCGCGGGCCCACTGCTGCACCAGATGCCGGTAGGGACACACCACAATCAGGGCGCGCAGCCCTATTTTGTTGTAGAGTTCAGCGGCGATCGCCAGCGCTGTAATCGTCTTGCCGCTCCCCGTCGCCATCTTTAGGGTGCCGCGCCCCTGGTTGGCAAACCAGTTGCGAGTGGCTTCTTGTTGGTAGTCCCGCAGCGTGATGGCGTTGGGCAGCGCAGGCGTTCCTGCGCTAGAGCGCTTGAAAGAATCTAACGGCACGGTGATAGGCAGTAGACTGACTTAAACATAACGCTCCCGGTGCCATCCGGCGATCGCCACCTCAAATTCCCTTATACCCCACCGCCTCATTCATCTCCCTAACTGTCGGCTGCTGCTCCGGCACTGTCTTATTCAACCGCAGCACCCCAACCTGATTTAGCGCCACCCCCGTCAAAATCACCGCGCCGCCAATATACTGCGCCAATGTCGGGGCCTCCCCCAGCACGAGGTATGCCGCCAGCACCCCTGCAATGGGCGTGAAGGCCGTTGCCAGAGAGATCTCGCTGGCACTGCTCTGCTTTAGCCCGCTGAACCAGAAGAACTGCCCGCCTACGACGATAACGGCACTGTAAATCAGCATCCAGCGCCATAGAAACTCAGAGGTGACGTCCATAAAATGGCTGGGCTCAAACAAAATTAGCGCCGCCACAAAGAAAAATACCGTACCCACCGCCATCCTAAAAATGCTGAACACGCCCAGCGGCACCTGCTTTAGGCTGACTTTACTGATCACGTTGGAGATCGCCTTGAGGACGGCAGCGATGACCGTAAACAGCTCCCCCCGCCCGACTTCCAGCCCCATCATCGAGACCATGTCGCTGCCGGGCGGCTGCAGCACCACCGTCAGCACCACCCCCACAAACGAGACGATCGCCCCTATGACTACCCAGCGGTTGACCCGCTCGCCCAGCAGCAGCACCGACAGCGCCAGCACCAGGGGCGTATCGACTTGGCCAACTAAGACCACGTTGTTCACGGCGGTAATCGAGAGGGCGATGAACACCAGCATGGGCACCAAGGCTGCGCCCAGGGCGGCCACCAGCGCCATGCTCAGCCACTGCTTCGCCGTGATTTGCTTCAAGATGCGCGGCCGCCACTGGTGCTGGTAAAGCGGAATCAAGAGCAGTAGCGCGCAGAGGTTGCCGACAAAGAGGACGTTGCAGAAGGAGACGGGGTTGTGGCCGTCGATGGTGTTCTCTGCCCCCAGCTCAGTCAGCCTGCGGGTAATGGCGTTGGCGGCCCCAAAGATGGCGATCGCCAGCATCAGGTAGAGCCGACCCGATTGAGCGGGGAGTTTCATGGGCAATTTTGAGGGTGTTGGCCTAGAGACAAGCGTAGCGGGATAGATTTGACATGACTTGATTTGGAGCCCCGCAGGACTTAATGAAATGCTGACAAGCCAGGCTATCAGTTTAGTCCCAGCGTTTGACGAATCTTCTCCTCACTGCCGCGAAACCCCGCCATAAGCGCCTTTCCATCTTCCACCCACAGCGGTCGCTTCAGCAGCATTGGGTCTTGGGAAAACGCCGCCACCCACTGCTCGTCGCTCCAGGTATTGCGCACTTCTCCTAGGGCGCGGTAGGCTTGCCCCGATGTATTGCGCATGGGTTTAGAGCCTATGTTATCTACCCACCGCTGAATTTGCTCCCGCTCAGGAGGCTGCTCTTTTGTGTTGGTGAACTCATAGGCAATATCGTTGCTCTCAAGCCAGGCCACTGCTTTTTTGCAGGTGCCGCAGTTCGGAATGCCATAGAGATGAAGCGTCATGGTTAGACCCAGAAAACTAAGGGGAACAGTATGCAGATTACAACAACCAACGTCGGATTGACTGTAGACGGCAGCCTTATGCGGGTCTATGTGGCTGCGCCCGAGCCCGAGGGACGCTACCCCGGGGTCTTATTCTATTCAGACATCTATCAGCTCGGTGGCCCCATCACCCGGCTGGCCGACCGTCTAGCCGGCTACGGCTATGTTGTGGCGGCCCCGGAAATCTTTCATCGCACAGAGTCCATCGGCACGGTAATTGAGCCCACAGACATTGGTAAGCTGCGGGGCAACGACAATGCCCGACGAACGGCGATCGCTGAGTATGACGCCGATACCGAGGCCCTGCTGGGGTGGCTAGCGGCTGAGGACCGGGTCATGGTCGATAAGCTGAGCGCCTTTGGCTTTTGCATCGGTGGACATCTGGCCTTCCGGGCGGCGCTGCAAAGCTGGATAAGGGCCGCCGTGTGCATCTACCCCACGGGCATTCACAGCGGCAAATTGGGGCGAGGCATCGCCGACACGATTGCGCGGGTGGGCGAGATTCAAGGGGCGGTGCTCACCATCTTCGGCACCCTAGACCCCCACGTGCCGCCCGAAGGTCGGCAGAGCATCCTGCAGGTCTTGAATAAGGCAGGCACAAAGCACGAGACGCTGCTATACGAGGCCAACCACACCTTTATGCGGGACGATGGCTATCGCTATGACTCTGCGGTAACGGATGAGGCCTGGGGAGAGGCGATCGCTTTCCTAGCGCGATCGCTGCTCTAGATTCAGCCTTTTTACGGCGCTCAACCCTCTCTTTGGAAATGTGCCTAGACGCCGAGCGGGCTCGATGATGTAAGGCAAGGGTTAAGTTCGCAGGGCTTCTGCCTTGCCAATTTGCATCGCGGCTGCCGCCCTGCTGGGGCACGGAATTTTTGGCCTGCCGCTGGCGGATGCGCTGCTGCTGGGCGCTTGCCTGGCCCCGACCGACCCGGTGATAGCCCACAGCGTTCAGGTGGGGCCACCCAATAAAGGTGGTGAAGACCCGGTGCGCTTTGGCCTAACTGCGGAGGCGGGCCTTAATGACGGGCTGACTTTTCCGTTTGTCTACCTGGCGTTGGAAGTCGCCGAGCACGACGGCATGGGGGGCTGGCCGAAGCGCTGCACGGCTATGGCTTCCTGGCGGTGTTTGCGGCGGCGGCCTCTAGCCGGCAAAACATCGAAAAATTTCACGACTACTACGCTAAGCCCTATCAGTTTGCCACGCAGCTGGAGCGCATCTTTGCCGGGCTGCTGCTCATTGCCCTAGGCGGGCTGGTAGCCACCGCCAATATCACCCTGCTCTCATGGCGCAACCTGGCGTTTGTGGCGTTATTTATGCTGCTGGTGCGCCCGCTGTCGGGGCTGCTGGCGCTGGTGGGAATGCGGCTCTCGGGTTTAGAGCGGGGGGCAATCGCCTTCTTGGGCATCCGCGGTTTTGGCTCATTTTACTATTTGGCCTACGCCCAGAACAACGGCTCGTTTGAGCATATCGACGCGCTGTGGAGCATCATTACCGTAGCGGTTATCCTGTCGCTGTTGATCCACGGCAATACCGCTACCTTAGCCATGGATCGCATCGATCGGCAGTACCGGCGGCGGCGAGACTCGAAATAGCCCTAGCGTTGACTAGCGTGGGTCCTTAGTGCGACCTAAAGCGCTTAGCGCGACGCTCTAGCTGCATCAGTATGCCAACGGCGACCAGCGTCGTTAGGGCGAGCAAGAGCCAAAAGCTATGGGCCGCCGCGCCGCCCTGATCCATAAACCAGCCGCCCAGGGGTGGCCCCACAAAGTAGCCCAGCGCCCAGCACTGCGAGTTAATAGATAGATAGATGCCCCGCTGCGCCTCCGGGGCCAGCTCCACCACATAGGCCGAGGCCGCCGGCAGGTAGATCACCGTTGCCACCGCCAGCACCGCTAGCGCCGCCGCGCCCCAGGCGATCGCCGCCCCGGTCTGCTGCACCGTGCCGGTGAGCCATACGCCCCCGAACCCGAGCGCCCACACGACCGCGGATAGCGCTAGGGCGCGGGTGTGGGGCCAGCGGCGGAGCGATCGCGCTACGGGAAGCTGACACACCGCGGTGAGCACCACGTGCCAGGTAAACAGGGCGCTGATGCGGGCAGTGGTGAAGCCGGCCTGATTTGTCTGTGTAGCGGTGGGGGCAACGCTGGCGACGTTTTTGAGGTACAGCGGCAGGGTCGTCTGAATTTGAGCTAGATAGAGGGTGAACAGCACGTTGACGCTGACGTAAACCCACAGGGTACGGTCGGAAAAAGCCTGCTGCCAGCCCGCTTTGAGGGAGGCCTTGCCCTCGGTTTTCTGGCGGGTTTCGGCGATCGCCCCGTAGATGACGGCGAAGAACAGCAGGTAGGTGACCCCGTCGATGACGAACAGAGCGCGGTAGGACTCGGTGAGCGCCACCAGCGTCCCCCCGATGGCTACCCCTAGGCTGAGGCCGATGCTGTCGGCCAGCCGCACCAGGGCAAAGGCCTCGTTGCGGTCTGGGTCTTGGGTGAGGTCGGCCACCATTGCCTCGGTCGCCGGCCAGTAGAGCCCAATGCCTAGCCCCATCAGCAGGTTAGCCGCCACAAACAGCGGCAAGCTATCCGCCAGCACCAGCCCCACATCCGCCAGCGCCGAGATGGCCGCCGACCACAGCAGCGTCTTGCGCCGTCCCCAGCGGGGGGAATCTGCCGCCGTGCCGCCCAAAAAGCGCCCCACCACGCCAGACACCGAGCCGCTGCCCAGGCCAAGGCCTACCGCCGTCGCAGACAGGCCCACCTGGTTAACGAAGAAGATAGGCGCGTAGAAGAGCACGAAGCCGTTGCCAAACTGTGAGAGCAGCCGCCCGAAGGAGAGCAGCCACACGCGGCGATCGAGGTCGGGGAGCCAGGCGAAGAGGCGATGGTAAATAGACACAGGTTGGGGCCGACGCAGTATTGGGCCGTCCTCAGTCTACTGTGGCTCAGTTTCTGTCACAGCAAGCGGCTGAGAAAAGTTTGAAGGCGGCGCTGATTTTTCTGCAGATTGAGTTTCCGCTTCGCCATGCGCAATTGACCTAACCGAGTATCGCTCGATCCGTATCTAACGTGCTCACATACCGCATCAACTCTGGAAAGAACTGCTGAAACTGCTGATCCAATGACTGGTCGTTGGCGATAATTTCCTCCACCGAACCGCAGAGGGAATTTTGCCGTTTTAGCCGCTGGGACAGGCGGTCTAACGCTACCCCAATACCCTCTAGCCTTTGGTAAGAGGTTAACCAGTCGTCAACGATCATTCGCTGAATGATATGTCGACAGGCCGGCGGCACGACCTGCGACGAGGGCAGCTGTAGCTGGGCACCGAGCCCGGTATAAACCATTTTAATGAAACCGTCTAAGGGCACGTCGCTGTACGATCGCCAATGGCGGCAGAGAAAATAGTCGTAGCCCACGTCTAGAATAATGCCGGCAAAGCGCCGCCGCTCAGGGCTAAACAGGCGCTTGCCCTGACGCACCACCGGGTGCGCATCGGTAAAGGCGTCAACGGCTCGGTGCCGCCGAACCCCTTGGATCAGTACCGCGCCGAGCTCGGCTTTAGGCATTCCTTTGATGAAGTCGCCCATAAGGTTGCCCAGCCAAGATTCTGGCGTCGGCTCACTGAGTAAAAGATGGGCTAAGACGTTCATGAGCACCCTCAACACGTCCTGTCGCAGGTATGGTTTATACGGATGTCTTTTTAGACACGTCTAATCGCGCAAATGGCGCTCCTCTATCGTAATGTAATGCGTTAGAACAGCCAGATGCGCTAAAACATCTAGAGCCCCCATGACAGCCCCGCGATACGACAGATTCCGACGCCGCCGTGACTACCTCCGCCGTCAACCCGTGCTGGGCTACATTGGCTACATTGGCTACGGCAACTTTGGCGACGAGCTGCTGTTTGCCGCGATCGCCCGCCTATTCTCGCAGCAGCTAATCGCCTACGACGGCGCTGCCCAGCCCGTGCACCGCGACCCTAAGTACTATTTGCCCAAAAGGATGCGGGTCTATCGCCGCGTTCTAAAGCCGGCGCTGTACGACGGCATTCTGCTGGGGGGCGGTACCCTAATCAACCGCGAGGCGTTTTTGTCTCGGCTGCAGCAGGCGATGTCCCGCTACCCCTGCGCGGTGTTTGGTACCGGCGTCTGCGAGCCTGAGTTTTGGCAGCAGCACCACTCGGCGGTAGACCACATCAGCTTAATGGAGGATTGGGCTACAGCGCTTAAATCTGTGGCCTACCTGAGCGTTCGAGGACCCAAATCGGCGCAGATTCTCCAATCTTTTGGCCTAGCGCCCAAAGTAATTGGCGATCCGGCGCTATCGATAGACGCGCTGCGCCATGCCTATCGCCGCACCCGTAGAGTGGCGGTCAACGTCGGCAGCCACGGCATTCAGTGGGGGAACCAGGAGGCCATCAACCAGACCGTTCAGCGCCTCTGCTTCTCGCTACATCGGCAGGGGTGGTGGGTGGAGTTTTTAGCCCTCAATGACACCGACTGGGCGATCGCCACGCAGATTTCTGAGGCGCTATCCGAGGCGTTTGGCCGTCCGTTTCCCTGCCGAATGGCTAGCGATATTCCCTCGACCCTGGCTTACCTCAAGACCTGCGATGTGCTGATTGGGCAGCGACTTCATGCAACCGTGGCCGCTCACGCCTGCGGGGTGCCTGCCGTCCTGCTGAGCTATGCGCCCAAATGTGAGGACTACATGGCGAGCATGGCGCTAGAGGACTTTACGGTGCGCACCGACAGGCTCGCCCCGACGGCAGAGGCGGTAGCGCCGATTCTTGCGCAAGTTGCGCAGATTAACGATAGCTACAAGCCCTGCTGTCAGCAGATTCGAGAAAAGGTTGAACGGTACCAATATCTGCAGATGGAGGCGGCACAGGCCGTCAGTCAGCTCTTTTAATAACCTGCCATTTACAGAGGTTTACTAACTTGATTGAAGCTGCGTAAATTTTGGTGTAGCGATCGCCAGAAATCCTTTCAAGTCTTAATAAAATAGTTTGTACAGCTGCATTTTTATTGTACAGCTGGCTATACATTTCGATAACCATACTCGGACTACTTAATCATGACAACTTCTCTACAGCAGCGCGGCAGCGCTAACCTGTGGGAGCAGTTCTGCGATTGGATCACCAGCACCAACAACCGCCTGTACATCGGTTGGTTCGGGGTACTGATGATTCCTACTCTGCTGACTGCGACCATCTGCTTTATCATCGCTTTTGTTGCGGCACCTCCGGTTGACATCGACGGCATCCGCGAGCCAGTTGCAGGTTCTTTGATGTACGGCAACAACATCATTTCTGGGGCGATTGTTCCTTCATCGAACGCGATTGGACTGCACTTCTACCCGATATGGGAAGCTGCTTCACTTGATGAGTGGCTGTACAACGGCGGCCCTTATCAAATGATCGTCTTCCACTTCCTAATTGGCGTGTTTGCTTACCTAGGTCGTCAGTGGGAGCTATCCTACCGGTTGGGCAAGCGCCCCTGGATTTGTGTGGCCTACAGCGCTCCCCTAGCGTCCGCCACCGCAGTTTTCCTCATCTACCCGATTGGGCAGGGTTCGTTTTCTGACGGCATGCCATTGGGCATCAGTGGTACGTTCAACTTCATGTTCGTGTTCCAGGCGGAGCACAACATCTTGATGCACCCATTCCACATGCTTGGTGTGGCGGGCGTCTTCGGCGGCGCGCTGTTC
>JBHJHD010000070.1:0-12944 GCA_050331115.1 Elainellaceae cyanobacterium
CCGCCACCTCTACGGGAGACCGCTGGAGACCCTGCTGGCCACCTGTGTCTTCAGCCTAATCCTGATTCAGTTTGTCCGAAGCGTCAACGCCGCCATGGTGCTTGGGCTGCTGCTGTTTGCGGTGCTGTTTGTGGGGGGACGGTTAGCCCTCAAAAAGGCGGCAACGCCTGACTGGGCTAGCCCTATCCTGCTGGTAGTTTCAGCGGCGATCGCCCTTGTCGCCGGTCGGCTGCTCAACGCCTCAGAACAGGACTGGCTCACCCGACCGTGGTTTGGGCCGCGCAACATCGACGTCACCGCGCCGGGGTGGCTGCAGGGCGGGGTCTCGGTGGGAGCAACGCTGCAGTTCCCCTACGCCCGTCTGTTCATTATTGTGCTGACGGTGATTTGTCTGCTGGGCATTTACTGGTTTTTGAACCGCTCGGTGTGGGGGCTGCGGATTCGGGCGGTGACCCAGAATCGCGACATGAGCGCCTGCTTAGGCATTCCCACCAAGACGGTGGACGCCCTCACCTTCGCCCTGGGATCTGGGCTAGCGGGCATCGCGGGGAGCGCCATTACCCTGCTGGGGTCGGTGGGGCCAAACCTAGGGGGCAACTACATCGTAGATGCGTTCATGGTGGTGGTGGTGGGCGGCGTGGGCAACATTTTCGGCAGCGTACTGGCCGCCTTTGCCATCGGCACCCTCAGCTACCTGATCGGCTCGGGGACGATTCCGCTGGTGCTCTCCGGACTCGAGGCCGGGGGCGCAGTGCAGCCGCTGCTTGACTTCTTTAACTTCTTTGCCCAGTCCAGCATGGCCAAGGTCATGGTCTTTGCCCTGATTATTGCCTTCCTGCAGGTGCGGCCCGGCGGCCTGTTCCCGCAGAAGGGCCGCACGGCGGAGGCTTAGCGATGCCACTGCGTAACCCACAAAACCGAAAGCGGCGGCTGGCCATGGAGGCGATCGCCGTTGTCGCCGTAGCGCTCATCTTGCTGCTGGTAATGCCCGCCCTGCTGAGCGACTTTCGGCTCAACCTGCTGGGCCGTTTCCTATCGCTGACCATCGTGGCCCTGGGTATCGACCTGATCTGGGGCTACACCGGCATGCTCAGCCTGGGCCAGGGCATCTTCTTCGCCCTGGGGGGCTATGCCCTGGCGATGTACGTCAAGCTGCAGCTCCCCGAAGGACAGCTTCCCGAGTTCTTTGGGCTGTACGGCGTTCAGGAGCTGCCTTGGTTTTGGCATCCGTTTCGCTCACTGCCTTTCACCCTGCTGGCGATCGTGGTGATCCCGGGCACTGTAGCCGGTCTGCTGGGCTATCTGGTATTCCGCAACCGCATCCGCGGCGTCTACTTCTCGATTCTCACCCAGGCGGCCCTAGTCGTCTTCTTCAACTTCTTCAACAGCCAGCAAAAGCTGATCAACGGCACCAACGGCCTCAAAACCGACACCGACATAATCTTTGGGATGTCGGCAGGCTCTGACGAAGCCCAGGCCCTGTTCTATGGGTTGACGGTGGTGGCGCTGGGGGTGACCTACGCCCTTTGCCGGTGGATTACCAGCGGTCGGTTTGGACGGCTGATGATCGCCATTCGCGACGACGAGAGCCGGGTGCGCTTCTCCGGGTACAACCCCACCAGCTACAAGGTGATTGTGTTTGCGATCGCCGGAGCCCTAGCGGGGGTCTCTGGGGCGCTGTACATGATTCAGTCGGGCATCATTTCCCCCGAGGAGATGGCGGTGGCCCGCTCGATTGAGATGGTGATCTGGGTGGCGGTGGGGGGACGGGCTACCCTTGTGGGGGCGATCGTCGGCGCGCTGCTGGTGAACTTTGCGGAGAGCCTACTGAGCGAGCAGTTCCCCGAGTTTTGGCTGTTCTTTCAGGGGGCGCTATTTTTGATTGTGGTGACGGTGCTGCCGGACGGCATCGTGGGCTGGCTGCGCCACCGGGCTGTGCCGCAGCTGCGGCGGATGTTGGGCAAGTCTAAGGCGATCGCCACCTACCCTAGCTTAGACCTAGATCCCGAGGTGGCAGAAGAGCAGCGCGCCGTCGCGGTAGGAGAGGAGAGACCCAGTGAGTAGTTCAGCTCCAATTCTTGACATCGACCAGCTCACGGTGAGCTTCGACGGCTTCAAGGCTCTTAACGCCCTCAATTTCAGCATGGAAGAGGGCGAGCTGCGGGTGATTATTGGCCCCAACGGAGCCGGTAAAACCACGTTTCTAGACGTGATTACGGGTAAGGTGAAGCCCACCGCAGGAACGGTTAGCTTTAAGGGCAAAGATCTCACCCGCTACTCCGAGCACAAGATCGCCCAGCTCGGCATTGGCCGCAAGTTTCAGACCCCTCGGGTTTACCTCAACCTCACCCCCCGCGAAAACCTGGAGCTGTCTATCGGAAAGAAGGGCATGTTTGCCACCCTATTCGGCAAGGCCGACGCCGCCGAGCGCCGCACGGTAGCCGGGCTGCTAGAAACTATCGGACTGGTGAACAAGGCGGATATGCCCGCCGACTTACTATCCCACGGGGAAAAGCAGTGGCTCGAAATCGGCATGCTGGTAGCCCAGTCGCCGGACCTGCTGCTGGTGGATGAGCCGGTAGCAGGGATGACGGACGAGGAGACGGCTCAAACGGGAGAGCTGCTGCTGGCGCTAGCGGAGAGCCATTCCGTAATTGTGATTGAGCACGATATGGAGTTTGTGCGGCAGATTGCCCGCCAGGTGACGGTGCTGCATGAGGGGTCGCTGCTGTGCGAAGGCTCTATGGCTGAGGTGCAGAATGACCCTCGGGTAATTGAGGTGTATCTCGGGGAGGCCCCATCGGTGGAGACGCCATCGTGAATCATGCCTCATTGCTTGGCGCTGTTGATTTTGGAGATAAAGGCTACACGCTTTGGTCTTACCCCCCTCAATCCCCCCTTGCCAAGGGGGGAAGCTCAGAACCCACAAAGAATTTGGTGCGTTACCTCCGGCAACGCACCCTACAGAATCACCGTGAATCATGCAGACCCAGCCTAACCCCACCACCCAACCCCCCGAAACCAAAAATCTCCTAGAGGTGCGCGGCCTCGACGTCTACTACGGCGAAAGCCACATCCTCCGCGACGTCGACCTCAGCGTCCCCCCCGGCCAGATGGTCTGCCTGATTGGCCGCAACGGCGTCGGCAAAACCACCCTCCTCAAGACCGTGATGGGCCTGCTTACGCCTCGCCAAGGGCAGATCCGCTTCGGCGATCGCCCCATCACCGCCCTTTCCCCCGACCGCCGCGCCCGCCTCGGCATCGGCTACGTCCCCCAGGGCCGGGAAATCATTCCCAGACTCACCGTGCAGGACAACCTGCTGCTAGGGCTAGAGGCGCTGCCCACCTCCAAGCGCGGCGATCGCGCTGTCCCTGAAGAAATTTTTGAGCTATTTCCGGTGCTCAAGTCCATGCTGGGGCGTATGGGGGGCGACCTCAGCGGCGGACAGCAGCAGCAGCTGGCGATCGCCCGCGCCCTCATGGGTCAGCCCCGGCTTTTGGTCTTGGATGAGCCTACCGAAGGCATTCAGCCCTCGATTATCCTGGACATTGAAGCGGCGGTGCGGCGCATCATCGAGGCCCGAGGCATTTCGGTGCTGCTCGTGGAACAGCACCTCCACTTTGTGCGTCAGGCCGACTATTATTACGCCATGCAGAAGGGCGGCATTGTGGCTTCTGGCGAGACCCAGTCCCTCAGCAATGAGATCATTCAGGAATTTTTAGCGGTGTAGTCAAACGCGCGCTTGAAGCAAGATCACTGGTCTTGCTTAGGCTCATCGGACGAAAGCTGCGCCTGAACCTTGTCGGCCCGGTTGCTCAGCCGGTTCATCAGCTGACCCACCTGTTTGCCGACTTCTGCCGAGAGCGACCGCTTAGCGTCACCCTGCGGGGTTCGCTGCTCTAAGGGTACAAGCTGACGCCTCAGCTCTAGGTTTTGCCAGAGAAACCAGCCCAGCAGGGCCGCAGCCGCAGCTTGGCTGAGCAATAGGATGCCTTGCAGTTGCCCAGCATAGCCCCACAGTGCCAAAGCATAAAATAGCCCAATGCCGCTCCAAACAAGATCGTATCGCCGGTATATTTCAGGAAAGAAAAAGGCAGACATATAAAGCCCAAGACTGCCTACGCCGACAGCCAGCGCCAAAAGATAAGCCATGGGGAAATCCTCACCTCGCTTTCACGCAAATTTCGTGCTGATGATTCTATGACATTTAAAGGTCTAAAGGGGTAGGCACATCGCAAAAAGTGTCTTATGCTACTTAATACATCGCGAATAATTAACTTTTGTTACGTGCAGTATTAAATTTTGTCGTCAACAACGGGTGTTACATCATGTGGTTCATTACCTCGTTCGCCATCGCCATCGGAGCAGCCTGGGCCTATGCTAGGTTCGAAACCGTCTCTGAAGAGCTTGCTATCCTCTGTGTCGGTGTTGCGCTAGCCTGCGTGCTTCTGACCCTAGTTTCTGCGCCCTGGCCCGTGCAGCTTGCTCTAGTGGCGGTTTTGCTGACAACTCAGTGGGTGCAGCAGAAGGGTCTGCTTAGCTAGGGACGCCGTTTGAGTCAGAAACTGCTGGCGAGAGCCTCTTCAATCCTCGCGTTAGGCAGCACCGCGCATCAATCTGACCTTCAACCGCGCAATGCTCAATAATGCGCTGCAAAGCAGCTAACCCAACATTTCTCATCGCTGTTGAAAAAAGCTTAGGAAAAAATTCTGTGGTTGAGGCTGCCTTTTCTCCACCTCGGCGGCAGCCCCGGCCGATATTTAAGGCATACCTGGGGCATATTTAAGGCATACCCAGGGCATTGACGGAATTCTTTGAGCAAGCCGTGCGCGCAGTGCGCTAGCTTTTTCTAATTGGTTTGGTGCTGACAGCGCTGTGATTATATCCTGACGCCGGTTTGTCGACCCCGAAAGACATAGGTATTGTCGTCGGCAGCCCTTAGATTACGCTCGCTTTAGCGCGGTCACGCCACGCTTAGCGCCGGCCTTCTGAAGTCGCCCTTTTGCGATCGCCAGGAGGCCGGGGCAGCGGTTTGACCTCGCGGGTCGGGCTCAAATCTAGCTAGAATAGAGCAGGTGCGCTCTCCTTTGAGCAGCGCGATCTGGGTGCTGCTACCGAACTATTGACTTAATCGAGGTCTAGGTAATGCCTCACGTCATAACCGGAAAAACTCGCGATTAGGAGGGTGCGGGAGCAGTGACTCAAGAATTTCATGTCTCAATTACGCCTGTTCGAGGCGACGAATACCTTATTCGCACTGAAAAGGTCGCCTCTGGCGTACCGCTTGCAGAGCAGCAAATGATCTGGCCAGTCGAAGACTGGCTGCAGCAGGCCCAGCAGCTCATGGGCGACCCGTTGGCGGGCCTGCTGCGGAACAACCGGCTGCCAGCGGCGATCGCCGCTGCCTCCGCCGCCTCTAGCCCAGATGCCTCTGGCCCGAACGCCTCAGATCCAAACGCCTCAGACGCCGCCCAATCGCTGCTGAGTCTAATGGACCTAGGACAGCAGATGTATAACCATCTGTTCCAGGGCATCTTGCGGGACAGCTGGTTGACGGCTCAGGGCATCGCCCAACATCGGAGCGAGATATTACGGCTGCGGCTGGGCCTCAAGGGCACGACCCTACCGCGGCTGCCCTGGGAGGTGATGCACAGCAGCAGCGGTGACGGCATTGGGCTGGCAGCTCGGCCGCTGGCAACCGGGACTAACGTGCTGTTCTCTCGATACCAGGCTAGCGTGGCGATCGCTCAGTCAAACTTTGCCCAGCATCCTTCCGGGCAAATTCGCATGCTGATGGTGATCGCGGCCCCAAATGACCAAGAGCAGCTGACCCTCAAGCAAGAGGCCCGACAGCTCCAGCAGGAGCTCGGTATGCGGTCTGCCACCTTAAGCAACGGTCCTGTAGAGGGGCTGCCCAATATTCAAGTCACTATCCTAGAGCAGCCTGGCCGAAAGGAGCTGGCCCAAGCCCTAGAGCAGGGGCATTACCAGATTCTCCACTACGCTGGCCACAGCGACCTAGCCTCCGCCGGGGGGCAGCTCTATTTGGTCAACTCCCGCACCGGGCTGACAGAACCCCTGAGCGGCAATGATTTGGCCGGGCTGCTGGTGAACAACGGCGTCCGCGTAGCCGTCTTTAACTCCTGCCGCGGGGGCTATACGGCCGCTGGCGGCAGCGGCTCGGGGCGATCGCTTACGGAGGCCCTCATCAATCGCGGTGTGCCCTCGGTACTGGCCATGGCGGAGCAGATTCCCGACGATGTGGCCCTCACCCTCACCCGACTCCTCTACCGCAACATCAAGCAGGGTTATCCCATCGACCTTAGCCTCAGCCGAGCGCGGCAGGGGCTGGTGGCCGCCTATGGGTCTACCCAGCTTTACTGGGCTCTGCCGACGCTCTACCTCCACCCCGACTTCAACGGCTACTTTACCAACCGCGATCGCCAGCTAGACAATCCCGCCGATTCTCTAGCCCGCGTACCCCACTTCCACGGCATCACCCTGCCGGGCTCAGCGCTTGGTGCTAGCCCCGCAGAGGGCAATGAGTATGCGGCTGTCGAGCAAATTTATCTATCAGAAGACGAGCTCGACGACCTTGCGGCCTTAGAGCTAGAGGAAGACATTGCGGTTGAACCAGGGCTAGGTGTTCCGGCCGCTGAGGCAGGCGTCTATAGCGACACCTACGGCGACGGCTACGGTGACGCCTATGGCAATACGGTCAACGGCAGCCCTGCCCACGGCGAACCGATAGACTATGTTGACAGCAATATCCCCGCGGCGAGCCCCGATGAATCGACCTTAGCTCCCAGGTCGAATGCGGCTACCGCTAGTGAAGCGGACGCAGAGCAGACGGCCGCCGAAGGGGGAAGAATTCCCTGGCCCCAGGCCCACTGGCCCAACTCAACTCGCCCAAATTCTCACCCAAATTCTCACCCCAACGCTGCCGGCACCGCCGTGCTAGCAGGATCTTTCTGGTCTCGTCTGATCTCTAGCCGAGCGGTCTGGCTATTGCTGCTGCTGCCGGTGGGGCTGGTGATGGCCCTAGGCGCTATCGAACTCGCTCAGCGGTCTGATGAGAGTTCGGACAATATTCCTGTAGAGCAGGTTGAGGGGGAAGTTGCTTTAGACAACTTAGGCAACGCCAGTACGCAAGAAGTGATGGCTTTGGCAAGTGGCTTTTTCAGCGCGGGCGATATCGATTCGGGTGAGGTGGCGCTGACCGAGCTGCTGGATCGCGGTACCTTGGCAGAAGCAGAAGAAGTCCTGCAGGCCGTCCCTGATGAACAAATTGCGGACTCTCGAATTAGCTTCCTGCAGGGCCGTCTGGAGTGGGAAGGCATCAAGCGGGGCGATCGCGATGCTAACGTTCGCGATGCCCGCCGGTATTGGGACTTTGCGGTGCAGCAGTCACCCAGCCCGCTCTACTACAATGCGCTTGGGTTTGCCCTCTATACCGAGGGGCGGACGGAGGCCGCTATGGATGCCTGGCTAGAAACGCTGGCCCTGCTAGAGCAGCAGGGTGTGGCCGCTTACCCCGGTAATCCGCTGGCGGCCGAGGGCCAAATCACGCTGAATGTGCCCGAGCAAATTACTAACCCGGACGCGCTGACGGCTTATGCCGGCATTGCCTTGACCATGGCCCAAATGGCAGCCGAACCGTCTCCCGAACAGCCCGCTGACTTGCTCAGCAAAGCTGTACAGATACAGCAGGTGGTGATGCAGGGAGATCCGGTACAGTTTCAGCCAGAGAACCTCAAGCAGAGCTGGCTCTGGCCTAACGGTATGGTGGAGGAGTGGAGGATTCTTCAGAACCTTCTGCTACAGTAGCGGCAGCGACTTGTCTCTCGCAGCGGTTAGTTCCTTCAAGCGTCCTCCAAAGTCGATGTCTTCAAGCTCGATGTATGACCTGTGACCGAACCCGCTTCATTTGAAAAGCGGCTAGAGGCTTCCCCCGTCACCCGCACCATGTGGCTACTTTGGCTGCTATCGGCAGGGCTTATTGCCCTAGACGGGTTTGACTTTTTTGTGATTGGGGTCGCCCTCCCGTTCGTACAGCGCGACTTTGGGCTTGGTGCTACTTCCGTTGGTGCTGTGGCCACCGCTGCTATAGCGGGTGCGCTGGTGGGCTCTCTCACCTTGGGTCCGATTACCGATAGGGTCGGAAGACAGCGGATGCTGCTGGTGGACGTCGCGATGTTTGTGATCGCTACGGCGGGTACGGCGATCGCCTGGAATGCGGCCTCCCTGATTGCATTCCGCTTTTTGGTCGGCGTCGGCATTGGAGCCGACTATCCAATTAGCGTGTCCTACATCACTGAGAATGTGCCGGCCCGATACCGGGGCCGCATGGTGATTGGGGCTTTCAGCTTTCAGGCCGTGGGAGCGTTGCTGGGTGCCCTAACAGGATTGACGGTCCTTCACCTGTTCAGCGTCATCTACCCCGGCACGGACCAGATGGCCATTCAATACGCCTGGCGCTGGATGCTGGGCGTGGGCGTGCTGCTGGCGATCGCCGTGGCTGGGGTACGCCTCAGCTTCACGCCGGAGAGCCCGCTGTATTTCATAAGCCGGGGAGAGTACGCCGAAGCCTCGAAGGCCGCTACCCAGCTTTTAGAAACGCCCGTTGTCATCACGGCGCAGATGGAGCCTCAAGGGACGCAAGCGCGATCGCAGAACCAGTATCGTCTTCTACAACCCACAGCTCGCGCGACGAGCAGTTTTTTACTCTGCCTTTGGCATTTTCGGGGCTCCAACAATATTTCTTTGGGATTTGTGAATCCAAGCAGCGCTGGCCAGCGTACTAACAGTAGAAGGCTTGGTTCTATACCGCACGCACTCCGACTTCAGGGCTGGGGTGCGTTTTTTTGGAGCCTATTGCGCTGGCCCAGCTGCCTAGGACAGCGCAGTAGGCTCAAAGCCCTGATATTTCATAGGCAGCTGGGCGCGCAGCTGTCCTCATGCACAAGAACAACTGCTATGGGCGCTGAAAGCTACTGCTCTTGGTAATTCCAGGTTAGCCCACCGTCGGCGAAGAAGGTACTGCCCGTGATGTAGGCCGCATCCTCTGAGGCCAAGAACGCCACCAGCCCAGAAATATCCTTGGGCTTACCCAGTCGGTTGAGGGGGATATTTTTCAGCAGGGCGTTGAGCTTCTCGGGGTTGTTCAGAAGATCTGTGTTGATGGGCGTTTCAATCGCCCCCGGCGCGACGTTGTTGACCCGAATGCCGTAGGGGGCTAGCTCTACCGCCAAGTCGCGGGTGAGCATTTTGACTCCCCCTTTGCTGGCGCAGTAGGACGCAAAGTTCGGGAAAGGCAGCTCCTCATGCACCGAGCTGATGTTGACGATTGTGCCCGGTCGCTCCGTCTCCATAAGGTGTTGGGCGATCGCCTGAGCGGCAAAGAACACCCCCTTGAGGTTGACGTTGAGCACCGTGTCGTAGTCCTTTTCAGTGACTTCCCAAAACGGCGCGTGTTTCTCAACGCCCGCGTTGTTCACCAGGATATCGAGCTGGCCGTAGTGCTTGATGCTCTCCTGCACCAGCCGCCGCACGTCGGCCACGGTTCCCATATCGGCCTGGATGGCGTAGCCCTCCGCGGGATGGCACTCTCCCCCCGCCGCCTGAACCTGCTTGACCGTGTCTTCTGCTCCTTCTGGGTGAGAGCGGTAGTTGATCACCACTTTCGCCCCCTCCTCCGCCAGTCGAATCGCGATCGCCTGGCCAATGCCCTGGCTACTACCCGTGACCAGCGCAACTCTACCCGATAGTCTCATTGCCTTTCTCCTAGCGCCAAATCACAGAAGTTTTCGTGGTCTACTGTCTCGCCATCTACTGTCTCGCCATCTATTGAGCCCGTTTTCTAGGCCAATTTCTTGGATAAGCCTATACCCACCCGTAACTCTACAGCATGGGCCTAGGGCAAATATGAGAGATGGGTAAAGAATGCGCCGCCGGCGGCAATTGTCTAGGATATGGAGAGGGAGGGCTGTTGCCATGACGACGGGTCGAGATACATCGATTAGAACACCGCTGTTTATGAAAGGCTGGCAGGCGATCGCCTACAGCCGTCTGTGGACGATGCTACTGCTGGCAGCAGGGGTGGCAAGCAGTCTTATATCGGCCCATGCGCCGCTTGCGGCTTTTGCCGCCGCGAGCGGCCTGACGCTTCCCCGCCCGAGGGCCATCAAAATGGTGACGACAATTTGGGCCGTCAATCAGGGGCTCGGGTTCACGCTGTGGCGATATCCGCTGGAGACGACGGCGTTTGCCTGGGGCGCAATCATGGGCGTTGGCGCTCTGCTAGCGGTAAATCTGGCGAGCCGCAGCCCCGAAGCCCTACGGCGCTCTTGGGGCGGCTACTGGGCCTGGGGGGCGATCGCGCTGGTCGGCAGCGTGGCGCTATACCAGGGGCTGATCGGGCTCATGTTTCCCGTTTTGGCCGGGGGGCCCGCCTTGGGCTGGGGGATGGTCGGCAAGCTGGTGGCCAAGCAGGCTGCTTGGGCGATCGCCATTGCGGCCTGTCACGCCCTGTGGCTCAAAAGCGCGATCTATTTCTCCCAACGGTCGCGCTAGGGGTAGGCGTTAGGCGGTTATGAAACTTGGCTTAAAGCAGACCTAGCCAAGATAGGACGCCCTGGCCTGAAAGATACTCGACGGCCAAGGCGGCGACAAATCCTATCATGGCGGCTCGTCCGTTGAGCCGCTCGGCATAGTCGTTGAAGCCGAACTTGGGCTCATAGAGATCGGGCTGGACGGAAGGCTCGGTTACAGCGGGTTTAGTCTCAGATGTCATCCTAGCTACCTCAGTGCGGCTCACTTAACAGTACTTAATAGTATGGTATACGGAAATTCGCTGGTGCGATAGAGCTCATGCGCTGTAGCAGATGTCCTGTTGCTCAGTAGGTCTCACTCCACTAGCGGTACTGTAAAGTCTAGAAATTAACGTTGAGGTGTTTATGGACATTGGGGTCCCGAAGGAGACAAAAGACCAGGAGTTTCGAGTAGGGCTGAGCCCCAGCAGCGTACGCGTCCTTATAGACCAAGGCCACGCCGTCGCGGTAGAGACGGGAGCCGGACAGGGGGCTGGATTTTTGGATGCGGCCTACGCTGAGGCAGGCGCTAGCGTGGTCAAGGCAGACCAAGCCTGGCGTCAAGCCCTGGTGGTCAAGGTAAAAGAGCCGCTGCCCAACGAGTACGACCACCTGCAGCACGAGCAAATTTTGTTCACCTATCTGCACCTCGCCGCCAGCCGCACCCTCACCGAAACTTTGATGTCTTCTGGGGTAACCGCGATCGCCTATGAAACCGTCGAGCGCAGTCAAACTTTGCCTCTCCTGGCCCCGATGAGCATCATTGCAGGACGGCTTTCGGTGCAGTTTGGCGCTCGCTTCCTAGAGCGGCAGCAGGGCGGCAGGGGAGTACTGCTCGGGGGCGTTCCCGGCGTGCGTCCGGGGCGCGTGTTAGTGCTAGGCGGCGGGGTGGTCGGCACAGAGGCCACCAAAATCGCCGTAGGGCTAGGGGCTCAGGTTCAGATTGCAGACATCAGCGTCGAGCGGCTCAACCAGCTAGAAGACCTGTTTGGCTCCCGCGTCGAGCTGCTCTACAGCAGCGCCCCCCAGATTGAGGCGAGCGTACCCGAGGCCGATTTAATCATCGGCGCGGTGCTGGTGCCGGGCCGCCGTCCGCCTACGCTCGTATCCCGGTCTCTGGTGGAAAAAATGCGGCCCGGCTCAGTAATTGTCGACGTTGCGGTGGACCAGGGGGGCTGTATCGAGACGGTGCGGCCCACCTCCCACACCAACCCGACCTATACCGAGGCCGGCGTGCTGCATTACGGCGTCGCCAATATGCCTGGCGCCGTTCCCTGGACCGCGACCCAGGCGCTGAACAACAGCACGCTGCCCTACGTGATGGCGCTTGCAAACCAGGGGCTAGAGACGATGAAAACTGACGTGGGCTTTGCGCTCGGGGTCAACGTTCGTCAGGGACGGCTAGTGCATCCCGTTGTGCGAGAGGTGTTTCCCGACTTGGCCGACTAGCGCCGCAGGTGCAGCAGCTCTTGAGGGGAGGCCAGCAGCTTGATGCGCACGACCCGAATCGCGTCGTCCTGCAGGGCAAATAGCCAGGCTACGTTGACGCTAAATAGGGGCGTGCGTACGGCGCCCGCGACTTTAACGTCGTACTCGCTCAGCGGGTCCTCAGCGGGGTAGCCCGTCAGGGGTTCAGCGCGGCGTGGATGCAGGATCATGCTGCGGGCTTCTTTCTTTAGGTATGCGGCAATGTCGGGCTGCTTGACGGGCGCTTCGAACGGGGCTCGCATTTCGCCATCAGCGGTGAATAGGGCGGCGGTGTGCTCGTAGGCTCCGGCGTTCATGGTTTCGAAGTAGCGGCTGAGAGCAGCGTGGCCTAAATCGGGGAGGACCGGATTACTGCGGGGGGGGGAGAGGTCTGACTGTTGGGCCATGCCGATGTCGCTCCATTGAGGTTGAGGTTTTCTGATATGGCAATTGTCCTGATCCATTTAGGACAATTGCGTACGCTGTTGCCTACGATATTTAAGGCTTCTAGTCGGCCCGTGCTGTCCTAAACAACAGCGCCAGCGCAGGAGTTTTCCGATACGTTACCGGGGCGATCGCCGCTTTGTCATCGGCAGAGCGAGGTAAGCCAAGGGCCATATCGCATGAGCTAGACTAAAGGCCCAAGCGCTTGTAAGAGCACTTTTAAATGCGCCAGTATAAAACGCGCCAGTAAAGCACTTCAGTTGGTATTTCAGCCGGCGTGACCCCAACCCGCGACCAGATTAAGCAGAAAGCCCGCGATCTCGGGTTCCACAGCGTCGGCGAACACGCGAAAGCCCCCGCCGAAACAGGCGCACGAGCAGCCCCCACGCACGCCCAGACCCAGGGGCACGCCCCCGGCTAGAAAGCCCATAAAGCCATCATGC
>JBHJHD010000071.1:0-14259 GCA_050331115.1 Elainellaceae cyanobacterium
CCCCGACCCTGCTCTACTCGTCGGCTGGGGCGACTGCGGCTGCTGCCTCACGTCCTGCCCCAGCTACGGGGTCTTGGGGACCGAGATGGACTCCCCCCGCGGCCGCATCTACCTCATGGACGCCGTCAACGAGGGCCGGATCGATCTGCCGGGCACCACTGCCCAGCATTTTGACTCCTGCCTGGGCTGTTTAGCCTGCGTCAGCGCCTGCCCCTCTGGCGTCCGCTACGATCGCCTCATTGAGTCTACCCGCGCCCAGGTCTCCCGCAACCAGCCGCGCTCCTGGAGCGATCGCCTCATTCGCCGACTAATTTTTTCTCTGTTTCCCTACCCCCAGCGGCTGAGGGCTCTGCTGGTGCCGCTGTTCCTCTACCAGCGCGCTGGGCTACAGGCCTTAGTGCGCGCCACGCCCCTCCTCAAGCGGCTGTCCCCCCAGCTGGCGGCCATGGACATGCTGCTGCCCTCTGTGCCCACTGCGGCCTTCCGCCCTCCCGAACCGACGCGCGTGCCGGCCCAAGGGGAAAGACGTTACCGAGTAGGCCTAATCTTGGGGTGCGTGCAGCGCCTGTTTTTCTCGGAGGTGAATGACGCCACGGTGCGCGTGCTGACCGCTAACGGCTGCGAGGTCTATATTCCTGAGGAACAGGGCTGCTGCGCGGCGCTGCCCCAGCATCAGGGCGAGACGCAGCAGGCTGAGGCGCTGGCGAAGCGCATGATCGATAGCTTCACCCCGCTGGATTTGGACGCCATCATCATTAACGCTGCAGGCTGCGGCCACACCCTCAAAGAGTACGGCCATATGCTGCAGCAGGACCCCGACTACCGCCAAAAGGCCGCCGCGTTTGCCGGCAAAGTGCAAGACGTGCAGGAGTTCCTCGCCTCAATTCGGCTGACCGCTCCGCTATCGCCGCTGCAGCCCGAGCCTCTAGCGGTGGTTTACCAAGACGCCTGTCACTTGCTCCACGGCCAGAAAATCAGCCTGCCGCCCCGTCAGCTGCTGCGGCAGATTCCTGGCGTTGAGCTGCGAGAGCCTCTAGATGCCGCACTGTGCTGCGGCAGTGCGGGGGTCTACAATATGCTGCAGCCCGAGGTGGCGGCGGAGCTCGGCCAGCAAAAGGTGGAAAATTTGCTCAGCACAGGAGCCGATGTAATTGCCTCGCCTAATCCGGGGTGTGCGCTGCAGATCAGCCAGCATTTGCGCCAGCGTCAGGCGTCCGTGCCGGTGCTTCATCCCGTTGTACTTTTAGACTGCGCTATTCGCGGCAGGTCGATTGCGGAACTATAGGTAGGAGGCCACTTGGGAAATCGCTGCTGATCTGGTAAGCACAGCTCATCTTCGGTAAGCATGAAGCAGATGGCACTGGGGTCATTGGAGCGGAAAGCAGCGCCCGGTCAGGGCATTGTATTCTACATCACATTTCCGACTGTCCATTAGAACGATAGAACAAGGTTCTAACCAACCGTCGCATAGCAATTTTGAACGTTGTCAGGCCAGATACAGGCCAGGCGCTCAGGACCTGGACGCTAATTCCTTAAAACGGGAAAGAGGGTCCAATTTTTTTTTGTGGTAACGCTTGAAAACCGCACGCCTTCGTCGAAATGTACGTTAAGGAAGTAACGCACACAGGCCGCCTCAGATTCTCCGGGCGTTAGCCGGTGGTATAAGAAATGACTAGCATATCCTCAGTAGCTAAGCAACGGTTATAGCCTGCATTTGGGCAAGCTTTTGAGCGCAGCTTTGCCAAAATATCACAGGTCGATGGGCATAGTATGAATATTCCTTGTTTTTGTCTGGCACCTTTCTCAATGAGCCAGGATAATGCATGTAGAAAAGTGCATCTCATCCGTCTTAAAGTAGTAATGACGCTACCCAAGGCGCTGGCGCTCCGTCAGCTCGTGCTGTATCGCCTAGCCAGGCTAAATTCTCGCCAAGCGCGGGAGTCATCTGCCACAGGGGGCCGCGCCCCAAGCAATCGCCACCTCCAGTACACCGGGCATCAGCTATGCAAAAGGTCCTTTTTATCCTCAGCGAACTCAATCAGAACGATATCGACTGGCTTATTCAAGTCGGTGAGCGACGCGATATCTCCTCGGGCACCGTTTTAATTTGGGAAGATAAGCCCGTCGATACGCTTTACATCATGCTAGAAGGCACCGTAGTAGTCTCTGTCGCGGCGATGGGCAATAAAGAGCTAGCGCGGCTGCACAGTGGCGATATCGTGGGCGAGATGTCCTTCGTCGAAGCTCGCCCGCCTTCGGCCACAGTAAAAACCTTTGAGCGCTCGATTGTACTCGCCATTCCTCGCACCGCACTTACCGATAAGCTCAAGCAAGATGTGGGCTTTACCGCGCGCTTCTATCGGGCGCTGGCGGTCTTGCTGTCAAGCCGGCTGCGGGGCACTGTAAAGCAGCTCGGCTATAGCCAATCTGGCGGCACTAGCGGGGCCGTCAGTTCAGAAGCGGCAGCAGCGGGGCTGGCGATCGCGGAAAAGCGCTTTCAATACATGTTAGAGGCGCTTGGGATTAAGCCGATGTCTTTTGAACCTCAGTAGCCGGGCGCTGCACCTCAAGCAATGCGGCATTATCAACGGCGGCCTCACAGCTAAACCGCTCAAAATAGCGGCGAACAGCGGGCTCAAAGTGGGGGAAGTCGAACCGGGCGTCCCCGTGGGCGATATCGGCCCACAGATACCGCAGATCGGGCAAAAGTTGATTGGCTACTTCCTCCGAAAGTTCGAGGGGCTCATCGGTGAGCAGTCGCTTGATGAAAGGCGTCGAGCGATCGCCCATGAACTTGCGAGAGTGAGCCTGCAAATCGTCGTAGCCAGGGACGCGCTGCACGCGGCAGGAGTTAATCTGCAGGCGGCCCTCCCCTGGCGCGATCTCGCGGTAGCGCATCACCCGGAAGGGATGCGGATAGCTCACGGTAGAGCCTGTAGCGATGTCGTAGACGGGCCGCGGGCCGCTCGCTCGGGCGACATCCTGAACGTGTAGGTGGCCCGTGAAAATGAGCTGCACCCTGTAGCGGGTCAGCAGGTCTAGCAGCGCCGGCGCGTTTTGCAGCATATACCGCTGACCCAGCCGGCTCTCGGCCTGCCCCGGCAGGTGCTCAATCACATTGTGGTGCACCATCACGATCACCAGCTCATCTTCAGACGCCGCCAGCACCTCGCCCAGCCACTGAAGCTGTGCCTCATCCAGCTGTCCGCGGTAGGTCTGCTTTTCACCCTCGAAGAAAATCGAGTTAAGGCCGATGAGCCTCACCTGAGGCGCAATGAGCTGGGTGTAGTAAAGCTCGTCTGCGTCTGCGTAGCCGAATTTGGCGTAATAGCGGCGGAAATCAGCGGCGCTGATGGTTTCAGGGGTGCCCTGCTGCAGCGGAATGTCGTGGTTTCCAGGAACCACGTAGACGGGGTAGCTCAGCTCGGTCAGCCGGTGCGATAGCCAGGCGTGGTTGTCGATCTCTCCGTCTTGCGTCAGGTCTCCCGCCAGCAGCAGAAAGTCTAGCTCCATCTGGTCGAAGGTGGCCAGCGCTGCTTCGAGGGCCGCTACGCTAATCTCGGTGCGGTGAAAGCGGTCTGTAGTTGCGGGAACGGTGTGGGGTAGGGCGATGTGGAGATCGGTGGCAAGGCCAAAGCGAATGTCCAGCATGGGGTTGACAGGGCCGCTAAAGATTTACACCTTATTGTACGGTAGGCACATTCACTTATTTCAGCCACTTAGAGCGTGTTTGAAAAGCAGCAAACGTTCTGCACTACCCCCGCTAACCGATACTTTTCAAACATCCTTTTATTCAGCTATCGTCTAGGGCGGCTTCAAAAGCGATCGCGATCGCCTCAAGGGAGATCTGAGCGGGTCCCGCTTGGGACAGCGTGGCAACGCGCCCTGAGTCGGAGCCCGTTGCGCCGCTGGATGAGAAGGCTGTTCCCGCCGCGATAGAGGTTAGACGAACGTGGAGAAACGCCTCGGGCTCGTAGGGAAGGCGATCGCACCATTCGATCAGCGCGATGCCCAGGGGCACCTCAAGGCCCTCCCAATATTGCTCAGGGGCTAGCGCAGACACCTGCTCTGATGCGAGGCGGTAGAGGTCGAAGTGGTAGAGCGGCAGCCGGCCCTCGGTATATTCATGCAGCAGAGCAAACGTGGGGCTAGCAACAGGCTCTGAAATACCGAGCTGCTGGCCCAGACCTTGGGTGAGGGTTGTCTTACCGCTGCCCAGATCGCCCTGCAGGAGAACCACGCTGCCGACGCGAAGCTGCTGACCTAGCACGGCCCCAAGCCTTTGGGTTGCATTCGCGTCGGGCAGCGCTAGCACCAGGGTTGGCGCGTTGCCTGTAGTCTCGCCCATGTTTCTTCGCAGTCTAGCTTTATGGCCGTCTAGATTGGGCAGTAGGGCGCGATCGCGGGCTAGACTGAAACTCCTCTAAGTCCGCTCCAGACTTAGAGGGGGCTTAGAGGGGTTTAAATCTAAAATTTAGCTCTATGAGGGCGATCGGCCGCTACGGTGAGCTGTATTAGGCTGCCCTACAGGTCGTAAACGCGGCACTCGTCAGCGTCAGGGTTATTGTCGCAGTAATCTTCAAGGGAAGACTTCTTGGGCTGCTTGCTTTGCTGATGAGACGCCTCAGCCTGAAGCTCCTCAACGGCGTCCCAAGCCGCCGCACAGCCCTCTGAAGTTGCGCCTTCGGTGTCGCAAACGTTGCGAGCTTGATCCCGCTCTTGCTCAATCTGAGTTTTGATATCGCTCATAAGAGTTACCTTTTTATCGGTGATTTAGTGTCTTCATTGACTATCCTAGCGCTCCTGGCTGAGCTAGCCTGTCTTGAAGATTATCTTTAGACTCAGCTCTAGCACTGAACAAGGATTCTGTTGACAGATCCTACACCATATCAATAGATTCAGCCGCTGTGCAGAATACCTAATGGAATTGATTTGTGACGGTAATGAGCAGATGTTCTCATCCGAGCCCGCTGCTCGTTTATAACGGTATAGAGGTCTAAAGCGCACTCCCTCTGTAGAATGTCTGGGGAAGAAGCCTTAAAATAACCTTGATGTAGGCCGTTATCGAGCAAGTGCCCATGCGTTGGACCAGTGCATTATCCACCCGCGCTTCCCTGGAAGCCGCCGTCGACGACGTGGTGGAGCAAGCCCAGGGGTCACTGTCAGCAGACCCTGACCTGGGGTTCGTGTTCATTTCGTCGGCCTTTGCCAGTGAGTACCCACGTCTGATGCCGCTTTTGGCTGAGCGGCTGTCGGTCCCAACGATAATTGGCAGCAGCGGCGGCGGCATCATCGGTACGGCGGGGCAAGCAGAGTCTCAGGAAATTGAGGGAAACGTGGCGCTCAGCCTAGCCCTTGCGGAGCTGCCGGACGTTACCGTCACCCCGTTTCGCATCGTTTCAACCAAGCTGCCGGATCTAGATGGACCGCCCGAGCGCTGGATCGATCTGGTGGGCGTATCTCCCGAGGTGCGGCCCTGCTTTGTTTTGCTCGCCGACCCTATTTCCGGCATGATGAACGATCTGCTGCAGGGTCTCGACTATGCCTATCCCAATGCGACTAAGGTGGGTGGTTTGGCGAGCACTGGGGCCGGCGGCCAGCAGGGCGCTCTATTTTATCAAGGGGCAGCGCTGCAGGGTGGCGCTATCGGCGTCGCCCTCACCGGCAACATTGCCCTCGACGCCATCGTCGCGCAGGGCTGCCGGCCCATTGGCCCTATCTATCAGGTGGTTGAGGGCGATCGCAACGTCATTCTCAAAGTGCAGGAGACCTCTAGCGATGCCGAGCCCGAGCCCCCTCTGAAAGCGCTGCAGGCGCTCGCCGACGACCTAACGCCAGAAGAGCGAGAGCTGGCCCAGCAGGCGCTGTTTATTGGCGTCGCGCAGAGCGAGTTCAAGCAGGTGCTGGAGCAGGGAGATTTCTTGATTCGTAACCTAATGGGCGTGGACCCCCGGGGTGGGGCGCTTGCAATCGGCGATCGCGTCCGTCCCGGAATGCGCATTCAGTTCCACCTGCGGGACGCCAAGACCTCAGCAGATGACCTAGAAGCGCTGCTGCATCAGTACCATCAAACTCAGCAGATCGACGACGGCTCGCCGGAAGCCCTGCAGACGCTGATGCGGCAGTATGGTCAAAAGCAGAACGGTCCGAGCTCAGCCGGAGCCCTACTGTTTTCCTGCCTCGGGCGTGGCGAAAACCTATACCGGAAGCCCAACTTCGACTCGCAAATGTTTAACCACTACGTCCAGGGCACGCCTTTGAGCGGCTTTTTCTGTAATGGAGAGATTGGACCCGTGGGACAAACGACGTTCGTTCACGGGTATACCTCTGTCTTTGGCATTCTGCGGCAGCCGGACTAGATAATCTTCACGGCGCGCAGGCCCAGATAGAGACCAAATGCCAACCCCAAAAATCCACCCAGCATCAAGACGTAGGCGATCGCTCCAGACATAACCAAAACCTCTCTATTCGTTCAAAAGTAAACCCGCCCTCATGCTAGGGCAGTGCTGCCCTAGGGCGAGACCGTAGTAGTTCTAGTAAACCGCATTTCTGCACGCCCAGTCACCTAGAAGCCGCCCCAACGCGCTGATAACCTAAAAATCACGGCCGCTACGAATCACAGCAGAATGAGGACTCCCATGACCGCAATTACCGTCCACCTCCCTACGGACAGCTACGACGTCGTCATTTCCCCGGGTAGCCTAGACCACCTAGGCGCGAGCCTGAAGCCGGTGCTGTCTGGGCCTCGGCTGCTGCTGGTATCTAACCCAACGGTGTTTGAGCACTACGGCGCGAGGGCGATCGCTGCCTTAGAGGCGGCCGGCTTTGCGGTGGCCCGCTGCCTGCTGCCGGACGGGGAGGCCTATAAAACCCCAGACTCGATCCAAACCCTCTACGACGCGGCCTTGGCCCATAAGATTGAGCGATCGTCCACGCTGCTGTCCTTAGGCGGCGGGGTGATTGGGGATATGACCGGCTTTGCGGCGGCCACCTGGCTGCGGGGGGTGCGCTTCGTGCAGGTGCCCACCTCCCTACTGGCTATGGTGGATGCCTCGGTGGGCGGCAAGACCGGCGTCAACCACCCCCAGGGCAAAAACCTAATTGGGGCCTTCCACCAGCCCCGCCAGGTGGTAATCGACCCCGAAGTGCTGGCGACGCTGCCGCTGCGGGAATTCCGCGCGGGCATGGCGGAGGTGATCAAGTACGGCATCATTTGGGATGCGGACCTGTTCGAGCACCTGGAGGCCGCCCCATCCCTGCAGCCCGACATGTCTCCAGAGCTGCTGCAGATGATTTTGATGCGCTCCTGCCAGGCTAAGGCCGAGGTGGTGAGCAAAGACGAGAAGGAGGCGGGGCTGCGGGCGATTTTGAACTATGGCCACACGATTGGCCACGCCGTGGAGAGCTTGACCGGCTACCGGAGCGTCAACCACGGGGAGGCGGTGGCCATTGGCATGGTGGCAGCGGGGGCGATCGCTGTCGAGCTGGGCTATTGGGAGCGGGCCGTGGCCGAGCGCCAGAACCGACTGATTGAGCTGGCGGGACTGCCGACGGTAATCCCCAGCCTCGACAGCGACGCCGTAATTGCCGCCCTGCAGGCCGACAAAAAGGTGAAGCAGGGACGGGTGCGCTTCGTGCTGCCGACGACCTTGGGGGCGGCGACGCTGGTGGATCAGGTGCCTGAAGATGTGATTCGCCACGTGCTGCAGAAAGCTGTAGCGGTGTAGGGGCATCCAGTGGCTTACTTCCAAGATTGAAATCTTGAGCCCGTCTGATTTCTCCCAATGTCGCCTAGACTACCCAATATATCGTCTAGAATCGTGTAGAACATCGATGGATGGCTCGCCGTAGCGGTTTGCGCGCCGATCAGTTTCCACAGTCCCTACGCTGCCCAAAATGCCACAGCTCCCCAACGCCCGACTCTACATCCGGCTCCGCCAACTGCTGCTGGGGCTAGCGCCCGCTGCCGCCCTACTGACGGTGCCCTTTGTGCTCAGCACGCCCGAACAGGCCAGCTCTCAGGAATTCTACAGACAGGACAACGGCTGGGACGATACGCCGGAGGACCCTGACGATCGCGACGAGGACTTTAATTCGGCCTGCTTCATCCAGCCCTCAACCCTGACTACGGAAATAGACGCGATCGCCACCCAGGCCGCACAGCTGGCAAACTGGGTAGACCAGCCCGAGAGCGCTCTGGCGTCTATGGTGCGCTCCTTTGGCCCGCAGCTGATGGCCAACCTTTCCCCCCACCCCTGGCCTGATCTAAGCGAGCGATCGCAGCTGGCGCGGGTCCCGGTGCTCATGTATCACGACATCGTGCCGGAGAAAGAGGTCTTCTTCGACGTCACCTACGGCGAGTTTGAGGCCCACCTGCAGCTCATCGAGGAGCAGGGCCTTACCCCCATCAGCATGGACCAGCTGGTGTCTCACCTGCGCACGGGGCTGCCGCTGCCGGAGAAGCCGGTAATGCTCAGCTTCGACGACGGCTACCTGGGTCACTACGAGCAGGTGTTTCCGCTGCTTCAGGAGTACGGCTACCCCGGCCTGTTTTCCATCTATACCTTTAAGGTGGGTCGCGACCACGGACGACCCGGCATGACCTGGAGTCAGGTGCAGGAAATGGCCGACAGCCCGCTGGTGACCATCGCCGCTCACAGCGTCAACCACCCCGCTGACCTGCGGGACTCGTCGGATGCGGATCTGCGCACGGAGGTGGTGCAGTCGAAGCAAATTTTAGAAGAGAAGCTAGGCGTCCCCATTCAGTATTTCACCTATCCCGAGGGGAACTACGACGAGCGAGTGGCGGAAGCGGTCGAAGCCGCCGGCTACCGCGCCGCCCTGACCATGGACAATTGGGAGGACCGCTTTGCTGGGGAGTCGGAAAGCCTATTGGCGGTGGACCGCATTGGCCAGTCGCAGATCGAATGGGCGCTGCGGGAGGCCTGGGGCGGCCCGCCCTCACAGGCGTGGGGAACGACGTTTAACTTTGGGGCTCCGGTGCAGCGGGCCGAGGTAATGATCGACGATGTGCCCCTATCGCTGATCTACGGCGGTAAACCGGTGACGATTCACGCCGACAGCCGCTACCAGGTGAACGAGATCATTGCCGATACGGACATCGTGGCTGCGGTGGACGGCGGCTTTTTCTCCATGCAGTACCTCGACTCCAACACGATGATTGGGCCGGTGCTTAGCCGCAGCACGCGGCAGTTTGTCCCCGGCGAGACCGGCGAAATTCCGCTGCTCAACGACCGTCCGCTGGTGCTGATCGACGATAGCCGGATCAAATTCGTGCCGTTTGACGCTGGCAAGCACAATACGCTGGTGGGCCTGCGGCAGGCGATGCCGGGGGTGACCGACGCTTTTGTGGCCGCGGCTTGGCTGGTGAAGGATGGGCTCCCCCAGTCTCCAGAGTCGTTCAACGGACTGTTCGACTTTGACGCGCCGCGCCACCGGGCCTTCTGGGGCGTTAACCGCGCGGGACAGCCCGTGATCGGCGTTACTCACGAGCGCATCGACGCCATCTACCTCGGGGAGACCCTGGCGCAGTATGGCGTGCGGGAGGCGATTATGCTGGACTCTGGGGCGAGTACGTCGCTGGCCTACGAGGGCGAATCGCTGATGGGCTACCTGCCGCGACCGGTCCCCCACGTGGTGGGGCTGGTGCCGCCGGCCGGCGGAGCGCAAGGGGGCGATCGCTGCCCAATGACCACGGAGCGATTGGAGGAGCGGCGCGAGGGGTAGAAGCAGCCCAGGCTAAAATCTACGGCTACGACTGCTGGGTCAGCACCTGCTTCAGGTAGTACCCGGTATGCGACTCTGCAGCCTCAGCCACCGCCTCAGGCGTGCCTACGGCGACCAACCGCCCGCCGCGATCGCCCCCCTCTGGCCCCAGATCAATCAGCCAGTCGGCGCAGCGAATCACGTCTAGGTTGTGCTCGATTACCAGCACCGAGTTGCCCTTGTCCACCAGCCGCTGCAGCACGTCTAGCAGCTTATGCACGTCGTAGAACGATAGCCCCGTGGTCGGCTCGTCGATTAGGTACAGGGTCTTGCCCGTCGCCCGCCGCGACAGCTCTGTAGCCAGCTTCAGCCGCTGGGCCTCTCCCCCCGACAGGGTGGGGGCTGTCTGCCCCAGCCGCACGTAGCCGAGACCCACGTCCACCATAGTTTGCAGCCGGGCTTTAGCTTTGGGAATATTCTCGAAGAAGGGCAGCGCCTCTTCCGCCGTCATGTTGAGCACGTCGGAAATCGATTTGCTCTTGTACTTCACCTGCAGGGTCTCGCGATCGTAGCGCGCCCCTTTGCACACGTCACACTGCACGTAGACGTCGGGCAAAAAGTTCATTTCAATCACGTTCACGCCTTGGCCACCGCAGGCTTCGCAGCGCCCCCCTTTGACGTTGAAGGAAAACTGCCCGGGCTTGTAGCCCCGCGCTTTCGCCTCCACCGTCTGGGCAAACAGATCTCGAATGACGTCAAACACCCCCGTATAGGTGGCGGGGTTGGAGCGAGGGGTGCGGCCAATGGGGGACTGGTCGATCACCACCGCCTTATCCAACGCGCTCAGGCCTTTGATGTCCTCCACATCTTTGGGCATCGGCACCTTGTGGCCAAAGTGGTGCCGCAGGGTGGGGTAGAGCAGCTCGTTCACCAGGGTAGACTTGCCCGAGCCCGAGACGCCGGTGACGCACACCAGCTTGCCCAAGGGAATCTCTACGTCGATATCCTGCAGGTTGTTGCGGTGGGCCCCCTTGATGCTCAACTGCCGCTTGTTGCCCTGCCGCCGCTCGGTTGGCGTTTCGATGCGGCGGCGACCGGAGAGGTAGGCCCCCGTCAGCGACTCCTCCGAGGTGAGCAGATCCTCTAGCTGCCCCTGGGCCACGATGCTGCCGCCGTGCACCCCAGCCCCCGGCCCGATATCCACGAGGTAGTCTGCAGCGCGAATGGTATCCTCGTCGTGCTCCACCACAATCAGGGTGTTGCCTAAGCTGCGCAACATGTTCAGCGTCGCCAGCAGGCGGCTGTTGTCCCGCTGGTGCAGGCCGATGCTGGGCTCATCCAGTACGTAGAGGACACCGGTCAGCCCCGCCCCGATTTGGGTGGCCAGCCGGATGCGCTGCGCCTCCCCCCCAGAGAGGGTCATGGCCCGCCGGTCTAGGGTCAGGTAGTCCAGCCCCACATCCAGCAAGAACCGCAGCCTGGCCTTAATTTCTTTGAGCACCAGCTCACCAATCTGCGCCTGGCGGGAGGTGAGCTGTAGGGCATTGATGCGCTCTAGGGCGACGTGGATAGGGACGCTGGTGAAGTTTTGGATGGCGAACTGACCGATGCGGACGGATAGCGACTCAGGCTTGAGGCGATCGCCCCCGCACACTTCGCAGTTTTGATCGACCAGATATTGCTCTAGCTTTTGCCTGTAGCTGTCGGACGAGGACTCCCGATACTGCCGCTCCAGCATGGGCAGCACCCCCTCGTAGCGCCGCTGGTAGCCCCGCTTGTTGCCGTAGCGGGAGTCGGTCTCGATTTTGATTTTCTCTTTGGAGCCGTGGAGAATGATGTGCCGCTGCTCCGGGGTCAGGTCCTCCCAAGGTGTCTGAATTTCGAAGTTGAAGGCCTGGCCAACGCTGTAGAGCAGCGAGAAGTAGTAGGTGCTGTCTTTGTCGGACCAGGGGGCGATCGCCGAGTAGACGGGCAGCTCGGGCTTGGGCACCACCAGCTCGGCGGCGAAGGTGCGCAGGCTCCCCAGACCATGGCAGTGGGGGCAGGCTCCGTAGGGGGAGTTGAAGGAAAACAGACGGGGGGAAAGCTCCTCCATGACTGCACCGTGCACCGGGCAGGCAAAGTTCTCGGAGAAAACAATTTCTTTTTCCGGCTGGGCCTTCTGGTCCGGCGCGACCTCATAGTCTGCGATCGCCTCTGCGGCGCGCAATCGGCGGCTCTCAAAGGCGACAACGTTTTCCTTACCGCCGGCGCTATCTACACTCTCCCCCGATGCCTCAGACACATTAGGCGAACCCTCCTCACCCCAAGACACAATATCCACCACGGCAATGCCGCCCGAGCGCTTTAGGCAGGTGGTCAGCGAGTCTACCAGCCGCTCCTGGATATCGTCTTTCTGAACCAGGCGGTCTACCACAATCTCGATGTCGTGGGAGTGATTTTTGTCCAATTCAACGGAGTCCGACAGGTCACGCACCTCGCCGTTGACGCGCACCCGTGCAAACCCCTCCGCCGCCAGGCTCGACAGCAGCTTTTTGTGGGTGCCCTTCTTGCCCCGCACCACCGGCGCGAGAATTTGAAAGCGGGTGCGAGGCGGTAGACATTTGAGGCGATCGCACATCTGGTCGATGGTTTGAGGGGCGATGGAGCGATCGCAGTGGGGGCAGTGGGGCTCTCCGGCGCGGCCAAACAGCAGCCGCAGGTAGTCGTAGATTTCGGTGACGGTGCCCACCGTGGAGCGGGGGTTGTGGGAGGTGGATTTTTGGTCGATGGAGATGGCGGGACTCAGCCCTTCGATAGCGTCGACGTCGGGCTTGTCCACCTGACCCAGAAACTGACGGGCGTAGGCGCTGAGGGACTCGACGTAGCGGCGCTGGCCTTCGGCGAAGATGGTGTCGAAAGCGAGGGAGGATTTGCCGGAGCCGGAGACGCCGGTGAACACGATCAGGCGATCGCGGGGTAGCTCTAGGTCTATGTTTTTGAGGTTGTGCTGGCGAGCGCCGCGGATGCGGATCACTTCATCTTTGAGGCGGGGGGCGCTGGCTGGGGAAATCGTTGGGTCCAGTCTGGAGGTGCCACTATGGCCGTTGCCGTTGCTATCAACGCCGTCTACCAACGCTGCGGCGGAATCTGTGGTCGGGTTGGCAGGTTTGGAAGACGTCGAATCGGACATGGTGAATCAGCGGTGTAAGGGGCGTTGGCTAGGTGTCCCGAGCAAAAAATTTACGTTTTGCAATAATTCTATCGCCTGGCGTCTTATGCTATCACAGGGGTTTGGTGTAGGTACAGGCGTATTTTTGAGTGCTGCGTTTAGTACAGACTGCAATCCGGCGGTTTGGGGGCTTGGGCCCCAAACCGCCTTTGCTGGAGGCCGGGATGCCTCCCCCAGCGCCCCCCTGCATAAGGCGTTTTGGTGGGGGAGTGGCATCGCTGGCGCGGTTCGACTTTGGCTGTGCTGTTGTGGGGGTTGAAGCGAAATTTTAGCCATAGGTCGGGTTGGAGCGTCAGCGTAACCCGACGAAACCATTGACCGAGGCAGTTGGGGGTATCGGGTTCTCTTGCGTTTAGTGACGCACCGAACCCATAAAACGTCATGCCAGAGCGGCGATCGCCCCTGCGTAACGATCTGAGTTTTCTGTATGCACCGTATGACCACAGCCTGACACAATGATCCGCTCTGCGTTGGGAATCTGCTGCGCCATTTCAGCGTTGATGGCGCAGAATTTTTTGTCTTGCTCGCCGGTGATTAGCAGCGTGGGCATTGTGAGCTTGTGCAGGTGTGGCCATAGGTTGGGCTGCTGGCCGGTTCCGAGGCAGCGGAGCGATCGCCCCAAGGCCTTTGGGCAATTCTGCCGTCGTCGCTGCAGCATCGCCTCAAATTCTGGCTGCTGGGCTAGGTTGCGAAACATGGGGGCCTGGTACCAGCGCTGCAGAAAATCGTCAAAGTCTTGCTGAATTTGCTGAGCGCGCGCCTCGTCTAGGGCGATGCGGGCTTGGCGTTCGGCTTTGGTTTTTAGACCGGGAGAGGCGGACTCTAGCACCAGGTGAGAGAAGCGCTCGGGGGCGGTGAGCGCTAGGTATAGGGCGAGCCGTCCGCCCATGGAGTAACCCAAGAGGGTACAGGGCTGGTCGGTGACCTGGGTAAGCCAGTCCAGGAGGCTGTCGGCGACGGTGGACATGGTGTAGGTATCCGCTGCTAGCCGGGTTTGGCCGTGGTCGGGCAGGTCTAGCGTTAGGCAGGTGTAGCGGTGCTGCAGGCACTCGACTACGGCGTCAAAGTCGCGATCGTGGCCCATGAAGCCGTGTAGAAACAGGATTACCGGACCACTGCCCCGCTGCCGGTAGTGAAACTGAAACGGCTTAGGTGATGCCATTGGCTCAGAAAATTCGCTTACCGCGGACCGCTGCTTTTTCATGCGTAACGTACTCCTGTCTCATCCTCTATCCTGGTAGTGAAGATCTTGATAGACCTCGTCTAGATTGAGAAGTGGGGGGGGGGGCCGGGGGGGGGGGGCCGAGCCGATAGCATGTCTT
>JBHJHD010000072.1:0-12417 GCA_050331115.1 Elainellaceae cyanobacterium
CGGCGGCGGAAACTCTGTCTGATTCGTTTATGAATCTGGGCGACTACAAGCGGCTCGACGTTGCGGGTGAGCTGACGATGGTTTAGCGAATTTGGGATATCGCCACACATTGGCAGAACCTGCTGCTATACTAGGTAAAGCATCGCGGGGTAGAGCAGTCTGGTAGCTCGTCGGGCTCATAACCCGAAGGTCAGTGGTTCAAATCCGCTCCCCGCCACTTTATAAAGTTGAAAAACGTATAAAAGCGAAAGGCACTTCAGCATATGAGGTGCCTTTCGCTTTCTAGGTCAGTCGGTTTAGGCCAATAGGCCTAAACCGACTGCGAAACTTCCTCAGCTTCGGCAGCCGCTCGCGTAGAGGAACTTGCCTTGCCGCCCTTTGCAGAGGAGCGGCCTGAGGCAGACTTAGGCTTGACGTCAGCCTCGGACTCAGCATCTTTGGCGATCGCCTTAGCAGTCGTCTTATTCGCTACCGCTCTGGTTTCGGCTTTCTTAGCCGCTGTCTTCTTCGCCGTAGTTTTGCTCGCTGTAGCTTTCTTACTCGCCGTAGCTTTAGCGGTAGCCTTCTTAGTGGTCTTCTTTGCTGTGGCCTTAGTGGACTTCTTGGCAGTCGATTTTGTCTTCTTACCCTTCGTCTCAGCCTTAGCCGCCAGCAGCTCCACCGCCTTCTCCAGGGTAATGGACTCGGCCGTCTCTCCCTCCGGCAGCGAGGCGTTTGTCTTACCGGACTTGACGTATAGCCCATAGGGACCGTCATACACACCAATCATCTCCCCGCCGTCTGGGTGGTTGCCCACCTCACGCAGCGGCGTGGCCGACTTACGGCCGCGACCGCGCTTGGGCTGGGCCAGCAGCTCTAGGGCTCGCTCTAGGCCCACAGTCAGCACGTCGTCCTCTTTTTTGAGAGAGCGGTAGTCCTTACCGTCTTTGCCCTGGTCGTGCACCACGTAGGGGCCAAAGCGGCCCAGGCCAGCTTTCACCTTCGCGCCCGTCTCCGGGTGCTCCCCCAGCAGACGCGGCAGCGACAGCAGCCCTACCGCCTTCTCCAGGGTAACGTCGGTAATCGTCATGCCCTTGGGCAGCGACGCCCGCTTCGGCTTTTTAGCCTTCTTGCCGTCCTCGGTTTCCTCCTCCTCCTTCGCCTCTTCGCCCATCTGCACATAGGGGCCGTAGGGGCCAATAAGCACGTAGATGGGTTCGTCGGTGTCGGGGTGGGTTCCCAGCTGCTCCGGGCCTTCGGTCTTCTGCTTCAGCAGCAGCTGAATTTGGTCATCGGTGAGGTCAGAGGGGGTCAGGTCGTGAGGGATGGAGGCTTTGACCGGTCCATCTTCGCCCTCCGCTTCGATATATGCCCCGTAGCGGCCAATGCGCACTTTGACGTCGAGGCCGTCGAGGTTGACGGTGCGAGCGTCCCCAGGATCGATTTGGTCCTCACGCTCCTTGACTAGGGTATCAAGTCCGCTCTGCCCAGAGTAGAACTCCCTTAAATACGGCAGCCAGCTGGTTTCTCCCATGGAGATATCGTCCAGAGTCCGCTCCATGCGGGCCGTGAAGCTGGGGTCCACTAGGTCAGGAAAGTTCTGCTCTAGCAAAGCCGTGACGGCAAAGGCGGTGAAGGAGGGCACCAGAGCATTCTTGATCATCTGGGCATAGCCCCGGTCGATGATCGTGCCGATGATGGTGGCGTAGGTGCTAGGTCGACCAATGCCTTCGCTCTCCAGCATCTTGACGAGGGAGGCCTCGGTGTATCGGGCCGGGGGCTGGGTTTCGTGGCCCACCGCCTCCAGGGTGCTGCACTCTGGGGTATCGCCTTCGCGCAGGGCGGGCAGCACCACCTCCTGGTTCTCAATCGCCGCATTGGGGTCGTCAGAGCCTTCGACGTAGGCGCGGAAGAAGCCCGGAAAGTCGATGCGCTTACCCGAAGCGCGGAACATCGCGTTGTCCACCTGCAGCTGGACGGTGATGTGGGTCTGGCGAGCCTCGGCCATCTGAGTCGCCACGGTGCGCTTCCAGATCAGGTCGTAGAGCTGCAGGTCGCGCCCTGAGAGCCCGGCCTGCTGTGGGGTACGAAAGGTGCCGCCCGCAGGACGGATGGCCTCGTGAGCCTCTTGAGCACCCTTGCTCTTAGTAGAGTACTGGCGTGGGGACGGGCTGAGGTAGTCTTGGCCGTACATGTTCTGCACGCAGCTGCGGGCGGCGGCGATCGCCTGCTGAGACAGGTGCACCGAGTCGGTCCGCATGTAGGTGATGAAGCCGCGCTCGTAGAGGCCCTGGGCCGTGCGCATGGTGTCGCGGGCCGAGAGGCTGAGCTTGCGGTTGGACTCCTGCTGCAGCGTGGAGGTGGTGAAGGGCGGCGAGGGTCTGCGGGTGGCCGAGCGCTCCTCTAGGCTGGCGACGGTCCAAGCCTCCGCGCGCAGCCGCTCCTGAAGCGATCGCGCTTGAGCCTCATCCAGCAGCAGTACGTTGCGGCCCTCGGTAATTTGGCCAGTAGATTCATCAAAGTCGCTGCCGGTGGCCAGCCGCGTCCCGTCTAAAGACACCAGCTTGGCGTCAAAGGGCGTGTCGTCTTTGGTCAGCTCCGCCTTCAGATCCCAGTAAGAGCCCTGGCGGAAGGCGCGGCGCTCCCGCTCCCGTCGCACCAGCAGCCGCACGGCTACCGACTGCACCCGGCCCGCCGACAGACCCCAGGCAATTTTTTTCCACAGCAGCGGCGAGAGCCGGTATCCCACCAGCCGATCTAAGATGCGGCGGGTCTCCTGGGCGTGCACCAGCTGCTCATCCACGTCGCGGCAGTTTTCCAGCGCCGCCTGAATAGCGCTTTCGGTAATCTCGTGAAACACCATGCGCTTAGTCGGCACGTTGGGCTTCAAGACCTGCAGCAGGTGCCAGCTGATGCTCTCGCCCTCGCGGTCTTCATCCGTCGCTAGCACCAGCTCATCGGCGCTTTTAAGTGCCTGCTTCAGCTCTTTGACCACCTTTTTCTTGTCTTTAGGCACCACATAGAGCGGCTGAAAGTCAGAGTCTACGTTGACCCCCAGCTTGGCCCAGTCCTCCGACTTCACCGAAGCCGGAATTTCGGTGGCCGACTGGGGCAGGTCGCGCACGTGCCCCATGGAGGCTTCCACCTGATAGCCCGCTGGCAGGTAATTTCGAATTGTTTTTGCTTTTGTCGGAGATTCAACAATGACGAGTGTTGACATGGGCCTTTACTTAAAAACGTATCTAAACTTGAGTGGAGCAAACCTGGATGGGGAAAATGGACGCAAATCCATCTAGATATGGGTCTGATATGGGTCTAATGTTACAGACTAGAGATGAATCTAAGGTGACAAGTCCGCGTGATAAGCCTATGGCAAGCCCGATGTCTTACGATATTAAGGCCAAGTGCCGCCTTGCGACGAGGCATTGATAGCGCTTATCTACAGGCTATATCACCTACAGGCTATAGTTCAGATTGAAGTGCCGCTATTGTACCTATCCTGATCCCGTTATATATCTTTGTTGGGATTGCGCCAACAACCTCACACACTTGCGACCGATATTTTACTTATAGCCAATACCGGCGGTAAACAAGGTGAAGTTATCTCTACCGGTGCCAGAATCCAGCCGGCACACGCGGTATGATTCTTCGTAACAGATCATTACGGCTCTAGCGCAGCCGAGCGCGACCAGCATCCATCAATCGTTAACGAAACACAGACACAGCACATAGACACAGCGCCGACTCAGTATGGATATTGCTAATTTATCTAGTCAACTCAACGCGGGAGCGATTCTGCCAGAAGGCATTATTCTCCTAACCCTGCTCATTGTCCTGGTGGGCGATCTGGTAACAGGCCGCACTGCCTCAGCCCGCTGGTCCCCCTACGTTGCCGTTGCTGGCCTGCTCGGCGCCATGATTCCGCTCTACTGGCAGTGGAGCAGCCTAGAAACCGATGCCTTTCTGGGAGCCTACGCCTCGGACCCGCTGAGCGTTGTCTTCCGGGGAATCATCGCCCTTTCTACGGCCGTCACTATCCTAATTTCGGTGCGCTACGTCCTGCAGTCCGGCACGCCCCTGGCAGAATTCATCGTGATCTTGCTCACGGCGACCCTCGGCGGCATGTTCCTGTCGGGGGCCAACGAGCTGGTGACGATCTTCGTTGCCCTAGAGACGCTGAGTATCTCCTCCTACCTGCTGACGGGCTACATGAAGCGCGACCCGCGCTCCAACGAGGCGGCCCTAAAGTATCTGCTGATCGGCGCCGCCAGCTCCGCTATTTTCCTCTACGGGTCATCGCTGCTCTACGGCCTCTCGGGCGGGGAAACGCGGCTGACGGCGATCGCCACCCAGCTCACCGACAGCAACGATCTGGGCCTGCTGATTGCGCTGGTGTTCGTCATCGCCGGTATCGCCTTCAAGATTGCCGCTGTTCCCTTCCACCAGTGGACCCCCGACGTCTACGAGGGCTCCCCAACGCCCATCGTTGCTTTCCTCTCCGTAGGCTCTAAAACCGCTGGCTTTGCCCTAGCGGTGCGGATGCTGGTGACGGCTTTCCCCCTGATCGCCGACCAGTGGCAGTTCGTGCTCACGGCCCTGGCGGCGCTGAGCATGGTCCTGGGCAACGTGGTGGCCCTCGCCCAGACCAGCATGAAGCGGCTGCTAGCCTACTCTTCTATTGGCCAGGCCGGGTTTGTGATGATTGGCCTAGTGGTGGGCACCGAAACCGGCTACGCCAGCATGGTGTTCTACCTGCTGGTCTACCTGCTGATGAACCTGGGTGGCTTTGCCTGCATCATCCTGTTCACGCTGCGAACCGGCACTGATGAGATCACCGAGTACAGCGGCCTGTACCAAAAAGATCCGCTGCTCACCCTGGCGCTGAGCGTCTGTCTGCTGTCCCTCGGCGGTATTCCGCCGCTGGCGGGCTTCTTCGGCAAAATCTACCTGTTTTGGGCGGGCTGGCAGGCCGGGGCCTATGGTTTGGTTTTGCTGGGCCTGATCACCAGCGTGGTTTCCATCTACTACTACATCCGCGTGGTGAAAATGATGGTGGTCAAAGAGACTCACGAAATGTCCGACGCCGTGAAGAACTACCCCGAGATCAGCTGGACGCTGCCGGGAATGCGGCCCATTCAGGTGGCGATTTTGGTTACCCTGGTGGGCACCTCCCTCGCCGGCATTCTCTCCAACCCGTTATTTACGATCGCCAACGGTTCGATAACCCGCACGCCTATTTTTCAGGCTGCTCTCACCGCGCCAGCCGCGGCAGCGCTGCCGCCGGCTGAGGTCGGGGAAACTGCGCTGTAGCACAGGCAAAAATTAGGCAAAAGCCCTAAGCGGTAATCAACACAATCGAAATAAGCCCTAGCGCAATGCCGATTCCCTGCTGCAGCGTTAGGGTTTCGTTTAGGAACCGATTGGCCAGCGCAATAGCTACGGCGGGATTAGTGCCTGCGGCGAGATACAGTGCCTAGGGCGGGCAACAAATAGTGCCTAGGGCGGGCAGAATCATTTTGTAGTCACGATCTGTACTCGAATTGGGGCAATTAATTCAAAAACTGCGATCGCGAGGCCGAGGCCTGGCTATCGACTGACGACGCTTCTGCAGCAGCGATCGCCTGCCGCACCGCCGCCGCTGCCCCTGGCGGCACCGAAATCGCGCCGACGCCCCACTCCACCAGATCGGCAACGGTTTCGGGAGATTGACTCGGCAGATCGCCGCAGATTGAGCTAGCAATACCGAGCTGCTTTGCCTGCTCAACCAGCTGACGAATGGCCCGCATCAGGGCGGGATGAGCGTGGAAGCGGCGGCTGATGGCGGGCTGGTTACGGTCGGCGGCAAATAAAAGCTGGGCGAGATCGTTGCTGCCGATAGCGATACCCTGGACGCCAGCCTGCACATACTCTGGCAGCAGCAGCAGCACCGACGGCACCTCGGCCATAATCCAGAGCTGGAAGCTCTCGACCTGGGTTAGCTGTGCTTTCTGAACCCGCTGCTGGGCGTAGGTGACCTCCTCTACGGAGCGGACAAACGGCAGCACCAGCCGTAGGTTTGAATATCCCGCCTGCTGCACCTGACGCAGGGCAGCTAGCTCCGTTTCGAACAGCTTGGGGTTGTGGCTATAGCTATAGGTGCCGTGCTCCCCTAGCACCGGGTTGCGCTCGTGTAGCTGAGGTGCCCCATCGAGGTGAGAAAACTCGTCAGAGCACAGGTTGAGGGACCGGTAGAACACCGGGTCTGGAAACACCGCCGCCGCCAGCTGACTGACCTGGGCAGCAATACGGGCCATCAGCTGCGCTTGGTCGCCAGAGGTAATCCAGTGAAGCGGATGTCGCTGCCCAAGCAGCGGCAGCAGCAGCAGCTCGGAGCGCAGCAGGCCAATGCCATCGATAGGCGTATTGATCGCCCGATAGAGCTGATCAACATGGCTGAGGGTAAGCATCAGCTTGGTGCGCGATTCCGCCCGGGATGGAGACAGACTGCAAAAGCTGCCGACGGGGCGAATGCGGTATTCCGCTGAGTCTGATACTTCTGGCTTGATCGGAGATCTGCGGGCCAGATCAAGCAGGACGCGGCGGTGCTCAGAGGCTTCCTCAGGCTCTAGGTGAACCTGGCAGGACGCGCTCGGAAACCGGACAACGCTGCCGCTAGAGCCGTCTAGAAAAATTACGTCTCCGTCTTGCAGCAGCTGGGTGGCGTTAGACATCCCTACGACGGCGGGAATACCCAACGCTCGGGTCACAATTGCCGCATGGCTGGTCATGCCCCCCTGCTCAGTCACAACCCCCGTAGCCCGCTGAATCAGCGATATCCAGTCTGGCGTCATGTCCACCGCTAGCAAAATCGCATCGGGCGGTATCCAATCGTTAGGCGAGCTCACCCGATAGACCCGGCCCCTTACCTGACCAGGAGACACGCCTAGGCCCGTAAGGGGGGCGGCTGGCGCTGTTGCCGGCTGACCCGACGAGTGAATTATTCTAGGCTGGGCCGCTGCGCCACTGGCTTGGGGGATGATAGCTTGGGGGGTGAGCTGGGTAATGTAGATGGTTTCGCTGTCGTCGCCGCAGATAATCCACTCCAGCTTGAGTTCAGGCTGGCCTGTGAAAGATTGGCCTGCAAAAGATTGACCCGCAAAAGATTGACCCGCAAAAGATTGGCCTAGCCTGACCAGCTGCCGCCGCCGGTTGGGGCTCAAGACTGACGGTAAACCAGGGCACTGCTCATAGTCTAGGGACGGCGGCGTATCGCCCAGCAGTCCGAGAGGAGCCGCAGTGGGTTGACTTGGCTTAGAACCTGACGGATCGCCCTTGAGCTTAGCGTTAGTATCAGGCCGCGATCGCCCAACAAGCCGGTAGGCGTGCGTCTGCTGAGCGGCGCGCTCCCGAACCTGACCGTTAGATAGATCCAGGCTGTAATACTCTGGCACCGCCTCACCCAAGACAAGGGCATGGCCCAGGCCCCGCACGCTCTGAAGAGTGAGCCGATCGCCGCTGATCGTCAAGGTGCCCGAAGCAGTAGCCGGTAGAAGCGGCTGAATAACGACGGCCAGCCCCACGCGGCCTAGATCGAGCGCCATGTGGTGCCAATAAAACAGGCTCGTTGCCTGTAAGGGCTGAGCCCACATTGACTTTAGGCCCTGGACAACCGATGTCACATCGGCTGAGACTATCTGAGAGTGGAGTAGCCCTTCCGGCAGCGGTACAGCCTCTGGAAGCACAAGCGACGGACGTAAGATGAGCGTGGATGCCTGCAGGGCCGCCACCTGCTCGGCTAAGGGCGATCGCCAGGACTGCGGTAGGGGCTGAGCGTGAACAGCAGCCTGCAGGCGCGGGGCCACAGCCTGGAGCTGATGGGAGTCTCCAGGGTTGAGCTGCCGTGCCGCTGAGATTATGTCCTTGCTGGACCCAGTTTCAGAAGCCGCTAAATCAATACTGTCTAAGAACTGACGCCAGAGCGGCGCAGCAGCCACAAATCCGGGCACGCCTGGGTAGCCCTGCCGCAGCAGAGACGCTAAACGCGCAGCTTTGCCCCCCACCAGCTGTGAATTTTCGACTCGGCGATCGCAGAGGGCGTAAAAGGGAGCCATATCGGCCTCAAACTTTACTGCTCAAAAAGCGCTGCAGAAGACGGCTGAGCGCCAAAATTTAGACCTCGCGTGAGCCGAGATAATTTTCCATCATCTTTAAACTATGACAAGCCATATATTACACAGGGCTGTGCAGACAAAGTTTAAAAAAGTGTTAAATTCGCTCGCTTGGTTCTCTCATCCTGACACAGGATCTGCCGTTAGCGCCAACAATACAAAGTGGTACATTAAAAGACCGATAGGACGGTTCACCCCGAATCCCATCGCCCTTTATGACCCCCACCCCACCCACGATGGTTCAGGCGAGCGACCCAGCAGCACTGCAGCATAGCGAACAAATTTTAGCGAACGATCCCATCGCTCCCCCCTTCCAGCTTCCCGACCCAGAGAATGATGACATTTCGGATGTGGAGTTTCAGCAGCAGGTGACCGTCGCTTGGCAAATCTGCCACAGGTTTGACCTGCAGACCGATATTTGGCGGGGCCGCATTTTGACGGTGGTGCGCGATCGCGAAAGCCGTCGGGGCGACGGGCGGGGCAGCGGCTTTTTGAACTGGCTCAAGGACCATGAAATCAGCAAGTCCCAGGCCTACCGACTGATTGAGCTGGCCGACAGCGCCGCCGCCGTGTTTGAGGAGGGCTGGCTACAGCCCCAGGACGTCAACCAGTTTAGCAAGCAGGCCTTTTTGGAGACGGCCCAGGCCGCGCCCGAGGTGCGGCAGCTGGTGAGCGAGGCGGCGCAGCGGGGCGATCGCATCACGCGGCAAGGGGTGCGGCAGCTCTCGGACGACTGGAGCGCCATGACTTCGGAGCTGGTGCCCGACCAGGTGCGGCAGAAGGTCGCTAATGATGTGATACCGACGCGCTACGTCGGTCCGCTGGTCAAAGAGCTAGAAAAGCTGCCCCCGTCCCACCAGTCCTCGCTGCAGGAAGAGCTAGAGGAAAACCCCGACCTCGACACCCTCAAGCAGGTGACGGCGGACGCCCGCTCGCTGGCCAAGTACCTCGCCGCCGCTGAGCAGGTACAGGCTATCCGCGAGACGCTGGACATGGAGGCGGCCCTAGACGAGGCGCTGAGGGTCGGCTGCCTGACGGCGGTGGCCGATATGGTGCAGCAGGCGGGGCAGCTCGAGCAGGCGATTGCCCGGGTTTACACCACCTGGAAGCGGGTGGTGCAGCTCTCGGAGCGGGTCTATGTGGACAGCGGGGAAAGTACGCCCCATTTGCGATCGCTGCTGGCCCATTTGGAGCCGCTGAGCGGGGAGACGGTGGAGATTCAGATGGGGGAGCCGGACAGCGGCTTTTTCCGGCAAATTCGCATGACGATTGATGACCAGACTTAGCTTGCTGCTTTGGGGCGACCAAAAATATGGCTGAGTGGACAGGCAAAGTCAGGCATCAGAGGTGAGGTGAGGGCGTCTGTCGCCTGCAGCGTCGCCGCTAGGGTCAGCGCCGCCTGGTCTCGCCGGTAGAGCTGAATCTGCTGCAGATTTTTGTTCACAATCCAGTATTCCTGCACCCCTTGCTGAGAAGCGATCGCCCTCAAGACTCTACGCCGTTGGTTTCAGGCAGTGCTCGAACATTCAAGTCTCGTTGGGGATAGGGGATCTCAATACCGTTCTTGGCAAATGCCTGCCAAACTTCGCAGACGAGCTGGCTAGTCATCACCTTGAACGTGAGGGGGTCATCAATCCAAAACTTGAGCTCAAAATCAACACTTGACTCGCCAAAGCCCAGGGCAAAGGCTCTGGGCGCAGGGTTGGCTAACACCTTTGGATTTTGATCAGCAACCTCTCGTAGAACGGCAACTACCTCTGACGGGCTGCAGCTGTAGCTCGCCCCGACCACGAGCGAGAGCGCCATGAGGCTGTTACTGCCCGTAAATGTAGAGACGTTTTGGGTGAAGAAAGTTTGGTTGGGAATAATTTCCTCCGAGTTGTCTTGGACAACTTGAACCGTCGTGGCCCGAATTCCTAACTTGACGACCTGACTCACCTGTCCGTCAACTTTGACGATATCTCCCGGCTTCAAAGCCCCTTCAAACAGCAGCCAAATGCCGCTGACAAAGTTGCCGATCACTTCTTTTAGGCCGAAACCGATACCGACCGACAATCCACCCGTGATGGCGGCCACAGCGCTGGAACTGACGCCGACGTAGCCAAACACCAAGACAATTCCTAGCCCAATTAGAGAATACCGGGTCAAAAGAGAAACCACCTGAACCACTTTGGGCTCTCTTAAACTTCGCCCCCTCAGAAGCGTTAAGAACAGGTCCTCTAGAAAAAAGACGCCCACCGTCCAGAAATAGAGGCCAGCCACTGTGACAAAGGCCGCCTCTAGGCGAACAGGTTCATCGAACAGGTTAACCAAGGTGACTTGGGAGAGCGCTGATAGGTCAAAGAACCAGCCCAAGACTCTCCCCGCTTCATAGAAGAAGAATAGAGGCCCAAAGAATATCTGCCGCGATCGCCTCGCAAAGCTAGCCGGCAGCCCTAGGAAGAGAAAGCTGATGAACAGGCGATAGACCCAAAACTCTCCCAGCACCGTAAGGCTATCGGCAAGATAGCCCGCAAACCAGCCCCACTGTTCGAACAGCGTTCTGAGCAAGCTGACGGTAACTAAGCCAAGGGTCGGCGTCGATAGGTAGCGCGCCGCCGCAATCCCATACTGTCGCCAGGAAATCTGGGACTTGGCCTGTTCAGCTGAGCCCAGCTTTGGAAGCGGTCGTCCAATCCGCAGCCAGATCAGTCGGGACAGAAGCCAGGCGATCGCCATAGCCACCACGATGACCCCGAGCTGAATTTGGACTACGGGCCGTTGGAGCACGATGCTCGCTTCGAGCAGCTCTCGCCAAAAATAGCTGAGGTCTGGGCCTACAGATTCAGTCATCAATCATCTCCTTAGCGCCCAGCGTCGTACTGACGTAGAACAATCGCGGCCATCTGAGCGGCCGCCTCGTCTGGGGCTAGGTCTCCCGCTAAAACCCGCCGATAGAGGCGATCGCCAGACGAGATCACCCGATCGCCTCCTTCAAGGTTGTCAAGCGAAAATGCCACGGCGGTTCTAGACTGCTCAATCAATGTCGATCGAATGGGAAATAGACGCGGATTGATGCTGACCCTTCTATTGCTGGGGATGAAGGGGATTGCGGCTTCGGCCTGCTCTTGCTGCTCGACGTTGGTCAAAAAATGGGCCAGCCTGAGGGCGATCTCCGCTTGCCTAGGGCTGGAGGCCTGACTGAAGAGCAAAAGGCCCGTGCGCAGGATAGGGGCCGCAGGCTGCTCGGAGCCCTGGGGCAAAACAGTAAGGCCCAAAGTGCCTTCGCCCAGCGCCTTGTCAAAGTCTGGAAGCCAGCCCGTTTCACAGGTGAGGTAGGCCAATCTCTCCTCTATAAACGCCTGCCTCAGGGCGGTGTCGTTGTCGCTCAGGACCACGTTGGGCTCATTTTGGGCCTTTTTCAGCCACTTTAGCCACTCTGCCCAGCTGCTCCACTGCAGCAGGCCAATGCGCCCCTGAGCGTCAAAAGGTTGACCACCAAAAACTCCAATGCCCCAATAGGTTTCGCTAAAGCCGGAGTGGATGCCAACGGAATAGCCCCGTCGAGCCTGCGCAATGAGCTCAGACAAGCTCTGCGGCAGTGCCTCGTTTTCGACTTTGGCTTTGTTGTAGCAGAGGGCTTGGGTGGATAGGTAGAGCGGTAGTCCGTAAAATTCCCCCTTGTAGCGAATGTGCTTAAGAGTTTCTGAGCGAAACAGAGGTTCTTCAACGGCAGTGTCCTTTAGCGTTCTGAGTGCCCCTGATTTGATCACTGGCAGCAGTTCAGGACCGATTTCAAGCAGCATCAGGTCGGGACCGGCTCCCCGCTCAACCTGAAACTCAAAAGCTTCTCGCGCTTCTCCTGGCGGAAACACGCTGACGAGGACTTGGACCTGGGGATATAGCTCGGTGAATGCCGCGATCGACCCTGCTAGAAGGTCCGGCGGGCGATCGCGCTGCAGGTCTTCCTGATTAGAAAAAAGTTCGGCCCAGAGGAGAATTTGGCCCTGGAGCGCTTCTGTTGTTTGGCTTTGCTGCTGCTGGACTGGAATGCTGCAGCCTGCACACAAAATCATGAATAGCGGAATCAAGACGGCCCTGATCAGCCAGCAGTTGAACATAGCGTCTCGGTTTCTTTCTGGTTGCGTCTCGGCTTACATAGTAGAGGCCGACTGGAGTCTGTGGGGAGTAGACGGCAAAATTCTCCATAAGTTCCCGCTGCACAGGAGAATTACGATTGAGAGCATATTAACGCGATCGCGCGATTGCGCTTGAGAGTAATCGCCGTTGAGTGGGTTTGATTGCAGAGAAC
>JBHJHD010000073.1:0-5458 GCA_050331115.1 Elainellaceae cyanobacterium
CTCTTTCCCCTCTGCTGCTGGCTTCGGTTTCTCACTGCGTCGCACCAAGTCGCTTGACGGCGGTTTCGACGAACTCTGGCTATCGCTATCAATGATTCCTTTGAGCCGCTCTACCTCTTGAGCTAGCTGCTCTATCAGCTCTTGCTGCCGCACGATAATCGCTACCAGCACAGAGCGCGGTGCTTGCTCTAATTCGCTGAGGTCTGGAAAATCCGAGGCAGGTGGTGGGCTCATCAACTAACGCTACCGCAACGTCTCCCTTTGTCAATCCCTGCACCTGAATAGGTACGCGTCAACTTGCTCAAAACCTTCTCATTAGGCACAGGACGGCTCGGTTCAGAAAGAATATTGGAATCTAGCAAAAAGAGAATCGTCACAGCTCAATCTCTCGCCCCGGACTGCGATCGCGGAGATTAGCAAAATCGCCATCAGTAAAAACTAACCCTTCTTGATCAATTGCTGCTCTAAAACTAAGAACTCCCTGCCAGAAGCTCTCACCGCGATCTTTATCTAGCTGCTCTTGCTGAGCTGCTTCCGACAACTTGAGCTGGAGCGCATTAAAAAGCGACGTTTGCTCAACCACTGATAACCCATCCACAGCCCGAAGAATTTCTTGTAACGTCATAATCCCACCTCTATGTCAAACCTACAGTTGGCAATTTGGTCATCGTGAGTTATCAGCACGTTCTCATGAGTCAAAAGTTAGGCGTCAGCAAGGCGGCGATACACCGCCTGTCGTTCCCGCTTAGAGGCTTGGTAAGCCTGCCAAACTGGACTAGTAGCGGTGCGGCGTTTAAGCTGCTCCGTGGCGTAGCTAATGACATCTAACTGCTTCTCAGCGCTCAACTGCTCAATTTCATTCAAGACTTTTTGTAACTGTAGACTCATACCTCAAACCCTACCTCTGCTAATTGAATCTCAATCTCCTTAAATGATATGAGCTGCCTCATTCATCCGGCATCACATCACTCACGACAAAGCCCACCTTTCGCAACTGTCGCTTGATTTCCTCATCGAGCTGGCGAGCCTCCGCCATCTGCTCCCCCAACTCCATCACCAAGTCGCTCATTTTGTCCTCAAACGGCACCCCGTCATCTTCCTCATCAGGAATGCCCACATAGCGCCCCGGCGTCAGCACAAAATTGTGCTTCTCAATCTCCGCCAGCGTCGCCGACTTACAAAACCCCTTGATGTCTTGATATCCCCTCTCTCCAGACCTCTCTTCCACTGGGAGAGAGGCTTCACTCTGATTCTCCTCCCCCTGGGAGGAGCTAGGGGAGGGCTTCCGTTTCCACTCGTGATATGTACCCGCAATCTTCAGAATATCCTCCTCCGCAAAGGCCCGATTCCGCCGGTTCACCATATAACCCAAATCAGAAGCATCGATAAACAACACCTCCCCTTGGCGATCGCGGTTCTTATTGCCGTTCTTATACCGACTCAAAAACCACAGACAGGCCGGAATCCCCGTGTTGTAAAACAGCTGCGTGGGCAGCATCACCACGCAGTCCACCAGATCCTGTTGCACCAGTGCCTTGCGAATCTCCCCCTCACCGCTCGTATTCGACGACAGCGACTCATTCGACAACACAAACCCCGCCGCCCCTGTCGGAGCGAGGTGGTAGAGAAAGTGCTGCACCCAGCCAAAGTTAGCATTGCCCGTAGGCGGCACCCCATACTGCCAGCGGCCATCCTTCCGTAATAGGTCACCGCCCCAGTCGCTGTCGTTAAATGGCGGGTTAGCAATCACAAAGTCCGCCTTCAAATCCTTGTGGGTATCGTTCAAGAACGACCCCTCCGGGTTCCAGCGAATATTTGAGCCATCAATCCCCCGAATTGCCAGGTTCATTCGGCACAGTTTGTAGGTCGTCTCGTTGCTCTCCTGCCCGTAGATCGAGATGTCATCCAGCCGACCCTGATGATGGCTAACAAACTTCTCGCTCTGCACAAACATGCCCCCCGACCCGCAGCAGGGGTCAAACACGCGCCCCTGGTACGGCTCTAGCATCTCTACCAGCACCCGCACTACGCTTTCAGGGGTGTAGAACTGGCCGCCCTTCTTGCCTTCTGCTAAAGCAAACTCTCCCAGAAAGTATTCGTACACTTGGCCCAACAAATCCTGCTGGCGAGGCTGCGATCGCTGTTCTGTCGGCTCCGCTCCCAATTCGAGCTGCCCCTCTGGCTCCGCCTTCGCCTTTGCCAAGTTGATGCTGCCGATCATATCGATCAGGCCCCCTAGCGAGGTTGAGTCAAGCTTCTGCTGGCCGTAGACCTTCGGCAGAATCCCTTTTAGCGCCTTGGGGTTGGCCTGCTCGATTGCCTCCATCGCCTCATCGACGTTTTGCCCAATTGTCGGCTGTTTTGCCTGAGCCTGGAGCGTTGACCATCTCGCCGCCTCCGGCACAAAGAACACATTCTCAGCTTTGTACTCATCGGGATCTTCCGGGTCGGCCCCTTCGTAGTCCCCCTCTCCCGTCATCAGCTTGTCATAAAGCTGGTCAAAGGCATCGGAGATGTACTTAAGAAAGATCAGCCCCAGGACAATGTGCTTATACTCTGCTGCATCAATATTCTTGCGCAGCTTATCTGCCGCTTTCCATAGTTTCTGCTCTAACGTCTCGCTACTCTGGGCACTATTTTTCTTCGTTCTGGGCATACAAGCCTACCTTGTCGAGCCGTACTCTAGAGTATTCCTGACGCTGCGTAGCGTGCAACATTTTCGGCCTGCCAGTCAACATCCGCCCGGTACTCAGCACCATCACCGCCACCAGCCACATCCCGAAACACCCACAGCTCAAATGCAGCCTGCGATCTTTGGAAGATCACCCGCGCAACTTTAAAGATCGCCTTCCACAACTTAAGTTGCACTCCTCAACTCTCAAAGTTGAGCCTCCCAATTCAGGCTACGAGGTCTAAATGTTGCTTTATCCCCTTTAATCCCTCTACGCCCTCTGAGTCATAGGCAGCGCCAACTGTCGTTCTATCGACTAGTGCGCCACAGACTGAATTTGCTGCTTCAGCGCCTCAAACGAGTTGGGCAGCACCTCCAGCCGCTCCTGTCGCTCAAACAGGTCCGCCATAAACTCCGGCAGCGCTGGACTTTCGCCGGTCGCGGCCTGCACCGCCTTAGGGAACTTCGCCGGGTGGGCGCAGGCCAGGCTCACCAGCGGCCCGGTCAATCCCTCCGCCCTCGCCTGCCGGGCCGCCGCCACGCCAACGGCGGTGTGTGGGTCAATCAGCACTCCGTTCTCCCGATGCACCGCCGCGATGGTGTCCTTGGTCAGCGCATCGTCGACGCTGTAGGCCAGAAAGTCCTGGTGCCAGCGCTTTACTACAGCATCGGGCAGGACGCACTCTCCCTCAGCGCGAAAGTCCTGCAGCAGCTTACACAGCGTCTCCGCGTCCCGGTCTACTAGTAGGTAGAGCAGCCGCTCGAAGTTGCTGGGAATCTGAATATCCATGCTCATCGACAGCGTGGATACGGTGCGGTTGAGCACCATGGTGCCAGCTCGGTAGGAGCGGGGCAAAATGTCGTTGCGGTTGCTGGCAATCACCAGATGGCCGATGGGTGCGCCGAGCTGCTTGGCCAAGTAGGCGGAGAAAATATTGCCGAAATTGCCCGTGGGTACGCAAAAGTGGATGGGGCGCTGGTCGGTGCCTCCTAGCCGCAAGCTAGCCTGTACGTAGTAGACCATCTGGGCCACAATGCGGGCGATGTTGATAGAATTGATGGCCGTTAGCCCGGTCTCCTGCCGCAGCTCCTCGTCTCGAAAGCCGCGCTTCACCAGATCCTGGCAGTCGTCGAAGCTGCCCTCAATGGCGATATTGTGGATGTTATCCGCGACGCAGGTGGTCATCTGGCGGCGCTGCACCTCCGAGACGTTGCCCTTGGGGTGCAAAATGAAAATCTGGGCGTTGGGCACCCCGGCCATGCCGGCGATCGCCGCCGCTCCAGTATCTCCGCTGGTGGCCCCCAAAACCGTAATGTGCTCCCCGGTCTGCTTGAGCAGGTGCCCCATGAGCTGCCCCAGTACCTGCAGCGCGTAGTCCTTGAAGGCCAGCGTCGGGCCATAGAACAGCTCCAGCAGCCAGTTCTCGCCGTCGTCGAGCTGGGTTAGGGGGGCGATCGCCCCGTGGCGAAACTCTTTGAGGCTCGCCTGCACCAGATTCGGCAGCTCAGGGCTATTGAGGGTGCTGCCCGCAGCGAACTGGCGAAAGACTTCAGTGGCGAGCTGCCCGTAGCCGAGCTGCTGCCAGCCTGCTAACGCTTTTGGGTCAACCTGGGGCAGCGTCGTGGGCAAGTAGAGCCCGCCGTCTGGCGCAAGTCCAGTCAGTAGCGCCTCGGTGAAGGTGAGGCTAGAGGCATGACCACGGGTGCTGACGTATTTCATGGGAATCGCTGGAGGTGAAGGTTAGCCGGCTGCTGGACTAATGGGGACGTCGCCGATACTAAGGATAAACGAATTGCTGCCTGTCGTAATCAGGAATTGACCGACTCAGCTTGGCAGAGCTCGGCTACAGTTTGAACTTTCTAACAAGATTGGGCGATATAAGAGACTAATCTCTCGCCACTATAGATAATCGAGCTGTATCGCTCTATTGCGTTGGCCCAGTTGCTCAGTACAATGCCATTGGCTAAAGTCTTGACATTTTGTAGGCAACTGGGCGCGTAACTGTCCTAATGCATCAGGGCATTCGCTATATGTCGTTACTTATTATCTGAACTGCCCTATGGAAACCAACGCCAAAATCTATGTCGCTGGCCACAACGGTTTGGTTGGCAGCGCCATCGTTCGCGCCCTAAACGCCCAGGGATACCACAACTTACTGCTGCGCTCTAGCCGCGAGCTAGACCTGACGCGGCAGGCTGAGGTGGAAGCCTTTTTCGAGGCGGAAAAGCCGGAATACGTCTTTTTGGCGGCGGCGCGGGTGGGCGGCATTCAGGCTAACAATACCTATCGCGGCGAGTTCATCTACGCCAACCTGATGATTGAGGCCAACGTCATCCATAGTGCCCATAAGTCTGGCGCTAAGAAGCTGCTGTTTTTGGGCTCTTCTTGTATCTATCCCAAGCTGTGCCCCCAGCCCATGAAGGAAGACTATCTGCTCACAGACTTTCTAGAGCCCACTAACGAGCCCTACGCGATCGCCAAAATCGCGGGGCTGAAGCTGTGCGAGAACTACTACCGGCAGTACGGCGCGAACTTCATCTCTGCGATGCCCACCAACCTCTACGGCGTCAACGACAATTTCGACCTGGCCAATTCCCACGTGCTGCCTGCCCTGATGCGCAAGTTCCACGAGGCGAAGCTGGCGGGAGAGCCGACGGTGACGGTGTGGGGTACGGGCACGCCGCTGCGGGAGTTTCTGTACGTGGATGACCTGGCGGACGCGCTGGTGTTCTTGATGGAGACCTACAACGAGATGGCCTTTGTCAATGTGGGCACCGGCAAAGAGG
>JBHJHD010000074.1:0-16023 GCA_050331115.1 Elainellaceae cyanobacterium
GCAGCAGAAGCTGATCGCTTTTCGCAGGTGTGCCGTTGAATTCATAGCTACGCTGCGGGATTGAAATTAAAGTGGGTGTAGTAGCGTAGCCTCCACAGTCATGGCAGACCCCATCAGCAGCACCATTGTTGGCGCGATCGCAGGCCCAATCTTTGAGCAGCTTTGGAAGGCAGGCGGCAGAGCCATCCAGAGCTTAAAGGGTAACTATGTAGATGCCATCAACAAGCTCCGAGCCGCGAGTGTCGAGTACGAGCAGCGCTACCGCATGCGCCACGGGCTAATTAGGGTAATGCCGGGACTGATGAAGGAGCCGGTGACGCTGGAAAATATCTACACGGCGGTGAAGCTGCTGGATGACAGAGACATTCGCTACTTCCGCACCGAGCAGGATTTGGAGGAAGCCTACCGGCAGATGGGGCGGCGTAGCTTTCAGGTTGGTGGCGATAAGCGGCGGGATGGCATGGCGATCGCGAATGAGAAGCAGTACTTGATGGTGCTGGGCGGACCGGGCATCGGAAAATCGACGTTTTTGCGGAAGCTGGGGATTGAGGCGTTGAAGGGGGAGAAAGGGCAGGTGACCCACAGGCGGATTCCGGCGCTGCTGGAGCTGAAGGAGCTGCGAGATGACGAGGTGGATTTGGTGGGGGCGATCGCCCAGGAGTTTGAGATTTGAGGATTTCCGGCGGCGGAGGCGTTCACCTACAAGGCGCTGATGCGGGGTGAGCTGCTGGTGCTGCTAGATGAACGGAAACAAACTCACAACGGCTCACCCACATATTTTAGTACTGCCGCCGTAAAGCGATCGCTGTAGTAAATTCCTGCTTCCTGCATTGCTTCCATGAATGGCTTCACCGCTTTGATCTTTCCGGCTTGCTTAGCACGAATCAATATACCGATAGAGCCGGAGATGTTCAGGCGTAACGACTCCGCGACCTTGCGCCCTGTCAATTCATCAATCAAAACCAGATCTGCCTTTCGCTCCAGAGCCAGCGCAATCACAGCCGCTTCTCCCCTATCTAGAGTTGGTAGCAGTAAGTTGAGTCGCTCATCCGATTTAAGCTGATCTACAAGAATCCAAGATTCAGAAGAGAGATCGATAGCCCCAGATAATTTGGAATTGTAGGCAGATATTTCTGCCGCAACGGCTTCGGGGATAATCAGCCTTTCAACGACATCTTGTATTAGGGGAAGCTGACCAATCTTTGCAAAAGCAATCAACGGTGTAGCATTGCTGACGATATCAACCATCAGTGAGAAGATTAGTAATGCCCGCTAAATCAGCCTCAAGCGCAGAGTCGTCATAATTAAAGACGATAACGCCTTTCGCAGATAACATATCCATGAACGCCAATCGATTGATGCCTGCTAGTTCTGCCGCTTTGCCAAGCGATAGCTTCTTTTCTTGATAAAAGGCGATCGCCGCCAGCAGCCGAATATCCTGGGCAAGATCGTGAACGCCCATCTTTAAAGCTGCCAAAATATCCTGAGAAATCTCAAGCGTGATAATTTCAGTGCCCATAGTGCTTATTGCCTCAACCCTAGATCTAAAATGACATAATCCCACCCAGCACATCCCATGACCTCCACCCCCAACCTGCAAACCGCCGCCGCAGAGCAGGGCCTCGCCCTTCCCCCGACCCAAACCGACCTCCCCTATAGCGACGGAGAGCCCATGGAGAGCCAGCGCCACCAATTTCAGATGGAGCTGCTCATTAATGCCCTGCTTCCCTGGCTAGACCAGCGCGACGACGGCTACATCGGCGGCAACATGTTCGTCTACTACAGTTTAGAGCAGGTACGCCAGCGCGACTTCAAGGGGCCAGATGTTTTCGTCGCCCTTGGCGTCCCCAAAGGCGAGCGTCTGAGCTGGGTTTGTTGGGAAGAGGGCAAGACCCCCGACGTCATTATCGAGCTGCTTTCCGCCAGCACCGCCGCCACCGATAAGGGTGAGAAGAAAGCCATCTACGCCGCCCAGCTCCACGTCCCCGAATACTTCTGGTTCGACCCCTATAATCCAGATGACTGGGCTGGCTTTCGCCTCCAAGGCAGCACTTACACATCCATCACCCTAGAGACCGACCGCCTCAATGTCCAATCCCTAAGCCTCTCTCTCATTCGCTGGCGTGGCACCTTCAAAGGCATTGAGGCGACCTGGCTACGGTGGGCCACTTCAGACGGGGCGCTGCTGTTGACAACAGAAGAGCAAGAGCGTCGGCAGGCTAATCAGAATGAGGAGCAAATTCAACAAATTGTACGCAATCTTCTAGCAACTGGGATGGCAGCGGCGCAGGTAGCAACCGTGACCGGGCTAACTGTGGAACAAGTGGAATACCTGCGGGCGTCAGACGATTGAGGTCATAACTCAAGTTCAAGATGCCTCAATCCAGCAAACGCCTCACCTCCCGCCGCGATCGCCGTCAATATCGCCTCGGGCTGCTCATAAGCCTAGCGGCGCTGATTCCGATTGGCTACTGGGTTCGCTTTGCAGGACCAGGCCTAGAATGGCTCAAGGAAATGCCAGGCGTCAAACCTGCCCCGCCGCAAATATAGCTTCAATCCCTAGCCGCAGTTCCGAAAACGTTGCCGACGTCAAGATGTCACTATCTCTGAGCGATCGCTTCTCATACTAGCCCCCAGCCAGCTCACACATCGTCAGCGTCGGCTGCTTAGGGCTACCAATATAATCCCTACCGCCTAACCCCAAGTAGTCCGCAATCCAATATTCCGGCACGCCTAACAGTGCATAGTCCTCGGCCTTGCGAGCGTAATCATTCTGCCAGTTGGTGCTAACCACCTCGGCAATCAGCTTAATCGCTACGTTGGACGTGAGTATCGGCTGCTGTCGCCACAGCGGCTCGTGGACAAGCTGAGTCTGATCCAGCACAATCAAGTCTGGTCGAAACGCCGTATTATCCGATATCCGAATTAAGCAGCGGTGGGGAATGGTGTAGGGCAGATTGAGGCGATCGATCTCGACGTTGAGCTTTCTAGCGATGAATGCAATGACGAGCTCGTGCGGTCCAGTGGGTTCCAAATTGACTAGCTCCCCATCAATCAGCTCATACTCATCGCGATCGCCATACTCCGAAATGAAGCTGTCTACAGTCAATACCCTAGGATTTAGCTGAACCATATTCGATACTCCCCCAAGCCCTATAACTCTAACTGAGGCACAATCTACAAGCGACATGACAGCACTTAAGGCAGCAAATCCGTCACTGCTACCTGAACATCTGGAAACGCCAGCGGCGCAATAGACCCCTGCCTCAGCGATTGCTCTGACTGATAATCTCCCGCTGAAGGCTGGCGGTAAACCAAAACCTGAGCATTCCTCAAATCCACTACCCAATAGTCCTGAATCCCCGCTGCCGCATAAGCTTGCCGCTTCTCTTCCGTATCTTTGGCCAAAGACGATTGAGCAAACTCAATCACGAGAAATACATCCGCTGGAACAGGGTGCTGCTGCCGATAAGCTTGACGCCTCACAAGGGCAATGTCTGGTTCCGGCTCGCTTCCCGTTTCCGTAATGGTAATTGGCTTCGCGACCCGCACCCGGTAGCGCCCCCGGGCTTGAGCCGCAAAAAACTCATCGGCATCGGTAGACAGATCGGCGTGCTCTGGGCCCTCAGGAGCCATTTCTAAAACCAAACCATTCAAAAGTTCGACCCGCCGGTTCACAAACAGGCCAGCAGCAATCATGCGGTGGTAGTCTTCGATGGTCCAGTGCAGTAAGGTCGTCGCCATAGCTATCCACTCGGTCGCCCTTCAATCATAGTCTGCAGCACCTACGAGACAATTGCATCCAATAACGATTCCCCCCCAAAGCGCACCACGTCCGAGCAGGGCAATCCCGTCTCTCGCTGCACCTGCTCAATCGCCTCCCGCGCTTCTACCTCGCTTAGCCCCCAAGTGTTGAGGGCGATCGCCGCCACTTTGGCCTGCGAGAACGATGGGCTAGCCGCCGCCACGGTTTCGTATAGATGAATAGCGCCCTGGAGCGAAGGCAGCGCAAACTCGGGGAAGTGGTGAATGTGGGTCTGGCCGACGCGGTGCACCAGCACCAAATGAGTTGGCTGACTGCCGCGCATTAGAGGCAGGGTGGCGGTAGAGCCCGGATGAATCAAAGAGCCTTGGCCCTCTACATATAAAATGTCCTGCTCAGCGCCCCACCGCATCACCTGCGCCTCCACCGCCCCCGCCGCAAAGTCGATGCGTACGGCGTCCAGCGCCACCCCGTCGTGGCCCAGCATGAGGCCGGTCTGTCCCGTGGCGATGAACTTGGAGCGCTGCCCTCGGCCTTGGGTAGCGCGGTGCAGCTCCAGCGCCGTAGACATCTTGCCAATGCCCATATCGGTGCCGACCGTAAGCACCCGTAGACAGGTCAGCGATCGCGCTTTGCCGCTGCCGATGCCCAGCCCTTGCGGCTCCTGGCGCACGTCCCAGATCCACTGACCTTCGGACAGCAGGTCAGCAAACATCGGCTGCATTGGCGTATGCAGACCGTTCACGACTGACAGCCCGGCCGCCACCCCTTGCTGCACTTCCTGCCGCCAGGGCTTTGGCAGCGCTCCCCCCGAGGGGGCAATACCGATAGCCAGCACGGTCGGGTTGAGGTTCAATGCCTCGGCCACTGAACTTACGATGGGTACGCTGCGGGGAATACCTGTCAGCGCTTCGATATTCTCCCCAGGGCAGTCTTGGTCGACGACCGCCACGATGGGGCGATCGCCATAGCGCAGCAGGGAAATGCCGGTTTTGCCGCTCCGCTCCCGCAGGCCGCCGTGGAGGAGAATAGCGAGGCGGTCATCAGGCTTGAGCATCGCGTCTCCTCACACCGAGACCGGGGGCATTGCTGGGCCAGGGGCGACCCTGTTCTAGTGCAGCACCGACAAACGGATCATCGACAAGATTTAAGTGGCTGTCGAGGTCAAGGTAGTCGGCGAAGGGGGCCAGCTGCGCCGCTGCCGCGTTGGACAGGGCGCTATCGGAGTAGCACCCCAGCATAATCTTGAGCCCGTGGGCTTGAGCGGTATGTACCATGCGCAGCGCCTCCGAGAGCCCCCCTGACTTCATCAGCTTAATATTAATGCCGTGTACCCGGTCAGCCAGTAGCGGAATGGCGCGGCTGGTAAAACAGCTCTCGTCCGCCATAATGGGCAGTGGCGACTGGTCATATAGCTTCACCAGCTCATCTTCCTGTCCGTGGGCCAGCGGCTGCTCGACGTAGGTCGCGCCGCGCTCCGCCAGCCAGTGAACCATCCTTATGGCGTCAGACGGCGACCAGCCGCCGTTGGCGTCGACGCTGAGCTTTGCGCCGTCCGGGACCTCATCTTGCAGCGCCTCGAACATCGCCCGGTCTGCCTCAATGCCCCGAGAGCTGCCCAGCTTGATTTTGACCGCCTTAATGCTGTGGGCTCCGAGCTGCGCTTTCCAAAGCCGCAGCCGCGCCTGGGCTTGCTCAGGAGCGCTGATGCCGATGGTGAAAGAAGTCGGCACAATGCGATCGCGATCGCCGCCCCAAAGCTCCCAGAGTGACACCTTTAGGGCCTTGCCTATCCAGTCGTGGCGAGCCATATCCAGCGCCGCCCGAGCGGCAGAAGGGAGGGTCATCGTTCGGCGCTGTATCTCCTGCATTTGAAACGGAGAGAGGTCGCTGAGCGCCGGGGCGATCGCCTTCAGGGCTGCGATGGTCGTCTCGCAGGTCTGCCGCTGACCAACCGAAAAGGGCGAGGCTTCCCCCCAGCCTTCAATACCGCCGTGGTGCAGCCGCAGCCAGACGTTGGTACTTTGGGCTGTGGTGCCCCGACTGATGGTGAGGGCTACACGCTTAGTGACGGTAAACGAACTGAGAAAAAGCTGCATATTACACCGGACCCCTGAACGCCTTAAAGGCACAGTTTATATTGCAATCTTGAGTGGTTGAGTATTGATGTGAGCGCCAGTAGAGCAGAGGTCTGTCTTTTGGGCAACGTTGTAGGCGGTCGTAAAACTATCTCTTACGGCGTACCGCATCGCCTGTCCTCAGGCCAGCATCGCTATGGTAAAATCTCGATTAAGACAATGTAGGCTAAGGATATTAGGCATGTCATCAGCAGCCCCAGTTACAGATTCCAGCTTCGAAAAAGATGTTCTGGAGAGCGAAGTTCCTGTTTTAGTCGATTTTTGGGCTCCTTGGTGTGGACCATGTCGAATGGTTGCGCCAGTTGTCGACGAAATTGCCGAGCAGTATGACGGTAAGGTCAAAGTCGTCAAGGTCAATACTGACGAAAACCCGAGCGTTGCTAGCACCTATGGTATTCGCAGCATCCCGACGCTCATGATCTTCAAAGGCGGTCAACGCGTTGATATGGTGGTGGGCGCAGTTCCTAAGACAACGCTGGCAAACACCCTAGAGAAGTATCTTTAAGTAACTCAATTTGGAGCTTACTTTAAATTTGTGAATGGGACGGTAGCTTTGGCTGCTGTCCCAATTTTTTCAGCGTTGCCGGGGCGATCGCCAGCGGCCGTGCCGTTAGCGGCCGCAGCGCTAACGGCACGGTTAACATCGTGCAATACTCATGCGGCGTCTCCCAAAGATCCCGCTAGAATAGAGTGCTGTCTGTTTTCCCCACCTTATGACTTCCTCGTCTTCGGCTTTGGAATCCCTGCGCGTAGAGGTCAACGCGCTTATCGATCAGCTTCCAACGATGCGCCACGGACCCGTGATTCAGCAGGCGCTGATGACGCTGATCCGCATGGGTGAGGTAGAAGCCGACCGCTTAGACTGGAAGATTTTGACTGCCGCTATGCAGGACATGGAGCGGGCGTTTCGGGTGTTCTATCCCTACCGCCATACGCGAAAGATTACTATATTTGGCTCAGCCCGCACCACCCGAGAGACAGGGGAATATCAGATGGCCACTGAGTTTGCCCGCGCCATCGTGCAGCGGGGCTTCATGGTGATGACCGGAGCGGGCGGCGGCATCATGCAGGCGGGGAACGAAGGAGCGACGGCTGAGCATTCCTTCGGCCTCAACATCCAGCTCCCCTTTGAGCAAGGGGCCAATGACTACATCCAAGACGACCCTAAGCTGATCGACTTCAAGTATTTTTTCACCCGCAAGCTATTCTTCTTGCGGGAGACTGACGCCCTAGCCCTATTTCCCGGCGGGTTCGGGACTCAGGACGAGGCCTTTGAGTGCCTGACTTTAATCCAAACCGGCAAGTCGGACCCCATCCCCCTAGTGCTGATTGACGAGCCGGGGCGAGACTACTGGCGCAACTGGGATGGCTATATTCGCGAAAATTTGCTGGCCGCGGGGCTAGTAAGCCCGGGTGACCCTGACCTCTACACCATCACCACCGACATTGACGAAGCCTGCGAGGCGATCGCCAACTTTTACCGGGTGTATCATTCCAGTCGCTACGTGGGCGATCGCCTGGTGCTGCGCATGAAGTGCGGCCTGACGGACGCATCGCTGGCCTATTTAAACGATACGTTCAGCGATCTGCTGGTGAAGGGACAGATTCTGCAGGGCGCGGCGCTGCCAGAGGAAAAGGACGAGGAAACGCCAGACTTACCGCGGCTGGTGCTGCACTTTAACCAGCGCGAGTTTGGGCGACTTCACCAGTTCATCAAGGTCCTGAATGAGATGGAAACAGAGACACCGAAGTCGATGACCCACCCCGAGAAGAAGTGAGCACGCTCTGAGAAGAAGCGACAGCGGTATAGCCTGCGGGCCTATAGGTCTACAGGGGCTAGAATGCGAGGTGACCTGCTCAGGCTTTTGCCCTATGGCCACCGACACCCGCGACCTAAAATCCCTTCATAACAAGAAAGCCTTCATCTGCGACATGGACGGCGTCATCTACCACGGCAACCGCCTTTTACCGGGTGTAACCGAGTTTGTAGACTGGCTGCACCGCGAGGATAAGCGCTTCCTGTTTTTGACCAATAGCAGCGAGCGATCGCCCCGGGAGCTGAAAGAAAAGCTCAGCCGGCTCGGCATCGAAGTTTCCCGAGAGAATTTCTACACCAGCGCCCTCGCCACCGCTGCCTTTTTGGCCCAGCAGAAACCCGGCGGCAGCGCCTTCGTAATTGGGGAGCCGGGGCTAATTAACGCGCTCTATGACGCGGGATTCTCTATTAATGACACCGCGCCTGACTACGTGGTGGTGGGTGACACCCGCAGCTACAGCTACGAGAAGCTAGAGCAGGCCTGCTTTTTAGTGCAGAAGGGGGCGAAGCTGATTGGCACCAACCCAGACATGACGGCCCCTTCGGAGAAGGGCATCATTCCGGCAACCGGGGCACTTCTGGCCCCAATCGAGCTCACGGCGGGAGCCAAAGCCTACTGTGTCGGCAAGCCCAACCCGCTGATGATGCGGAATGCGCTCAAGAAGCTGGGGGCGCGCCGAGAAGAGACGACTATTGTGGGCGATCGCATGGACACAGATATCATCGCCGGGATTGAATCCGAGATCGAGACGGTGCTGGTGTTTAGCGGTGTAACCCACGCTGAAGATTTGCCGCGCTTTGCCTACCGGCCCAACTACGAGCTCTCTGGCGTGGGAGAGCTCGTACCGCAGGCGGCAGGATAATCAAAGAAGGGGTACGGGCATGATGCGCCCGTACCCCTTCTTTAGTCAGCTTTTACGGCTAGTAAATGAACTGACGCTGATGTTTAGTACCGGCCACCGCCGCCGCCGCGGTTGTAGCCGCCGCCGCCGCCGCCGCGGTTCTCGCGAGGCTTAGCCTTGTTGACCTTCATATCGCGACCCATCCACTCAGCGCCGTCTAGCGCCTCAATGGCGGCCTGCTCTTCAGCATCGTCGTTCATTTCAACAAAGCCAAAGCCGCGCATGCGACCAGTTTCGCGATCGGTAGGAAGCTGGACGCGCTTGACAGAACCGTACTCTGCAAAGACTTTAGTTAGATCGTCCTCAGTGACGTCGTAGGATAGATTGCCTACATAAATTGACATGGATTATCTCCAAAAAATTAAGAAAGGTGTAGTGGAAGATTTCGGAGAAAAGTCTGTCAATGGAAAAACGCGAAAACCCGTTAATACTAGAAACAAATGCTGTTAACCGATGTTTACTCCCGGCCCACATTCTAGCATGGCTGAAAAGCTGCTGTGATCAGGTAACAGCAGTGCGGCCATTAGATTAAATTATGTTTTGTAAGCTACATTCAGTTTCCACTGCGGCTGGCTATCTGTCAAAGGTTTCGCCCAGCGCAATCGATAGCTTACGCTATAGAGAGGTAGTGGCGTATACCCGGATGCGTCAGACATAGCGTCGGGTAGCGCTGGCCGCTTCTCCTAATATATAAAGAAACGCTATGAAAACCAGCTGTCTTTTGTTTCTCCTAACCCTGCTCGCCTGTATTACCGCGCCGCAGAGAGCTAGAGCAGATGAGGTATGGTCAACCGAAGAGTACGATGTCGTCTACCTGGAGGACCGCGATCGAACTGCCGTTTGGTCCTACGGAGAGGATGGCCTGATCTTTATCGATGGCCTGGCCGGCGTCTACACCGATCGAGGCTCCTACAGCGGTTACTGGGTGCAGGATACCTCCTCCCTGCGCTGCGACACCTATAGAGAGGGGAGAGACGGTGAGCCGACTTACCACTGGGGGCGGTTTGAAATCACCTTTATCGACGCCGATTTCCCGTCACGCTGGTATGCCAATATTGGCCTCTGCGACCTCGATCCGGCCATTCACCTCGACGGCGAGCCAAATACTGGGGCACCCGCTAGCGAATAGGCGACTAGGCTGATTGGGTAACGGATCACCGTCGATAGAATTCAATCTCTCGGTCTAAGATCCGCAGGTCGTAGGCCGTGAAGAAGTCTTGGCCCAGCAGACCGGCAGCGCTGTCCGGAACGACCGCGACCCGCACGTTGTGGATAATGGCCGATTGGACCCCTAGCGATCGCATCCAGCCCGATTCTAGGTTGACCCAGCGCCCGTCTGCGACCTGCGCCTGGCACCACCCTGAACGCTGCAGCCCAATTGCCCGCGCCATATATTCGGTGATCACCGTCATCCCAGCGCCCGTATCCACGACCATTTCGAAAGCGTGCTGGCCGTTGAGCAGCATATCAATCACCGGGGTGCCGCCCTGTCGATATTTGATGGGGACCCGAATAGTTCTGGCTTCGGCTGCCGCCTTCTCGTCAGACTGCCGCTGAACGACCCCTTTGAGCTTGTTGATTCGCGCTGCCATCTTCTGGTGCCCTGCCCAGTTGCCCTGCTCCAGACAAAGGGAAGCAGCCTGCTGGTAGTCGGCGATCGCCCCGTCTTTGTCTCCCATGGCGTCCTGCACCTCGGCTCTGGCGCAGTATAGCGCTGCCCTATCGCTGCCGGTGCCGATGCCGTTGGAGAAATCCTTGAAGGCGCTGTCAAAATCATTCATTTTCTGATGGCCCCGGCCCCGCTGTAAAAACAGCTCTGGGCTGTGCCCCTGCGCCGCCATCAGGTGGGTAAAGTCGGCCACGGCTCCGTAGGCGTCCCCCAGAGCGAGCCGCATTTTTCCCCGCTTCAGATATAGATCTGGGTCAGGCTGCAGCTTGAACGCCCGCGCCATGTCCCGGATTGCCGCTTCTCCCTGACCTAAATGGGCAAAAACGGTGCTGCGATCGCACAGCGCTTCTATATGATCGGGGTCGAACTGCAGAAACCAGTCTAGGTCGCTCAGCGCCTGAGAATATTGACCCTGAGCTATCCGAGCCCTTGCCTGCTGCAGAAAGGCTTCGGGCGACATAAGGGGGGCCGGCGTGGTCAGCGCGGTCTGCAGCGGCGGCGGTGTCGTTGGGTGGCTCCGCTGGAGCTGCTCAATTTGGCTGAGGCAGTCGCGGGCGTTAGCCTTGTCGCCCTGGTTGAGATAGGCGCGCGCGGCTGATTTGTAGGCGGCGATCGCCCTACCTTTGTCCTGATGGGCACCCCCTTGCCCATAGGCCCGACCGAGGAGTCGGTGGGCGGCGGCGAGCTGGTCATTTAGGGCTACCGCCTGCTGCCCGTCTGCGACGGCGGCAGAAACTTGGCGACTTGCCAGCTGCAGCACTGCGCGGCTTAGGTAGGCTTCTGCCGTCGGCTGCAGACGAATTGCCTTGCCGTAGTCGGCGATCGCCCCCGGCAGATCCCCAAGCTTCGCGCGCACCCTTCCCCGCTGGTAGTAGGCTTCGGCGCGCTGGGGCTCTTTGGTCAGCACCTGATCGAGTACTCTTAGCGCGTCTACAAAGTTCTCCGCATCGATATGGGCGATCGCCTGTTGATAGGTCATATCTGGCTGAGGCTATTTCCGCAGACTACGGCTCCATTATCGATGAACTCCTTTATCAGCAGCAAGGCGCTCTAGCCCACGGTAAAAGGAATTATGCAGGTCGCAGCGTGGGCTAGCGCTCAGCTCGACTCGCTAGACCCGACGGCAGACCGGCGACGCAGCCACTGCAGGCCCCCAGCAACCAGCAAAACCACTGCAATGTAGGGGCTGTATACCAGCAGCCACAGCATCAGCTTCATCAGCCCCACCGACACGCCGCGGAACGAGAGGGTGGCCCGCTGCCAGGTATTGCCCAGCTCGTCGCGCAGGGCTAGGGGCGATGTGCTGGCGGCGATCGCCGACTCTAGGCGAATTGACACCGTCGAGTAGCTCACCCGGTTGCGCAGCGCCTTGAGCTGGGCGTCGATTTGCTCGATGGAGGCCCGCACGTTGCTCACCTCTTGGGCGACTTGCAGCACGTCGGCCACGTCTCCCGAACGCTCCATAATGCCCAGCAGCAGCTCCTCGGTTTTGCGCAGGTTGCGTAGTCGGGCGTCTAAGTCTACCAGCTGGGTAGACACGTCCTCGGCGGTAATGGTGCGCTGCTGCACCGTTCCTAAGTCGGCCAGTTCGCTGAGGGTGGTGTCGAGCTGGGACTGGGGCACCCGAACTTGCATAAAGGCCCGCTGACGAGTCACCGACGACTCAGGGGTGTTGTCTTCTAGGGTTAAAATATCTCCCCGCTGGGCGCGGGCGATCGCCACCACGCCGTCAATACCCTCGGCAACCGAGTCGACCCGGAGGGTAACGTCTGCCTGCTTAGCGAGCTGGGGCACAGGGGCAGAGGATTCTGAATCAGCTAGCGGGGCTGACTCGGCAGCCAGGTCGTTGGGCGGCTCAGCCGGTGCAGCAGCTGACGTTGGGGCCGACTCGGCCTGAGACTGGATATCATCAGAAGCAATTTCAGCGGCGCTGCAGCCTGCCGTCAAAATGAGACCAACCAGCGGCCCTAGCCAAGAGATTTGCCGAACCTGGAGCGGGTGTTTCATGGTCGGTTGCCAACGGTGTTCTACCCAATGAATACACATTGAGACCCGTCTGTCAGGGCGGGTTACAGAACTGGTAACGGCGTTATTCTACGCTACGGTGCAAATTCTAGCCTCAGCGCCTCAGCGCTTTCCGGACCAATATCCGGGAGGTGATACAGCACCTCGTCCCAGGTATGGTACTGCTGCAGGGCCGCTACAACGACGGGCAAAGGTTCGGGTAAGACAGCCCGAAAATCGGCCTCCTCAGGGAGCTGAAGGTTAAACGCAAGCTGCTCCTGCGGTGGCGTGAACTGGGCGTTGACCCCCGGCTTGTTGCCCCGAGGATCGATGCGATACCAGCCGAGTTTGGGCAAGTGCACCGCGTTGAGGCCGTGGAGGCAGTAGGGACTACCGTCATCGTTCACGCTCAGTCGCTGATAGCAAAACCCGGCGGGGACGCCGTTGGCCCGCAGCAGCGCCGCGAGCAGGTGGCTTTTGGCGTAGCAGTAGCCGCTCTTGCGCGCAAGCACATCCGAGGCGCGGCAGGTGGTGGGGCTAAGCTGATGGTCGCAGCTGTGGCGAATTTCGTCGCGGACCCATTCAAAGCAGGCCTTGGCAACTGCCTCAGGATCAGAGGCATTGGCGGCAAGCTGCTTTGCCTGCGCTAGGACGGCAGGGTGGGTCCAATCAACGATGCTGGTGGCTTTTAAGTAGGGCTTCATAACGGGTTGGGAAAAGCCGCAGCAGTTCACCATGACGGTAGAAAGGATCGCTAACGGTGGTCTTTTTAACGATCCCGATTACGATACATTCTATGGGGTATGTTCTATGGGGGAAGTGCTGAGGGATATAGTGCTGAGGGATATACAGATTACGCAACTCTACATCGAACTCGAGCGCATCTCTAGCTCTATTAATCGCTAAAAGCGCGATCGCCCTATAGAACCGGACGTTCAACCGCCGCAGGCTTCACCATCGCCAAATTCGCCTGCACGGGAGACAGCTTCAGCACCTGGGCGATCGCCTGACGACGGCGCTCTTGGTCATCCCGAATCGACCACAGCGCATTGCCTAAGCCAGGGGCATCCCAGGCCCCGGTCTCGGGATTGATGTATGACCAGGTGCGGGCCCACAAAATAGCGTCCGCCCCCCGCAGTCCTTTGTCGTAGGCCTCCACCAGTCGGTCAATGTAGCCCCCCTCGCCCAGGGCAGCTTCCGGTGCTTGGTTTGCTAAATCAATGCCGTTCAGCTCTTCCTCCAGCCCCAAGGTCATGCTAAAGCTCGCCGCCCGCTCTCGCATCTGTGCGGTCTGCTGCTGCAGTCTCTGAAGCTGCTTTTGGTCGGCGTCTTCGGGAGAGCTGGCGCTGTGCTGATAGGAAAAACTGCCCAGATTCCAGACGCCATTCCCCGGATCGGTGTGGCCGTAATAAGCCTGGGTTTTCTCGCCACCCGCCGTGCGCGTTCCCTCTGCGTGGCCGACTGCCCTCGCCACCAGCGACTCCGGGCCTCCGGAAAACAGGGCACCCAAGGTCATATCTGGGGCAGGGCGAGACCCCATCGATCCCGACAACTCTGGAGCCCGAGCCGCTGTTGGCTCGAATGTAATGCCCTCCGGAGAAGGCTGCTGGGCGGTGGGAACGACCTCCGCGACTTGGCCCTCAGAGGTAACCTGGTCTTGGAAGTAGCCTAGAGCTCCAGTTATCGCCTGGTACGGAACAGACACGACCGCGAGGAAAATGCCGACTGCCGCTAGCCAGGAGGGTAACAGGCCCGCTGGGTCAGCGGTATAGTGGATATCGAGATTGGGCGTCAGGGAATGGAAATTAACGGACAGGTCAAGAAGTAGCACAGAGGTTCGCTTGCGTGAGGGCCAGTAGCGCACCTGGACCTTCAAAAGGCTGAAGCACATCGAGCAGAAAGCCAGGGCGCGACGCGCTTAATCTAGCGGCTGCACACCTGCAAACTTAACCCTCTTTCTATAGATTTTCTATAAACTACGTAAAATGTGCGGTAGTAGTCTGGGAAGACGCCCACGCCCAAGAATTTGCCCCAAAATTTTGCTATGACCCCCAAATCTGCTGTCTCTAATCGCTTTGCCTTCTGGCGACTCAGCCTGTCGCGGCAGATGATGTGGGCTGGCGTATTGATCACGGCATTTTACGTGGCGATCGCCCTATTCGCGCCACTGCTCCAGCAGGCGGGGCTCCTGCAGGACCCAACCGCGTCCTTGATCAATCCTATCCACGAATCCCCCTCCCCAGGCTATTGGTTTGGCACCACGCGTCAAGGCTACGACGTCTTCTCACGGACGCTGTTTGGCACCCAGGCGGCGCTCAAGGTGGTGCTGTTGGCCACCACGCTGAGCCTGGTGATTGGCGTGCCCCTAGGGATGCTGAGCGGCTATTTGGGCGGCCGTTTGGACCGGACGCTGCTGTTTTTCATGGATACGATCTACACGCTGCCGGGGCTGCTGCTATCGGTAACGCTGGCCTTCATCGTGGGGCGGGGCGTGTCGAATGCGGCGATCGCCCTCAGCATTGCCTACATCCCGCAGTATTACCGCGTGGTGCGCAACCACACGGTCAGCATCAAGACGGAGCTATTTATTGAGGCAGCTCAGGCCATGGGGGCGTCCACCTGGGCGGTTTTGTCGCGCTATCTGTCGCTGAATGTGGTGCAGAGTGTCCCCGTTCTCTTTACCCTCAACGCCGCGGATGCGGTGCTGGTGCTAGGGGGGTTGGGCTTCTTGGGGCTGGGCCTGCCGGACCAGACCCCAGAGTGGGGCCAAGATCTTCGGCAGGCGCTCGACGCCCTGCCCACCGGCATCTGGTGGACGGCTCTGTTTCCGGGCCTGGCGCTGACGGGCCTAGTGGTGGGGCTATCGCTGCTGGGGGAAGGGCTCAACGAGCTAGTCAACCCGCTGCTGCGCCAGGAGGAGTAGCGCCTTCTCTGTTAGGGGGCCCGCTGCGCTGGCGAACTCTTATAAGACGACAAGCCTAGCAGTCTACTTTTCGAGGATGTAGCGCAAAAACGCGTAGGCCTTAGCTGACGGCATGCGCAGCTTTTCGCCCTCGTATTCAATAATGTAGTCTCCCATCACCTTGGGGCAGGCCGTGCAGGTCATCGCTTCCTTGCTGAGAGCATCGACGCTCAGCGTCAAGATTTGCTGGTTCACCCAAGACTCGAAGTTTTGCATGAGCGGTAGGTCTTGCTGGTTCGCTGTGGATTGGTTCATAGATGGACTCCTGCGATCGCTGGATTGATCGATAAAGCTTATGGTCTTAGATTACGGGGGGTTGATGAGAGTGCCCTAAACACAGAATAAGCTAAAGCGATAAAGTCAGAACTTAGCTTCCCAATAGCCTTAGATTTTCATGAGAGCAAGCCCGATTCATGGGGTTGAGCAGTCCCCACACCTCTAGTCTTTGGGGTAGCCTGAGGGTTCTCTATGCCCTGAGAAGTATACAAAACGGAGCAAAACCTTAAAGCGCTGTTACATTTCCTTTACTTTCCGTAACAATAGTGGTAATGTTAGGTCAGTGGGAAAAGGCAAATGGATACGTTCCCACATACATACACATTCGACAAGGCACTCATTTCATATGACTACTACCCTACAGCAGCGCTCTACTAGCGCTAACGTATGGCAGCAGTTCTGCGAGTGGGTCACCAGCACCAACAACCGGCTGTACATCGGTTGGTTCGGGGTACTGATGATTCCTACTCTGCTTGCTGCTACCACCTGCTTC
>JBHJHD010000075.1:0-24640 GCA_050331115.1 Elainellaceae cyanobacterium
AGGCGAAGTCGTCGCCGCTGGCTGCGAAGACGGTGTCGCCGCCGCTGAAGCCGATGATGTCATCGCCGCCGGCAGCGTCGATGAGGTCGACGCCCTCCACGCCCGGATAGATGTTGTCAGCGCCGTTAGTGCCCAGGATGACGTCGTCGGGCGACTCGCCTGTGCCGAACTCGGCGTCGGTGTTGCTGAACAGGTCGCCCTGGTAGGGTTCGCCAGCGAAGAAAGCGTTGCCGACAATGATACCTGCAGCGTTAACGTAGATGGTGGCATCTTGGCCGTTAACCTGGGGCACGTCGTCAGGGCTAGATAGGTTGAGCCCAATGATCAGCGGGTCGTGGTCGGAGTTGCGATAGGGATCATCGCCGTTGAAGAAGCTAGCGCTACGGCCAAAGTCGAGGTTGTAGTCGAGTACGTCGACCTCATCGGCGTTGACGTGCCACTCAGTTGCGCCGGTGACCTGAGAGAGCAGCGCCTCATTGGCGAGGGCGTAGTCCAGCGTTCCCAACTGACCGTCGAACAGGAAGGAATAAGGGGTTTCGCCACCGGAGAACTGCTCTGCCAAATCGGTGTAGCCTTCACTCTCGAGAAAGGTGATTGGGTCTTCCTGAGCGTAGGCGTTGAGGTCTCCTAGAATAAGGAAGTCGCTATCGCCGCTGCCGGTGGGATCGGTCTCTAGCCAGGCATCTACAGCTTGGGCAGCACGCAGGCGAATGGGGTTGTTATTGCCTTGGCCATCGCCAATAGCGGCATTCTCCTGATTGAAGATGCTGCCCTTCGACTTAAAGTGGTTGACGGCGATCGTCAGGCTTTCACCCGTCGCTATTTCGGTGAAGCTCACGGCCAGAGGTGCCCGGTTCGTGCTAACACCGTCGAAAATCTGCTCCCCCTCAAACCCTGAAGGCAGGTTGTCGTCCCGTAGGATGGCCGGGTTAGTCCCATCAGCGATCGCGACGGAAGCAGTCTTGTAGATGGCTCCGACAGAAATCGCGTCGCCTGAATCCACGAACTGCTGTCCTGGGTTAACCCAGTCGTAGGTGCCAGCACCGGCAACAGCGTTGAGTTCCTCCACCAGCGTCTCAACTGCATTGCCGCTAGAGCCTGGCAAGAAGTCGTTTTCAAGCTCAACGAGACCCAGGATATCGGCATCGATACCTAAGACCGCGGTAACCAGCTTATCGGTCTGACGCTCAAACTCGGCTTGGCTGTCTGCGCCGCGAGGATCGCTGCCGTTCGCGGTCGTGGCCCCAGTGTCTAGCGTTGTAAAGTAATTTAGTACGTTGAAGCTAGCGACCTTGAGGCTGCCGCCGACGTTCTCGGGTGCGTCGGGACGGGGGTTTGTAGATTGGAACGCTATCGAATCCTGTGATGTGGGCTGAACGCGATATGCGTCAAAGCCAAAGTCTAGAACGCCGCTCAGGTTCGTAACCGTATCGCCGCCCCTAAAGAAGTTGCTGTTGCTAAATCCAGGTGCGGGGTAGGGCAGGTTATCTGGGTTTTGGGACGTCTGTCCGTCATCAAGGACGATGGAACGACTCGCGAGATCTTCTTGGAAAGCCTGGAAGCCGGAGACACTAGGCGCGTTGGTTTGGGTGAACTGGAAGGGGCGATCGCCCTCTGTAAGGCGAATCTCACCAAAGCGATCGTAGTTGAAGTACTCGTCTACGGTGAGCGTGTCGCCAAAGGTAACCCGCATCCCTTCAAACTGCTCTAGATCAGCAATCAGTTCGTCGCCAGACTGCACCGTGGAGGCTGTTGGCAGGTCAACGGTGGCCGCAGTGGGAAGCGCGCTTCCACTCGATACAACCGTTACGGTGTCTGCAGAGATCTGGGTTTTGCCGAAGAACTCAGATACGGTTCCAGTGACGGTAACCTGGTCTCCAATATTGACATCCACTGCCGGAGATGAACCGCCGAAGACGAAAATGCCTTCAGAGGTGGCAGCAGTACCATCTGCGTCCGCGTCTTCTTCTTGGAGGAAGAAGCCGTTCAGGTCGCCGTCGGTGCCGGCATTTCCATCCTGGAAGTCACCCGTGACGATCGCGCTAACCGTGACGGTCTGGCCTTCTAGGGGGCTAGCGTCGCCGCTGCCCTGAATATCTGAGATGAGCGTAACGGCCACGCCGTCATCGTTTTGAATCGTACCGTCTGCAGCCGCTGCGCTTATGGTTGCGCCGTTGCTGGGGTTAGATAGGGTGACGGTGAAGCCCTCGTCAGGCTCGGCATCGGTGTCACCAGAAACGCCAACCGTGATGGTTTGGCTTGTCTCGCCAGACGCGAAGTTGACCGTATTGGAAGGCAGAGCGCCTCCAAAATCAGCGGCGTCGGCCGCGCCAGAAACGGCGAAGTCAACGCTAGTTGCGCCGCTGGTGTCGCCAGAGCGGGTGACGGTGAAGGTGAAATCGGTGGTGCCTGCGTCGCCTTCAGCCTGGGCTGCGTTATCAGGGGCGATCGCCAGGGTTGTGCCGCCATTATTGTTGCCGTCTCGGCTTGGGTTGACAGCGCCAAAGGTGTCAGGGCCTGTCGTGGGGTCGCTGTCAAATTCGGAGGGGGCGACAGAATTACCGTTGACGTCGATGACTTCACCGTTGTCGGGGTCGTTGACAGCGTAGAGGTCGCCCACACTCGCGTCCCGGAAGACAAGGCGCGGCTCATCTCCAGTGAAGGCGAAATCCGTACCGCCGAGCTGTGCGCCGTACAGGGGCTCTCCCGTTGTATCGGGGATGCCGATAGCATCAAAGACGGTTTCAAAGGTGGAGAGGTCGTCAGCCACGCCGTCGTCGTCTGTATCGATATCCGTCGAGGTATTCCCAGTGAAGTTATCTAGCAGAGCCAGTGTGAAGGAGGGGTTCTCCAAGTCAGATATATTGGCGGTAAGTAGGCCGTTGGCGTCGAAGGTGCCTGAAATTGTCGCGACGCGGTCAACCACACCGGGATTGCCGGGGTCGCTCTCGATGCTGACCAGGGTCCCCTCGAATGATTCTCCTGGTGTACCGCTCAGCTCCACCGTTGTTGTAGAAGGGTCTGTGCCAGTAGGATTTGGCTGAAACTCGCTGATTAGCGGCGTCGCAGCGGCAACTTCGTCGCCCGTGACTTGAATCGCATCAACGGCAATATCTTCATCACCAGAATCGAGATCAAACGTGAACCGTAGGTCTAAGCTAGACCCCGTGCCTGCGATCGCGTTGGAGAAGGCCACAAATGTAGCCGTGATCTCAGCGCCGTCGCCAACACCATCAAAGTCAGTATCAATGAAGGGTGCAGTATTGAAGGTAGCGCCATCATTCTCAATCGCCAGCACGTTGGAGAACCCGCCACCGTCAATTTGGTACTCGACCTTGACGAAGTCAGGCGCATCCCAGTCTTCATTGCCGTCGCTAGAGTCGTCTTCAGCGAATAGAGCGCTGACGCTGAGATTGGTGAGGTTAGTAATGTCGATGCCAGAAAACGAAAGCGTTTGCTCTGGGGCAGCGCCTTCGCCATCGATATCTTGAGCAGCGAAATAAAAGCTGCCGTCAGCTCCCGTCACCTCATAGGAACCGCTAATATTGCTGCCGTCCGTTCGCGTAAAGAAGTCAGCAGAACCGTCTGTAAACTCCGGCACGGAAGTGGTGTAACGAGTACCATTCCCGTCCGTTTCAAAACTCTCAGTGAAAATAGTCGCCATGCTAAGTCATATCTCCAAAGTTATGGATAGATTATTTTGCCGCTAACCCTCAAGGGGGCTGCCTCGCCGACAGACCCCCTTGAGGGTTAGATCCTGGACAATGTGGTCTTTAGCCGAGCTATGCACGCTAGTCTAGTCACGGCGATCGCCTCATAGCGGTGGAGCGATCGCCCTGTGTCTCACAAAACCGCTGGGCCCCAAGAAAATCGCTCAAAGCCACAATTCTCGAACCGCATCTCACAGATCAGTGTTAGCACTGGTCTTGCGTAACTATTGCTACACACGAATATGTAGATAAACCCAGTTCACAGTGAACAATATTGAGGTAAAGGTCAGATTAAACCTGGTTTAGCTTTGGCAAACTTCATCAAAGCTTTGTGCTGTTTCCACAGACTTCACGTAGAACCGCTCTGATCTCCGTACCAAGGCCAGATTACGGTCGAATTCCCCAATTGCAGCGCTGTAATTGAGTCTTAACGGCTCCTACGGGCTGCAAATTCGGTAGAATAAGGACGCCGAATACGCTCGTCTGTTTACCATAGTGCAGCCCTCCCCTGGTTTACCACCACTGCCATCCTCTCGGTCAGACGCTGGTCTGAGCCAGGTGCTTAGCCGCCTGTCCCAGCGTTTAGGGCGCGATCGCCTCGTGCAGCAGACCACCGATCGGCTGCGCAATTGCCTAGCGGTCAACCGGGTCGTGCTCTACTACTTCTACCGTCATTGGGAAGGGCAGGTCACCTTCGAGTCCCTCAGCCACCCGCGCTACTCCATTTTGGGCTCCACTGGCCCCGACGAATGCTTCAACGGGGACTACGCCGAGATGTACCTCCAGGGGCGCGTGCGGGCGATCGCCGACATTGAAGCCGCCGATATCCACGAGTGCCACCGCGAGTTTCTTCGAGGAATACAGGTTCAGGCCAACCTAGTGGTGCCCGTACTGGTCGAGAATGGCCTGTGGGGGCTCTTGGTGGCGCACCACTGCGACGGCATCCGCGACTGGAGCGCCAGCGATGTCTCCAGTATGCTAGAGGCCGCTGAGCAGCTGGCCACGTCCCCCACGATCAATTCCACCCCAACCCAGTGACCCCAACGCAACACACCTCAGTGCAACTCACCTCAGTGCAAACGCCTTCCTCTGCCCTGTCCCCCAAGGTCTACATTGTCGGGGCTGGCCCCGGCGACCCTGAGCTGCTTACCCTCAAGGCGCAGCGGCTGCTGTCTAGGGCCGACGTGGTTCTCTACGCCAACTCCTTAGTGCCGCCCGAAGTCTTAGCCCACGCCCGCGCCGATGCCACCCGCATCCCCACCGCCAGCAAAACCCTAGAGGACATTTTGCCCCTGATGGTCGCGGCGGTGCGATCGCAAAAGTCTGTGGTGCGGCTGCATTCCGGCGACCCCAGCCTCTATAGCGCCATCGGAGAGCAGATGCGAGCCTTAGCGGAGGCGGAAATCCCCTTTGAGGTGGTGCCGGGCATCAGCGCCTTTCAAGCGGCGGCGGCTACCCTAGGCGTCGAGCTCACGGTGCCGGCCCTGGTGCAGACGATCATTTTGACCCGCATCAGCGGGCGAACCAACGTCCCGGAGGCCGAGGAGCTGGCCTCGCTGGCGGCCCACAAGGCGAGCCTCTGCCTCTACCTCAGCGCCCGCCACGTCGAGGACTCGCAGGCCAAGCTAATGCAGCATTACGATCCGGAAACCCCGGTCGCGGTGTGCTTTCGGGTGGGCTGGCCGGATGAGGTAATTGAAGTCGTGCCGCTGCGCGAAATGGCCCAGACGACGCGCGAGCAGGACCTAATCCGCACCACGCTCTATATCATCAGCCCGGCCCTGGCCCAGACGCCGGAAGCGCGATCGCGGCTCTACAGCCCTAGCCACGACCATCTGTTTCGACCCGACGTCAGTCTGGATGGCGATCGCCGCTCGGCGGTCGGGGGATAGGCCCTTAGCGGTGGGCCAGCGGCAGCTTGAGGCTAAAGACGGTGCCTCCAGAGCTGCTAGCAACGTCAATCTGGCCGCGATGGTTTTCCGCAATGGCGCGGGCGATCGCCAGACCCAGGCCAGACCCCGACTTGACCCTGCCGGGAAGCTGGGCGGTGCGGGCCCGGTCTGAGCGGTAAAATCGGTCGAAGATGTGGGGCAAATCTTCCTCCGGGATACCGATGCCCGTGTCGCTCACCTCGATGCGCACCCCTTCCAGCGTCACCTGCAGCCGCACGGTAACCGCGCCGCCCGCTGGCGTATACTGCAGCCCGTTGCCGATTAGGTTAGTGAACAGTCGCGCTAGCTGGTCGCGATCGCCCTCAACCAGGTAAAGCGGCGTAGCGGGGTAGAGGGTCTCTTCATCGATCACTAGGGTTAGGGTGACGCCCTGCTCAGTGGCGATCGCCTGCTGCTCGTCCATAATGTCGTTGAGCAGAGTATAGAGCGAGACGGGCTGTGAGGCGCGCTGGGTGATGCCGCTCTCCTGCCGCGCTAAAAACAGCAGGTCATCCACCAGGCGACCCAGCCGCCGGGTAATGCGCTCCACCACCTGCAGCTGGGCCTGCTGCTGCCCTAGGTCCGGGTCTGGGTCGGCGAGGGCCACCTGCACGTTGGTTTGGATAACGGCGATGGGGTTGCGCAGCTCGTGGGAGGCATCGGCGGTAAACTGCTTGAGCTGGTGGTAGGAGAGACGGATGGGCTGCATGGCTAAGCCCGACAGCAGCCAGCCGATGCCCGCCACAATGCCCAGGGTGAGCGCCGTACCCAGGGCTAAATCGACCGTCAGCTGGCGAATGGGCTTGGTAACCTCAAACCAGGGGTGGCTGACCCGCAAATATCCCACCACCTGCCGCCCTACCTGAATGCGCTGGGTAATCTGCCGCAGCAGCAGATCGTCGGTGATGTGGACGGTCTCGCCGTCGGGGTTGATGTGGATGGGCACCTCCAGCGGCTGCTGCAGGGTGGACCACTCTAGGTGCCCGGTGGGACCGAACCACTCTAGATCAATGCGATCGTCCTCAACCGACTGGGCTTTGTTGCGGAAGCTGGCGTCGATATTGATGTGCAGCCGGGAGGACTCTAGGTGCAGGTTGTCGGGCTCGATGACGAGCGATCGCTGCACGACTTCGATGACGTGGTTGAGGGTGTCGTCGACGCGCTCGACGAGGGTATGGCGTACGTAGAGGTAGAAGCCGGTAGCGAAGAGCAGCAGCAGCACGGCGGTGACGCCGGTATACCAGAGGGCGAGCCGCCTACGGGTGGCTTGAAACATGGGTTAGCTTGGCGCGGGGTGAGATTGGCCCATTAGATTTCGGCTATGCAGGCCTCTAGCATCCCGAGGCGCGCTTGAATCATCTTTAGACATCGTAAACCCGTCTAAAGTAACTACACTATTCTACGCAGCTAGATAAGCCCGTCGAAACTAGCGCCCAACAATACCCGCCTCTACCGAAGGGAACCGCAGGATGTAATAGGGCGGCACTGAAGCATCTTCGCCACCGTTGAGGGCCGGGGACAGGTGCAGTTGATTGACGGTGACGTAGATAAAGTTGTCGGGACCGAAACCGAAACCATCAGGCCAGCTAATCTGCTCATCCTGGTAAAGCACCCGGTATTCGCCATTGGGCTGTACAACGCCGATGGCGTTATTGGTCACGTCGGTGATGTAGATATTGCCCCCTGCGTCGATGGTAATACCGTCGCTGATGGGCTTATCCCCAAAGCGCTCCACCCGTTCCGCCAATGCGTCTGGGGTGAGGCTTGTATCGAGCAAATCAGCCGTGCGAATGCGGTAGAGCGATCGCCCCGACAGCGGCCCGTAGTACAGCCACTCGTTGCTGGGGTCGACGGTGATCGAGTCGACGCCGACGCGGGCCGGTTCCCCTCCCAGGGAGGCTAACTGCCCGTCCACCACTGTGTCGATATCCTCGGGGATCATGGAAGCATGCCCCTCCAGCACCCGACGGGCATACCCCGTCTCCAAGTCAACCACCAGCAGCGCCGCATTGTCCCCTCCCGCCGGGTCAGCCACGTAGACCGCGTTGTGAAAGTCATCGATGGCAAAGTCATTAAGAAACGCATTCTCGGGAATCAGCGACGGCGGCAGGTAAATGACGCGGTGCAGCTGGTCACTGCGGGTATCCCAGCCCACTAGCCGCCCCGTGCCGTCGTCGCCAGGGTTATCCAGCATCCACACTACCCCCTGGCGATCGCTGCGGATGCCCAGCACGTTGTTGAGGCCCACACCACCAGCGTTGGGGGATGACGACCAGTCTTCCGTCGGGAACGGCACAATTTGGCCCTCCGGCAGCAGCTCCACCACCTTATATTCCGTGCCGTAGAACTGGTGCTGACTCATGATTAGCCGCCCCTCAGGGGTCACCGCAATGTTGCCCGGCGGGTGGTCTGACGAAAGCGCCGCCACCGTCTCTAGGCTAGCGGCATCCGGCAGCGGCCCGTGCTCATCCGCCGCCGCTCGGTAGGGGGAAAAGGGGGCCACCACAGGCCCAGCGGCAGCCAGTACAATGCTAAAGACAGCGCTAGAAGCAGCGATCGCCAAAAATCGTTTCATTAGTTAGTTCCTTACTGTAGCGGAATGGTTTAACCAGCAGCACAGCCTAGCCAGCAGTACAGCCTAGCCAGCAACTACGATTCGTCGGCAGACCGCTGCAACAACCTACTCCCAATGCCGACTGTAGCATTGTCTTCGGCAAATCCCCCTGCAAATTCATCCGTCTCAGCACCCTAACCTATGTCTACTTCAATCCCTATCCATCTTGTGACCAAAGCCCAGGTTAAGCAGCAGTATAGAAACCATCCTTGGGTACAAGCTTCGCAGTTTAAGGGAGAACCGGGGAGCCACTGCCTGATTCCCAGCGCGGACGGAAGCATAGATAAGGTTTTGGTGGGTCGCCCTGATGAATTTGATCCCTGGATTCTGGGGAGTCTAGCGCAAAGCCTCCCGCCGCAGCCCTATCATCTGGCCGACGAGCTGACGGCTCAAGAGGCGACGATGCTGAGCCTGAGCTGGCAGGCCGGGCAGTACAGCTTCGATACCTACAAGCAATCTTCTAGTTCTAGTTCTAGCGCTAGCGCCCCTGAGCTAGAGATCCCAGAGACGGGCGATCGCGACTACGTGCAGGCCACCGCCGAAGCGATCGCCCTAGTGCGCGACCTGGTTAACACACCGGCCGGCGATATGGGCCCGGCGCAGCTCGAAGAGCGCGCCAAAGCGGTGGCGGAGGTTGGGGAGGCGGAGTTTACAGTCATTGGCGGCGAAGACCTGCTGGCGCAGAACTACCCGCTGATTCACGCGGTGGGCCGCGCCAGCGAGCACTCCCCCCGGCTCATTGACCTGCGGTGGGGCGACCCCAGCCACCCCAAGGTGACCCTGGTGGGCAAAGGCGTCTGCTTTGACACGGGCGGGCTAAACATGAAGTCTTCGGGCGGCATGAAGCTCATGAAGAAGGACATGGGCGGCGCGGCCCAAACCTTGGGGCTGGCCTCAATGATTATGTCTTTGAAGCTGCCGGTGCGGCTGCGGCTGATGATTCCAGCGGTGGAAAACAGCATCGCCGGAAACGCTACCCACCCCTACGACGTACTCCCCTCCCGCAAGGGCATGACCGTGGAGGTGGGCAACACCGACGCGGAAGGGCGGCTAATTTTGGCCGATGCCCTCTGGGAAGCCTGCTCCGAATCGCCACAGCTTTTGGTAGACTGTGCCACCTTAACGGGCGCAGCGCGGGCGGCGCTGGGCACCGAACTCCCGGCCCTCTTTTGTAACGATGACGCGATCGCCACCCAGCTTCTAGAGGCGGGTATCCAGGTGAACGATCCCCTATGGCGGATGCCGCTGCACGCGCCCTACCGCTCGCTGCTAGACAGTAAGATAGCCGACATCTGCAACATCTCTAGCGGCTCCTACGGCGGGGCAATTACGGCGGCGCTGTTCCTGCAGGAGTTTGTTCGACCCAACATTCCCTGGGTCCACATCGACTTTATGGCCTGGAACATTCGGTCTCAGCCCGGCAGGCCTGAGGGTGGAGAGGCTATGGGCATGCGGGCACTGTATGAATTGATTAAGGGGATGGCAGGCGTATAATACCAATTCAACCTGAGGCTGAACCCATTCCCTCCCTACAGCTCATGACGCCTACGAAAATCGGTCTGGCCCTGCTTGCGGCGATCGCCCCGCCATGCATTACAGCCGCCGCTGCAGGCTTTCCCCCCCTAGCCGCGGCTGAATTTGAGCTGGCCCAGGCGGACAGCTGCCGCCAAACGACGAGCCAGCTCGACATCTACGGGCGGCCTGACCGTAGCGCCGAAGTGGTCGGGGCGGTGCGCAGGGGCGATCGCGTCAGCATCGCAGCGGCTCCAAGCCGAGCTTCGGGCCAGGGGTGGACGCGCATCGCGGTTCCAGGGGAGGGCTACATTCTCTCTCGGTATTTGGAAGCCTGCAGCGGCGGCAGCACCAGACTAGAAGATGCGGCGGCTTTAGGGCTAGACGACAGCGTTGTGGGCTGCGGACAGGTCGTAGATCTTGGCGCTGACGCTAGGGGCGCTGACGCCAGGGGCGCTGTTCTAGAGCTGTATAGCACTCTGGGCCGCTCATCAGAAGCCCGCTATGACGCGATCGCGCCCCAGGGGGTGCTGGCGCTTGGTCCATCCATCCAGAGAAACGGCCGCTACTGGGTCAACGTGCTGGCATATCGGTCGGCAGACCCAGAGCAAGCGGTATCCTCGCCAACCGGTCTCGCTTGGGCAGCAGAATCGGGACCCAATGTTCCAGACGGCCTGCGAAGAGACGAGGCGGGCAACCTCGTCTATGCCAGTGGCAGAGCTTACCTAGATGTAACCCTGGTTCGCCGCCCCTGCCTCAACGTATTCGGGCCCGCCATTGCAGAAGATCAGCCCCTCCCCGACCAGCTGCCGAGGGGCTATCAGACACCCTAGATCAATAGCGAATCCGGTGGTCGATCCAGGCATTGAGGATGTCAATTACGATGCTGGCGATCGCCACAATCACCGCGAAGAACACCAGCACCCCCTGCACCACCGCATAGTCTCGCTCGGCGATCGCCTCTTACAGCCGCCCCGCCAAACCGGGCCAGCCGAAGGTCACTTCCGTGAGCACCGCCCCCCCCAGCAGCGAGGCAAAGGTCAGCCCTAGCACCGTCACCACCGGAATCAGCGCATTCTTCAGGGCATGCACCAGCACCACGCGCCGCTCGGGAATGCCCCGAGCCCGGGCCGCCTCCACATAGTCCGAGCGCAGGGTCTGCTTGAGGTTGACCCGAATAATGCGCTCGAAGATGCCGCTCAGCAGCACCCCCAGCGTGATGCTGGGCAGGGCCAAGTAGTAGAGCGTCGTCCCAAACTGCCCTAAGTTGAGGTGCAGCAGGCTGTCTAGGAGATATAGCCCGGTCGGCCCGGTCGGCGGCTGGGCCGACAGGGGATAGCGCGAGCCCAGGGGAAACCAGCCGAGCTGAACAGCAAACAAAAGCTGCAGCAGCATGCCAAACCAGTACATCGGCACCGCATAGGTAATGATGCCAAACAGCCGCCCGCCAGCGTCGAGAGGCGTGTTGGGCCGCGAGGCCGCCAAAGCCCCCACCGCCAAACCCACCGTCACCGAGACCAGCATGCTGCACACCGCGAGCTCCACCGTCGCCGGAAAGTGCTGCGCAATAATCCGCGTCACCGGCGTATTGTCCAGCGCCGTCCCCAAATCGAGCCGCAGCAGCCCCGCCATGTAGGCCAAATACTGCACCCACAGCGGCGTATTGAGGCCCAAACGCTCCCGCATCGCCTCCCGGGCCGCCTCCGGAGCCCGAGGCCCCAGGGCGACATCCACCGGGTCCCCCGGGGTCGCCCGCATCAAGAGGAAGACAAACGTGGTGATGGTGAACAACATTAGGGGGGCGAGCAGCAGCCGCGTAAGCACGTAGTAGAAGAGGGCTTTAGAGCGTGAGGCCATAGTTATAAATGGGGCGACAACTTAGGCGACAGCAGGCTGAGCTTTAGATGCTGAGAAATCTGGGTGATTAGATAGAGCCCGCCCAGCGAGTTGCCGGTGGCGTTGAGGGGCGGGCTATAAGTGGCAATAACGCCGCCCGCCGGCAGGATCGCCAGCAAAACGCCGCTCACCCCCGACTTCATAGGCAGCCCAACCTGAACCGCCATCGCCCCGGACTCTTCATAGAGGCCGCAGGTCAGCATCAGCGCTAGCACCTGACGCTGGTGCTCAGAATCCCCCAGCATCGGGTCAATTAGCAGCTTACCTAGGGCGACCACATCGGACAGTCGGCCCGACAGACAGCACATCTGCTCGTAGGCGTCGAGGGCCACTGCCGCATCTTGCAGACGGCCCGCTTCGCCGAGCGCCCGGGCAATGGCGCGGTTCTGCTCGTTGGGCAGCGATCGCACCGTAGACAGCATTTTCTCATCTAGCGTCAGCTGACAGCCTGCCCGCTGGTTTAGCCACTGCCGCAGGTAGTCGCACCGCTCCCCCCCGTCAGCGCCAGGCAGCATAGCGGTCAGGGCGAGCGCACCGCTGTTGATCATGGGGTTGCGGGGAAAATAATTGTCCTGCTTGAGCTGCTTCAGCGAGTTAAACGCCTGATCAGACGGGCGGATGCCCACATGGTCAAAGACCGCTTCTCCCGACATCTCGAGCAGATGAAACAGCAAAAAGGGCTTCATGACGCTCATCAGCGGAAACCCTAGGCGAGTCTCCCCAAAACGGTGCCCTTTTCCGCCCACGTCAATTCTGAGGCCAAGCCAGTCTGGCCGCGCCGAAGCTAGCCCACCCACGTAGGTCGGGACGCGGCCGCTCTTGGCGTACTGTTTGGCCGACTGAGCCCATTCGATGAGCTGATAAGACGAAAGCTCCATCAGACTTTGAAGCGCCACCGTAGGCTGATCGGCCCGACTATATGTGGTCATCTGGTGCGTTGGGAATAATGCGTTGGGAAATGCGCTTAGTCAAGCCTACTGCATTGCTTGCCATGTACCGTGAAAGCTGTGGGGGACAACGCTGGGCAATCTCAGACGTCCGACGGGACCATCGTCTAGCCTATCAGCGTCGAAAATCCACACCTCGCTCTGCGCCCGATCGCCGTCAAATACAACGGTGAGAATCCAGCCCTGACTGGCGTCTTGAGCATCTTCGACGTAGATGGGCTCAGCGGGATAGCGCTGCTCACCCAGGTCCGCTAGGGTCAGCGCCCCGGTGTGGGGGTTGAAGCGTGCGATCGCCCCAAACAGGTCCCGGTAGATATCAGCGCCGGGGCGGTGAATGGCGAGGTAGACCGCGTCGGCGTCTTGACCGACCTGCTGAGGCTTGACGACCGGAAACTCGCAGCCCTGATCGATCAGCTCGGTTTGGGAGAGCGTCGTTCCCGTAGCGGCATCGATACAGATTCGCCAGTAGGTGCCCTTGGTCTGCGTCTGAATGTCGCCTTCAGCCACCTCCCGCAGATACTGGTTGGTCTGGAAATCAGCGTAGCGAATCACGTCCAGCACGACGTTACCAGACTCATCGACGTAGGCGTTGCTGACGTGCCACTGGAACCAGGGGTCAGCCACGCTTTGGCTGACCACCTGCAGGGAAGCTTTATCGACGATGTAAATTTGGGTGCCCAGATCGGGCCGCCACTGGATCGAGTCGCTGTAGGACTTGAGCGCTAGACCCACGGGCAGTAGGTCGATGCGGGTGGGCGGCGCACAGAAGACCAGATACGGCCCCGCCAGGGCAAAGTCGTGGATTAGGGGCGTACCGTCTAGGGCAATTTGGCTCTGCTGCTGCAGCCGGCCGCTGCGATCGCTGCGGTAGAGGTTTAGCGTCGAGCTGAGGCCAGGGGCGACGCCAAAATTATAGATATCGCCGGTGATGGGGTCGATCTTGGGGTGGGCGGAGTAGGCAGCGTTTCCGGCCAGCGCCCCGCCCAGGTCGTCACGCCCCAGGGTGCGCAGTGTTTCTAGGTCCATAGCGTGGGGGTTGCCGCCTTCCCACAGGGTCAAAAGGCGATCGCCCAGGGCCAAGACCGAGGTGTTGGCGGCGTTCTTGAGGGGGGTGGTCCAGCGCTTCCAAACGGGGCCCGGGGCCGTCATACCGTAGCCGCTGTAGAGGTATTCGTTGGCCAGCTCTTCGGTGGCAAACTGGCTGGTGCGCACGTAGCGGTAGGTGGCAGACGCGTCTCCCTCTGCCAAGCTCACCGCCAGGACGGCCCCATCCCCGTCAAACCAGTGCCCCACCTTCTCTCCGCCGCGCTGCAGCCGCCCCGGCCCGTTGCGGTACAGCGTGCCCCGCAGGCCTGGAGGAACGTGGCCCTCTAGCAAGGTCAGCGGGGTGCGAGGAAACTCTGAGGCGGGCTGGGTAAAGGCCTTTGACCAAGTCGGAGCGGTTTTGGTCTGGGGCCGGGGAAGGGTAGTCATGGTGCGGGGGACGACTGCTGAAGCAGCCTGCTTAGTATGTCTTTGTAAATGGGTCTTTACAAACTCTATCGCATCTATCGGGTGAATGGCCTTGGGCTGATGCGGTCATCGCTCAGGCCGCCTTAAAGAAGCGAATAATTTCGCGGACTCGGTCCAAAAACTGACTGTCTTCGTTGAGCTGAGCGATCGCACTGCGAGTCTCCAAAGAAATGCGCGCGTGGTCTTGGGCGTTGGCGGCCTTGAGCTGCTCATGGGCCGCCGCGACCTGGGCAACATCTTGCTGAAGACGCTCCAGGCTGCGCTGCTGCTGGGCGACCCACGAGCTGTCGTCATTTGGGTCGAGCTGCAGCGCTATTTTCTTCTGCTCACTGCTCAGCTGCTCGACCGCCGCCTTCAGCGTCACCACGTCCTCGCGGGGATACTTCAGCGCTTTACCAATATTCGCCAAGCGCTGCGCCAAATATTGGTAGGAGGCGATCGCCGGCCGCAGCCCCGTCAGCAGCAGGGCCGCAATCGAGCTGAGATAGCCCACAGCGCTGACCCCCGTCGCCGCCAGCAGGTATAGCGCGATCGCCGAGATCAGGTGCAGCCCAATAGCCACAATCAGTACCCGATTTTGAACCTTATTTACGTAGCTACAGGCGCGCTCGTCGACTTCGATGCCTGCTTGACGAGATATTTCGGCCTCCGTCAGGACGGCTCTAGCGCTGAAGTAAATATTCCAAGGCACGGTCGTGATCACGATCAACCACCAAAAAATAGCCGCCGCAGTGAGCCAGTTCAGAAAGTTGCCGGTCGGCACCTCCAGCAGGTTTAAAGTACCGAATACAAGCAGCGCTAGCAGACCCCACACCACCGTAAATCCAGTAAACCCGCCAATTTCCCGCTCTAAATTCATTGCGATTTCCTCGTCCAACGCCCCTTTTTTAATCGCTTTCTATTTCCCGTTCATTGAGTCTTGTGCAGGTTGAAATTTCGGCGGCGTTGGCGAGAGAGCCTTTTCGAGCGAGCTTTTCAAACGCGATACATTTTGAAAGAGGGGCCCAGATGGCATGTTCCCGATTCGTATTGCTCAGCCCGTATCCTCCAGCAGGCTCGCATAACACAGGCATGGGCGAAGCGCGCTAACCTATATAGCAAGGTGCAATGCCGCCTTTAACGCAGCCAGACTTGATCTCAAGAACGCAAAGCTACCGCTTGACAGGAGCTCGCCATGGATGAAACTAGCGCCTCTACACCCTCAGCTAATCAGCCTCAGCAGACCCAAAATACGAGTAAGAAAAGACTTAAAAAGAAGCTCAAAAAGAAGGGACTTAAGCGCCGAGAGCATAGCGTGCTCCGCCACCTCTCCGAAGGCGAAGGCAGCTCCAAACTCTCGCGCAAAGTTTACGAAAAAGAGCTGGCCCACCTGCAGCTAGAGCTGGTGAAAATGCAGTATTGGGTCAAGCAGACCGGCAGCCGCATCGTGATCGTTTTTGAAGGCCGAGACGCCGCCGGCAAAGGCGGCACCATCAAGCGAATCACCGAACCCCTCAACCCACGGGGCTGTCGCATCGTCGCTCTGGGGACGCCGAGCGATCGCGAAAAGACCGAATGGTACTTCCAGCGCTACGTCGCCCATCTACCCGCCGGGGGCGAAATTGTCTGCTTTGACCGCAGCTGGTACAACCGGGCCGGGGTGGAGCGGGTCATGGGGTTTTGCACCGAGGCGCAGTACCAAGAATTCATGCAAACCTGCCCCCAGTTTGAGCAAATGCTGGTGCGCTCCGGCCTCATATTGCTCAAGTACTGGTTTTCAGTGAGCGACGCCGAGCAAGAGCGCCGCTTCCAGTCGCGGATCACCGATCCGGCCCGCCGCTGGAAGATCAGCCCCATGGACCTAGCCTCCCGCGATCGCTGGGTAGACTACTCCCGCGCCAAAGACGCCATGCTCGCCCACACCAACATCCCCGAGGCCCCCTGGTTCACCGTGGAAGCCGACGACAAAAAGCGGGCGCGGCTCACCTGCATCAGCCATATTTTGAGCAAGGTTCCCTATGTGGACATGACGCCGGAGCCCATCGACCTGCCGCCCCGTAATCCTGAACCCGAAGACTACTCGCGCCCGCCCATCAACGAGCAGTTTTTTGTGCCCCAGCGGTTCTAGCTGCCCTATGTCGTTCCCAACGCTGCAAAGCGTGACGGCCCCGATGGCTAGCCGCGTCCAGCCGTCGCATCCACCGGCTCAATCTCCGACAGCTTGAAGGTCACCAGCTTATCCCAGTTGCCCCCTTCAAACAGCACCGCCGCATTGCCGTCGGAGACCCGCTGCACTAGCCCCTGAAACCCGTAGTAAATGTCATCGATATTGGTGACTCTAACAGCCGAACCTGGAAATATCATGGGATACGCGCCTCCATACGTGATCATCGCCGCTCTTCTAGCTTAAGCCATCCGCGCCGCCGCCGCCTCTATGTCCCATGCTCCAAAACGCTCTGCCGCCCTCTGCCCGCCTGCTGCGATCGCCCGAGGCCGTAGCGCTGCTCAAGCAAATCGAACACCGAGTAGTTTCGGTGACCTTCACTCCGTCGAGTCGCCCGGTCGCGGTGCCCACCGCCGTCGTCCATCACCCTGCCAGCGGCTTCCCTACCGACGCAGGCCCGCCTCTGCTGCTGCTGCCCGGATTTGACAGCTCGCTGCTGGAGTTTCGCAGCCTGCTGCCCCGCCTCACGTCTCGCTCCGTCTGGGCCCTCGACACCCTAGGCTTTGGGTTCACGGCCCAGCCCGCCGCTACCCCCATAAACCGACTGACGATTCGGCAGCACCTCTACCGCAGCTGGCAGCTGATTGACCGGCCCGTAGCCTTGGTGGGAGCGTCTCTAGGCGGGGCGATCGCCATGGACTTTGCCCTGGCCCACCCGGCGTGCGTCGACCGGCTGATTTTGATCAACAGTGTCGGCTTCTCGGGGCACTTTCCTCTAGGGCCACTGTTATTTTCGCCCCTAGACGACTGGGGGGCTGAGTGGCTGCGGCTGCGCAAGCGGGCTTTCTATCAAGCTGTGTCGGCCCTGCCCTGGGGCGATCGCGGGCGAGAGGCGGCCCTCTGCGCATCCATCCACCAAGAGCGGCCCGACTGGCGGCAGGCGATCCTCTCGTTTACCAAAAGCGGTGGCTACGGCGGCATCGACCGGCATATTCACACCATTCGCCAGCCCACCCTGGTGCTTTGGGGCGAGAATGATGACGTGCTGGGCATGGAAGATGCTGAGAAATTTGAGCGCGCCATTCCCCACAGCCGGCTGATAAAAATTGACGCTGGCTTCCATACCCCTCACCTAACCAATCCGAGAGCGGTCGCTGACGCGATTCAGGATTTTCTAAAGTGAGCCTTCAAAGCGTCGGGCCTTTGCTTGTTACGTAGCGTCAACTAAGCCGCAACCCAGGCCAAAACAAGCGCTAAAATTGCACCACAAAACGATGTGAAAAACCGTCACCGAGCGGCGGCAGTCCCGTGAAACCTCAGACCCGCTTTCGCGATCGCACCGACGCCGGAGCGCAGCTCGCCCTCCAGCTCAAGCCCTATGCCAATCGCTCGGATGTAGTGGTTTTGGGCCTGCCCCGGGGTGGGGTGCCGGTGGCCTACGAGGTTGCCTTAGCGCTAGACGCGCCGCTGGACGTCTGCGTGGTGCGTAAGCTAGGCGTGCCGGGTCGCGAAGAGCTAGCTATGGGGGCGATCGCGGCCAACGTATGCTACCTAAACCCCGCCATCGTGAAGATGTATCGCATCTCGGTGGCGGAAGTTAGGCATGTGATCTCAGAGGAGCGGCGGGAGCTCGCGCGCCGGGAGCAGGCCTATCGAGGCGATCGCCCGCCCCTAGACCTGGGCGGCCATACCGTAATTTTGGTCGACGATGGCTTAGCCACCGGGGCGACCATGATTGCAGCAGCGGAGGCACTTGGGCGGCAGTCGCCTGAAGCTATTGTGGCGGCGGTGCCGGTGGCGGCCGCGCAGGTCGCTCAGCAGCTGCGGGACCGAGTAGACGCCTTGGTGAGCGTCAGGACGCCAGCGGAGATGCGGGCCATTGGGCTGTGGTACGACAACTTTTCCCAGACTACGGATGAAGAGGTGCGAGCATTGCTCCACTGCGTTAGTCCAGGGCAGATCTAAAACGCAGGCGGACCTAAAACGTGGGCGGCTTGATTCCGCAGTGGCTTTCGCCTGCAATAGCCTTTTTCGCTTCTTATAAAAAGTGGCAAAAGTTCCTCTAGTGACGCGAATGCTCAAAGCGATCGCTATCCTTAGCCCAGTAATCGGGACAGTCCATCGCCTCTTCCGTCATCGCCTTATAGGGGTGCACCGCACACCGCAGGTGCATATTGTCCCCCTTAAACCGGCAGGTCGTACAGGGAAGCTGCTTGCGGTAGCGCTTCACAGGCGTGGGCTTTGGCTTCGCCCGCAGCAGCGATCGCCCCAGCAGCACGGCAAAGGCCGTCGCAATCATCACGCCGAAGGTCAGGCCTGCCCCACCCCCGGGCACTTCAGCGTCGCTAGTCGCCGGCTTCGGAGAAACCTCCTCCCCAAACGTACTCTTAGCGATCGCCGCTACCGAAGCGTTATTCGTCAAAGCTGGACCTGTAGAGGCTGAGCTGACCAAAACTGGGCCTAGCGCTGCTTGGTTCGATGAGTTGTCACCAGTCATACGAGTTAACAAAAATTATGGTGTACTTAATCCTTCAGCCAAATCAATCCGATATCCCCACCTACACACAATTTTAATGCGGACAAGCTAGGCTTTCGCCGGTGGAAAACGCTCTTCTGCGAACTGAGGAAAAATTAATTTTTAGTAAAGCTTGTCCTGCGCGCGATAAAAGCATTCACAGCGCCCAAACCGGATTAAAACTATCTAAATCGACAGCCGTACACTCACCAACAGCGCTAGCGGTAAAAATAGAGCGCCATCCACCCAAATGTTGTAAACGTTGCGCGGCGTGCGGGGGTTAACGAGCCAGATATAGACTAACGTCACAGCCGTCGCCGGCAGCACGATGATTAGAGCAGGCCCGACGCAGGCCCGGCACCTCACTAAGATTAGTAGCCCCAGCATGCCGAGATTCAGCGCCGTCAACACCCACCGCGTGCGCCACGTCCCCAGCAGCACCGGCATGGTCATCACTCCTTTTCGCCGGTCTGACTGGATATCGCGGATGTCAAACACGTGGGAATTGCTGCCGATAAACACGAGTAAGAACAGCGCCACCGATGCCACTGCAGGAGTAAACGGCTGGCTTGCGTAGGCCAGCGGCACGGCCACTACGGCGTAGGTGATGGTGCTACACACAATCCAGGCCTTTGATCCAGGGATATCTTTGAGGCGATACCAGCGCGGGCCATCCTGATCCCGTCCAGGGAACAGCGGCAGCCCGTAGAGTAGCGGCACTAGCCCGCCCAAGCACACCAGCTGCACCTGAGCCGGAGCCCTATAGATAAGCGTAGCGGTAGCGAGACTCGCGATCGCAAACAGCGCTAGAGGGGCAGGCCGCCTAAAGAAAATCTGAGCCCGCTGATCAGGAATCTTTTGCACGTAGGCATCGATAAGACGGTCTAGCAGGTAGGGCACCAGCGCCGAGGCAAAAATCAGGGCGATGGGCCGCCAGTCGAGCCCTAAACCCAGGGTCGTTTGCACAAACGGAACTAGAGAGGCGATCGCCGCTGCCACCCAAATATTTGAGTACACGGCGAGCACCAAAAAAGCATCGTAGAGACGCCCGGCAAAAGAGCGAGCGGAGTCAAGGGAAAGGTTCATGCCGCGTATTGAGTGAACGGCCTATGTCAATAATTATCACTGTAGAAGGAATGCCAGGGGTAGTCCTCTTTCTGTGGGTTAGGCCGAATCGCTAAATGGTCTAGATTCAGAGCGAATAATTCGATACATTAGTACCATAAAGCCACGCCCTGCAGGGAGATGGCGCGCCATGTTGTGGTAATTCAAAACGCTGGGCACACCGCAATATCGGGCGCACCACCACATGTGCAGGGGTTTCCCATATATGTGGGGGTAATTTACGATAAAAAAACGAAACGATATCTAGATATAGCGCCGCAGATCGATTAACCTGATTGTACCTGTACCCGGTTTGTTGCCATGTCCTTCGTCGGCCTCCATATCCACAGCGACTACAGCCTCCTCGACGGCGCTAGCCAGCTCCCCGCCCTGGTGGACCGCGCCGTGGAGCTGGGCATGCCCGCGATCGCCTTGACCGACCACGGGGTGATGTACGGCGCGGTGGAGCTGATGAAGCTGTGCAGCGGCAAAGGCATCAAGCCGATCATCGGCAACGAGATGTACGTGATCAACGGCGACCCGACCAAGCAGGAGCGCCGCCCCCGCTACCACCAGGTCGTGCTGGCCAAAAACGTCACGGGCTACAAGAACCTGGTGAAGCTCACCAGCGATTCCCACCTGTACGGGGTACAGGGCAAGGGCATCTTTTCGCGCCCCTGCATCAATAAAGAGATGCTTCAGCGGCACCACGAGGGACTGATTGTCACCAGCGGCTGCCTGGCGGGGGAGGTGCCCCAGGCGTTTCTGCAGCGCAAGCCGGAGATCGCCCGCAGGGTGGCCCAGTGGTACAAAGCGCTATTTGGCGACGACTATTACCTAGAGATTCAGGACCACGGCCTGCCCGAGGAGCGAATCATCAACCCCCAGATCGTCGCCCTAGCGCGAGATCTTGATATTCAGCTGGTGGCCACCAACGACTCCCACTACATTTCCTGCTACGACGTAGAGGCCCACGACGCCCTGCTGTGCATCCAGACGGGGAAGCTGCTCACGGAAGATAAGCGGCTGCGCTACAGCGGTACCGAATACGTTAAGTCCGCTGAGGAAATGCGGCTGCTGTTTCGCGACCACCTGCCCCAGGATGTGGTGGACGAGGCGATCGCCAACACGGTGCTCGTGGCCGAAAAAGTCACCGAGTATAAGGATGAGCTGCTGGGGGCCTCCCGCATCCCCAACTACCCCATCCCCGAGGGCCACGACCCCACCACCTACCTGCAGCAGGTCACCCGCGAGGGCCTGCTGGACCGCCTGAACGTGGGCAGCTACGAGGAAGCCGACGCCAGCTACCGCGATCGCCTCGAATACGAGCTGGACATGATGCACGAGATGGGGTTTTCCACCTACTTTTTGGTGGTGTGGGACTACATCAAGTTTGCCCGCGATCGCGGCATTCCCGTGGGGCCGGGGCGGGGTTCAGCGGCGGGGTCCCTGGTGGCCTACGCCCTGGGCATCACCAACATCGACCCGGTGCACCACGGCCTGCTGTTCGAGCGATTCCTAAACCCCGAGCGCAAGTCCATGCCCGATATCGACACGGACTTCTGCATCGACCGACGGGACGAGGTGATCCAGTACGTCACCGAGAAGTACGGCGGGGACCGGGTTGCCCAAATCATTACCTACAACCGCATGACCTCTAAGGCGGTGCTTAAGGACGTGGCCCGGGTGCTGGACGTCCCCTTTGACGAATCCAACAAGATGGCGAAGCTGATTCCGGTGGTGCGGGGTAAGCCTACGAAGCTGAAGGTGATGGTGTCGGAGAAGTCCCCCGCCGTCGAGTTTCGCGAGAAGTACGAGAGCGACCAGATCATCCCCAACACCGACGTCACCCACCGCCGCTGGATAGACATGGCCCTGCGCATCGAGGGCACCAACAAGAGCGTCGGCATCCACGCGGCGGGGGTGGTGATTTCCGCCGAGCGGCTGGATGAGATTGTGCCCCTGCAGCTCAACAAAGACAGCAACGGCGTGGTGACCCAGTACGCCATGGAGGACGTGGAGGCCATGGGGCTGCTGAAGATGGACTTCTTGGGGCTGAAGAACCTGACCACAATTCAGAAAACTGTGGACCTGGTGCAGGAGACGTGCCAGACGGCGCTGGATATCGATCGCCTGCCCATGAATGACCCAGAAACCTACGGCCTGCTGGCGCGGGGGGATTTGGCGGGGGTGTTTCAGCTGGAGTCCTCTGGCATGCGGCAAATCGTGCGGGATTTGAAGCCCTCGGGACTGGAAGACATCTCTTCGGTGTTGGCCCTGTACCGCCCCGGACCGCTGGACGCCGGCCTGATTCCCAAGTTCATCAACCGCAAGCACGGGCGGGAGCACATCGACTACCCCCACGAAATCCTCAAGCCGATTCTCAAAGAGACCTACGGCATCATGGTCTACCAAGAGCAGATCATGAAAATTGCCCAAGATATGGGGGGCTATTCGCTGGGGCAGGCGGACCTGCTGCGGCGGGCCATGGGTAAGAAGAAGATTAAGGAGATGGAGAAGCACCAGCCCATCTTTGTGGAGGGCTCCGAGAAGAACGGCGTCAAGAAAAAGGTGGCCGCCGACCTGTTTGAGCAGATGGTGGTGTTCGCCGAGTACTGCTTCAACAAATCCCACTCCACCGCCTACGGCTACGTCACCTTCCAGACCGCCTACCTCAAGGCCAACTACCCGGTGGAATATATGGCGGCGCTGCTGACCGCCAACAGCGGCGACCAGGCCAAGGTGCAGCAGTACATCGCCAACGCCATGGCCATGGGCATCGACGTGCTGCCGCCGGACGTCAATCGCTCGGGTGTCGATTTCACGCCCTTGCCCCACGAGGCAAAGCGGGCCATCTTGTTTGGCTTGTCGGCGGTGCGCAACGTGGGCCTGGGGGCGATCGAGGCGATTATCGAAGCGCGGCAAGAAGGGCCGTTCGAGTCTTTGGCGGGCCTGTGGGATCGCGTCGACTCCCGTACGGTGAACCGCCGTGCCCTGGAGGCGCTGATTCAGTCCGGGGCGATGGATGCCCTAGAGCCCAACCGCCACCAGCTGATGCAGGACCTAGACCTGGTGCTGGACTGGGCGCAGGGTCGGGCTAAGGACCGGGAGATTGGCCAGGGGAACCTGTTTGACATGATGGGGGGGGGCGGGGCGGCTGCACCGACTGCTAGCGGCTTTGAAGTTGCCCCGAAAGCCGCCCCGGTGGCCGACTACCCCCCCCAGGAGAAGCTGAAGCTAGAGAAAGAGCTGCTGGGCTTCTATATCTCTGACCATCCGCTGAAGTCGGTGCAAAAAGCCGCCAAGGTGCTGGCCCCCATTGATTTAGCAGAAGCTCATGACTACCGCGATCGCGGGACGGTGAGCGTGATTGCCATGCTGAGCCTGGTGAAGCCGGTGCAGACGAAGAAGGGGGCGCGGATGGCGATCGTGGAGGTGGAGGACCTGACCGGCAAGATTGACGGGGTGGTCTTCCCGAGGACCTATGAGCAGGTGAGCGAGCACATTGTGCCGGATAAGCCGCTGATGCTGTGGGGCAAGGTGGACAGCGGGCGAGATGAGCAGCTGCAGCTGATTGTGGAGGATGCGGAGCCGGTGGAGGCGGTGCAGATGGTGATGGTGGAGATTGAACCCCAGGTGGCGGGGGATATTGCCCAGCAGCACCGTTTACGCAGTATTTTGCTGCAGCACCATGAGGAGAAGGGCAAGAACAAGGTGCCGGTGGTGGCGGTGATTAGCGGGGGGCCGCGGCGGCAGCTGGTGCGGCTGGGGGTGCAGTTTTGCGTGATGGATACGCAGTCTACGGTAAATGAGCTGATGCGGGAGGGGTTTGTGGCTAGGTCGTCGGCGCTGTGCGTGCGGTGAGAGACTTAAAATAGAGGTGTCGCTTGAGGAAGTTCAATGAGCCATCAGATTGTCCTCAAATATTCCACGCTTGAAGATTTTGCTCGGTGGACTAATTCTGACCGAACGCTCTACGAGAGAATTAATAGCCTGATTCAGGATATCAGCCGTTCTCCGTTTACGGGTCTCGGTAATCCGGTGCCCCTACAAGGTGATTTAGAAGGCTATTGGTCGCGGCGAATTGATGATGTGTATCGCTTAGTCTATAAGGTGACGAGCGATACTATTCTGGTAGAGCTGAGTCAAACGCTCGATCGGTCGGCAAATGAGCTTGATGGAGATTTGGAAGCTTTCCTTGCTGAGCGAGGGTGTGAGTTGCCGCTGAAGCAGGGGTTACCGCCGACGGCATTACGGGCTCGCAGTGGGCAGTCTGATATCTCTATCAATCACGACAATATTGCCGTTCAGATGTTTGAGGAAGGTCATTGAGGGCTGTTATTGCTGATACGGGTCCGCTCTACGCAGAACTTGACCAAGATGACCAGTATCACCATCGAGCTGTGTTTGAGTTAGATAGATTAAACAATAGCCAAACAAGCCTTGTCATTTTGACTTCTACTCTAGCTGAAGCTCACAGACTCGTTCTCTATAAGTGTGGGTTCAATATAGCGAGCAGCTTTGTTGAGCGATCAATAACAAATGTAAGCTTGGTTGATCCGACAAGTAAAGACTATCAATTAGCCTACGAATTGTTAAAACAATATCCCGATCAGAAAATCACGCTGTTTGACGCGCTCATTGCTGTACTTTTCCAGCAAACGAATGTTCCTGTATGGACATACGACTACCATTTTGACATTATGAATGTCAGCGTCTGGCGCTGATTTTTACTATTGGGGTGGTTTGACGCCTT
>JBHJHD010000076.1:0-28909 GCA_050331115.1 Elainellaceae cyanobacterium
CGCCCCGCCCCGCCCCCCGGTGCCGCCGCCTGGCTGAAGCGATCGCGAGACTGGCAGCGGCAGGGCAACTACCGACAGGCCTGTCGGGCCCTGTATATGGCAATGCTAGAGCAGCTAGACGAAGCCCAGCAGGTGCCCCGCAGTCCTAGCCGCACCGATGGGCAATACGGGGACTGCGTTTCTTCTCTGCCCCAGTCCGACGCCTATCGCGTCCTGCTGCGGGTCCACGAGCAGCTCTGCTTTGGCAACGTCGATATTTCGGCGGATGTCTTCCAGCGCTGTCAGCAGGCATACCAAACCATTGAGCAGGTGCTCGCCCGCAGCTCAGGGCAGCGCCTATGAAAGGCTCCCGCCGCTGGATTTGGATTGGTGTCGCCGTCGCCCTGCTGCTGGTGGCGCTGGCCTTAGCTACCCCTGCCAGTAGCCCGATTAGCAAAGGGTCTACCTTCAGCCGCGCTCCGGACGGCTATGGAGCCTGGTACGCCTATATGCAAGAGCGGGGGACCCCCATTCAGCGCTGGCAGCGCCCGCCAGAATCGCGCTCAGCCCTGGGCACAGATCGGCTTGGCACAGATCAGCCCGGCACAGATCGGCCCGGCACAGATCAGCCCGTAACGCTGCTGCAGATTGTGCCGCCCAGCTTAGCGCGGCCCGCTGGGCTATGGACCGACTGGGTGGCCGACGGCAACACCCTAATTGTGCTCACTAGCCAGCAGTCGGTGACGCCCGCGCCCTTTTCTAGCCTGCTGCCCAGTGGGCAAGACCCCGTGCGCATCGAGACCCGCCGTCGCTATGAAGAAATCGCCGCCGACGAGACGGCGCTGCTCAGCGATCGCTACGGCACAGTGGTGTGGCGATCGCCTGTGGGTTCAGGCCAGCTGATCCAGGCGACGACGCCGTACATAGGGGCAAATGCCTACCAGGATGCGCCGGGAAACTTTGCCTTTTTGGCGGACTTGGTCACCAGCGGCGGCGCAAACGATGGTAGCGCAAACGCCGGTAGCGCCATCTGGGTCGATGAATACCTCCACGGCTATAGAGACCTAGCGCCTGAGGACAAACAGCCCAGCCAGCTGAGCTGGCCCCGCTACCTGGCACGGACGCCGCTGCTGCTGGTTTTGGTGCAGGCGATCGCGCTGGGCCTGTTGCTGGTGGTGGGCCAGCGGCGGCTAGGGCCGGCAGCGTCGATTCAGCCGCCTAGCCCCAATAACAGCGAGGCCTATGTCAACGCCTTGGCCGGCGTCCTGCGGCGGGCCAAGAGCACAAAATTTGTGGTAGAAACAGTGGCTCAAGCTGAACGCCTGCAGCTGCAAAAGTCGCTGGGTCTGGGGTCGACGCTGGTGGATGAGGAGACCCTAGTGGCGGCTTGGGCGCAGCAGACCCGACAGCCTCCCGACCGCCTAGCGCGACTGCTGCAGCTTGGCCGGCCGGCTTCCAGCGAACGCGAGCTGACAAGCTGGCTAAACGCCCTTGAGGCCGTTCGCCAATCGACCCGTTCAGGCTAGATCTCTTCCTCACGCCGCGATCGCCCCCCACATTCCCCCTATCAGTGACTCCCCCTTAAATGTCCCCTATGGCTGAACTTCATCCCGTTTTCGACCGCATCAGACAGACCCTCGGCAGCGTGGTGTTGGGGCAAGATACCGCAGCCCGGCAGCTGCTCATTGCCCTATTGACCGGGGGGCACGTCATTTTAGAAGGGGTTCCCGGCGTGGGGAAAACCCTAATGGTTAAGGTGCTGGCACAGACGATTCACGCAGACTTTCGCCGCGTTCAGCTGACGCCAGACATTTTGCCCTCCGATATCTTGGGCACCAGCGTATTTGACCTCAACACCCGCAGCTTTAACCTCAAGCAGGGGCCGATATTTACCCAAGTGCTGCTCGCCGACGAAATCAACCGCACGCCGCCTAAAACCCAGGCGGCGCTGCTGGAGGCCATGGAGGAGCGACAGGTGACCCTGGACGGCGAGAGCCGGGCGCTGCCCGAGCTATTTTGGGTAATCGCGACCCAAAACTCCCTAGAGTTTGAAGGCACCTATCCCCTCCCCGAGGCTCAGCTCGATCGGTTTTTGTTCAAGCTAGTGGTCGACTATCCCGAGCGGGGGGCAGAAAAGCAAATTTTGCTCAATGCCCAAAAAGGCTTTAGGGCCAGCCGGCGCGACCTCGCTCAGCTCAAAGCGATCGCCACCGTCGACCAGGTTTTGGCCGCTCGCCAAGCCGTGGAGGCGATCGCGGTCAAGGACCTGCTGATGGACTACCTCTTGGATTTGGTCCACAGGACGCGGCACCACCCAGACCTAATTTTAGGGGCCTCTCCCCGAGCGGCGGTCGCCTGGCTGCGGGCGGCCCAGGCCCACGCCTGGCTAGCGCAGCGCAGCTACGTTACCCCAGACGACCTGCGCGGGGTGGCCCTGCCCCTGCTGCGTCACCGGCTCATCCTCAACCCTGAGGCCCAGCTCGACGGCGTTCAAATGGACGCCCTGATTAACGCGCTGCTCGATCAGGTCCCAGTTCCCCGGTAAGCCAGCGCTCAAAGCTAAAGCCCAAAGCCAAACCTCAAAACACGCCCCTCAGGTCCGCCATGCTCATCGTGCCCACCCCTCGGTTTTACGCGCTGCTTATCCTCACGGGGGCGATCGCCACTGGCTTAGCGATCTTCGCGCCAGCCGCCCCGCTTCAGATAGCAGGGATGCCGCTCCAGGCGATGCTGGTTTTAGATTTGGTCCTGGTTGCCCTCGCCGTGGCAGATGGGTTTAGGGCCAAGCAGCAGCGGGTCTCCGTGGCCCGTGGACCTTTAGAGCGCCTGTCTGTCGGCCGCGATAACCCGGTGACGCTGACGGTGCAGCCATCCGCCCAATCGTCTGCCAAGAGCGGCCCCAAAACTATTCAAATTTACGACGCCTACCCGGCAGGTATGGCGGGGACGGCCATGCCGCTGCAGGCCGCGATCGCGAGTGGCGAACCCCAGACCCTCACCTACAGCGTCCATCCCCGCCGGCGCGGTGAAGTGGCCTGGGGGAAAATTCACCTGCGGCAGCGGGGGCCTTGGGGGCTCGCCTGGCATCAGTGGCAGGTACCCCAGGCTCAAACCGTAGCGGTCTACCCCGATCTTATGGGTCTGCGGGCGCTGGCGGTGCGGCTGGCCCTGCAGGCGTCGGGAAGCCTGCAGCAGCGACGACGCATGAGCGCCGGCACCGAGTTTTCCGAGCTGCGCGACTACGCGGCGGGGGATGATCCTCGCCTGATTGACTGGAAGGCGACGGCCCGCACGGGACAGCCCCTCGTTAAAGTAATGGAGCCCGAGCAGGAGCAAACCCTGATTGTTCTGCTGGATCGGGGCCGCCTAATGACGGCCCAGGTCGAAGGGCTGTCCCGATTCGACTGGGGCCTCAACGCCACTCTATCTTTAGCCCTAGCCGGCATCCGCCGGGGCGATCGCGTTGGCGTGGGGGTGTTCGATAGTCAGGTCCAGACCTGGCTACCGCCCAATCGCGGGCAGCCGCACTTTAGCCGCCTGATCGAGCGGCTGACGCCGATTCAGCCCGTGCTGCAGGAGTCTGATTACCTGAGCGCTGTCTCCATGCTGGTGACCCAGCAGCACCGCCGCGCGCTAGTGGTGCTGATCACCGACATTGTCGACGCGACGGCCTCCGCAGAATTGCTGTCGGCGCTAGCGCGCCTGAGACCCCGCTATCTGCCGCTCTGTGTGGCCCTCAGCGACCCCTATATTCAGCAGCGGGCCGATCAAAGTAACCCAGCATCAAATCCAAGCGCTCAAAACGCTGACATTATTCAGGCAGCCTACGCCCGCGCCGCTGCCTTAGACCTGATGGACCAGCGCCAGGTCGCCTTTGTCAAGCTGCGCCAGAAGGGGGTGATGGTGCTAGACGCGCCCGTGGATGCGGTTTCAGAGCAGCTTGTAGACCGCTATCTGCAGATCAAAGCGAGGAATCAGCTTTAATCGGCTTCGATTCGGGGCTCGTCGGTACTGAGGCTGCAATACCGCACCAGCAGCACAAACAGCGCCGTTCCTACCGCGTACTTCAGTAAGCTAGGGACGGCTGGATTGGGCGAAAAGAACCCTTCAATTACACCCGCTACCAAAAGCATCGGGGCAATGCCATACACCAGCTTCGCCGCCTGGGCCCCATAGATGCGCAGGGCGTCTCTGCGGGCGTAGCGCCCCGGAAACAAAATTGCCCGCGCCAGCAGCAGACCCGCCCCACCGGCGAAGAAGATCGCGGGGAGCTCTAGGGAACCGTGGGGAAACACAAAGGCCCAGAAGGGATAGGCCAGGTTGTTTTGGCTCACTAGGGCGGAAATCGCGCCGATGGATAGACCGTTGTAGGCCAGCAGATAGACCGTAAAGGCTCCCGGTGGGGTAATGGTAGGAACCTGCTGCAAAAACATCGTCACCCCGCCGATGATGGCGTACAGGGAGACGGTGAAGTTGTTGATGGCGATCGCGCTAGAGGCCAGGGGCTCAACCCCCAATATCGACCCCATCCACAGCTCCCCATCGTCTCGCACCAGGCTGATGAGATCGGCAGGTACCACCAGCGCTAAGAAGCTAGGGTCGCGCCAGGAAAACCACCAGCCCACCCCTGCGCCCATCAAAAACAGAAACGTCGCTAGGGCGATGTAGCCCCGCGACTGCTGGATAGTCTGCGGCAGTTCCCTGCGGTAAAACTGGGCTATAGCTCGCCAGTCCTGGTGGCGTGACCCCTGGTAGATGAGGCCGTAGCTGCGGGAGACCAGGCGCTGGAGATCGTGAATTAGGACGTCGCTGACCTGATGCGTCTTAGCGCGGGCCAGGTCAGCCGACGCCGAGCGATAGAGGCTGGCCAACTGCTGAATCTCTTCTGGAGGCAGGGACTTCAAGCCTCGCTTTTCCACCTGGGCCAGCAGCAGCTCTAGCCGTTGCCAGCTCGCTTCCCGGCGCGCAATCCAGCGTCGAATATTCATAAACTTTACGACCCCGCAGGGTGCCTTTTCTTTGAGTCTAGGATACTCTTTACTTGGAACAATAGGCCTTCAGCTTGGGCAGCCCGGCCTCCCTGTTCCACCCCTTCATTGTTGAGCAGTAGCGTCGAGCAGGTATATGTCATGGCCGAGAATCCCCGTACTCAAAAAACATTGCGTCCCCTAAGCGTCGGCAATATTGTGAGCTCAGGCGTGCAGCTATACCGCAGCAATTTGCGCACATACCTTTCCCTGGCATTTGTGTCCTACCTCTGGATTTTTGTGCCGGTGTACGGGTGGGCCAAATACTCAATGATTTCGGGTCTAATATCTAGGCTTGCGTTTCAGGAGCTTATCCATCAGCCCGAGACCGTGGCTCAGGCTCGCGGCAAGGTAAAACCCCGCCTCTGGTCATTTTTAAGTGCCGGCATTCAGGTCGTTCTCCGGATGGTGGTGATCTATCTGATTGGGGCTATTTTGGTCGCCATCACTATCGCTGTCCTGACCGCAATTGTGCCGCTTCTAGGAGCGATCGCCGCAGTTCCCCTCGTGATTGGCTTTTTAGTTGTCCTGATTCGATTTTTCTCGCGCTGGTTTGTGGTTGAGGTTCCCCTCGCCGTCGAGCCAAACCTCAACGGGTCTCAAAGCATCGACAGAAGCTGGAATCTGACAAAACAATCGGTCGGGCGCGTGCAGGTGGTCGCCGTGGTCGGGTTCTTGGTCACGTTTCCCCTGCTGATGCTGACGGGCTACATCCCGAGCTTTTTGGTGTTGGCGCTGCCTGAAGACTCTGGCCTGATTGCGATCGCCAATCTAGCTTCCTTTGCCCTCAGCCTGATCGGCGGCGTACTCGTGATGCCGTTTTGGCAAGCGATCAAGGCTGTCACCTACTACGACCTGCGCAGTCGTCAGGAAGGGCTTGATTTAGAGCTGCGCGGTCGACGGGCGTAGCGCGGCGCGTCTCATCTTATGGAACTTTTCAACACCGTTCGCATCCGCACTCCTGAGAGCGTTGAGCTAGAGCTTACCCTGGCGGGGGTGGGCAACCGGGCCTTTGCGCTGCTAATCGACTACATTGTCCTCAATTTGTCCCTGCTGGCCTTGGGGATACTGACGCTTTTTCTAGCCTACGCCATCGAGCTCGACAGCGCCTTCCTGCGGCTGAACATCGACTCTCAATGGGCGATCGCCATTATGGCGATGATTATCTACGCCATCTATGTGGGCTACTTCGTTGGCTTCGAGACTCTCATGCAGGGGCAGACGCCAGGCAAGCGCCGGGTCAAGATTCGCGTCATTCGCGACAGCGGTCAGCCTGTGGGGCTCTTTCAATCGACGCTGAGGGCTTTGCTGCGCCCCGTGGACGATATCCTGTTCATTGGATTTTTGTTCATTTTGCTGGGCCGGAAAGAAAAGCGCCTCGGCGACTGGCTTGCCGGGACTTTAGTGGTGCAGGTGGACTCAATCGAAACCCCAAAGCTTACCCTATCTGAATCCGCCCAAGGCTTGGCGCAGCAGCTTCTCGCTGAGCAAGACATCTCCCAAATGCTGCCGGATGACTTTGCCGCCGTTCGGGAATACCTGCAGCGGCGATCGCAGATGGGCATCGCCGCCCGGTCTAAATTTAGTCTGCAGCTTGCAGCAGAGGTTAAAGACGCGATCGGCATGGCCGAATTTCCTCCGGACATCAGCACCGATCTATTTCTGAAGGCCGTCTATTTGGCCTATCAGCAGCAGTTCCAAGGCGGCTTTGGGTTAGACCGGTAAACCGCCCTGACTACCCGAGAAGCTTATCGATGGATAACCTCTCGCGGTGGCTTAACCTTCTTGAGTGCGGCGGCGGCAGCCTCTCGCCGTCGCTGACGCCGCTGAAGCAGGACCTTTACGCATTCGTAGAGAGCGATCGCGGCGATAACCAAACCCAGCAGTATGAAAAAGCCCACAATCAGGCCTAGTCCCCAGGTCATGAGCCTATCGATGTACAGATCGGCAATATAGAAAAGCTGGGTTACCGCTGAAAAAAAGCTGACCAGGCAAATGCCAAATAGGAACAGGGTACAGAGCTTCAGCCCCCGCAGGGCCAGCCTAAAAAAGCGATTCTTATTTAGTTTCTTGAGCAGCTTATCTAGCTTCTCGATCAGCTCAGCCATGGCTTAGCACCTTAACTCAGATAGACAACGGATTCCCTTAAAGCCGAGTCTGTATTCAGCAGGCATAGAGAGACTTTCGTGCACAGCAAATACAGATTGCTTTAATCCAACCAAAATAGCGTTGACTCAGTAAGATGCCCCCGAGTTCCTTATTGTATTGCCTTTTAAATTTTTGTCACGCCCTAGGGTTCTAGCACAGGTGCTTAGGACACCGGCTCGCTGGGCGTAGTGTACCCAATAATTTGATCAATCAAATCCCTGGCCCGCTGGGCGTCTGCTAAAGCGATTTTGTAGGTGGCGTGCAGCCCGGCGTATTTGCTCAATCCTTTGAGCGATCGCTTGACGATGGCGAGCTGCTCTTCCGAAAGTAGCTCACCGTCAAGCATTCTGTGAATTAGCTCTAGGTTTTCGATAGCGCTGCGCTCTTTCTGCAGCTTCAGCTGAACGTTGGCGAGATCTTGGAGCGAGCGGATAGCTTCGTCAATACTGCCGGGACTGAGTTCAGCTTCTTCGGCGATGGTGGTCGGGACAACGGGAGTAGCGGGAGCGGTTGATGTGGCCATGGGTCTCCAGAAAGCGTTTCAAGCAAAAGCGTTAAAAACTATAGTACATTCGCTCCTGGCCCTGTGTCTGTCTTGGCTATACCAAGTCAGAGCTGACTTGAGCCGGGGCTGCACTGGGGCTGTCAAGATTAAGACCCCTGAGATTTCTACCAATTTGAATGTTTAGCGCGTTGGCTAAAGCCTTCCTTGGATAGACGTCCCTAACGGCGCGAATTTTGTAGCTTACAGGGGCGAATAGACCGTTAACTTACAGATCGAATTTAAATTATGACGACGCTAAACAACAAGAAAGTGGCGATTTTAGTGGCTAACGGGTTTGAGCAGGTCGAGCTGACCGAGCCTCGTCAAGCGCTGCTAGACGCAGGGGCCGAGGTTCACATTGTTTCCCCAGAAGATGACGCCGTGCAGGGGTGGAACCACTACGACAAGGCAGACCATTTCCCGGTTGACGTCGCCCTAAAGGATGCGGACCCAAGCCGCTACGATGCCCTACTGCTGCCGGGGGGCACCGTCAATCCCGACCAGCTGCGGGTCAATGACGCAGCGGTGGCGTTTGTCAAGGCTTTCTTTCAGGCCAGTAAGCCCGTTGCCGCTATTTGCCACGGCCCTTGGACGCTGGTAGAAGTAGGTGCTGTTGAAGGGCGCAAACTGACCTCCTGGCCCTCGCTGCAGACCGACCTCAAGAATGCCGGTGGCGATTGGGTAGACCAAGAGGTGGTTGTCGACCAGGGATTGATCACCAGCCGCAACCCTGACGACATTCCGGCCTTCAATCAGCGCATGATTGAGGCGGTTGCCCAAGGTACGATGCAGACCGCGTAGATAGGCCCATGGGCCACCCAGCGCAGACCGCTCAGCGTGGCCTGGGCAACAGGGCTCGGGCGACCGGGCTCAGCGCAGCAGTACCGGCGAGGGCTCGGCAGCGCTAGCCTTCAGCTGAGGCGCTGGGGCCGTCGGCAGCGGGGCCGGCTTGCCAATGCCGTAGCCCTGAACGTAGTCCACGTTTAGCGCCAAAAGCTTATGCTGGGTTTCCACATCCTCAACCCGCTCGGCGATCGCCTCTAGCCCCATAGAATGGGCGATGTTGGTGATCGCCTCCACGATGGAGGTGCTGATGTTGTCCTCTAGCAAGTTACGCACAAAGGAGCCGTCAATTTTAATGTAGTTGACGGCCAGGTGTTTCAGATAGCCAAAGGAGGACATACCGCTGCCAAAGTCATCTAGAGCAAAGGCGCAGCCGAGCTGCTTAATCTCTTGGATGAAATCCCGGGCGCGGTTGAGGTTAGAGACGGCGACGGTTTCGGTAATCTCAAAGCACAGCGCCTCGGGAGGAATTGCGCTCTGAATGATGTGCCCCTTCAAGAACGGCAAAAACTGCTCATCGTTGATGCTGGCCCCCGAGAGATTGAGGGTGTAGAATCCTGTCTCGCCAGGGCCCTGAGTGTCGCAGACGACGAAAGACTGGGGCTGGTTAGCCTGCTCGAAAAAAGCGTCTACAACCCAGCGATCGATGGCGGGCATCAGACCGTAGCGCTCTGCAGCCGGAATAAAGGCCATTGGCGGAACGACGCCCCCCTCCTCATTGATGAGCCGCAGTAGAATCTCGTAGTGGTGCACAGCTTGACTTTGAACCCCGCAGCCCTCTTCCAGATCGCGGCAGCCCCAATCTGTGGGGGCGATCGGCTGTCGGTAAAGCTGGAAGCGATTTTGGTCGAGGGCCTGCTGAATGCGGGTAATCCACTGCTGCTCTTTCCGCTGCTGCGACAGCTCTTGGTCATCAGCGTGATAGAGGTAGAGGCGATTGCGGCCCCGCTCTTTGGCTGCATAGCAGGCGGCATCGGCAGCCCCCAGCACATCGGCGAGGTTTTGCATCGTCTCGTTGATTTCTACTACGCCAATGCTGACGCCGACGCCAAAGGATTTGTCCTCCCAAGCGAAGCGAAAATCTTTAATCATCTGCCGGATCAAATCCATGACGCGCCGCGCGTTTTCCAAAGGGCAGTGCTTGAGCAAGATGCCGAACTCGTCACCGCCCAAGCGGGCTACCACATCGTCTGAGCGGGTATTTTGCAGCAGCATAGCGCCAATCTGCCGCAGCAGTTCGTCACCAGCCGCATGCCCACCCGTGTCGTTGACGACTTTGAACTGGTCGAGGTCGAGATAGCAGAGGACGTGCTGTCGGCGGGACTGCTCTAGCACTGAGTTGAGTTCGCGCTCAAAATAGCGGCGGTTTTTGAGGCCAGTAAGGGTGTCGTGGGAGGCCTGCCACACAAGCTGCTGCGATAGAGCCCTTGACTCGGTGACGTCGTGGAAGACCAGCACCACCCCCACAGTCTTTCCATCCCGATCCTTGATGGGCGCCGCAGAATCGACAATGCTGAATTCTTCACCGCTGCGGCTGATTAGGGCAATATTGCCGGAGAACCCGACTACGGCTCCAGTCTTTAGTACTTGGTCGGCAGGGCTCTGCACCCGCATGCGGGTCACTTCATCCACAGCATGGAACACCTGGGATAGGGGGCTGCCTATCGCCTCGATTAGGGGCCAGGCGGTGAGTCGTTCGGCGGCGGAGTTAAGGTAGGTAATCTTGCCCTCGGCGTCCGTGGTAATCACCGCATCGCCAATGGACTGAAGGGTCACCTGGGCCAGCTCCTTCTCGCGGAACAGCTCCTGCTCAATTTGCTTTTGCTCAGTAATATTGAAGGCAACACCTCCTAACGCCGCGCCCCGCGCCGTGGAGCAGGGAAACTTGCACACCATCCAGTAGGTGTCACCATCGGCGGTGGGAATCGTCTCTAGCCGCTGGCTGGCGCGCCCTGTCGCTAAGACATGTTCATCGTGCTGCCGCAGCCGGCGAGCGGCATTCTCAGGGAGCCAATCTCCCCCGGCCTGGGCGAGCAGCTCGGCCTCGCTGCGCCCGGCAAACTTCTCAAAAGGCTTGTTGATATAGAGGTAGCGGCCCGCGTCGTCCTTCATGAAGGCGATCGCCAGATTGTTGTCCATAAACGCCCGGAAGCGGGCTTCACTCTCCTCTAGCCGGAGCTGAGCGGTTTTGCGTGGGGTAATCGTCTCCATGAGCACCAGGACGCCACCGATTTCTCCAGAGGCCTGATACCAGGGCCGCAGCTCCCATTCCACCCACTGCTTGGTTCCGTCAGCCTGCAGGACAACCTCCTCTTCGCGGTGAAGGATTTGGCCGGTGAGGCACTGCTGATAGCGCGCCCGCCAGTAGCTGGGCAGATTGGGGAACAGGTCGTAGTGGCACTTACCGGTAATGTCAACGCCGCCGAGGCTGTGGTCTTTGAGCCAGCGATCGCTGTGAAACAGGTGGCACATCTGGGTGTCGAACATGGCGATCGCCGCAGGCATATGCTTCACGAACTGCTGAAGCTGCGCCTCTCGGTAGGCTAGGGCTGCCTGGGCCCGGTCCCGCTCCTGCATCAGCTGGTATCGCTGGGTAATGTCGCGAATAATGCCTAAAAATCCTATGACGTGTCCGGCGGCGTCTTTAACAATGGTGCCGATGGTCTCGCCGATGAAAGTGGACCCATCCTGGCGCTGGTAGTAAATGTTGTAGGGCTCAAAGGTCTCTTCCGCGAAAACGCTGAAGCGCTGCTCTCCCAAGATGAGGCAGTCCTCAGGGTTTTGGTAGAGCACATCCATCGGCTTGCCGAGGATGGCCTCTGGCCGATAGCCAAACAGGGTTGTTAGAGCCGAGCTGACTTTACGGATGCAGCAGTTGCCGTCTAAAAAGATGATCGCATCTGGAAAAGCGCGAAAAATAATTTCCAGATTGGTCACCTGGTGGTGCAGCTGCTTCTCCACCCGCCGCCGCTGGACGATTTCGGCCTCTAGCTCTTCGGTGTGCTCCTGAATGTCCTGCACGCAGGTTTTTTCAATACGGCGGCGGTGGCTAATCTCTTGGTCAACCCGGGCCTGCAGCATCTGGATTTGCAGCGCCTGCGCCGCGGTTTGCCGATTTTTTCTGTGGATTTCGATGGCGTAGCGCACCGCCCGCAGGGCCACCTCTGGGCTGAGGGTTTCGTGAAGTAGATAGTCCTGCGCACCCGCCTCCAGCGCCGCTTGTCCGAGCGGCTCGCGGTGCTGGTCAACAACCGCAACGATGGGGACCTCTGCGGCCCACCGCCCCACTGCTTCAAGGTCTGACTCTCCAGAGAGGGCGATCGCAATGGCATCAGCGCCCGGCACTGAAGAATTTTGCGGGTCTGAGGCGGACTTTGGGGCCCAGCCCAGCGCCCTTAGGCCATCTTCCACAGAGGCCGCCTGCTGCACGCGGGATTCGGTTGAGGTAAAGCTGCTACAGGTCTCAGCCAGACGACCTCCATCACCGTTAACCACAAGAATTTGAATCATGGAGTCCTTTACCCTACTGATGCCGCAAGCTGAGCTAGCGCTTTGAGCTAACCAACAGTATTGACGATTTGTAAAGGACGGTCGCTATGGAATCTACGGGCTTCCAAATAGCTCAAGCCTGAGACTTCAGTGAAATTACCGGCGTGACAACGGGCTAATCCGGCTCGACTACGTAAGCGTTGTCACAGGAGGCATAGCCCAGGGCTACAGCGGCCCTGAAGCGACAGTGGCCAGCGGCAGTGGCCTGAAGCTACAGCGCGCCAAACCGCTGCCGATACTGGCCCAGCGCCATCAGCGAGAAATACTGCTGATACATGTGGTACTTGAGGTAAAAATGGCAGGGAAAGCCAGTGCCGGTGAAGTGGTCCTCATCCCAGCGCCCGCCCTGAAGCTGAGTTTCCATTAGGTAGCGCACGCCGCGCTTTAGGGCATCATGGGCCGGATTGTCCGTCGCCTCAGCCGCCGCAATGAGCCCCAGCAGCGCCCAGGCCGTTTGGGAGGCGGTGCTGGGACCCTGCCCCCGCAGGCTGGGATCGTCGTAGCTGCGGCAGGTTTCGCCCCAGCCGCCGTCGGCATTTTGACAGCGCACTAGCCAGCTGCTGCCTCTCTCAATCGCCGCTTGGTGCCGCTCGGGCCACACCAGGGCCAGGGCCGCTAGCACGCCGCTGGTGCCGTAGATGTAGTTGACGCCCCAGCGCCCAAACCAGGCCCCGTCGGACTCCTGTTCACTGAGCAAGTAGCCAAGCGATCGCCTCAGCCGCTGGGGCTCATGGCTCTGCTGCCGGCCCAGGCCCGGCAGCAGCTCGCTCAGATGCTCGTAGGGTTTGCCCCTGTACTGCCCCATGGGCAGGCCCTCCAGATAGCCCACCATCTCCACGACCCTTGCTGTCACGTCGGCGGTGTTGGGGTCGATCATGGCTTTCAGGTCGGCGTAGGGCAGGGCGTTGAGCCACGCCTGATCATTGTCGATGTCGAATGCGCCCCAGCCGCCGGGCTGGCACTGCATAGTGGCAATCCAGTCTGTGGCGCGGGCGATCGCCCCCCACTTCAGCGCCTCGTCGGGCAGGGTCAGCTGGCTGAGGGCCATCACCACCGTCGCCGAGTCGTCCACATCGGGGTACCAGCGGTTGACGAACTCGAAGGCCCAGGCCCCCGGACGGCCCGCTTTGTTTTTTACCGCCCAATCGCCGTAGTCAATGATCTGCCGTTCGAGCAGCCACTGCCCCGCCTTGACCAGTTCGGGATGGTTTTCCGGCAGCCCCGAGTCCCGCAGCGCCCGGATGCACCAGGCCGTATCCCACACGGGGGAGACGCAGGGCTGTACCCGGTACTGGGTATCAGTTTCAATCACGAACCGATCCACCGCCGCCAAGCCTCGCTCAACGATGGGGTCATTTTTGTCGTAGCCCAGACTGCGCAGCGCCAGCAGGGAGTTGAGCATGGCGGGAATGATGCCGCCCCAGTCACCGGTCTCCTCCTGTCGCTCTAGCACCCAGGCCTCGGCGGCCCTGAGGCTGCGCTGCCGAAAGGGCACTAGGTCAAAGCGCTCCGACAGCTTGAACAGCTTATCGAGCGCCAAAAATAAGTCGGTCCAGTCGCCGCTGCGGGGAAAGCCCAGGGGCACGTTCTCCCGGCCTTCTGCATACAGTTCATCGACGTTGACGGCAGGCTCGGTGACAAATACGGGCTTTTGGTCAAACACAATCAGCAGCGGCACCGTGCTGCCCCGCGCCCAGCTCGACATCTCGTAAATGGGGAAAGACTGGGGCAGCAGCATGATCCAAGGCGGAATGGAGGGCACGCCCAGCCAGTCGTAGCAGCCTACCAGCGCTAGGTGCAGCTTGGTGAATACGCGGGTTTTAGTGATGCCGCCGCGAGCCAGGATAAAGGCTTTGGCCTTCAGCATCGCCGGGTCTGAGGCCGGCACCCCCAGCAGCTTTAGCGCTAGGTAGGCCTCCACCGAGCAGCTCACTTGCCCGCCGTCGCCGTAGTACAGCTCCCAGCCGCCGTGGTCCCGCTGCTGCGATCGCAGGTAGGCCTCAGCTTTGTGCAGGGACCGCGCCTGGTCAGTGCCCCAAATTTTGTGCAGCAGCACCACCTCCGCCGTAATGGTGACGTTGGACTCCAGCTCGGCCCACCAGTAGCCCTCTGGGTGCTGCTCACCCAGCAGATAGTCCTGGCTAGCGGCGATCGCCTTATCGAGCCCTAGGGCGGCAGATTGGGTTTGCATTGGGTCACTTCCTCACTCGTCTTCTGGCATAGCTCTCGGGCTATGGCCATTACAAAACTATACACTGACTGTCAGATGAAGATTGCCAGGTGAAGGCCGCCAGGCCAAGGTCGCTAGGCCAAGGTGACCCCAATATTTTCAGCCGCGCCTTATGAAAATTGTCTAAAATCCTAAGCGAGTCAACTCACAGGACATAGCTCATGACCCTATCCGCCGAAGACCGACGCGCCAATCCGCTAGACGTGCCTACCGCGATCTACGAGCGCCGCTCTATCAAGAGCTTTACCAGTGACCCTATCTCCGACAATCTGCTGAAGCAGCTTGTAGACCTCACCGTCGCTGCCCCCAGCAGCTGGAATCTGCAGGACTGGCGCATCATTTTAGTGCAGAGCGAAGAGAAGAAGAAAGCGCTGTGCGAAGCGGCCTTCAACCAGGAGATGATCACCCAAGCGCCGGTCACCTTTGTGTTTGCCGCTGCGCCCTACGCTTGGAAGGATGAGGAAACCATGGACCAGATCTACAGCGAGGCCATGGCGCGCGGGGCCTGGGGCGAAGGGACCGTGAACTACTTCAAAAAGGCCATCCCGCAGTTTCAGGAAAACCTCGGGGCGAAAAACCGAGAGTACGCCGTCAAGGACGCCATGATTGCGGCGACTCAGTTTACCCTGGCGGCGGAGAGCCTGGGCCTGTCTACCTGCTTTATGAACGGTTGGGTAGAAGATAAAGTCATGGAGGTTATTGGGGCGACTAGCACTGAGCTCGCGATCGCGACTCTCGTGCCGGTGGGCTACAAAGCTGAGCCTCGGGAAAACCCTGGGCGGCTTCCCTATCCCAAGAATATTTTTGTCGATACGATTGCAACGGCCTACACGGGCTAGCGCAGTCGCCGGCTAGCGCAGACGGTAAAACCAAAAATCAATAAGTCGTAGCGTTAATGGACTGCAGCGGGAGTCAGTCCTAGCAAGAGAGAGCTGATATTCTGGGATCAGGGCATCACCGCTGGTCCCAGCAGCCATAGCAATGGTCCTGATGCGTTGGGACAACTGTACGCCCTGCTTTTATTACGCCGCCGGGTTACACCGTCGGGGCTTTGAGCCAAAAGCGTCCTATACGATAGGGTCGACGCGACATTGTTATTGGGGTCATTATGCAAGGCTATCTCACCCTTCTGTTTGATATCGTCCTAGCCGCGAGCGGTGGTTACCTTACCATTGGGTTTATGCTTGGGCTTTTAGATCTGTGGGAGCGGAGCGACCCAGAGCAGCCCCCAGCGACAGCGAAAGCTCAGGTGGCTCAGGTGAGCGCTAAGCGAGCTAGGGCAAAAAGAAAGAAAGCTGAAGCGAGAAAGGCAAAGGCGAAAAAGGCTGCGGCACCACCTGATGATAAAGTGCCCCTAGAACCCATCCCGCTGGGCGAGCTTAAGCGGCCAAACGCTGAGCCAACGGCAGCTGAAGCCGAGCCGCTGGATGATGCAAAACCTGGAGATGCAGAACCTGCAGATGAGGTGTCTAGAGATGAGATGCACGAGGCCTACAGCGCTAGTCTAGAAGCCGAGCCCGCCGACAGCCCTTAGCGATCGCTGCCGCTCACCGTGTTGCCGATATCATCCCTGATGTAGCGCGCCACTTCACGGAACGCCGTCCAGGCTGAGGGACAAAACATGGGAAAGCTCATGAAGCCGTGTACCGTGGCGAAGTCGAGCAGGGTCACGGGGCCTCCTGCGGCCTTTAGCCGCTGGGCATATCGCAGCGACTGATCGTAGAGCGGGTCAGACTGGCAGGCCACGACGAGCGCCGGAGGTAGGTTGCTTAGGTTTGGCGCGAGCAAGGGCGAGAAATAGGGCTGTTGGACATCTGCATCGCTGCGGGCATAGCAGTCGATAAAGCGATGCATTCGGTCTGTGGTCAGAACGGGAGCCTTTGCGTTTGCTGCCATAGAAGGCTGGTCTAGCCTGCCGCTGGTCACTGGGTAGAGTAGCACCTGACGAGCAATGTACGGCCCCTGATGGTCTCGCGCCATTAGGCATAGGGCTGCCGCTAGGTTGCCGCCCGCGCTGTCGCCCATGATAGTGATGTCGGTAGCGCTTGCGCCAAGCTGAGTAGCGTTCTCGACGGCCCACTGCAAAACGCGGTAGCAGTCTTCTAGCGCGGCTGGGTATTTGTGAAACGGAGCGCGGCGGTAGTCTACGGCCAAGACGATGGCGCCGGTATCTCTGGCCAAGCGGCGACAGAGGCGATCGTGGGTGGAGAGGTTGCCAAACACCCAGCCGCCGCCATGGAGAAACAGCACCAGGGGTAGGTCGGTTTTTTCTGCGGGGTAGTAGAGCCGGACGCGATCGCCTTGACGCTGCCCCCTAGAGGTAGGCCCATCATCATCGCTAATCGCCTGGTCGATAACTCTGGGCAGCGGAATCTTCCCGCCAGCAAAAACGAACTCTTGAACCGGAGATGCGGGGCTGGCTGCAGCAGCGTGCAGCTCCTCTAGGTTCATCTCTTCTAGAGATTTAGTGCGGTTGAGCAGTGCATCTAGCAGTCGAAAGTTCCAGGGCGAATTTGCTTTCATAAATCCCTTTTACGCGCCGTGGCTGCTTCCAAGGTAGCGTGTTGGGGCAACCTGAGCGGGTAGCATCTCCGCAACGCCATGGTCAGCACTGCGTCTACCGACTGGTCCCAAGTCCGCGCCACCTTTCAGCGCATTTGGGGCTACCCCGACTTCCGCCCGCCCCAGGACGACATCGTGCGATCGCTTCTCAGCGGCACCGATACCCTAGTCGTAATGCCCACCGGCGGCGGTAAGTCCATCTGCTTTCAGCTTCCCGCACTGATGCAGCGCGGCCTCACCCTGGTGATTTCGCCCCTAGTAGCGCTGATGGAAAACCAGGTACAAGAGCTGCGCGATCGCCAGCTGCCTGCCGCCACCCTGCACAGCGATCGCCCGGCCTACGAGCGGCGGCGCGTGCTGCAAAATATGCATCGCCTGCGTCTGCTGTATCTCTCGCCAGAGACTCTATTTAGCCCGGCGGTGTGGGAGCGGCTCAGTGAAGAAGACATCACGATTAACGGCCTTGTTTTGGACGAGGCTCACTGCTTGGTGCAGTGGGGCGACACCTTTCGCCCGGCCTATCGGCGCTTGGGCACGGTGAGGCCTGCCCTAGAGGCTGTGAAGCCAGGGGCCGCCATTGCGATCGCCGCTTTTACCGCCACGGCAGACCCCCAGGCCCAGGCGACAATTCGTCAGGTCCTGCAGCTGAAATCGCCCAAAACGGTGCTGCTGAGCCCCTACCGGCAAAATCTAGACCTCAGCGTAGCGATGGTGTGGACGCCCCAGATGCGGCGATCGCGGCTGCGGCGGTTCATTGATGCGCATCCCGGCCAGGCGGGCTTGGTCTACGTGCGTACGCGGCAAGACAGCGAGGCGGTGAGCGCGTGGCTGCGATCGCTGGGCTATCGGGTAGCGGCGTACCATGCGGGGCTGGGGTCCCAGGAGCGACGGCAGATTGAATCAGACTGGATCGATAATCGGCTGCGGTTTGTGGTATGCACCTCGGCGTTTGGCATGGGCATCAACAAACCCGACTGTCGCTGGGTAGCGCATATGCAAGCACCGCTGCTGCTGTCGGAGTATGTGCAAGAGGTAGGGCGCGGGGGGCGAGACGGGGCGGCGGCGCATGCCCTGACGCTGGTAAGCGAGCGGACTGGACTGCTGGCTCCGGAGGACCGACAGCGGCAGGACTTTTTCCTGCGGCGGCAGGAGCGCCAGCGACGGGGAGCACTGGCGCTGGCGCGGAAGCTGCCGGAGCGGGGGGACGTGCGGGAGGTGACGAAGGCATTTAAGGAGGGGGCAATTGCGCTGGCGCTGCTGCATGCCATGGGGCGATTGCAGTGGGTAGGCCCGTTTCACTATGTGATGCGGCGTGGGAGCGGGTCGGCAGCGCTAGATCTGGGCAGCACGGCGCGGCGGATGCAGAAATTTTTGTATGGCTCGGAATGCCGCTGGAGATTTGTTTTGGCGGCGTTTGGGTTTGAGGCGGAGGCTAAAGGGTTTCGGTGTGGGCATTGCGATCGCTGCAGGACAATTTTGAGGCGGTGATGCAAGCGGCTATGTTTTCTGCTGAAGTACAAGGGAGTGTCGCTGAAAAATTAGGTCTTTGCCGCACCCGGTAATTTATCATACGACAGAAGATTGAACTGATGAAGACGCCTAGATTTCCGCGACTTTTATGAACAAGCCATAGTCGTCAGCCAGACTATCGGCGATCGCGCTACTGAGGGCTTTCTGCTTAGTAATCTAAGCCTTGTTTATATAGGGCAGGACCAACCCGAACCGGCAATCCGTGCCCTGCAGCGGTCAGTTGACGTCCTTGAGGCCATTCGCCAAGACATGCGCAATCTGCCTCAGGAGCAGCAGGCTTTCTTAGATCGCGTTTCAGACACCTACAGCCGCTTGGCAGAGCTGCTCAATACTCAGCCAAGGTGGAATATGGTATCCGAATATTCAATGGCGATCGCCAACAGAATACACAGCTTAATTGTCCTGGTGCACTACTACGCTGCGATCGCTTCCAGCAGCGCCTTCGACTCCGCCACCGCCCCAAACACGCCCCCCTGCATCTTGATCATCTTCAGCGCCGCCAAATAGTTGCCGTAGTCCGTCGCCCCCGTGCAGTCCGACAGCAGCAGACACTCATAGCCCCGGTCGTTGGCGTCCCGCAGGGTGGTGTGGACGCACACATCGGTGGTAATGCCGGTAAGGATCAGATTCTGGATGCCGCGCCGGCTCAGCAGCAGATCCAAATCGGTGGCGTAGAAAGATCCCTTCCCCGGCTTATCGATCACCGGCTCCCCCGGCAGCGGCGCCAGCTCAGGAATAATCTCCCACCCCGGCTCCCCGCGCACCAAAATCTTGCCGCAGGGTCCGGGGTCACCGATGCCCGCGCCAATGCGCTGCGATCGCCACCGCTTGTTTTCCGGCAGGTCCGACAGGTCAGGCCGATGCCCCTCGCGGGTGTGGATGACGGTGTAGCCTTGCCGACGCATCGCGGCGAGCACTTGGGTAATGGGTTCAATGGGCGAGCGGGTGAGGGAGAGGTCGTAGCCCATCTTGTCCACGTAGCCGCCCTTACCGCAAAAGTCGGTCTGCATGTCGATAATCATCAGGGCGGTATTGTGGGGGTGCAGCTCCCTGTTAAAAGGATAGGGGTAGGGGTCGGCGTCAACGAAGCGGCTGGTGGGGCTAGCCATGGCAGCGTCTACTAGTGTAAAACTACAGAATTTCAAGATAGCCGCATCTGCCACCCAGAACTGACGTCAAACGAGCAAATTCCACATGTCAGATTCGTCACCACTTCTAAAGCTCGCCGTCAACGGCACCCTCATGCGAGGGCTAGAGCTGAACGGCAACATGCAGGCGGCGGGGGCAACATTCCTCTACAAGGCCCAAACCGAACCCCTCTACCGGCTGTGGTCCATCGGCGATCGCCACCCCGCCATGCAGCGCGTCAACGACGGTGGAGCCGCGATCGCCCTGGAAGTGTGGGCCGTGCCCCCTGCAGGGCTAGTGCAGATTTTGCAGCAGGAGCCACCGGGGCTTTGCGTTGGCAAAGTACGCCTCGAAGGCGGCGAAGAGGTGCTGGGGGTACTAGGGGAGGCGATCGCCTGCGAAGGGCAGCGAGAGATCACTTTATGGGGAGGCTGGAGAGCCTACCGGGAGCAGCGGTAGCATTAGCAGTCCGTTCAGCAATGCGCCAGTCAGGCTGTTCTAAACGGTCGGACCAGCGCAATGCTTTACTAAGGCTTAATCTTTTCGCTACATCAATTTAATCAAAGAACTTCACAATCGTTTGTGGAGTGGTGCGAGGTCTACCCACAGGCGTATTGTGCCTGTGTGGCCTTGTAATGACTATCTTGTTCACCCGCTAGGTTTTAGGAGGCGAATGGACTATTCCTCAGGCCACTTGGACTCGATTGCTATCGAGGTCCACGATTTGACCAAGTCATTCAGGGGAAATGTGGCGCTCGACAATGTTCACATTTCCATTGGGCAAGGGCAAATGATCGCCCTTGTCGGGGCTTCTGGCTCAGGAAAGTCTACCCTGCTCAGGAACATTAACGGTCTCCAGATCGCGGACAGCGGTGCGGTCAAGATCTTTGGAACGCCCCTGCAGACAAACGGCAAGCTGCATTCTAAAGCGCGGCGGCTGCGGAGCCAGATCGGCTTTATTTTCCAGCAGTTCAACTTGGTCAATCGGCTGAGCGCTATCGAGAACGTGCTCGTAGGGAATCTCTCCAACGTTCCCGCCTGGCGATCGCTCTATCGGGGCTTCAGCCAGGCCGAGAAAATTCGGGCCTTAGCCGCCCTAGAGCGCGTCGGCATTCTTGAGCAAGCCTACAAGCGGGCCTCGGCCCTCTCCGGGGGGCAGCAGCAGCGGGTGGCGATCGCCCGCTGCCTGATGCAGGGCGCAAAAATTATTCTCGCAGACGAGCCGATCGCCTCCCTCGACCCCGAGTCGGCGCGCAAGGTGATGGAGCTGCTCACCCAGCTCAACCGGGAGGGGATTACGGTGGTTACCTCTCTGCATCAGGTGCAGATGGTGCGCCGCTACTTCGACCAAGCGATCGCCCTGCGGGATGGCACTGTTCAGTTTGTTGGCCACACTGACGAACTGGACGACCGTCGCCTTAACGCGATCTACGGGGCGGCGGCGGAAGAGCTGGTGTTGAAAGGTCACGCCGACTTTTCAATGACCTAAGCCCAAAAAGCTTCTCACACGCTGTTCTACTCACATTTAGGGTTGACGGGGGTCAAATACGCTCTGTTTGACTGACCCACAGCCGTTTGAATATCACACTCAAGATTAAGGACTTAGTTTAACTATGATGACTCTCTCTTTGAAAAAGTGGACCTCCCTGCTGACGGTCGCCGTTCTCGGAACGACCGTTCTAGCAAGCTGCTCGTCTGAGGAGACCGCTGAGACGACTGAAACCGCCGAAACGACCGAAACCGCTGAAGCTGGCGGTGAGTGCGCCCCCGAGCTAACCGCCCTCGACTTTGGCATCATCTCCACCGAATCTCAAGACAACCTCGAGGGCCTATGGGAGCCGTTTTTGGATCAGATGGAAGCTGAGCTGGGCCGCGAGGTCACCGGCTTCTACGCCACCGACTACGCAGGCGTGATCGAGGCCATGGGCGCGGGCAAAGTTCAGCTGGCCTGGTACGGCGGTAAGTCCTACATCGAGGCCGCGGCTCGATCTGACGCCGAGGCCTTTGCGCAAACGGTGGCCGACGACGGTTCTACGGGCTACTACTCCCACCTGATCACCAACGTCAACAACCCCATCGTTTCGGAGATAGACGTCGAGGCGGGTAGCGGCGACCAGTACGTCACCGAGAACGCGGAAAACCTCACCTTTGCGTTCAACGACCCCAACTCCACTTCGGGCTTCCTGGTGCCCACGTACTACGTCTTCGCTCAAAACGGCGTTAACCCTGATGAAGCGTTTGAGGAGCTTGTGTTTGCGGGTAGCCACGAAGCCACTGCCCAGGCCGTAGCTAACGACCAGGTGGACGTTGCCACCAACAATAACGAATCCCTGACTCGTCTCCAGGAGTCTGACCCCGAGGCGTTTGAGCAGGTGCAGATTATCTGGACCTCCCCTGAGATTCCCAGCGACCCCATTGCCTACCGCAACGACCTGCCCGACTGCCTCAAGGGTGAAATTCAGGATTTCTTCTACACTATCGACGACGAGGAAATTCTCGCTCCCCTAGGCTGGGAAGGCTTCAATGAGGCGGATGACGCGGGCTGGAACACCATCCGCGAGCTGGAGATCGCTAAGAATAAGCTAGAGGTGCAGAACGATGACAGCCTCAGCGAAGAAGAAAAGCAGCAGCAGATTGACGAGCTAGATAAGCAGCTCGAATCTCTGTAATAACGTGCAACCGTAGGGGCGCACCGCCGTGCGCCCCCGGCGACAAACCATCCCATTCAAACGGCCTGTCCCAAAACACGTATGCGATTCCCACATAAAACGCATATTTGTCAAACGCATATTTGCATTCTGTAGAAATTTCTCGTGCTGGAAGGGCGCAATGCCTTGCGCCCCTACCGTTTATATACACATAACCATGGCCGATTACGTCCCGGATACCCTCGAATCATCCTCTGATTCGCCCATCGCTCTCTCTAACACGCCCGCCGTACAGGCGATGCTAGACCGGGAGGCCGCTCGGGTGACGCCGCTGCGCATCGGCTACCTGCTGCTGGCGATCGCCCTACTCATTTACGCCGGTTGGCAAAGCGACCTCAACGTGGTGGAGCTGATCGAGGGCGGGGGCAACATGGCCGAATACGTCAGCCGCTACTTCCCCCCCGACTTCTCCGACTGGCAGTCCTATCTGTCCAAGACGATTGAGACGATTGCCATGGGCATTTGGGGCACTCTGCTGGCGGCGCTGCTCAGCGTGCCGCTGTCGGTGCTGGCGTCTGAGAACGTCTGCCCCCAGTGGATTGTGTTTCCCGTGCGGCGAGTGCTAGACGCGATGCGGGCCATCAATGAGGTGGTGTTTGCGCTCATTTTTGTGGTGGCGGTGGGCTTAGGGCCGTTTGCCGGAGTGCTGGCGCTGTTTGTCCATACGGCGGGGACCCTGGGCAAGCTGTTTTCTGAGGCCATTGAGGCCATCGAGCCGGGGCCGGTGGAGGGCATTCGGGCTACCGGGGCGAGCAAGGTGCAGGAGATTATCTTCGGCGTCATCCCCCAGGTGATGCCGCTGTGGATTTCGTTTACGCTCTATCGCTTCGAGGCCAACGTGCGCTCGGCATCAGTGCTGGGCATCGTCGGCGCGGGCGGCATCGGCGTGTCGCTTTTCCAGAGCTTCCGCTCGTTTAACTACGGCGACGTCTGCGCCATTCTAGTTTTTCTAATCATAGCGGTGTCGCTGCTGGATACCCTGTCGGCGAAGCTGCGGCAGCGGTTCATTTAGGGCCAGAGAGGTCAACTATGGGAGAAATTGTCGCTTTTCTACTGCTGGGTCTGACCATCGGCGGCATCAGCGGTCTGATCGGCATTGGCGGTGGGGTGTTCTTCACGCCAGCGCTGATCTACTTTTTTGGGTTTTCTCAATACCAAGCCCAGGGAACAACTCTAGCGCTGCTGGTGCCTCCAATCGGTTTGCTGGGGGCTTGGACCTATTATCAGCAGGGCTACGTTAACGTGAAGGTGGCGGCTTTAATCTGTATCGGCTTTGTGCTGGGTGGACTACTGGGGGCAAAGGTCGCGGTCAATTTGCCTGAGCTCCTGCTTCGACGGGCGTTTGGGGTATCTCTATTGATTGCTGGTATTCGTATGATTGCGTCCAAGCCGTAGAGAAGGGCCGCGCTGTGGGAATAAGCAGCCCGCTTGTGCTAATCCTCTGCCCATGCGGCAAATGTCCTGATGTATTAGGGCATCTCCGCGCCAGGTGCTTACGAAACGTCAAGGCGTTGAGCCGTTCACGTTGCCCTGATCAACTGGGCCAACGCAATAGGTCAGCATCACGGGTTAAAGCAAGCTGAACGGGTTCATGCAAACCGATTGCCAAAGGAGGCGATCGCTCCCACATCCTCTAGCTCGATATCGAAGTCGGGGTCCGGGTCCACCGGCTGCTCTGAACCCAGCTTGAGCCGTGCCGTCTTCGAGAGTTCGGGCAGCTTAACCGGCTGTGCCTGAGCCGCTTGCGGGGCCACAGCTTGTGGAACGTCAACCGACACCCTACCCTGGGGAACCGTTGCCGGGTCGCAGCGCTTCCATAAGTTCACAAGGCCTATGGCAAACCCAGTTGTCAGCCAGCTAGCGCTGCCTAGGGCGAGCGCCTCAAGGACAAACGTCAATACGCTCTGTGTCATAGATCAAGGCCGCAAGTGGTATTGCCTATCATTATGACGTGGCGGCTGCCAGATCTTTTGTCAACTTTGCGGCGATCGCGCTATCGGCGCTGTACGAGAAGACTGGGGGTTGAGCAATTCCGAGCGAATGAGAAGCAGCTGTCTCGCAGATGCGAGCGACCGACGCTTCAGTGCTAAGATAATTCAGCTAATTTCACTATCCCCATCGCTATGAGTAGCCCAAACGGCGGAGAGAACAAGCGCATAATTCTTTCTATTTTCGGCATGGCGCTCCTAATCGTAGCCGTCATCATTGTCCTCAAAGGATTTGGCATTTTGGCTGCCATCCCCACCTTCGTAATTTGGGCGCTCGTTCTGATTACCGTTGGCGTTGGTATTTTGGCAGGTCTGAGTTAGATCGCGCCCCGGCCCTGCGTCGCCGCCGCTTCACGAGCTGGCTCACCCCGTCTTGAAACGCATCCACGTAGGTAAAGATTACGGGCACCACCACCAGCGTCAGCAGGGTAGAAGTGGTGAACCCACCAATGACGGCGATCGCCATGGGGCTGCGAGTCTCAGACCCCGCCCCGAGCTCCAGAGCGATGGGCAGCATGCCGGCAATGGTGGCTAAGGCCGTCATCATGATGGGCCGCAGGCGAGAAACCCCCGCCTCTAGCGCCGCGTGGGCGCGGGATTTACCCTCTTGCTTGTTCATCAGGGCATAGTCCACCAGCAGAATCGAGTTTTTAGTCACAATTCCCATCAGCAGCACCACGCCGATCAGGGCAAACAGCCCCAGCTCTTTTTGGGCCACCAGCAGCCCCAGCAGCGCCCCGCCGATGGACAGCGGCAGCGCTACCATGATCGTCAGCGGCTGCAAAAAGCCGTTGTAGAGCAGCACCAAAATTGCGTAGATGCAGAGCACAGCCGTTGCCAGCGCCAGCCCAAAGCGGCCAAACACCTCCTGCATAATCTCGGCGTCCCCCGAGGGCTGCTGCGAGACACTATCCGGCAAGTTTTGAAAAGCGGGAAGGGCTTTCACCGCGTCTAGCCCCTCCCCCAAAGAGAGGCCCTGGAGGTTTGACCCCAGGGTCACCTGGCGGGAGCGATCGTAGCGATCGATTTGAGCGGGGCCGGAGCCCAGGGTGACGTCGGCCACAGCAGATAGAGGTACGAGCGCGCCGCTGCGGCTGGGTACCCGTAGATTGCGAATCGCGTCGATATCGTTGCGCTGCACCGGGTCGATCTGCACGCGGATGGGGATTTGGCGGTCGGGCAGATCGAACTTGGCTAGGTTGGCGGCGCTGTCTCCCAGGGTCGCTAAGGAAGCCGTACGGGCGATCGCCTGCACGGATACCCCCAAGTCGGCGGCCCGGGCGGGGTCAGGGCGAATCAGCAGCTCGGGCTGCACCAGGCTAGCGCTAGAGCTCACCTCGACCAAGCCAGGGACGCCCTTCATCTGCTGCTCTAGGGTCCGGGCGGTTTCCAAAAGCTCGTCTGGGTTTTCACCCTTGAGCACCAGGGATAGGTCTTTACCGCCCCCGCCTGCGCCCTGGCTCTCAAAACTCACGCGGGCGCCAGGAATCTGGCGGAACTGCTGCCGCAGGGCCGACTCGAACTCGTGCTGCGTCACGTCGCGCTCGGACTTGGGCTTTAGGTTGACGTAGGCGACCGCCTCGTTGCTGCCTCGGGATGTCCCGTTACCAGCCGCCAGCCCTGCAGTGCTCAGCACTGAATCTGTGGCGGGATGCGCTTCTACCAGGGCCGCGAGCCGCTGCACCACCGCGTCAGTTTCCGCTAAAGTCGCGCCCGGGGGCAGCTCGACGGAAACATTGGCCAGTCCCGTGTCGCCGCTGTCGAATAGCCCTTTGGGAATGTAGGGTAAGAGCTGCAGACTGCCAATAAAAAAGGCGATCGCCAGGAGCAGGGTTACCGCCCGGTGGCGCAGCGCCCACACCAAAACGTGCTGGTAGGGACCGACGCGGGGGTGAGTCATGGCCTTAAGCCCCCGCCCGTTCTTAGCGGCCTTCGCCGGAACACCACCAGCGTGACGCGCCCTCAACAGCCGCGCCCCCAGCAGGTTGGTCATGGTGCGGGCCACCAAAGTAGAAAACGTCACCGACACCGACACCACCACGCCGAAGGGCTGAAAAAACTGCCCCGGTATTCCCCCCATAAACGCGACGGGAATAAAGACGGCCACAATGGTTGCGGTAGTAGCAATCACGGCCAGCCCGATTTCCGCCGACGCGTCCAGCGCGGCCTTCATGGGCGACTTGCCCATGGCGATATGCCGCTCGATGTTCTCAATTTCGACGATGGCGTCGTCCACCAAAATGCCCACCGCTAGCGCCAGCGCCAGCAGGGTCATGCCGTTGAGGGTGTAGCCCAGCAGGCGCATCACCGCAAAGGTGGGGATGATGGACAGCGGCAGGGTGGCTGCCGTAATTAGGGTGGGACGCCAGTCCCGCAGGAAGCAGCCCACCGCCACCACCGTCAGCAGCGCCCCGATAATCAGGGCATCGACAGTGGCCTGGTACGACTCGCGGACGTCGTCGGCCTGGGTGACAATCAGATCGAGGGTGATATCGTCATCGAGGGTCTGCCGCAGGGTCGCTATCTTTTCCCGGACCCCTTTTTCCACCGTCACGAGGCTGGTCCCCGTGCTGCGCAACACAGAGAAGGCCACCACCGGCTCACCGTTGTAGCGGGCAATCTGGCTCACTTCCCTATAGCCATCGGTGACCTGCCCCAGGCTGCTTAGGGGAACGCTGTCGCCGCTGGGCAGGACGATTTCGTACTGCTGCAGGGTCTCCACCGTGGGGGCGCTGCCCAGGGTGCGAATATTGGTCTCTCCGGTGCTTAAATCCGTACGCCCGCCGGGAAGATTGATGTTGAAGTCGCGGATTTGGGTATTGACCTCGGTGGCCGTAATGTCCAGGGCCTGCAGCCGCTGAGGATTGAGATCCACCCGAATCTCCCGCTCAACGCCGCCGATGCGCTGCACCTGGGCCACCCCGGTGACGTCCAGCAGGGCGCGGCTGATGGTGCGGTCAACCAGGTCGCTGAGCGCCTCCACCGATCGCTCCTCAGCGCCCACCGCGTAGGTCATGATGGGGCCGCCCGCAAACTCTAGCCGCTGCACCACTGGGTCATTGATGTCCAGCGGCAGGTCTTGGCGAATTTGGGCGATCGCGTTGCGCACGTCGTTAGTGGCGCGATCGCTGTCGGTGCCCAGGTCGAAGTTGACGAGCGTGGTGGAGACGCCGTCGTTGACGGTGGAGGTGAGGGTGTCGATGTTGCCAATGCCGGCTACCGCATCCTCAATTTTCTTAGTGACCTGGGACTCTAGCTCCGCCGGACCCGCGCCCTGCTGGGTGACGATAATTTGCACCGCCGGAATATCGATGTTGGGGGTGTCGTCGATGCCCAGCTGCGTAAATCCCAGCCACCCGGCCAGGGTAAGAATCAGGAACAGCACCAGGGTGGGAATGGGCTTGCGGATGGACCATGCAGAGAGGCTCATGGGCGTTTATAGGGTGGCATTATTGAAGGGTGTTATTGGATAGCGCTATTGGGTGCTACATTGACGGCATCGCCGTCGTTGACGTAGCCCGCCCCCTGCACCACAACGCGATCGCCTGGCGCAAGTCCCTGCAAAATCTCAATGCGGCCCTGGGCCGGGTCAGCGCTGCCCGTCAGTTCTCCCAGCTCGACGGTGACCGCTTCTGCCTGACCCTCAACAACCCGATATACGGTGGCCTGGCCGTCAGCGCGCGGAATCGCCGCCTGGGCAGGCACCGTCAGACCGGGGGCCGTAGCGGTGGTGATGGCGGCCCGCAAAAACATGCCGGGGCGCAGCAGCTCAGAAGGGGGTAAATCGATGGTGACGATCGCCTCCCGGGTGTCGGGGTCAATCAGCGGCGAAATCTCCCGCACCTCGCCCTGAAGCTGAATGCGCGGGTCGGCGTCAGAGGTGATGCGGACGGCTCCGCCAACCTGCACCTGGGGCAGCTGGGTTTCTGGAATATCGATCTGCAGCTCCAGAAGGCGATCGCGAATGATAGAAAAGAGCTGGCCCTGGCCCGAAGTGACGTCTCCCACCCGCGCCATGCGCTCGGCGATCACCCCGGCGGCGGGAGCCCTTACCTCAGTTTGCTCAAGCTGGGTCTGCAGCTGCTGCAGCTGGGCCTGCTGACTGCGCACGTCTGCCTGAGCGCTGCTGAGATTGGCGCGGGCAACCTGCACCTCTTCTCGGGCGGTGGCGGCGGCGGTGACCCGAGTCTCCAGCGCTTCGTCGCTGACGGCCCCTGCCGACGCCAAGCCCTCGTAGCGTCCGACCTGACTGCGAGCTTCAGCCAGCCGCGCTTCAGACTGGGCTAGAGCCGCATCCTGCTGCTGAACCCTCGCCTGACGCGCCTCTAGATCGGCCCGCGCCTCGGCAATCTGGGCCTGGAGCACTGACGGGTCAAGCACCGCCAGCACTTGACCTTCAGAGACGCGATCGCCCTCGTCCACTAGCACCCGCTGAATCTGCAGCCCCGTCGCGCGGGGCAGAATGGGCAGCAGGTCGTAGGCCTCCACAGTCCCCGTCGCCTCTAAAGTACGGTCAATCGAGCTTAGCTCCACCTCAGCGACCGTCACCGCCTGCGCCGGGGCGATCGCCTCGTCTGCCCCCTCCACGGTGGCCGCCGGCTGCCGTCCAAACGCGCTCGCCCCGCCCGCCACGCCCAGACCCACCCCCCCCGCGCGCCCCCCCGTGCCAGAGC
>JBHJHD010000077.1:0-29740 GCA_050331115.1 Elainellaceae cyanobacterium
CAGCCAGCCCCCTACCGCCATGTAGGCGCAGGGGAACAAAAGCAGACCAGACCAGCCAATAAAGACGAATCGGTCGCGCTTTAGCCAGTCGTCGAGGACGTCGAACCATCCTCGACTGGCTTGCGCCCGTCCCATTGCTACAGTCATAGCAAAATCTCCAAAGGTGTATTACAGAAAGTTTTATGAGTTCGCGAGTCCAACTCTGAAAGAGCTGCACAGTGCAGACAGTGATATCCCTATAATACGAATCTGCGCCTGCCCTCTTTCAGGTCGTTGCGTTACGCCTCTTAACTGCATGGGACAAAGTGGCCTTGAAGCCGAGTATTCATGCAGAGAATGAGACGAATTACGACTTGAATTTACGATTATTTACAATAATATCAGAATTCTCTAAATATTTCCAGTAGCGTACGGACAGTGGTGCAGGCCAGTGGTGCAAGGGCAGGCCCAGCGCTACCCGCTCAGAGGTCAGGGAAACGGGGGCTTGATAGAATTGCAGGGTGGGCTTATATCTTCAAGGCTGAACCTATGTTCATCATCGACCTCGTATTGCGTAACTCTCCGGTCACACTCTCCGTACAGCGGAAAGAGGAGAGTGACGCCAAGGCGATCTATCAGCACATTTTCGACACCATGCGCTCTGGCGACCAGGCGACTCTAGAACTGACCTGTGAGCAACAGACCGACAAAACCATCGGCGTACTGGTCAGTGACATCGTTGCGGTTCAGCTGACGCAGAAATCTGGGACGACAGCCGCATCGGGACGGCCTCCAGGCTTCTTTGCCCTAGCGGAATAGTTTGTTGCCGCGTTTTCTCATCAAGCCCTTCAGCAAGGCAAAGGCAGTATAGTCATGGCTTCTTCATCGGCGCAGGCAGAGGGCCAGGCTATGGCGATCGCCGTCCAGCAAGTGCATTTTGGCTGGACGAGCGATACGCCTATCTTAAAGGGCTGCTCTTTAGAGGTGCCTGAGGGCGAGCTGTGGATGCTGCTGGGAAAAAACGGCAGCGGTAAGTCAACGCTGCTGCGGCTTTTGAGCGGTCTTACGGTCCCTCAGTCAGGGCAGATTCACGTTCAGCGCCCGGTGGGATATGTGTTTCAGAATCCCGATCACCAGCTGGTAATGCCGACTGTGGGGGCTGACGTTGCCTTTGGCCTCGTGGAAGAGAATCTGCCGCTAGCCGAGATTCACCAGCGCGTAGACGAAGCCCTGGCTGCCGTACGGCTAGAGCACCTCAGACAGCGGCCCATCTACGCCCTCAGCGGGGGTCAAAAGCAGCGCATTGCCATCGCCGGCGCGATCGCCCGCCACAGTCAGGTGCTGCTGTTCGATGAGCCGACGGCCTTGCTCGACCCCGATAACCAGGCTGAGCTAGTTGCGCAGGTCAGGGCCTTAGTGAAGACGCGGGGGCTGACGGCGCTGTGGGTGACCCACCGCCTAGATGAGCTGGACTACTGCGACGGCGCCTTCTTACTAGAACGGGGTCATGTGGTCGATCGGGGAGATCCACAGCGGCTCAAGCAGCAGATGCAGTCCTAAAGATAGAGTTTAGGGCTTCTTCGTAACATTTTTTGACGATTCCTCTACACTGTTAGGTGATTCGGTTTTTTGCTGCTAAGACATGAATTAATTCTACGGACTAGTTCTACAGATTAATTAGCCGCACCTGCCGCTTTACCTCTGGGTCCTTTACCAAAAGCTCAGCCATGGCCCATCAGCCTAACGCTATCCTCGTGGTGGATGGCTATAACATCGTCGGCGCTTGCCCTGACCTGAGTCGGACGCGCGATCGCCACAGCCTAGAAGAGGCGCGTCATCGTCTGACTGAAGCGATGATTAGCTACAGCGCGCTGCAAAATTATTTCACCTGGCTGGTGTTCGACGCCTATGGTACCCGGGGACCTGCGGCGGTAGACCGGCAGACCGATAATCTCCACGTTCACTACACGTCGCTGGGGCAGACGGCGGATACCTACATCGAGCGCGTCTGCGCCGACTTCCGCTACGACGTGCGGCGCTTTGAGCAGCGGCTCATCGTAGCCACCTCTGACCGGGCCCAGCGGCTGATGGTCGTGGGCTACGGCGCAGAGTGGATTTCTGCTCAGCGCCTGCTGGTAGATATGGGACTACAGCAGCAGACGGTTCGCCAGCGCAAGGACTCTCGCCAGCGCTCTTCGGGCCGCCTTTCGAGTGCCCTAGACCCGGTGGCGCATCAGCGGCTTTCACAGATGCGCTACGGCCTGTCGGGAAAGTAGCTCGCTCTCTACAGTGATATGAAGAGTGATATGAAGGAAAATTACTGGGAAAGTTTTTTTGGAGTGCTTGCCAAACCGCGTCTATCCTAGCTATATTGGTAAACGCGTTCCTCAGTAGCTCAGTGGTAGAGCGGTCGACTGTTAATCGATTGGTCGCAGGTTCGAATCCTGCCTGGGGAGTTTAATTCACCTAATTGCCGGCTCTCTCCCCAGGGGGCAAGTCAGCTACCCCCACTTGCGGAAAAAGCTGCTGTCTTGCCAGGTGCTCGCCGTGCGAGACTCGATCGCCGCCAAGTTGTCCTCGGGCATTTGCTCAAACGTCTGCGCAGCTTGAACGTTTTCCTCTAGCTGAGCCAGCGTATCTGCCGCAATGATGCAAAGGCTCACACCGGTCTGCGATAGGGCATAGCCCATCGCTTCACCCATGCCGCTCAAAACGCCGCTCTTAAAAAGGCGACCGTAGGCGGGCACCTTCATGGCAATCACCCCGACGCTGTTTTGCTGCGCCGCGGGCAGGACGCCCGTGATAAACGGCTCCGGCGTATGCTTGTCGGCCGCGTTCACCGGAATCAGCGCGGTGTCAAACGGGTAGCGGGCGATCGCCTGGGCAATGATGCCGGGGTTGTGATGGCCGGTGATGCCGACGTGCTTGACGATGCCCTGTTCCTGAGCCTCCTGGGCCGCCCAAATCGCGCCGGTTCTCTCCGCTAGGATTGTGTCGATGTCCCAGTCGTAGGTGAGGGCGTGGAACTGCCAGACGTCCAGATAGTCGGTCTGCAGGCGGGTCAGCGACTGCTCGAGCTGCCGCCAAGCGCGATCGCGATCGCGGGCGGAGGTTTTGCTGCCGATAACTACATCAGCGCGGTGGGCCGGCAGCACCCGACCCAGCCGCTCCTCGCTAGGGCCATAGTTGGCGGCGGTGTCGAAATAGCGCACGCCTAGCGCTAGGGCCCGCTCAATGATGGCGATCGCCTCTGCTTCTTCCCCTGGCCTTGACAGCGGCGAGGCCGACCCACCCAGCCCCAGCACCGGCAGAGTAAGCCCCGTACGCCCCAGGGCTCGCTCCACCATTGAAGCCGGGGGCGCAGCGCTGACCATGGCGCTATTCGAGACTAAATTAGCTGAGTCGGCGATCGCCTCGGTGAGGGGCGCGGCCTGCTGCGCGTCCGTTCGTCTGCAGGCGACGCTCCCCGCGAGTCCGGCGGCCGCCCACAAGATCTGTCGTCGGGTAACCATAAAGATTAGGGCTCGTGTTGTGACGTTTTACGGCTGCGGAGATTGCTGTGGCGATACTTCCCGTAGCACGTACAGGAAAGCACCCTACTCTAGGGTAGCGGCACGATCTAAAACCGTGCCGCTTTTCTCAGAGTTGCTTTAATCAAGCACCACATTCAGACGAAACGCCATAAAACAAACTGCAACAAAACCGGACTTTGTTAAAATAAGCTTACGATGCAGGACGCGAGAGGACCAATCACGCTATGACCCAAACTCAATCTAATAAGCCCGTTGTAATCGCCCCGTCGATTTTGTCGGCTGATTTCGGCTGCCTTGGCGAAGAAATCCAGGCAGTCGACAAAGCCGGAGCAGATTGGATTCACGTTGATGTAATGGATGGCCGCTTCGTCCCCAACATCACCATTGGTCCTCTGATTGTGAAGGCCATTCGACCCATGACCCAGAAGCCCATCGACGTTCACCTAATGATTGTCGAACCCGAGAAGTACGTCGAGGACTTCGCTGAGGCTGGGGCTGACATGATCTCTGTACACTGCGAGCACAATGCGTCTCCGCACCTGCACCGAACCCTGTCACAAATTCGGGAGTTGGGCAAGAAGGCGGGCGTCGTCCTCAACCCTGGAACGTCTCTAGACCTAATTGACTACGTTTTAGAGGTCTGCGACCTGATTTTGATCATGAGCGTCAATCCCGGCTTCGGCGGTCAGAGCTTTATTCCCGGTGTGCTCCCCAAAATTCAAAAGCTGCGCCAGATGTGCGACGAGCGGGGACTCGACCCCTGGATTGAGGTGGACGGCGGGCTTAAGTCCCACAACACCTGGCAGGTGCTCGACGCTGGGGCCAACGCCATCGTTGCTGGCTCAGCGGTATTTAAGGCGGATGATTACGCAGCCGCAATCGAGGGTATTCGCAACAGCAAGCGCCCTGAGCCCGAGCTGGTAACGGCGTAAGCGTTATGTATCTGGGTTTCTTGACGCCCTAGCTCTTCAGCTGGCGTCAGCGACTCAATTGCGACAATCAACGTATCATCTGGGCTGCGAAGAAGTATATTCTGAGCAGCCCTTTCAATTGGGCCGTTCGGGCTATGGCGATTACCTAAACTGATAGTTCAGGTGATTTCTAACTTTCTGTATCGTTTTGCAGGCCACGTCTCTCTCAATTAGCGCAATAATAGTTTGCACTTCCTGATTGCTTTATGCTGGCTCGCCCACGGTCAGCAGCAGCTATCGGATGGTTTCTGCGCCTTTCGACGCGAGAGGCGCAGCGCCAACCACTGAGGTCTCAAGCCCACCTCCGTCAGTTGACGTAAGCCTGTGGTGCGCAGGCTTTCAGCTTCAGACTGCCGAGCAGATCGCCACATCGATGGCGTCATGTAGCAAATCACACAGCCTTAGGGTCAAACACCACAACATCGAAGGGGGATTACTCATGTCCGAATTGATTCAGGCAGTCTTAGATCATCCGACAGAGCGTACGGATCTACGCCGCTTTATGGGTGAGCTTCGCAAGAGCGAACAGCGCTACCTACTTCACAACGATATTCTGTCCGCCTTCGCCGATTACTGCAGCACCTACGAGAAAGGTGACGAATTTTCGACGCAATCGCACCTCTGCCGCCTGATTGACTATACCCAGGAGATTATTCTAGAGCGCGAAAGCATCTGTATGATCACCCGCCCCACGATCGGGTACGAAGAAGTCTACCGGGTTTTGGAAAATCTAGCAGTCGAAGCGCTGAGCGTGCAGGAGATTTTAGACCTGCGCGATCGCTTCGTCAACCACTTCCATCCCGAAGAGGGGGATGTGCTAGAGCTCGACCTGCTGCCCTTCTACGACTACTCCCCCCGCATTCGCGACCCCAAGAATATTGGCAAGGGAGTCGAATTTTTGAACCGCTACCTCTCCAGCAAGCTGTTCCAAGATCCGGCCCGCTGGCTGGAAGTGCTCTACGAGTTTCTGAGCCTCCCCAGCACAACAGCACCCAGCTTCTGATCAACGAGCGCATCACCTCGCAGCAGCAGCTCTCGCAGCAGGTCAAGCAGGCAATCACATTCGTAGGTCGCCTGTCCGACGACGAGCCCTTCAATCGCTTCCGCTTCGACTTTCAAGATCTAGGCTTTGAGCCTGGCTGGGGCAATACGGCCGGACGAGTTCGTGAAACCCTGGAGCTGCTTGACCATCTGCTAGATTCGCCTGACCACCAGGCGCTAGAGGCCTTCGTGTCTCGCATCCCCATGATCTTTAAAGTGGTCTTGGTGTCGGTACACGGCTGGTTTGGTCAAGAGGGCGTGCTGGGACGGCCCGACACCGGGGGGCAAGTGGTGTACGTGCTCGATCAGGCCCGCAGCATCGAGACGCAGCTTCAGGAGGAGATCGAGCTGGCCGGACTCGATGTGCAGGCTGCCCACCCCAAGGTGATCATCCTCAGCCGCCTGATCCCCAACAACGACAGTACCGCCTGTAACCAGCGGCTAGAGAAGGTCTATGGCACCCACAACGCCTGGATTTTGAGGGTGCCCTTCCGGGAGCTCAACCCCAAGTACACCCAAAACTGGATCTCCCGCTTCGAGATTTGGCCGTACCTCGAGACCTACGCCATCGACGCCGAGCGCGAGCTGCTGGCCGAGCTGCAGGGCAAGCCTGACCTAATTATCGGCAACTACACCGACGGTAATCTGGTGGCCTTCCTGCTGGCCCGCCGCCTCAAGGTCACCCAGTGCAACGTCGCCCACGCACTAGAAAAGTCCAAGTACCTGTTCAGCAACCTCTACTGGCAGGATCTAGAGCACGAGTACCACTTTTCCCTCCAGTTCACGGCGGATCTGGTGGCCATGAACGCCGCCAACTTTATCGTCAGCAGCACCTATCAGGAAATTGCCGGCACCCCCACTAGCGTCGGCCAGTACGAATCCTACCGGCGCTTTACCATGCCGGAGCTTTACCACGTGGTCAACGGCATCGACCTGTTTAGCCCTAAGTTCAACGTGGTTCCGCCGGGGGTTAACGTGCAGGCCTACTTCCCCTACAGCCGCGATGAGGATCGGCTGCAGAGCGATCGCAAGCGGCTCGACGAGCTGATCTTTACCCTCGATGATCCAGCCCAGGCCTACGGCAAGCTCAAGGACCCCAGTAAGCGCCCTATCTTCTCGATGGCTCGCCTAGACCGGATCAAGAACCTGACGGGCCTAGCTGAGTGCTTTGGCCAAAGCGAAGCGCTGCAGGAGCGCTGCAACCTGATTTTGATTGCCGGTAAGCTGCGCTCGGAGGAGTCGAGCGATCGCGAGGAGCTGGCCGAAATGGAGAAGCTGTACCACATCGTTGACCAGTATGACCTGTACGACAAAATCCGCTGGCTCGGAGTGCGGCTGCCCAAGGCTGACTCGGGCGAGGTCTACCGGGTAATTGCCGACCGTCGGGGTATCTTTGTGCAGCCGGCGCTGTTTGAGGCGTTTGGTCTGACAATTCTAGAGGCCATGATCTCGGGGCTGCCCACCTTCGGCACCCGGTTTGGCGGGCCGCTAGAGATCATTCAAGATAAGCACAACGGCTTCTACATCAACCCCACTCACCTGCAGGAGATGGCGGACGTCATCTTAGAATTTCTAGGCAAGTGCGACCAGAATCCAGACTACTGGAAAGAGATTTCCGAACGCGGCATCGACCGGGTTTATACCACCTATACCTGGAAAATTCACTCCCGCAAACTCATGTCTTTGGCCAAGATCTACGGCTTTTGGAACTACAGTTCCAAAGAGAATCGCGAGGACATGCTGCGCTACATCGAGATGATCTTCCATCTCCTCTACAAGCCTGGTGCGAAGCGGCTGCTAGAGGCTCATATGCAGGCCTAGCGGCCGGCCGCCTACGGCTTTAAGGGTCACCCCCAGCCTCTTCCCAAGCGCTTGGGAAGAGGCTAGCTACATTTTTTCTACGGTAAATTAGCGACTTCAGGGCAGCAGGACGCTTGCGATCGCCAGCCCCCGCTCTTATGATTCAAGAGAGTTTGGGGAAATGAGCCGTCTACTCCTGTATCCATCGCTGCATGCGACTGGTATGCGCACAGACTGTTGATTACCGGCGTTACTTTGAGGCAGCAATAGACCCATGGACTTACCGCTCGTATTTGATCTAGCCCTGGGATTAATCTTTCTCTTCTTGATCTTGAGTCTGCTAGCCTCAGAAATCCAGGAGCTTATTGCAACGGTTTTGCAGTGGCGTGCCGAACACCTGAAAAAGTCTATTGAAATTTTGCTCAGCGGAGATAGTGAGGGAGCGAAGGAAAGCCTAGGTATCAGGTTTGCAGACCGGCTCTACGAGCACCCCATCATTCGTTCCCTCAATCAGGAGGCAAAAGGGCCTCTGTCCAAGATATTCCGCCGCATCTCCTATGGATTTGAGGCGCTCTATCGTCAGCTCACTGGCGGGCGCAAAGTCTTTGGTGAAAACCTGCGCAGCGGCCCGTCCTATATTCCGGCGGCGAGCTTTGCCGTTGCCCTACTCAATGAGCTCGAAATTGATAAAGTTACCCACGGACGAAACTGTGCCCTACTGCGCAAAGCCATCGACGACCGCGTTCAGCTGCTTCGTCCTCTGATTGCTTCCCTCAGCAACAGCACGCAGTCCGGGCTGCTCACCAGCCTAGACGCCCTTGAACAGCGCCTAGAAACGGTCCACGGGAACTGCTCCAGCCGCCGCGTCAGCTTTGAGAGCAGCATCAACGCCATTATTTCCCAATGCTTAGGCTATCTAGACGGGCTTGAGCAGATGCTGACGGACGACAGTGACGAGATACAGGCGTCCCTGCGGCGTCAGCTGCCCCACCTTCGCCAAGCGATCGCGGTCGAAGAACGAGAACCCACCATGGCCGAGAGCATCGAGACTATTCTCGACTCAAAATCCATACCAGATCACCTAAAGAATACTCTCATCACCCTTGCCAGAGATGCAGACGTTGCGGCAGATACGGTCACAAGCCGGGTCAAGGCCTTTGAATATCAGGTAGAAACCTGGTTTAGCCGCTCCATGGACCGGGCAGCAGGCGTCTACAAGCGGAACGCTCGCGGCGTCGCCATCCTAATTGGCTGCCTAATCGCGGTATCGACAAACGCCGACACGCTCTACGTGGTCAACCGGCTGTCAAAAGATTCGGGACTGCGGGAATCAATTACCCAAGCTGCCGAGGAGATCGTTATCCAGTCGGCAAACTCGCCTGAAGAAGCGGCAGACGGGCTCACGGCCGAAAAGCTCGAGACCCTCAAGGAGACGGTCAATACCGCACTGGAGGATCTTCCTTTGCCCATCGGCTGGAACCCAATCATTACTCAGGCTCAGACGAGGCAGGCAGTTGAATGGCGGGTGCCCATTCTGCGCCGCATTACCGGCTGGCTGGCCACGGGTATCGCTATCTCCATGGGCGCTTCATTTTGGTATAGCCTACTGGGCAAGGTCGTGCGCGTGCGCAATACGGGCGAGGTGCCGCCAGACGCCCGCTCATCTGAGTAATAGAGGCCCAATTTAGCTCAAGCTAGAAAAACGGCAGGCCGAATCGGAGCAGCAGCCCCGCCACGCCGCTGACCACGTTCAAAAATCCTGAGCTACCCTGGGTTTGAGCCTCAGCGAGGGCTTCCTGCTGCTCGCCTAAGCTCTCAGCAAACGATGCCGCCGTCTCTTGGGCGCTGACGTCGCCCTGAGCCATAAACAGACGCTCTGCCTGTCTAGCGTCGGCGATCGCTTCATCAATATAGCCCCACCGATAGAGCGCGACGCTACGACCGAGATAGAGCTGGGGCGCGTCAGGCTCTTGCGCTATGGCCTGGGTATAGTAGGTGTAGGCGTCCTGAAAATTTCCCCGCTCCGCCTCTTGCTCTCCCCACTGGCGCAGGGTTCGCGCCGTTACAAACTGCTCGGGCAGCCCAACGGCTCCCTGCAGGTTGGCCCCCTGGAGCAGAGCCCCGTCGAGAGTTGCCCCGTAGAAAAAGGCGTTCCGCAGGTCGGCCCCTTGAAGATTGGCCCCTGTCAGATCAGCGCCCGACAAGTCGGCGTTGAAGAGCACCGCATTGGACAAGTCCGCCCCGCGCAGATCCGCGCCAGACAGGCGAGAGCGGTTGAGGTTGGCAAACTTAAAGTCGCTGCCCTGAGCATCGATTTCCGACAGGTCTGTGTGCACCAAGCTGGCCCGGCTCAAGTTGCAGGCCCGGCAGGTCCGGGTTGAAATCAGCTCCTGAAGGTGGTTGAGGTCCTCGGCCCGGGCTATCGACGCCGACACCGCCGACACGCCTAGAGCTGTCAGCACAGCCATCGATGCGAGAAAAGTCTTCATGTCAATAACCTAAACGCTAGGGGACGCTATGGGCATTATCCATTATGAGGCGGGCGTAAAGGCGATCGCCTCAAGTGTAGACACTCTGAATATCACAATTTTATTTTCGCATATCAAATCATTTAAAGGGAACATCTAGAAGAATGCATCTAAAAAAAATGTATCTGCACGTTTTTAATTTTACGGCTCCATTGATTTATTGAGCCTGCTGAGCTTCAGCTGTAATGTACCAAAAAAAGCCAAGCCGGCGGCACAAAATTACAATGGTGAAGCAGCGTTTTACAAATATCATAAGGCTCAAGCACGCTTCACGTACCTCTGATTTTATGTCCGCTGCGCATCAGGGCTGCGGTTTTTCCAGAGAATATTGGCTGCGTATAGCTTTGTAAGAAAACGCCTGACGTGAAGATATTTACTCAGAATTTACACACTGTTTACGTCGGCATAGCAGTTTCCCTATCCAGATTCGGGTATATCTAGTATAGGTGCCTACAATTTCTCCGCGTCATCAATCATGGAACTAAGCCGTAATGGAAGACCATCGCCCAATGCCTAAGCAGGTAGAGATTTTAGACATTCCCATTGACAGCTTGTCTTGGCTTGAGCTACTTGCGAAACTCAAAGATGGTGGTATCGTCTTCACCCCTAACGTTGACCACATCGTAAAGCTGCAGAGAGATCCCGAGTTTTTTAGAGCTTACCAGGCTGCAACCTATCGCACCTGCGACAGCCAAGTTCTGATGTACGCATCGCGATTCTTGGGCACCCCAATTCGCGAAAAGATATCCGGTTCCGATCTGTTTCCCGCCTTTTACAAATACTATGCCGACGACGAAGACATCACTATCTTCTTGCTAGGCGCAGCGGAAGGCGTGGCAGAAGAGGCTCGCCGCCGCATCAACGAAACGGTAGGGCGAAATATGGTGGTGCAAGCCCATTCTCCATCCTACGGCTTTGAAAAGGATGAGCAGGAATGCCAAGAGATCATCAACCTTATCAATGCTTCTAAGGCAACGGTATTAGCCGTCGGCGTTGGTGCCCCGAAGCAGGAAAAGTGGATTTATAAGTACAAGGACTGCTTTGATCACGCGAAGCTGATTATGGCTATAGGGGCCACAATCGACTTTGAGGCGCGTAAAGTGGCGCGATCGCCAGAATGGGTTAGCGCCCTGGGAATTGAATGGGCTTTTCGAATGATTAATGAGCCTAAGCGCCTCTGGAGAAGATATTTGATCGATGACCTGCCCTTTGTGTGGATGGTGCTCCAGCAAAAATGGGGCAGCAACCGCCCCACTTCTTCAATTAAGCTCGACTCCTGAGCTCAGAATTAACGCTAGATTAACTGCAGTAATCAGCGCGGCAAGCGCAGCGGGATTAGCTAAGCTCTCGCTAAAGCGACAGCAAACCACCGCTTCGGATCGCTCCAGATATTAAGTGGAGTCAAGCCTTGGGCTTCAAGGCTTTGGGCAATGCCATCGGCGGTGAACTTCCGAGAAATTTCGCTGCGAATCGTTTCCCCTGCAGCAAACTCCACCGTTAGATCCAGCGAGTTTAGGGTCACCTTTTGGTCTACAAGGCTTCGTAGGTGCATCTCAATCTGATTTTCTTCAGCGTTGTACCGGGCGCTATGTTCGAAGCAGTCTAAGTCAAAGCTGCCGTCAAACTTGCGGTTGAGGTGGCGCAGCATGTTGAGATTGAAGGCGGCGGTTACGCCCTGAGCGTCGTTGTAAGCCGCTTCTAGAGTAGCAATCGGCTTTTGCAGGTCGACCCCGAGCAGGAAGAAGTCCCCCGGCTGGAGCGCCTGGCGAATCTGCTTTAGAAAAGCCGCGCAGGACTTGGGGGACAGGTTGCCCAGCGTGCTGCCGATGAAGCAAATGAGGCGGTGGGGATACTGGGACGGCGGCAGCTGAGCCAAGGCCTGCTCGTAGGTGCTCACCAAGCCGTGGATCTTCAGAGTTGGGTAGTCTTCGAGTAGGGCCTCGGCGCTGCTCTTGAGGATGCTGGCGCTGACGTCGATGGGGCAGTATTTGAGCTGGGCTTGACCAGCATAGGCATTAAGAAGAATGCGCGTCTTGGTTGAGCTACCGCTGCCCAGCTCCACAAGGTCGCAGGGGCCCGTTATAGCGGCAATATCTGCGGAATATGTCGTTAAAATAGCAGTCTCGGTGCGAGTCAGGTAGTACTCTGGAAGCGTACAAATCTGCTCAAATAGCGTCGACCCTAAATCGTCGTAGAAGTATCGGGGCGGTAGGGTCTTGGGCTGACCCTGAAGGCCGGCTATCACGTCTTGGGCGGCGCTGTGCTCGGCCTGTGCGATCGCATCAGGGCCAGTTAAGTCTTCAACGGTGAGTCTAGCGATCGCCGATGCGGATGGCTGAGACGGGCTCGGTTTTAGGGGAGAGGTGAATGACATTTGTGTGAGTAGCTCTTTGAGTGATAACGTGCGCCCTACCGGAGAAGCTGCGCGACAGATAGCGACCGCCAAAGCGGCCTTTCCAACCCTACAGGGTTAGCTAAACGCGGAAAATCCCCTAATGTACGGTTTTTTCAGCAGCATGACCTATCCAATTGAGGAAGCGCAGCGGAATCCGGAAAAGATTTGCCGGACGTCGGGGGCATACCAGTTGCGAAATGAGGGACGCAGCGCCCAAAACTGAGTGCTCCAGCTGCCGCCCCGGAGGACGTAGTGCTGGTGATCAAAATAGGCTTGGGAGTAGCCCGCGTAGGGATAGGGCGTGAACTGCGGATAAGCCTCGAATCGGTCTGCAGTCCATTCCCACACGTTCCCTAGCATGTCGGCGCATCCCGCCGGGCTTGTGTGGTCCATAGCGGCGTTGACCGGCGTAGTCTGCCCGATGCGATGGCCGTAATTACACCCTCGTGGTGGCGGCCCCCCTAAGGGGTACGTCAGTGCCTGATTCGTTTGGGGGCACCAGCAGGCCGCTTTTTCCCATTCAGCCTCGGTAGGCAGCCGCTTACCGACAAAGTTTGCATAGGCCTCAGCCTCGTACCAACTCACCCCGCAGACGGGGTGGCTATCCCAAATGGCTTCATCCCGCCAGTAAAGCGGCTGAGAAACGGGGTGGCGCTGTAGCCACTGCCATCCTCTTGGCGACCACCAGGCCTCAGTTTGGTAGCCGCCAGCCTGCATAAACCGGCGGTAGCTCGCGCAGGTGACCGGAAACTGGTCAATCCAGTAGGCGTCCAGATAGCGGCTTTGGCTGGGTCCCTCGTTATCTAGCGCGACGACGGGGTCATCGCTCCCCATCTGAAACGGCCCAGCGGAGACGTAGACCATAGTCTCAGGCGGAGCCTGTTCAGAAGCCAGCGCTGCGGTCGGGCGATCGCCGCGAATCATAGGGTTAGAGCGCTCCAGCAGCCGATGGACCACGGCAATCGTTTCGGCGTGCTGGCTCTCGTGCTGCAGTAAAAACCACCAGAGGCGCATCTGCTGGTCGACTGGGGCTTCGCTCAGATGGTCTAGAACGCGGATGCGGATGCGGTCTAAATAGTCCACAATCTCAGCGATCGCCGGCAGGTTTTGGCGCTCTGCCTTGGGCAAACCGTTTTGAGCAAATAGCACCCGGTATTCCGGCGATGGGGGCATCTGGGCCATATGCTCCAGCACCCAGAGCGCCTCGGTGTAGCCGATATGACCTAGATGCCAGCCCGCCGGGCTAAAGTCCGGGTGGGCCTGCTGGCGAAAGCCCTGATGACCGTCTTGAATAGCGGCGCTAAACAGGCTCAGGGTAGCCGCTCGGCAGGCCTGAAACGCGCCGCGCAGGGCGTCTCGAATAGAGTCGCGATCGCCGCTGTGAAAGGCCGCGTATGAATCAGGCGCGATGCAGCTTTGCCCAGTAGACTCTGAATTTACTAGAGACGCCGAGCAATCGAGGTGGGCTTGAGGGCTCAGCGATAGGCTAGAGGGACTGGAGTTTGACACTCAAATCGTTCTCCACAGTGAGGATAGTCTGCTCTGGAAACGGCTGCCACTTCCCAAACCACAGCGGTTCAGAGGCGATCGCTACGCCGCCAAGGTTGGGATCGTTCTGCAGCCAGTATAGGGACGGCTGGGGAGATTTATTGCCCGCCCGGCAGGCAATCAACCGGGAACCAGCGCTGAGAATGACGTTGGCGCTTACCTCAGCCTGGTGTTCATTCGCCAGGGACAAGAGCGTCGAGAGCGCCCTCGAGAGCCCCTGCTCCGGTGAGTCGGCGCTCTCCCAATAATTCAAAATAAGCGCAAACAGATATTCTGAGTCGGTGCAGCCTTCAATGCGCCGGGAAAACTTGGGCGAAAGGCGATCGCGCAGCGGCGTTAGCAAGGTCTGGCGAAAATCTTCAATCGCCCCGTTATGAACCATCAGCGTCTGCCCATGTCGAAAGGGCGGGCAGTTGCTTAGATCTACGGGAAGTCCGGGGGTGGCGCTGCGAATGCTGGCCAAGATCATCCGCGAGGTGACGTAGCGGCTCAAATCAGGCAGGTTGACGTCGTTCCAAATCGGCAGAACGCTTCGATACGTGAAGGGTTCTAGGGCCGCATCTTCTGGCTCAACCGCACCTGCCTCAGCGATCGCCGGTTTGCCCGCGCCATACCAGCCGACGCCAAATCCATCGGCGTTCAGCGTGCCTGCGGTCATTTCCTGGGGCGCGTAACTTTGGTGCACGAGGGAATGTTCAGGCTGATAGAGCAGCTGCTCCAGCGCGATCGCCTGTCCCACGTATCCAACAATGCGACACATGATATTTTCCTAGTGGTTTGACGGCAGCTAGTTCGCGATGGCAACGTCAATCGCAGTGACATCATCCGGAGCTAAGGTTCTCAGCGGCGGATCGATCTCAGCTTGATTGCCGACCACCAGCGTCACGATTTGATCGGGACTGAGGTGCTCATAGGCGGCCTGCTGGACCGATTCTGGGGTAACCGCCTGCAGTTCCTGCCGGTACTGAAAGATGAAGTCGCTGGGGTAATCGTAGTAGTCGTAGCGCATTACTCGCGAAAGGGTCTGACTCGGTGTCTGAAAGTTGAAGACGAACGAATTTAAGACAGAGTCCTGGGCTTGAGTCAGCTCTTCTTGGGAGATGGGCTCCTGACGAATACGCTCGATTTCTGCGAGGGTAAGCTGAATGAAGGGCACGGTAGCCTCGGAGCGCGTCTGCCCCCCAGCAATAAACACGCCGGGGTAGTCGTAGCGCGCCGACCAAACCGCGTAGGTGACGTAGGCTAGCCCCTGACGCGATCGCACCTCGTTAACCAGCCGTCCACCCAGGCCGTTAAGCACTTCATTCACCACCGATAGCTCCGCGTAGTCGGGGCCGCGGCGCGTGCCGCCGAGGTGCCCCAGCTGAATGTAGCTTTGACTGAGCTGGGGCTGATCGACAAAAAAGACGCCAGAGGTCTTGGCTTGCGCTGCGTCGGGCTTCGGCGGCAGCGGCTCGGTCGCCCTGGGAGACCAGTCCCCAAAGGCTGCTTCTACCCGCTGCTGCATTGCTGCCGGGTCGAAGTCTCCCACGATGCCCAGCAGCATGTTGCCGGGGTAAAAATAATCGTTGTAGAACTCAACCACGTCGCTGCGCGCGATGTTCTCTAAAGTGCTGTATTCCACAGTGCGCGCATAGGGGCTCTCGCTGCCGTAAACGAGCTTGCCGAACTCCCGAGACAAAATACCCTCTGGGTTATCGTTGCGGCGGGCGATATTTCCCTCAATCTGGCTGACGGTGAAGTCAATCTTCTCTTGGGGAAACGCCGGGCGGCGCAGCACGTCGGCAAACCGATCAAACACCTCAGGCAGGTCTTCACTCAAGGCGCTGAAGCTAGCGTTGCCCGAATCAACGTCGATACCCGTTTCGATGCTGGCGGCCCGCTGCTCTAGGAACTCGTTGAGGGCATCAGCAGGGTAGGTTTGCGTGCCGCCGCTGCGCATCACGCTTCCGACGATACCGGCCAGACCCACTTCGTCAGCAGGCTCGTAGCGATTGCCTGTGTGGACGAGGGCCGTACCCCCCACCAAAGGCAGCTCGTGGTCCTCCATCAGATAGACCTGAAGGCCGTTATCCAGGCGAAACGTGGTGTAGTCGGGAATGTTTAGGTCCGGGAGGGGCGGGAACTCTAGCTCGCTGTAATACTGAGCCTGAGTCGCTAGGGCGGGCTGTCGCCCCAACCCCAAAATCAGGAGGGTCGATACAACAGCAATAGCGACGTAGCGCCACAGCCGCAATCTGCGCTTATAGAGCGTCGCGGGCGTCTTCTGCATGCCTGGCATCATCATGATTAGTTAACAGCTCATTTCCTTTAGTTCGCTTCCTCAACAGGTAGAAGCTTACCTACCGTGCGGTTTTCGGGCCGGAATGTTTCCTGGGCAACCCGCTGAATATCCGCTGCAGTCACCGCCTCAATTTGAGTCAGTTCATTAAACAGATTTTGCCAGCTGCCGGTCTTTGCTTCATACTCTGCTAGCAGACTTGCCATACCTTGATTGGAGGCAAGCAGCCGCAGCAGACCAGCTCGAGCCTGGGTCTTAACGCGATCGAGCTCCTGCTGAGTGACGGGCTCGGTTTTAAGCCGTTCAAGCTCGTCGTCAATCGCCATGGCCAGCTCTTCCACCGTATGACCAGGGCCAGTGAGCGCATAGAGCATCAGCAAATTGTTGAAGCGATCGCCCGGAAATCCGTTGAGGACCTCAGCCGTCAGCGCAATTTGCTGACCTTCGACAAGGCTCTGATACAGCCTAGAGGTGCGTCCATCGGACAAGATAGAGCCCATCAGCTGATACACCGTGTGGTCAGGGTGATTTAGGCTGGGGCGATGATAGCCCTCTAGGTACCAGGGCTGGGTAGGCAGCCGGAGGGTAAACGAGCGGGGCGCGGTCTGCTCAGGCTCATCAGCGGTCGCCTGCGGGGCCGCAGGCCGCGCCGGATAGCGCCCGAAGTAGGCCTCTGCCAGCTGCTCTACACGACTCGGATCGACATCGCCGGCAACCACCAGAGTCATGCGATCAGGGGTGTAGTAGCGCTCAAAAAAATCCTGGACGTCTTCCCGCTCCATCGTGCGCAGGTCGTCCTCATAGCCAATGGCTGGACGCTGATAGGGGTTGTCGTCAAACGCCGCGGCTAAAAACTCCTCGATCAACTTGCCGATGGGAGAATTGTCCACCCGCAGGCGGCGCTCTTCGAGGATGACGTCCTTTTCCTCATAAAATTCCCGAAACACCGGGTCTAAGAAGCGCTCAGACTCTAGAGACATCCACAGCTCCAGCTTATTGGCGGGCAGACTGTAAAAGTAGCGCGTGGCGTCGGCCGAGGTGGTGGCATTGAGCCCAACGCCCCCCTCCTGCTCCACAATTCGAGGCAGCTCGTTCTGAAGCACATACTCGCTCGCCTCGGCGTTGAGTGCCTCAAAAGCCGTGGTCAACTGGTCAACCTGCTCAGCATCACCGGCGGCCCGCGCCGCCTTGAGCTGCTCAAATACCTGATCAAGTTCAGCAAGCAGCAGCTTCTCGGCCCCATAATCGGTGGTGCCAATGCGGCTCGTACCCTTGAACGCTAAATGCTCTAAGTAGTGGGCCGCACCCGTCTCACCGTCTTCTTCCTCAGCCGCGCCGACGTTGACGTAGGTCATGAAAGAGACAACCGGGGCGTCGTGCCGCTCGAAGACGATAAACTTGATGCCGTTATCTAAGGTAAATTCCGTAATTCGATCGAGGGTGCGATCGATGTAGGGCTTCAGGCTGCTGCTCGGTGCCGCCTGCCCATAGGCCGCTGCTGGAGCGGTGAATACGATCGCCAAGCAGAGCAAGCTCGCTATCAACCGCTGGGAGCCTGACCGGGCGATCGCCTGACTAACGCGGCCTTTGAAGCGATTTACGTGGCGCTTCCAAAGCGCCGTTTGGCCCGTAGAGAATTGTTTTATGACGCGCTTCGGCACATGGCGGCCTAGCCAATGCCTAAAGGGAGTGACCACGCTTTGTCTAGAAAACCAGTGACGCACAGCAAACTACCATTGGACTGCTCAGTCTACAGGATAGATGGTACCGTACCGAATCGACATCTATTATCACTGGCAGACCTACCGTCTCTAGAGCCGCGGCGCTATCAAACCGAGCTCGTCATTGCGCTAGGCTAGCGTGCTCAAAATCAACGGATGGGGCGTGATAGATAGAGCAAGTTGTAGGTGTTGAACAAGACACCGACGCTGCTGATGGCGAGGCTGATTATCAACACCCCTTGAAGAGGGCTACCGCTGCCAAAGACCTGCAGAATGCTTAGAATACTGTCAGCCGCGAACTGCCCAAGGTCTGCGGCGATTGGGACCTGACCCAGCATAAGAGCGCCGAGCAACCCTCCACCAATGAGTAGAGTAGGGACTGAGCAGCCCATCAGACCAGTTATCAGAAGCGATCTCGTAAAGTGGGTCATAATGCCGACGTGACACTTCTCTTCTCTATACTTTCTTAAGATAGGCGCAATCTCCGAAAGAGTAGACTGTATGACAAGAATCTTAAATCTTTCTAAAATTTATCCGTACCTCCCATGAGTCAGTTCACCAAATTCGGCCTGCTGATCTGGGTGCGCCGGTTAATTGCTTCTGTCTTTCTCGGCGGACAGGTGATTATACACATAGTCGGAGGACGCATCCACCGGCGCAATACTATTGATCAACTTGCTTCAGTCGGCCCCGACTCCCTGCTGATTGCCCTGATGACGGCAGCAACAGTGGGTATGGTGTTCACAATCCAAGTGGCCCGAGAGTTTATTAACTTCGGAGCCAGCACCGCCGTGGGCGGTGTCCTGGCGGTGGCCCTAATCCGAGAGCTTACACCCGTTCTGACCGCTATCGTCGTCGCCGGACGAGTCGGGTCAGCGTTCGCGGCGGAGATCGGCACCATGGTGGTTACCGAGCAAATTGACGCCCTGCAAATGCTCAAGACTGACCCAATTGACTACCTCGTGCTGCCCCGCGTACTGGCCTGCTGCATCATGGTGCCTATTCTTAGCCTGTGGTCGTTTATCACGGGCATGACGGGCGGCATGATTTTGGCAGATAGCCTTTACGGTATCTCCTACTCCGTATTCTTGCAGTCCGCGCGGAACTTTTTGGACGCCTGGGATCTGGTAAGCGTAATCATCAAGTCGGTTGTGTTTGGGGCGCTAATCGCAATTATTGGCGCAAGCTGGGGGCTCACGACGACCGGCGGGGCTAAGGGTGTAGGCCAGTCGACCACGGCTTCTGTGGTGACAGCCCTGCTGATGATCTTTATTACCAACTTCCTCATGTCGTGGCTGATGTTCCAGGGCACGGGCACCGCCGCTACCGGGCTCTAGCACAACATCGAGCAGCGGAGGGGGCCCGATCCACTAGGCCCACTCCGCTAAAATACATACATGTGAGATGGATTCTGCAGATTTTAGGCCTGCGGGCAAGTCCCCCATCGGCTTTTGCCCACCAGCTTTTGCCCATCAGCTTTCGAATGTATCCTCCCTGCCTATATCTCCACGAACGCTTTCAGTATCAGACTCTTTTAGTATCAAACTATGGTAGTCAACCCTTCTTCTCCTAACGCTGCTGGCGCATCGGTGCAGCTCTCCCCCAGCTACAGCTTGCCCATCGGGCTAGGGCTGCTGGCCCTGCCCCTGCTGCTGGTCTCACCCTGGCTGAGCGTGGCGATCGCCCTATTTGCCTGCTTTCTTCTGGTCCAGGCGGCAACGCTGCGGCTTACCTTCACCGCTAGCAACCTCGACATCTACCGCAGCGACAGCCTAATTCGCCGCTTCCCCTATGCAGACTGGCAGAGCTGGCGCATTTTTTGGCGTCCCGTACCGATTCTGTTCTACTTTAAGGAAGTCAACAGCATTCACTTTCTGCCAATTTTATTTGACCCTGACGAGCTGCGAGGGGCGCTAGAGAGCCACCGGCTGCCGGCCAACCTGCCTGCTGAAGCATCCTGAAGCGCGATCGCTCATCAGCCGCCTGCGCAATATTTTTAGGCGCTAGAGGCTGGTGGAGGCACTATGGGCTATGATCTTTAGTTCACAACTTGAGAATTCTCATGATTGAGCCGTCAGATTCGGCTGAGACAACAGACACCGGGCGCGATGCCGTGCCCAACGCCGGCTCAGGCCTCAGGTCTAGTATCAGGCCACCCCTGCGCCCTGTCGACAGGAGCACCTCGAACGCCTCTGCTGCGGCGAGTACGGCGAGGGCTGCTTCACAGGCAGACCGCGCCAGTGCTTCAGATCAGTCCTCTGAGTATCGCACCCTGCAGCGGCAGCTCCGCGATCTGCAGCAGGAGATTGAAGGCCTCCAGGAGACGCGCGATCGTCTGATTCGTGAGCAAACCCAAGACGTGCAGACCGCTGTATCGCGACTTGTCGAGGAAGGGCTGGCCGATCTAGAGCAGCGTCGTAAAGCGCTTCAGACCTCGGTAGAGCAGCTAGAGCGGCGGCAGGAGAGAATCCGTGCGGAGATGCGCAAGAGCTTTGTCGGCGTGTCCCAGGATCTGGCCGTGCGGGTCCAGGGCTTTAAGGATTACCTGGTGGGCAGTTTGCAGGACTTAGCGGCGACGGCTGAGCAGCTAGAGCTCGGTACGACTGCACCTCCGGCGGCCCCCTCCGGACAGCCCCTGCCATCCCTACAGCCTGAGCGATCGCCTGAGGCAGGCTCCCCCCCCGCCCGCCGCCGACAGCGACCCGCTCCAGAGCGTCCTCCTCTAGAGCGACCGCCGTCAGAGCGCCGCCCCGGGGCATCCCGCCCGCTAGATCTTCAGCCACCCCGCAGGACCGGCGAAGCCGCTGAGTCCTCTGGGGCAAGGCCTGCTGAACCGCAGCCCGGTCGTCGTCCTGCAGGTCCTGTCGAACAGCCCACCAGCGGAGAAGCGGACCGCATTCGCCAGCTTTTGGCCCAGTACCGCACCATGCCCAACTATTACGGGCGGCCCTGGCAGCTCAGACGGACATTTGAACCCGTCCACGCCGAGCGGGCCTCCCAGTGGTTTTTTGACCTAGGACAGCGAGGGGCCATTAAAACCATGGGGTCCCGGCTTCAAAACGTGCTGGTTGCGGCAGCCGTTATTTCAGCGCTGCGGGAGCTCCATGGCGATCGCGTCCGGGCCCTCATCTTGGGAGACTCCCCAGAGCGGCTGGGGGAATGGCGACGGGGGCTGCAGGACTGTCTGGGCATATCCCGCACCGACTTTGGCGCGCAGCGGGGCATCGTGCTGTTTGAAGCGCCGGAAGCTGTGGCCCAGCGGGCAGAGCGGCTTGTGGAGCAGGGCCAGATGCCGCTCATCTTCATTGACGAAGGAGAAGATAAAGTCAGCCTGTCGCTGCTGCAGTTTCCGCGCTGGCTCGCATTTGCCCCCGATCCCTCAGACCCACTGCCTTTCTACTAATTTCGGCGTATCTTGTTCCGGTATTTTCTAGCGTCGGGGGTATCTGTTTAGCGTCTCGAAAGCCCCCCTCTAAATCCCCCTCGCCCTGAGGGCGTAGGGGATTTAGAGGGGTAAAACCAAGGCGTATCGCCTCTTCTCCAAAGCCGCTAAGCGCGTACCGCCGGGGATGCGTCTGGCGGTTTCAAAGCTGAGGCCATCTTACGCCTGTCTACATCTGTAGTTACTAATTTTGAAGACCTTGCTCCCCACAGCCCCAATCGGGACTACACTTGTTACTGCCTGTAGCAGCGTAATAAGCAAGATCTATGACGTGGTTTGTCTGGTTAGGCGCTATCTTTTCAGTTGCCTACTTACTTGGTTCTCTTCCCACGGGGTATCTGGCGGGGCGAATGCTCAAGGACATCGACATTCGCCAGCACGGCTCCGGCTCAACAGGGGCAACTAACGTTCTGAGGGTTTTGGGTAAGGGGCCTGGCGCTGCGGTGCTGGCGATTGATGTCCTCAAGGGGGCCTTAGCAATTATCGCCGCGCGCTGGGTCAGCCATCTGCCCAACCTCACCATTCCCACTCCCCCAGGCATAGGCCCTGCCTCGTGGCCAGTTTGGCTAGCGGTAGCTGCGGGATTAGGGGTGCTTTTAGGGCACAGCCGCTCCCTTTGGCTGCGCTTCTCGGGTGGGAAGTCGGTGGCCTCTGGGCTGGGGGTTTTGTTTGCGCTCCACTGGCCCACGGCACTGATTGCCCTCGCCGTATTCTCCACAGTACTGGCGCTCTCCAAAATTGTCTCACTGAGCTCCTTGATCACAGCGCTGTCGGTGCCGGCGATCGCTATTCTATTCAACCGCCCCCTGCCCACGGTGCTGTTTGTACTTGCTGCTGCAGGCTACATTCTATTGACCCACAAGACCAACATTCAGCGAATCATTAAGGGAACTGAGTTTAAGCTAGGCCAGAAGAAAAGCGCTACCGGCTGAAGCTTGACCCCGCCCTTTGCCCTTACCTTTCTTAAACGCGTCACGCCTCATGCACATTCAATAGCTGCCCAGCAGCCCCCGCCGCTTGGCCTGCTGCTCCGCCCAGCGAAATATGGTCATTCCCAAAGTAAAGTACACCCCGCCGTTTACCAAGGCCAGCGCAAAGACGCTCAAATCTAGCGCCTCTCCCCGCGCCATGAGTCCCCGCAGCAGCCCCGCACTAGGAATCATGGGCAGCATCCAGCCCAGCAGCTTGAGCTGAGTCGACCAGGTTTCTACGGGCGTCGCCAGCAAAAACAACAGGCCAAACTGAAACAGGCCTAAGAGCTGCTGTACCCGCTTAAATAGCAAAGCGCAGGCTCCCATCATAAAGGCTAATCCGTAGCCCGCCATCAAAATGGTGACCAGCGGCAGCACCAGAGTAGGGGGGAACTGCAGTCGGCTGCCGGTGATTCCCATCAAAATCAGCAGAATGGTCGTGATCAGGGTGAGGCGAATGGTGAGGCTCGCCAAAGCCCTGACCAAAAATATGCGGGAGGCTCCGAAGGGAGACAGGAAAATCTGCTCTAGGGTGCCGGTCTGGGCTTCTGACTGCAGATTTAGGGAAATATCGCTGATGATGAACAGGGTCAAGGTCCACAGCACATAGCCCACCACCACCGCATCGAGGCGATCGCCAAACTGCATCGCGGGCCCGGCCATGTAGCGGGCGCTGAGAAACAGGCCATAGAAGACGATGGTGATAATCACGATGCCGCCGATGGCCTCCGCCGGATAGCGAATCAGCTCAGTCCAGCTCCGCTTCAGCTCTGCTCGAAATAGCTCCACCCAAAACAGTTTCATCGCGCACCACCTTAAGAAAGACATCGGTTAAATCGGGACGGTCGGGGGCAACCTGCAGGATCGGCAGAGGCCGCAAAATATCGAACAGCTGGTACAAGCCGGGGGCATCGCCCAGGTAGTGGACGACGTTGTCCCACACCGAGGCCTCTAGGGCGGCGATCGCCTGGCGCTGGGCAGCGCTGATCTCCCCGTCAACCTCCACCCGGTAAGCAGCGTCGGAAAACTGGCGAATTAGATCAGCGGTGGTGGATTGGGCGACAATCTGCCCCTGGCGAATGATGGCCACCCGGTCCGATAGCTCTTCGGCGACGTCTAGCTGGTGGGTGGTAAGCAGCACCGCGCAGCCCTGAGCCGCGATCGCCCGCACCAGCCCTTTGACGTGCTCCCCCGCCTCCACGTCCAGACCCAGGGTAGGCTCATCCAGCAGCAGCAGCTGGGGATTGTGCACCAAGGCTACGGCGATCGCTAGCTTCTGCTGCATCCCTCTCGAAAAGGTGCGCACCGGCGTATCTTTTTTATCAGCCAGGCTAAACTGCTCCAGCAGCAGCAGGCCACGCCGCCGCGCCGTCCGGCGATCCATGCCCCGCAGCACGCCGAAATATTCCAGATTCTCCAGGGCCGTCAGCCGCCAGTAGAGGTTGCGGTTGCCCTCCAGCACGGCCCCGACGCCCTGAAGCGCCAGCGGGTCAGCATGGGGGTTGCGGCCCGAGATACTCACCTCTCCCGCATCGGGGCGCACCAGCCCGGCAATCATTTTGATGGTGGTGGTTTTTCCCGCGCCGTTGGGCCCCAGAAACGCGAGCACCTCACCAGGGGAAATTGCCAGGGAAACGCCCCCCACCGCCGTAATCCGCTGGCGATCGCGACGGTAGAACTTATGGAGATCGCGGGCGTTCAGGGTTGGTGGACCCTGTCGCTCCGGCTGCGGTGGATTGGGCGATGATGTATCAGGCTGGACCAGCATAATATTGAACCGTAGCCACCCTTACCGTATTGATACGGCTTAAATGGTTTAATTTGTAACAATATCTTAACAAGCTTAAAGCCGCTGCGTCAGAGCCGGGGCGCAAAATCTCTCCTAAGAACCAATGCCATGTCTAACCTGCATGATCTTTTGCTCCGTCGCTGCCGCCTGCTCCAGCGCAGCGGCCCCGCTAAGGCAGTAGATATCGCCATTGACGACGGCACAATTGCGGCCATCGCACCCCAGCTCAACGCAAAAGGACATATAGAGCTTGACGTGCGATCGCGGCTGGTGAGCCCGCCCTTCGTCGATTCCCACGTTCACCTCGACTCAGCCCAGACGGCGGGCGAGCCCCGGCCCAACGACAGCGGCACCCTGTTTGAGGGCATTGAAATCTGGCGGCAGCGGAAGCAGAGCCTCACCTTGGAAGACGTGAAGCAGCGGGCGATCGCCACCTTGAAGCAGCACGCCGCCCAGGGCGTCCTTTTTGTGCGCAGCCACGCCGACGTCAGCGAGCAGACCCTCACCGCCCTCAAGGCGCTGCTAGAGGTGCGGGAGGCAGTGAAAGATTGGATGACGCTGCAGGTGGTAGCCTTCCCCCAGGACGGCATCTACGGCAGCCCCAGCGGAGACCGGCTGATGACCGAAGCTGCCGAGCTGGGGGTAGACGTGATCGGCGGTATCCCCCACTACGAGCTCACCCGAGAAGACGGCGTACGCTCGGTGCACCGCACCTTTGAGCTAGCCCAGCGCTGCGATCGCCTCGTCGACATCCACTGCGACGAAATCGACGACGACCAGTCTCGGTTTTTGGAGGTGGTTGCCGCCTGCGCAATTCGCGGAGACTGCGGCGATCGCGTCACCGCGAGCCACACCACCGCCTTCGGCTCCTATAACGACGCCTACGCCCTCAAGCTCATGGGCTTTTTGGGCCGCGCCAACATCAACTTTATCGCCAATCCCCTAATCAACATCACCCTGCAGGGACGCTGCGACACCTACCCCAAGCGGCGGGGCGTCACGCGGGTGAAGGAGCTGTGGCAGCGGGGCATCAACGTCAGCCTGGGCCACGACTGCATTCAGGACCCCTGGTACCCGTTGGGGACGGGCAACATGCTCGATGTAGCCCACATGGCCCTGCACGTCTGCCAGATGACGGGCACCGCCGAAATCGACGCCTGCTACGACATGATCACCTGGAACGGGGCGCGGACGCTGAATCTAGAAGACCAATACGGCGTTGAGATAGGCCGCCCCGCCAACCTAATTGTGCTGGATGCGAGCGATCGCTACGATGCACTGCGGCGACGCCCAACCGTATGCTACGTAGTTTCCCGCGGAAATGTGATTGCGCAAACGCAGCCCCCCACAACCCAGTGGACATGCTGAGGAATTCGCTTTAGGCTTTGGCACCCTAAGACCAATTCGCCATCAGCCTGAGCTTTACGAAGACGGGGCGGACCCATTGTTGTCCGTCCACAATCGACATCGCTGCATATGCACAAAAGAATCGTCACTTAGGAATCATGAATTTAGAGCTATCGCAAGCCATACTGTCTAAGTCTTTTGCCGACCAAGACTTGACCCATGCAAATCTCCCAGGCCGGAATTTCAAAGGCTACGACTTCAGAAACGCCTGCCTCTGCCGCACTAATCTCAGAGGCGCTGATCTAAGCGGCGCTGATTTCTCAGGGGCAGATTTGACTGGGGCGAATCTATTTGCCGCTCGCCTAGATGGCGCAAACCTGACCGCCGCCACCCTAACAGATGCCGTGCTAGAGCGCGCTGACCTCAGTCGGGCCCAGCTCGACGGGGCAGCGCTGCGGTGGACAAACTGTAGGCATGCCAACTTCGCAGAAGCAACTTTGAGGTCTGCAGATTTAACGAATGCCTGTCTGATCAACGCCAACATTAATCTCCAACAGCTCGCCCTTGCCCAGACCCGAGGCACGCTGCTGCCTAACGGAACCAGACAACCCTAGCCCCGTACACAGGTGCCCAATGCGTATTGGACACCTGCATATAGGCGGCTGGCCCAGCGCAATAGCAAATCCCTTCAGACAAGCCCTATGCGGCAAGGACAGACGGGTCATCCGAGACAGAGGACGCCGCAGCCTGACCCAGACGACTCGGCCCAGCCTGGTTGAAAGGCTGCATAGCGCTGCTGAGATCTTCGGTTTCCGCCCAAGCGGTACCGAGCTGGTACAGGCCTAGCGTGTCCGCAAGCTGAAGGTCATCTTGACTCGTCATGCCCAGATCGCGAGCCAGATTAAAGTCATTCAAACCAGTGGCGAGGGGAGCATCGCTATTGGACTGGCTTATCTGAGCGTCAGGAAGAATGACAGTGGGCTGGCTTCCTCCGGTAAAGGTATCTGTTTGGAGAGCGGCATCGCCAGCTGAACCCTGTAGGGTATCGCCACCGAGAACCCTAGAAATACCGGCGATCGCCTCTTGATCCGATAGCTTCACCGTAGAAACACCAGACGTTGACACAAACTCGATATAGTCAATTCGAGCGTACTCTGCGCTGCGCGGGTTGGTCTCCTCGGCGCCGCGGAGCTTGAAGACGTCACCCGTATTAATTTCAACCCCTGCGATTTTGCGGGAAGTTAGGGTTTTCTTGTCGGGGGCAGCGCTTCCCAGCATCTGGTCTAGCTTGAATGAATCAAGCAGCTTACCCTCTTGCTTGACTTTGATCGAGCTAACGCCGTCGATTTCATCAAAATAGGCTACTTTGACGTCATAGGTACCTGAAGGCCCGCTGAACTCTACAGCGGCGCGTCCAATCTCCCCCTGAGGGCCACCGTTAAGGCTGATGACCTTTCGGCCTGAGGCCGCTTCAATAGACTCAACGCGATATTTACCCGACAGCGCCATATCTTCGGCCTGCACTCGGATCGGATCAGCTGGCGCCGGATCTGGCGCTGGGGTCGGGCTGGGAACCGGATCGGGACCTGGTTTTGGCGTAGGGGCCGATGTCTGCTTGACAATTTCAATCGCAGAAACTTTCGCGTTGTCGGCGATCGTCTCAAAGTCGAGGTCAAGATTGCCGTCGGTCACAGTCGCTCGGACTGTTTTTTCTAGAGGCTTATACTTACCTCCGGCTTCAGCATAGATATCGAGATCATCGATCACGGTCTTGCCTTCAGCTTTGAGGTCGAACAGGCGCTTACCGGCGGCACTCCAATAGATTTCAGCAAACGTGAGGTTTACCTCATAGCTGCCGTTCTCCACCGGGATATCGTAAGACAGGTTCTTCTGATATCGCTCGCTCTGGAATAGGGCATCGTCGCTCGTGCCAGCAATACCAGCTTTCGTGGAAAAAGTCCTGCCGCCCGCAGCGTAGCGATCTGCAGTCCAACGGTTGCCCTTACCGTCCGTAAACGCGCCGCCGCCAGCATTTATTCGGATGACTTCAGGCTGTGTGGGTAGGGGCTCAGGGCCGCTGGGTTTGGGTATCGGTGATTCGGCACCGGGCGTCGGCGCATCGCCAGGCTGGTCGGGCTCTTCTGCTGGGGGTGACTTGGGCGCTGGCGGCTTGGGCGTGACGACAGGCTCTAGCTCAACAGCGTCAGGAATCGGCTTGGAATGCCCGCCCCCAACTGAGTTAGGCCCGTTGTTCGTTACAGTATGCAGACGCGTAAAGATAGTATTGATGTCGTCGCGCCAGGGGTGCCCCTCGCTCCGCTCATTCATCTTGAAGCCCCAGGCGTCCTTAAATTCATCTTGGACATCGCCACCGGGGCCGGTTTCAGTGGTAATTGCAAACACGTCCCAAGCCGTGTCGTCGACCACATATCCGCCGTAGGTCATCAGCGTCTCGGCCAGCATCTTGGCGGGTTCCGTTTTGAGCGCCCCCATGTCAAAGTCTTTGGGAAGCGCCAGCAGTGCTCCCATTTCTAGCTGTGAGTTGCCGCCGCCGTAGGTTGATTTAGAGGCGTAGGCGTCGGCTCGCGTCGCAGGCCAGCGATACCCTGGCGTGTTGTCTTTCGGGTCGTAGTAGTAATTTTCTTTGCCCCAAAGCTGCAGGTTGAGTGCGTGATTGACTTTGCCGCCCGGAACCAGCTCACCTACTTTAATCGAGTTGTCGAGGCTCGACAGCTGGCTACCGCCGTGGGCACCATAGGTGCGATCGCCGAGAAGATCTCCGTCTTTGAAAGACGACCACTTTGCTGTCGCATATTCTCCGCCTTTAGGGATATGCAGCGGCTGTAGATTCTTGATGGTGTGGCCATCGCTATCGAGGTAGACCGCCGACATGTTTGGGGTGCCGTCGGTGTGGGCCAGCGTCACGGATGGGTCCACAGGCAGCTGGCCAATCACTTCACCCGTATGATCATGGCGGGCACCTGGCACGCGGGCAGCCGTTCCCCAGTCAACTTTTGCCCGATAGATGGGAATCGTGTCCTCATGGGGCTGAAGAATGATAGGAACCTCATCGGGAACGAGCCCCTGAGCAGCTTGGATGCCCGCAGGTTTGAGGATGGCCTTATCTCCAATTGGCGTATAGGAAATGCTGTTTGGATCTGCCGTTTTCTCGAGAATTTCGTCAACGCTCTGCTTGAAGAAGTTAGGAGTCAAATTCGACTCCGATATGGGTGCTTTCACCCCACGCTGCTGAAACTCGAATGGGTTGAGGTTGCTCATCTCTACTACATTATTTAATAGTTAATCTTTGAAGCTTAAAAAAGCAATAGAACATCTGCAAGAGGGAAGATAATCCTCTTTCAGGCTAAACAAGTTTAGAAAAGTAGATCGCCCTACTATGGCGATCGCAAACGCTGCTTTATTGTGAGCTTAGCGAAGCCAAAATTTTTGGGAGGCCTGTTGAATGCTGCTTAATTCCTGACATAAAGGAAACCAGATTATGAAGCTCCCAGCGGCTTGGTTGTGAAAATGAAAATATATAGGGAGTGCGCGATTCTATCCCAGCGCAGAATTAATTTTTTGCCAAAGGGGCAGCACAACGAGGTTGACCTTATGGGGTCATGAGTCCTTGTATAGGCTTGACTGGTAGCGCACCTAGGCCAAAGCAGTAGATATTGTGGCGCTTTTACGACTCTGATTTTGGCGTAAAAGCGCGCTACCAAAGGTGATTTTAGGTAGCGGGGTAAAGCACCGAAAAAGCTTTGAAGAATAAGAGCAGCAGGCTAAATCAGCTGTCTTCACTTCCACTTCTTTTTTTAGATGACCTATGCTTTTAGCGTATAGCTTCATTCGCTTTTGACGCTAAAATGCCTGGCGGGTTCCCTCAGTGCGCTGCCTCACGCCCGTTATCGCTCAGCTTTTCCTGCCACCAGACCTGCCAAGCAGCCCTGTCATAGCCAAACGATTTTCCAGTTAGGGCGCTCAATGCCCCAACCACATCCCCGGTAATCCAGAGCGGGTCTTCAGCCTCGGTCATCCGCTGAATCAGCGCAGAGATGGTCTCTCGATCTGACTGCCCAATTTGAGCCACCGTTCACATTGCTGCCGGGGCAGTTTGCCAATACTTCTCTCGGGTATTCTGCGGCGTATTCCAAGGCACCGCCATCAGCGACTTTGCCTTCAAGTGGCTGTTGCTCCGCCTGCCAAGCTTTCAAACCGCCCACCCAAACGTCGATATTTGTCTGAAAACGTCGCGATATTTGTCTGAAAACGTCGGTGCAGGTGGTTGACTTAAAGGCCCGGACGGTGGACATAGCGATTCGCTATGGACGGGGGTCTTATCCCGGTTTAGGGGTGAGAAAGCTGTTTTCAGACGTCTACGTCCCGGTTTGTAG
>JBHJHD010000078.1:0-4302 GCA_050331115.1 Elainellaceae cyanobacterium
AAGGCAATGTCAGACTCAATCAGCTTAGCTTTCGCTTCAGCGGCCTTTCTATTGATGGCTGTATCAGCGAAGCCAGTAGAAATATATTTCTGTTTTCCACCAAAGAGTTGACGCGGCAGGCGTAGCCGCAGCCGTCCACGATACGATTCAACGCTTACAGTACCTTTCTGAGCCCGACCAGATCTGGGATGCATGACTATCTCCTAGAGCGGCTGTACTAATCTTGATAGTCAAATGATAGTCAAAAATTGGCTAAATCGACATAAAAATGTCCATCTTAAAATTTCGTATCATTTGGAAGCGGCATAAATTCCAAGCCAAAAGCCAAGCTGAGTTAGGGCTTTGAGCCTTGAAAAGCTTGGCTTTTGATGGTTTGAACTTTAAATGGGCGATACTGGATTCGAACCAGTGACCCCTTCCGTGTGAAGGAAGTGCGCTACCACTGTGCTAATCGCCCGCGGTCTTCTAGAGTAGCATAGTTAAGCTGAGACTTCTTACGCCGATAGCCCATGGTAGCCTCCAATTCAGTCGTTCGATCCCCCGCCCCGTCTCATCCCTCCCGCAACTGGTGGGGTAAAGCCGTTGCCATAGTAGCGGTGGTCAACCTAGCGATCGCCCTCTTCAACGTCAGCTACCTGCCGCTGCGCAACCTCTACCTGCGCTATATTCCCGCCGTGGTTACGGCCTACGACCCAGTCAAAGGCATCGAACCCCACCCCACCACTTTTGCCTATATTCAGACCGTCGATGCGCTGCACCAGCAGATTGAATCCGCCCCCAGCTTAGAGGCGGCGGCCGTAGGCGATGCGCTGGCTCAGCTGCGGCGGCAGAGCGAAGCCCTGATCCAAGAAAATCCGTTTGCCTCTGCAGGGCAGTTTGGCACTTTCGCCAAGCTCAAACGCCGCATTCGAAACATGACGCAGGCGAGTAGCGCACTGGAGGCCTTCGAGACCTTTTGGAGTGAAGATTTTCTCAACCAGACGAGCTGGCCAGAGGCCTACAAATTTTTCCAGAAAAAGCTAGAGCCGCTGTTAGAGCGAAACTACTTCCGCACCACGGATGACAACGGGCAGATTGTCGATCGGTTTTGGCAAATCGATTTGTGGTTTGGGGCTTTCTTCCTGGCTGAGTTTTTACGGCAGACCCTTGCCGAAAGCCTGCGCCAGCCGGACATCTCCTGGCTAGACGCCATGCTGCGCCGCTGGTATGACGGCTTTCTCATTCTGCCGCTGTGGCGATGGCTGCGGTTGATTCCGGTGTCGGTGCGGCTCAACCAGTCGGGCTTGGTGAATATGGAGCGGCCGATTCAGCAAATGACCCACGAGCCGGCCGCCTATCTATCAGAGCGGGTGGCCACCTTTGCCCTGGTGCGGCTGATCAACCAGGCGAAAGAGTCGGTGGAAACGGGAGCGCTAGTGCAGGCCCTGCTTGGCGGGGAAAAGCCCTACATTCAGGTGTCCGATGTGGATAAGGTAGACGCCCTAAGCGATCGCCTCCTAGACCTCGCCATCTACCGGGTGCTGCCCCAGGTGCAGCCCGACGTAGAGGCGCTGCTGCGCCACAGTATTCAGGGGGCTGTCAAAGAATCTGACGTTTACCGGGGGCTGCAGCAGGTGCCGGGTTTGGATAACATCCCAGAGACCGCCATCGTCGATTTATCGGACTACCTCGCTCAGCAGACCTACGAAGTGCTTGTCGAGTCCTATAGCGATCAGGCGGGGCGGGTTCTTTTTGACCAGCTCGCGCAAGACTTTCGGAAGGCGTTCCTGCAGGAAATCCAAGACGCAAAAACCCAGCGCGAGCTGCAGAGTTTGTTGGCGGGCCTGCTGGAAGAAGTCAAGCTCAACTATATTCAAGGGGCTACAGACAACGACCCAGAGGCCACCCTGGCTGAAGCCGATCAGCTCAAGGATACGCTATCGTCCTCCCCTAAAACGCCCTCTAAACCGCAGGACATGGCTTAGGGTAAATCGGTTTTCACATCAGCTCTTTTGGCAGATAAAAGAGTAGATGGCGGGGAAATATCCTATACATAGGTTTGAGTCCATAGACTCAAGTTAACCACATCGACATAGGAGATCCTGTCATGAGTACTGACGACAGAATGGAAGCAACCGCGAAAAATGTTCAGGGTAAAGCTCAAGAAGCGCTAGGTAACGTTACTGGCGACCCTCAACAGCAGGCTGAAGGTAAGGAAAAGCAGGTTGAAGCTCAGGCTCAGCACGCTAAGGAAGACGTTAAGGACAGCGTTAAGAAAGCGATCGACTAGTTTTGGCTAGCTCAAGCTTGAGCCTACGCAATGTGGGCTGAATCAATGCTTCTAGCTCGTCTGCTAGAAGCATTTTTATTGGAGAATATAGCAATTGTCCTGATGGATTAGAACGATTGCGCGCGCTGTGGCCTAAAAGACTTGAGGCCTTCGACCAATTATGTTGTCCTACCAAATTCGAGATTATGCCAGACTCAAACACCACGCCAGAGACCGCCGCAACCCCAGCACCCGAAGAAGCCTCTGGCCCTGCTGCTCCAGCTCGCGACGCGATGCCCCGCCCCGACGAGGTTCCTTCTAGTGAGCCCTCTCCCACAGGTGAAGTCAGCGACGATCCGCTAAATTCGCCCAATCAACCCTAGGACAACTCCGTAGGGCTAGCTCAATCCGATTGCGCTGGCCCAGCCAACGGGGCAATCGGATTGAGCTCAAAGCCAACTGTTGTCCCCTTGACCGAATGCGCAAATGTCCTGATGGTTTAGGACATTTGCGCTATGAACTTACGCCCCAATCTACACCGTAGTGGACGTTCCCACATCAGGAGATTGCTCACTGAAAGACGGGTAGACAGAGGTGACTGCAGCTCTAAGGGCTTCAGTGCGATCCATATATTGATGGTCAGGCGGTATCATGTCGAAAACCTTGAGTGACTCAAGCCGCCGCCTCGTCTGCCCAGCCGCACCCACAACGAACACTTCACGGCGCTCGTCGATCGCTTCCTTAATGGCGTTCTCAATTGCCAAGGACGCGGTGACGCCTAGATGAGGAATGTCGCCCACGTCAAAGACGATGGCGTCGCACTCGCTGATGGCGCTGCGCTCGCGGGCGATCGCCTTGGCTACGCCGAAGATCATCGGGCCACTGAGCCTAAACAGCAGCACCCGACCATTCGCCTCATCGAGCCAGCGCTTTTCGTTGGCGTCCAGTCGAATCGCGTCGTCCGCATCCGTAATCGTTCTCACCCCTTGGGTTGACTGCAGGCGGCTCATGCGATCGATGGTGAGCACGTTCGCCACAAACACGCCCACGCCCACAGCGACCACCAGGTCTACCAAAACCGTTAGCAAAATCACCCCGTACATAATCAGGGCTCCCTTGGTCGAAATCTGATGCGCCCGCTTCAAAAAGCTCCAGTCGATAATGTCGATACCGACCTTGAGGGCAATTCCTGCCAGCACCGCCAGGGGAATCGTTGCCGCCAAGCCAGAAGCGCCCAAAATCACGACTAGCAGTATCCCCGCCCGAACCAGACCAGAGAGGGCGGTGCGTCCTCCGGCTTGGATGTTGACTACCGTGCCCATGGTGGCCCCAGCCCCTGCAATACCGCCAAACAAACCAGACACAATGTTGCCAATGCCCTGACCCACTAGCTCTTTATTGGAGTCGTGCTCCGTGCGGGTCAGGCTGTCGGCAACAACCGAAGTTAACAGGGCGTCAATGCAGCCCAGCATCCCCAGAACTGCGGCATTTTCTAGCATCAGCCGGAACTGGCCTGACGTAAAGGTGGGCGTCTGCATGGCCGGGAATCCTGCAGAAATCTCGCCAATGCGGCGAATGTCAGTGCCCTGAAATAGGACTAGGGACAATAGGGTGCCAACGACCAAGGCCACGAGCTGGGGCGGCACAAACCGCTTGAACTTCGAGGGCATGAACCAAATGATGGCAATGCTAACAACTGCCAGCGCCGTCTCTGCAGGCTGGATACCGGTCAACAGCTCCGGAATAGCCCCCAAGGTGCCCAACACGCCGCCGCCCGGGCTAGCCTGCCCTAAAAAAGGAGCAAGCTGCAAAATGATTAAAATGATGCCGATGCCGGACATGAAGCCGGAAATAACCGTGTAGGGCATCATCGTCACATATCTGCCGAGACGTAGCGCTCCGAAGATAATCTGAAATACCCCCGCCATCATCACGACCGTGAAGGCCATGGCCATGCCGTTCTCGGGGTTAGAGGCAGTTAGGTTTGCGATCACCGCCGTCATTACCACCGTCATCGGTCCAGTGGGCTCAGAAATCAGGGTTGGCGTCCCGCC
>JBHJHD010000079.1:0-36439 GCA_050331115.1 Elainellaceae cyanobacterium
ATGCCGCCACCCCCGCAGACCCAGTCTGCCCCAACCCCGTCTACCAGAACCTCGCCCCCGCGTCCCCCCACCAAAATGTCATATCCATCGCCGCCCACAACCACCTCGTCCCCGCGTCCCCCCAATCCCAAATCATAGCCAGCCCCCAGGGAGACAATGTCGTCGCCTAAACCTGCGAAAATTTTGTCGTTGCCCAGCCCGCCTAAGGCCACGTCGTCACCCCTACTCAAAAATACCCAGTCATTTCCACCGCCGGCCAGCACCAGGTCGTCAGCGCTGCTGCCTTTGATGATGTCATCGTCGCTGCCCAGAATCTGCACCTCGCTGGTCAAACTCTCCGAATAAAAAGCGGCAAAGATGCCCTGGGTCGCCGCTGTCGGATGCACCAGGTCGAAGAAGGCCTGCTGGTCTAAATTGTCCAGAGCGGTCGGGTCTTCAGGAAAGCTGAGCACGGGGCCGTCGGGGGTATCCGTGATCGTCGGGTTGGTGCCGACCCCGAAGAACTGGACCGTCGAGAGGGGAGCCAGAAACCCAAACGCGCTCGGGTCCGCCGCGATCTCCCCGGCGATGGCGGCAAAATCCACCACCCGCACGTCCACCCCTGCTGCCGTCAGCTCTGCGCTGCCCGCCAGCAGCGCCTCATTGTGGGCGACGATCACCTCATCGGGAAGCGCGGGCTGGACCGTGCTCAGCGGAAAAAAGCTGCTCACGGGCAGGGTACCTAGGATGATGGTCTCCACGCCCGCATCCACCAGTCGGTCTGCTGCGGCAACGGTGCCCGCGGCAACGGCTGAGGCAAACGCGATTGCTTCTTCAGGCGTCGCCTCCGGGCTGGCCAGAATGAACTGGCCAAAATCGTTCAGGCCGATGAAGAGGGACGCTGCGGTATCCCCGGTATCGCCGGGGTCCGCCAAAAAGCGATCGATTTGAGCGTTGAGGTTGAGGTCTAAGCCCAGCAGTGTGAGATCGGCGTCCGGACTCACGAGGCTCAATAGGTCGGTTAGGGCAATGAGGGTACTGAGCGGCAGCTCACCCAAAGCCGCTGCGCCGCCTAGGGCAAAGTTTTCTACCGCGTCGATGCCCAGCAGCCCCGGGGCGATGTCAGCATAGATTTCACCGTTGGAAAACCGCTGCGCATATCCCAGGCTTTCAGGCGGTACGGGTACGATAAGGTTTTGGCTACTGAGCTCAAAAATATTTCCGGCGTCGGTCAGGCTATCTCCAAAGAAAACCAGGCGGTCAAAGCTGAGGGAAGAACTCATTTCATTTCTCCTTACTGGTGATGAGCTGGGATAAACAACGGCACTGTCTGGCCAAAGATGTCTATTCCAGAGCGTAAGCGAGAGTCACTGCAGGGAGCATGAGGCGAAAGCCCTATGTCACTTTGGGATTTATGCCTATAATTTGATCGCCGAGCTTTAATCTTGTGCGCTTCAAATCTATACGTCTCAATTCTGTGCGTTTTAAATTCAAAGCCATTAGCGCACGTCCTCATAAAACCGCTTTAGCCAGGGCGTCGGCACGCCAACCCCCCACAGAAAGCCAATCATCAGAAAAATTAGATTGGCCCGTAGCGGCCCCCACTTCGCCACCCGGCGATCGCTAGAGTGCACCACCCGGTTCACCAGTCGAATGCGCCCCTGCTGTACTAGCCTGCAGCACAGGTCGCCGTCTTCCATAATTGGCATCGCGGGGTCAAACCCACCGCAGGCCCAAAACGCCTCTGTGCGGCAGAAAATGACCTGGTCGCCAAACAGCAGCCGCAGTCCGCGCGCAAATAAATGCGGCCGAAACAGCAGCGGCGCGTAGAAGGTCTTCAGGTAGTTGTGCAGCGAGGTGCCCCAGCGAGTCACCGTAGGTCCCTGCATTAGAGAAATGAAGCCGCCGCCCGCGACGTCACCCTTGCGTAGGGTATGCGCAATTAGCGCCATTGCGTCAGGCGGAATCCAGGTGTCAGCATGCAGAAAGCAGAGCGCCTCGCCGCTGGCCGCGTTCGCCCCGGCGTTCATCTGCACAGCGCGGCCTGGAAGATGCGCTAGGCGCTTGATAGGAATAGAGCAGCATTCCATGCGCTGGGCGATCGCCGCTTGGGTCCCATCCGTACTGCCGCCGTCTATCACAATAACTTCTAACGGCGGCGGCTGGAGCTGGGCTAAATTGTCTAAGGTTTGACCAATGCAGCCTTCTTCGTTGAGCGTCGGAATTATGATGGAGCAGCGGAGCATAGGTGATATAAATGAGGTCAATATTGGCCTATTCTCACGCAGACCACTGGCCTTCTAAAACACCATTTAGATCACTATGTTTGAGCGCATCAACCTACCCGACGACATTCTCCCATTGGTCGCCCCCTATTCCCACGCCGTCCGGGCTGGGGATTTTTTGTTCGTGACTGGCCAGCTCGCCGAAGACCCCCAAACGGGCCAGGTGGTTCGCGGCAGTATCGAGACCCAGACCATCCGCGTCATGGAAAATCTCAAGCTGGTGCTAAACCACGCTGGGTCAAGCTTTGACAAGGTAACCATGGCGCGAATTTTTGTCACTGATTTTCGGTTCTATGACCCGGTGAATGAGATCTACGCCTCGTACTTCTCAGAGGGCGCGCTGCCGGGGCGGACAACGGTAGGCGTGACGGCGCTCGCGGCCTACGGCGATGTCGAGATTGACCTGATCGCCTACTGCGGGGATTAGCGCCTAGCGCATCTGCCAATACTTCCAGGCGGCATAGGCCATCGTCACCACCCCCGTCACGATTGCGCTCTCGTCCACCTCAAACTTCGGGTGGTGCAGCGGGTAGTTGGGGCGATCGCTAAAGCCTACGCCCAACCGAAACATTGTCCCCGGCACGTGGTCCAAATATAGGGCAAAATCCTCCGCCCCCAGGGACGGCTCCGGCAGCATCAGCACCCCATCGTCGCCCCAGGCTTCGCGGGCTGAGGCCTCGGTGATCTGGGTCAAGAAGTAGTCGTTTTGTACCGACGGTACGCCCTTGCGGTAGGTGATCTTATACTCGACGCCGTAGGTGGCACACACCCCCGCTACAATGCTCTCAATCCACCCGGGCAGCGAGGCGCTAGTTTCGGGGTGGAGCGATCGCACCGTTCCCGTTAGCCGCACCTGGTCGGCAATCACGTTGGGGGCACGTCCGCCGTTGATTTGACCAAAGGTGAGCACAATGGGCCGCAGCGGGTTCTGGGTACGGCTAATGGCCTGCTGCAGCGTGGTCACCACCTGGGCGGCAATCCAAACTGCGTCCTTGGCCTCGTGGGGCCGCGCTCCGTGGCCCGACTCCCCCTGGATAATCAGCTCAATGTCGTCGGCTGCCGCCGTCAGCGCCCCGTAGCGAATACCAATCACCCCAGAGGCGATGGAGGGAAAGGTATGCAGGCCAAAGATAGCGCTAATATTGCTGAGCACGTCGTCTCGAATCATCCAGGATGCGCCCTGGGCCGTCTCCTCCGCAGGCTGAAACAAAAACCGCGTGGAGCCAGGCAGCTGATCAGTAATCTGGGAGAGCACCATCGCCGTCCCCAGGCCCACCGTGGTGTGGACATCATGACCGCAGGCGTGCATGATGCCGGGCTGATGCGAGGCAAACGGCAGGTCCGTGCGCTCTTGAATCGGTAGGGCGTCCATATCAGCGCGGATAGCCAGCCAACGCTCGTCATCCTGCCTTTGAATCTCGCCCACGACACCCGTTTTACCGACCAGCTCTTGCACCTGGAGTCCGCAGGAGGAGAGCACGCCCGCGACGTAGGCGGCGGTTTTGTATTCCTGACCGCTCAGCTCGGGGTGGCTGTGCAGGTGGTGACGAATCTCGACCAGGCGAGGGGTGAGGCTGCTGGCGATGTCTTTAATAGTTGAGAGCATGGTGTGGGGTGAGACGACGGGATGGGTGGCGGCGCGCAAGTCTTGCCGCTGTATCTTCCATCATACGCAGGGCGCGCGGATGCAAGCGCGTTACTGGGCATGGGCAGCTTGAGAGTTAGGCGATCGCTAAAATTTAGAGAAAAGCAGGGACCAGACGCTGCACTTTGCTAAAAGATAAAAATTAGAGAATTGCGGGGGCTGCGCGTACACTAGACAGGTACATCGTTACAGCTGGCGTTTAGCTATGACACGAGCTGGGGTACTGATTGGCTTTGGGGCGATCGCCTTCGGTTTGGTGGCCGGTGCAAGCTGGCTCATGGAGCGCGAGGTTAAGCGATCGCTGCTGGCCGGTACGGTGGCCATGTCTGCGGCCTACGCGGGCGGATTGGTCTCTCAGACTCAGGGACAGGCGGGCCCTCGTGCGAGCAAAGCCTCTGACGAAATTGCCGTCTTTTGGGACTACGAAAACGTCAAGGTAGCCGCTAAAGGCGTCAAAGCGCCCCTGGCTGAATCCCTGGTGAGCTACTCCGAGAAAAAAGGGCACACCCGCTTCAAAATGGTGTACGCCAACTGGCGACGGGAGCGGGAGCCGCTGGTGCAGGCGCTGTACAGCTTAGGGTTTGAGCCCATCCACGTATCCACCGGCAAGGAAAATAGCGTCGACATCAAGCTCACCGTAGACTGCTTAAACACCGCCCACCACCATCCCCACATTCAGCAGTTCATCATCGTCACCGCCGACCGCGACTTTGTGCCCCTGGTCAACGCCCTGCGGACGCTGCGCAAGCGGGTCACCCTGATTGGCCGTACTGAGACCGCCAGCGAGCAGCTGTTGCTGAGCGCCGATGAGTTTATCGATTTAGAAAAGCTGGCGTCGGACAATCGCTACGCCACGGCAAAAGAGGATCTGGTGACCCGGGACACCTGGCAAAATATCAGCTACGAGGCGGCGATCGCCTGCCTCACCGAATCCATTACCCAAGCCCGCAGCCAGGGGAAAAGCACCCGCTTCGGCGCTATTGACCTGCTAATGCGCGCCAACCCCAGCTTTACCTACAGCGGGTTTCAATCCATTCGCCACGAGAGCATGTCCTTCGACAACTTCAGCGCCTTTGTCGCCAAGGCCGAGGCCGATGGCCAGGTAGTGGTGCAGACCCTGCGGGAATTTAAGGAGCTGTTCTTGCCTGATGAAGACCCGGAGCTAGAGTCAGAGTTCAGCGGCGAGAGTCCAGGGGAGATGACCCGCGACAAGTGGCAGATCGTCATCGACCAGATCCGCAAATCTTTTCAGGATGTAGAGCCGGGGCGGGCCCACGGGCGGTTTTTGGTGATTTTCAGCTACGTGCGCCAGGCGAAGAAAGACGGGCGGCTGAATCTCACCAATGCCCAGCTTAAGCAGGCGCTAAGCCGGTGCGTCGACGTGGGTCTGCTGATCAAGCAGGATGATGGCACCTACTCGCTAGCGGCTGATCTAGCGGCGCGCCTCGACGAGTATTTGCAGCCGCTCTGTGAGCTGTAGTCGAGCTTCAGCAACGCGCTAGGCCTTTTGCACCAGATGTTTAAGGTCGTGCTGCAAACAGGTGAAAAACGCCGAGGGGTTTACCCCGGTTGCAACCCAGACGTTGGCGGGCTGCTCGGGCCCGGCCCTGTTGTCGACCAGGGTTTGCCCCCGGGTGAGGATGCCCTGGGTTTCGACAGTGACGTAAGCCCGGCGAAACGTAAAAAGCTGCGGGTAGACCAGGTAGGCCAGGGTGGCCGCATCGTGAACCAAAAAGGCGCTGCCGTCGGTTTCCCGATAGCCGTAGGCGGTGGTGTTCATGAACTGACACAGCGAGCGGATGAACTGGGCTACCATGCTGTGGGGGTTGCTTTGGTAGATCGCTTCCGCCATAGCGGTGGTAAACAGCAGCCGACTGGTGACGTCCAGCGGCATCAGCACGATATCGCTGCGGCTGGCCAGCACCGCAGCTGCCGCCTCGGGGTTGAACCAGATGTTGAATTCGGCCTGGGGCGTTACGTTGCCGGGGTGGGCGATCGCACCGCCCATGATGACGATTTCTTTAGCGAGGGACAGGATGCCGGGGCGCTTTTTCTCGGCGGCGGCTAGGTTTGTGAGCGGACCGATGGCCACGACAGAGAGCCGGTGGGGCTGGGCCGCGAGCCGGTCGATGAGCAGGTCGGCGGCGGCAGGCGGGTTCGATATTGGGTCTGGCAGCGGCAGCGCCTGGGAGAGGCCGCCCAAGCCGTCTGCCCCGTGAATGTAAGACGCGTCTTGGGCGATCGCCTCTACCGGCGAGCCTTTGCCCACCGGCACCTTTGCGCCGACTAAATGCAGCAGCCGGTGGGCATTCTCAAAGGTCTGCTGGGCAGAGACGTTGCCGTCTGCGGCAGTTACCGCGACTAGGGACGCTAGGTGCTGCTGCTCAAGACTCCAGAGCCACAGCAGCGCTATGCTGTCATCGCCGCCGGGGTCCGTATCTAGAATGATTTTGCGTCTTGGGGCCGTCATTAGGGCAAACGATAGCTCGCCACCCGAATCATCAGCGCCCCGTCCTGGGGGTTGTGGCTAAAGACAAAGCTGCCGTGCTTGCGCTCGTTTCCGGAAAGAAAGTCGATCTGCTGCTCGCCGGTTTCCGTCGCCTCATCGAGCTGTAGCTCAGCGGTGACCTGCACCGTACGAGCGATGCGTCCGCCGGTGTTGGTGATTGAAAACGGTACGTAGTAGTGCCCCTCAGTGACGCGAGCCGACTCGGTAATCTCGACCCGAAAGGCGGGAGGACGGTTTTGGCTGACCTGCCAGTCGTAGAGCACGAGCCCGATGAGGCTAAATAGAACCAGCATAGAGGCGCATAGGGTTATCCATTCGGCAAGCGATCGCCCTGCCTGTGACGATTTCGGTGACGATTTTTGGGGTGGTGCGATCGCGTCTTGGGGTAGGGGAGTCGAGGGTGGCGCGGGCTTCTGCATCTGGCTTGACTTTTGGCTTGACTTTATGAAGGCGGTAAGGTTCTCTGGCCTGATGCTAGAATTTTGCGCTAGGACGGAGGGAACCTGTGATTCTTAGCCGCGGTTCTTTGTAAATTGACCTGTACCAACTGTAGGCTATTTTTTCAGAGACGGGCCTGAGCCAATACGATGACGCTCAGAGCAGCCAAGGTGACCTCAAAGACGTATAGCATCGCCAATCCGCTTTAGCACCTGCAGCACGGCATATAAATCATTGCCGGGGTTCAGCAGCGAAAATAGTTTGGAATGGGCGTAGCGGGGCTGAGGCTGCTGAATGAGCTTAAGAAACAAAAAATCGTTACCGTTGGTAATCATGCCAAAGGTTGGTCCCGCGTTAGGGCTACCGAGCATGTAGGCCAACGCCTGCCCGATGGCTCCATTCACGGCAAAATCACTCCGCTTCGACTCCAGCACCAAAATCCACAGCTGCTCTTGAGGCACCAGCACGTCGATGCGCCCTCGAATAATCGTATCTTCGTCCTCTAGAGCGAGCTCCACGCTGGTCTCTGATTCAATGCGATACGGCGCGTCATAAAATCCGACCCGGTCAAGCAGGGGCGATAAAACCAGCATTTTGACGCTGTTTTCCAGCAGCGGTGGCTGCCGCATGAGCCGAGTAAAGTTGGTCTTTATTCGGTCTAGATAATGCTTCTCGGTGTCGCTGAGCGCTGTATCACTAGGCGTAGCTAGGTTGGTCCACTCGGGAACCTCCATTTCCGCAATCTCCAGACCGTAGCGCTCCATCAGATCGGCAACCGATACTTGCCCTGCCGGAACCACCGACACCATTACGCACCTCCTCTACCCAGACGCGACATGCCTCTAAGTTATCCCTCAGATGACCTAGATGCCGCCACCGGTCATAATTCTGCATCCCGGATGCTATGCGCTTACAGCTTCTTCTGATTCTTACTCTTCACATACTGATACAAGTTCTCCATCGCCTCGATAAACGAATTACTGCGATTCCAAAATGCCGGGAAATCCCCCTGCTTTTTGATTAAGATCGCCGACACCGCCGATGGCGATACCGCCTCAACGGTCTGGGGCAGCGGCTTTTCGCCCTGCCAAAATGCTTTGAGATCCAGGTCTTCAACCGGCGTAATTTCCGGGGCCGTGTAGTAGTGGTCTACGGGCAGCGGTGGCGGTGCCTTAGCGGTCAGGTCCACCGAGAGAGCCTGACCCAGGGGCGTTTTGGCCAGCTCTGCCTTTAATACTTTGCGGGGGAGCCCCCGCAGCTCGAACAGCAGGAAAGGGTCACGATCGAGCTGATTGGCGAGGTAGTAGAACAGCCCGGCTACGTGCTTACAGGGATTGTTGTAGTCAGGACAAGAGCAGCGGGTGGTGAAATCGCGATCGCTCGCGGGCAGCAGGTGCAGGTCGAGGGGTGTGAAGCTCGATTCAATAGTGTCGGGAATCTCGCCCAGCAGCAGGCGGGAGATGACGCCCGCCTTGGAGGCCATCAAGGCGATCGCCGCAGTCCACTGGGCTTTGCTAATCGGGTCGAATTCAATCGTCGTCTCGTAGGTGGGCTCCTCGTAGATCCCAAAGTAGGCGTTGGCGTTTCCCCGAATGCGGGCTTCAATAAAGCTGCCGTCTTGGTCAAAGCGCTTGATGCGATCGCTTTTAGCGTAGGCGCGCCCCCGACTGAGCCGGCCCTCGTCGGTAACCTGCTCAACAGCGGCGATAAATTCCTGTCCCCACCAAGTGCGGCTCATAACGTAAAACTCCAAAAACGAAACCTACATAGTCCCTTCGGGGGACGCCAACGGCGGGGGCTCACTCCAAAATCGCGCTCTTGTTCAATGCAATCAGCTGCTTAAAGGCGTCATTGTCCAGCTCTGTCAACCACGACTCATCTGCCCCCACGATCGCCCCCGCCAGCTTCTTTTTATCTTCAATCATCTGGTCAATGCGCTCCTCCAGGGTCCCCATGGCCACAAACTTGTGCACAAACACGTTCTTCTTCTGGCCGATGCGGAAGGCGCGGTCGGTGGCCTGGTCCTCTACGGCGGGGTTCCACCAGCGATCGAAGTGGAAGACGTGGTTAGCCTTAGTCAGGGTAATGCCCACCCCTGCCGCCTTGAGGGAGAGCACAAAAATAGATGGGGCCGTGTCGGGCGCTTGAAACTCGCCGATCATCTGCTCGCGCTTTTTGCGGGGGGTGCCGCCGTGAATATAGTAGGTGTTGTAGTGACGATTATGGCGTAGACAGCTCTCTAGAGCGTCGCCGATCTCTCGAAACTGGCTAAACACCAAGGCGCTCTCCCCCTCTTCGATGATTTCATCCAGCATCTCCAGCAGGCGACTGAGCTTATGGGAGCGATCGGCGGTGAAGGCGCTGTCGTCTTGGAGGAACTGGCGGGGGTGGTTGCAGATTTGCTTGAGCTTAGTGAGCGTCGCCAGGATGATGCCCTTCCGCTGGATGCCGTCCGTTTTGGCGAGCTGCTCGGTGACGTCTTTGAGCACCGCTTCATAGAGAGAGGCCTGCTCTTTGGTCAGGTTGCAAAACAGTTTTTGCTCCATCTTGTCGGGCAGGTCTTTGATGATCGACTCGTCGGTCTTCACCCGGCGCAGGATGAAGGGCTCGACCAGCTTTTTGAGGGTGGCGGAGCGGGTGGGGCTATTGTCTTTTTGAATGGGCATCTCAAACTGCTTGCGAAACTGGTTTTGAGTCCCCAGGTAGCCGGGGTTCAAGAAGTTGAAGATCGACCACAGATCTAGGAGCCGATTCTCGACGGGGGTGCCGGTTAGGGCAAGGCGGTGGTTGGCTTTGAGCTTCAGTATCGCTTTGGTCTGGGCCGTCTTGGGGTTCTTGATGTTCTGCGCCTCGTCGAGTACCACGCGGTGCCAGGTCATCTGCTCTAGCAGCTTGGCGTCTTTGCGGGCCAGGGTGAAGGAGGTGATCATCACGTCGTGGGTGCGGCACAGCGCCTTGAAGGCTTTGGCGTCTTTAGCGCGATCGCCCCCGTGGTGGACCCCTACTACCAGATGGGGCGCAAACTTCTGCAGCTCGTGAAACCAGTTGCCCACCACCGAGGTGGGGGCAATCAGCAGCGTTGGGGCCACGGGCTGGCCGGCGGCGGCGGCGAGCTCACGCTCCTGCACCAGCCGGGCAATCACCTGCACGGTTTTACCCAGGCCCATGTCGTCTGCTAGGCAGCCGTTGAGGCCCAGCTGCTCTAAGTAGTGCAGCCACGACAGCCACCGCTTCTGGTAGTCCCGCAGGCTGCCCTGAAGCTGGTCTGGGTCGTCGGTGGGCTCCAGGCGGCTTTTGTCGCTGAGCTGGGCCATCATGGTCGCCAGCACATCGTCCCGCGCAAATTCCACCTCGAGCTCGTCGCCCTCATCCGCCGTCAGCCGCATAAAGTCCAGCAGGCTCATCTCGGGGTTCTCGGCCTGCTGCTGCTTCCAGAAGTCCAGCATCTGCTGCATCTTATCCTGGTCTAGCTCCATCCACTGGCCGCGAAACTTTACCAGCGACGATTTGGTCTCCACCAGCTGCTGCCACTCCCGCTCGCTCACCGCCTGATCGCCAATGGAGAGGTCGTACTGGTACTCCACCAGCGTGGTCAAAGAGAAGTAGCTCTTAGAGCTGTCGCTGCCGCTGGGGGATTTGCCCTTGGCGTTGAGGCGCACCTTGGCCCGCTGCCGGCCCTTGGGCGTCCACCAGGCAGGGACGATGATCTTGTAACCTGCGTCTTCTAGCACCCAGGCCGACTCTTTGAGAAAGTCGAACGCCGTCTCTAGGTCGACGAAGATACCCACGGGCTGATCGGTTTCAAGGCCCACCCAAAACTCGGGGTAGATGCGGGCGGCGTGGCCTAGGCTGACCAGCAGGTGTTGCTCAAAATCGTCGCCAAGCTGCTTGCGCAGCTCTCTCTGATGCTCGCCCCTGAGTCGCCAAAGGTCGAGGAGAGAAATTTTTAAGGACGGGTCGTGCTTGGGAGCCACCTGAAACTGAATCAGCCAGGGGTCCTCGGGCTCCCCAGGCTCGACCAAGCGGAAGTAGATGTAAAAGGGTGCGGCGGTTTCCGAACGACTGATGCGATCGCGCCAGAGCTGCCACTGCTGGTAGAGCTTCAGCAGGTCCTTGGAGCTGCCCAAGGAATATTGGGGGGCGTGGGTGAGGCAGTCTTCGATAAGGGAGCGATCGAGTGTTCTTAGATAGGTCTGGGGTAGGGAGGTGCTGCGCACCAGCTCGCTCACCCAGGATTCTGAAAAGTGGCGCAGCAGGGTTTGGCGGTCGTAGAGCGAGGGGACCGCCGGGGGCTCGGCAAAGGCCGCTACGCAGAGGTAGGGCATGTGCTCGGCGTAGGTGGCGATGTCGGTTTCGTAGCGATCGCCCACAATATCCCAGCCGGCGTAAATTTCTGAGGGTCTGGGCGGGCGGGCGGCGCGTTTTCCAGCGCGAGCTGATTTCAACTGGGAGGACTTTGAGCGGGCCGCCCCCGACGTTTGAGCGGCCTTCAAAGGCTGCAGGCTTCTGTACTTCAAGGCAGGAATGTACTGGTCTCGCAGAATCACCTGCTTGACCGCCTGAGTGTAGTGGTACCAAAACAGCAGGTCAGCCCCAAGCTGCACATCTGCCAGATTGTATAGCGTAATGAAGTGCAGGTCGTTGAGGACGCTGACGACCTCCGTCAGGTCAGGTAAGGGGTAGCAGTCCACCTGCCAAAACCGCCATTTAAAGGCCTCAGACGTTTCGGCTTCTAGGTAGCGCGACATCTCTAGTGACGGCAGGGGCTGATCTGCCACCGTTGGCAGCAGCAGGTGCTGCGGTGAGATGAGGTCGGCAGATTGGCGAGAGGGTATCTTGAAGCCTAGCTCCGCCGTCAGCGTGAAGGCTAAGTCAGCCGACGTCAGATGGCTGGGGTGATGCGCCGACGGGCGCTGGCGGCTATTACGGCTGCGGCCGGTTTTATTTTTTGCGCTGGTCTGGTTAGAACTGGTCTGGTCAGCGCTGGCCTGGTCGATACTGATCCGGTCGGTGCTGGTCTCGGTCTCAATCCAGAGGTAAAATGCGCCTGTCTGAACAAAATCCGTCGTCTGGGGTACCCAGGTGCCATGAAGAATTCTCATCAATCTACTGCCTGCATTGTCTACTGCCCGTAGCCACTGGCGATAGGTTGGATCGATTGTATATCAATCTCCCCAAAAGTTGAGGTCTATATCGATGCCTACCGACATTTGGCCCAGTTTGCCCTTGGACGCCTGGCAGGATACTTACACCACCCTGCACCTATGGACGCAGGTTGTGGGCAAGGTTCGCCTGGTGCAAACGCCCTGGATTAACCATTCCTGGCACGTGCCCTTTTACCTGACGGTGCGGGGATTCACCACCGGTCCCATTCCCTACGGCAGCCGCGTCTTTCAAATTGACTTCGATTTTATTGACCACCAGCTCAAGATTGCAACCAGCGAAGGGCAGACCCAGACCGTGGCGCTGCAGGCAAGGTGAGCCCGGTGCACTTCTTCTGGGGTAGCTTTGACCTGGCGGTAACGCGCTTTTCGGGCCGCTCCGCCCCGGAGCATCCTGGTGGGGTCCCCCACCTACCGGACGAGGTGGCGAGAGAGGCCTACTCGCAAGAGGTTAGCAGCGCTGGATTTTGGCCAGGGGCTGGACTGGGGTATCCGGCATTTTATTCCTACGCTTACCCAACGCCGGAAGGCTTTCAAGATGCCGAGGTGAAGCCAGAGGCAGCCTTTTTTAGCGAGGAGATGGGAGAGTTTGTACTGCCCTACGATGTGGTGCGCGAGGCGGCGGACCCGGATGCAGTACTGATGCAGTTTTTGCACAGCACCTACGAGGCAGCGGCGACGCTGGCGGATTGGGATAAGGATGCGCTGCGACAGACCTGGTTTAAGTCATGAATTGGGCGCTGAAATTTGCGATGTAATGCCTCGACTTTGAGTCTGCGACACAGAAACCACTAATCTTATAAGAATCCTTTGCAGACAAGGGTTTCAGGAATTTCTGCACCCCAAAAACCCTAATCAGATGGGGCAGCGCTTGGGCATTTCACAGGCTAGAGGCGATTGTATATTCGTGCGCAGGTCTCATTAATGAATTGCGTTCCTAGCTATTTACGGACTGATGAAACGATGAGTAGACTAACTACTATAAGCACCAAATAGAGAACGCTGAAGCCTATTACTCTTATGGCTACTATCCTGCGGCTCGACTCTAGCTTATACATTGACGGTTTTAGGCCACGAGAGCTGTATAGCCACTTTGAGAAAACCTGGATTGCGGAGAATCTAAAAGGAAAAATCGTACGGCGCGCTCTTGTATAATCTCCTATTCAGCGTACTGCCAATAGGACAATTGTTGAGTTTTGTATCTCAGATAATAAGCTCAATAAAAAGACTTTAAAAAGGCCGCAGAGTTTTCAGATACTTCGTCAATTAATCGCAGCGCAAGATACCTAAAACAAAGGAATTTTATGTCGAATATCACTGTACTTGGAACGGGAGCCATGGGGTCACGCATGGCAAAGGTCCTTCTAGATGCTGGTCACAAAATTACAGTCTGGAACCGCAACCATAAAAGAACAGCTGCGCTTGTTCATGCAGGGGCACGGTCCGCTACATCTCCCCGCGCCGCTGTCGAATCGGCAGACTTTGCAATCTCCATGGTTCGCGATAATGAAGCGTCGCGGGATGTATGGTTAGATGCAGAAGCCGGCGCACTAGCCGGTCTTCCAGAAAGTGCGATCGCTATTGAAAGCTCGACTCTCACGCCCGAATGGATTTGCAGGCTCAATGAGCACTTCCTTCAGAAAAATGCGTCTTTTTTAGATGCGCCGGTTGTTGGTACGCGTCCTCAAGCGGAAGCAGCGCAGCTGATTTATGTTGTAGGGGGCAATGAAGATACCTTTGCTAGAGCAGAGCCTATCCTTATGGCGATGGGCAACATTGTCCATCACGTAGGGCCAGCTGGAAGCGGAGCAGCAGTTAAGCTTATGATTAACGCGCTGTTTGGCATACAAGTTGCGGCTATGGCTGAGCTGATTGCACTGATTGAAAACTATGGCTTTGATAAAGATAACGCTATTGGTGCTATATCATCGACTCCTGTCTGTAGCCCAGCTGCAAAAGTTGCTGCCGGTGCAATGGCTGCACGAAAGTTTGCTCCCCTATTCCCTATCGAACTTGTCGAGAAAGACTTTAATTACGCACTGCAGATGGCTACCTCTAGCTCATCGCACGTACCTGTTATTGAAGCTGTTCAAGCAATCTTCGAGAAGGCAGGTGTGCAGGGATATGGAGATGATAATATTACTGGGGTTGTTCAGAGCTATTTGTAGACGTATAGCCAAAATTAATAGGTAAGGGTGTGCCGACTACAGTAGCAAACCTTTGGTTAACGGGTAGAACGTCGTAGGCAAGTTCAACGCTAAGTTGCGGGCTCTATTGCCCGGTACGAGGCAGCAGTATCGTTCAAATCCGGCAAGCCTCCTCTTGTTGAGTCACATCTCGTATGCAATGCACCTTATTCTCAACCCCTCAATAGCTGCGAATATGCTCTAGCCCGTCAGAGGATGCTTGAAAAGCATTGGTTAAAGCGTTATGCTCCTTTATGCTCCTGCTTCACCCCCCTTTGCTTTGGCGTAGCCTGCCCGCAGGGCGTAGGGGGAGCTAGAGGGGGTAGTGTAAACTTTTGATGCTTTTCAAACGCCCGCCCTCTCAAAAATGTCTTAGTTTAGCACGCTAATTTTGCCTCTTAGAGTGGCTTTTGGAGAAAAAGGCTCAAGTTTGTCAAGGCTATATATTTCAGTAAGAAATTTATCTAAAGATGAATTTTTTCAGAAAGTCAATAAGCACTTTTATCTTTCGAGGCGTGTAAGAGCGAGATGGATAGACGAGCCAGGCGGCCGTATCAAAGTTTGTTGCTGTAACGCTATACTCTTGAAGCACATGGATAAGGGTCCCCGATTGCAGATCTTCTTTAACTAGCCAATTTGGAAGTAGAGCCAAGCCCATTCCCGCAGCGGCACACTGCTGAAGAGAAATCGCGCTTGAAATAATTATATTACCTTTTACGGAAGCTTCGCTTTGTTCACCGTTCTTATCTCTAAATATCCATCTTGATCTGAAGCCTGGCAGTGGAAAAAGAAGACAGTTGTGATACTCAATATCTGATGGCTTTCTAGGCTGTCTATGTCCTCTTAAGTAATCAGGGCTGGCACAGACACAATAGTCAGTCTGCATAAGTCGCTGAGCAATCAAGGTTGAGTCTGAAAGAAGCCCGAGCCGTATGGCAAGATCAATGCGGTCAGATAGTAGATCAATAACGGCATCCGTTAATAGTAAATCGATAGTGAGATCTGGATACAGCGACCTAAACTTCGGTAGCAACGGAACAATACATTTATGCCCGAAGGATACTGAGGCTGTGACACGCAGCTCACCCTTAAGCTGGCTAGCGACCTTTGTAGTCGCATCGACAGCTTGCTGCAGCTCTCCTATCAATGGCTCTATATGTTCAAAATAGATTATGCCTGCCTCGGTAGGCGATATTTGCCGGGTTGTTCGGTGAAACAGCCGAATTCCTAATTCTTTCTCTAACCCCGCAATGGCTCGCGAAACTGAAGACGGATCAAGGTCTCGATCGCGAGCAACGTTAACGAAGCTACCCTGATTCATGACGTCAACGAAAATTTCTAATACCGATACATCCATCGCTATTTGATTATTAACAAACTCTTTTTTATCCCTCACATCGTCTATTTCATATGCTACAGCATTTCCCATGCTGATGGAGTACGGGTAGTGGTAGCGCGGCGCACCACCACTACTCAAATCTGTACCTCACGCGATCGGGAATCGCTATAGTAGGTAAATTCTGATTTAAGAAAAAAGTTTATGCCTCCTCAGCAATGCATAGCAGCTATCAGATCAATGCTTGCGTTATATAGAATTTGAAAACAGCTGAGGTGACTATTGCTCTCGAGATCGTAGGGTTAGGGCGCAGAAAGCGTTTGAGAAGTAGGAAAACCTACACAGCGGTAGTCTATCAGTATTAAGAAAACTCTGATAACGCCATAGTGACAACGAGCCGGAGTGTAGAAGCGCATCAGGATGTCTACTATACCCAGTCAAAACGAAGTCACTACAGATAACCACAGACGTTAAGAAAGCTTCAATCTATTCCGGCCGGAATAGATCTAAATCCCGATGCCGTTCGTACTGTAGGTAGTTCCGTTATCGATGATACAGAAATGAAATTTACTTCAGCCATACAAGTACTCAACGTCGCTGCGCCCTTTGGCTCAACGGCCTCAGGTTCAGCGACTTTGACCCTAGAAGCACCGACCGCAACAACACGCACGCTTCGGGTTCAAATTGATGCCAGTGGTCTAGAAGACCTCACTGGCATCGGCGGCATCCACGTTGCCCACATCCACGGCCAGTTTGAAGGCAACGCCAGCCGACCCTTCCTTCAGCAGGGCGACGGTCCCTTTTTTGACGGTGCCGGTGGCGATGCCGCCAACTCGATTTTGCCTACCCTAGCCGACAGCGACGTCGATGGCGACGGCTTCTTGAACTTCCTAGAAGGTCGCCCCAACTATGGTCCCGTTGTTCTCAACCTCACCTCTGAGCAGCTCCCGGCAGCTCCCGACGGCGTGCCGCCCCTGACCAACTTCCTCAACCTGGCGACAGCGGGCGAAATCAGCCCCGCCGAGCTGTTCCCCTCCGGCACCGAGTTTGTCCTCGATACCACCTATACCTTCGACCTCGCCGACCCCGACCAGGCGCGTCAGTTTAACAACCTGATGCCCCTAGACGCCCGCGAGATCGTTATCCACGGCTTGACCATTCCCACAGCGACCTCTAACGCTATCGATGCAGCGGCCATGGGCACCGCGCCTCCGGGAGCCGACCTGGGCAACGGCGAGTCCTTTCGGATCACGGCTCCAGTTGCCGCCGGCACAATTCAAGCGGCGGCGAACGCGCCGCTCAGCGCTCAATTTGTGGCCCTGACGGACGACAACGAGCTGGTATCCTTCTCGGCTGTTAGTCCCGAAGATGCCACCCTCACGACGATTACTGGCGTTGACGGCGCTGTACTGGGCATCGACACGCGCCCCGCCAACAGTCTCATCTACGGTATCACCGATGCCGACAGCATCTACACCATTGATCCCACCAGCGGCGCAGCGACCCTAGTTAGCACGCTGTCTCAACCCTTTCAGGGCGATGTGGTTTCTGGCTTCGACTTCAACCCGGTGGCGGACCAGCTGCGGCTAGTGGGCGCAAATGATCAGGACTTCCGCATCAATGTCGACACGGGAGCAGTCACCGTTGACGGTGACTTGGCATTTGCCGTCGGCGACGCCAATGCGGGGGCTAACCCCACCGTGACGGCGGCGGCTTACACCAACGCCGTTGCTGCTCCCAGCACCACTCAGCTCTACGACATCGACGCAGCGCTGGACACCCTACTACTACAGAATCCCCCCAATGACGGAACGCTGGTCACGATTGGCGATCTGGGCTTTGACTTTGACACCGTCGGCGGCTTTGACATTGTGTCGGCGGCTGAAGGGAATAACACCGCCTTTGCCGTTTCCGACTCTACCCTCTACTCAGTTGACCTGCAGACTGGAGCCGCCACTAGCCTTGGATCAATTGGCGGCATTACCGGACGCGCCCTTCAGGGATTAACCGCGACAGCCGCTACTCTAACGCCTCCCACCGCTGCGGGCACTCGGTTTGTTGCCCTGACAGACAATAATGTACTGCAGGCGTTTGACGGGGGTAGCCCTGACGCCGCCACCTCGACACCGGTAACCGGCCTAGACGGAGACCTGCTGGGCATCGATGTCCGCCCCGCCAACGGCCTGGTGTACGGCATCACAACCAGCAGCAATATCTACATCATTGACCCCGCCACCGGTGTGGCAACCTTTATCAGCGCTTTGGATACCCCGTTCCAGGGGGACAGCGTTTCCGGCTTCGACTTTAACCCGGTGGCGGACCGGCTGCGGCTAGTGGGCGCAAACGACCAGGACTTTCGCATCAATGTCGACACAGGAGCAGTCACCGTTGACGGTGACTTGGCATTTGCCGTCGGCGACGCTAACCAAGGGACTGACCCCACCGTGACGGCAGCGGCCTACACCAACGCGATCGCCGACCCCAGCACCACTCAGCTCTACGACATCGACGCAGCGCTAGATACGCTGCTGCTGCAGAGCCCCCCCAACGACGGCACGCTGCTCACCGTAGGCAGCCTAGGCGTCGACTTTGGCACCCTGGGGGGCTTTGACATCGTCACCGCGCAAGAGGGGAACAATGCCGCCTTTGCCGTCTCCAATTCCACCCTCTACTCGGTCGATCTGCAGTCTGGGGCCGCTACCGCCCAAGGCCAGATTGGCGATGGCAGCGATAACATCACTGGGTTCACGGCCCTGCCCGACGCGCCCGCGCTCAACCTCAATACTCAGTTCACGGCCCTAGCGGAAAATAACCAGCTGGTAACCTTTAACGCCAATAGCGTGGGTGATTCTGTCACTACGTCGGTTGCTGGCGTCAACGGCACGCTGATTGGTATCGACACGCGCCCTTCCAACGGCTTAGTCTACGGCATCACCACCACCAACGATGTCTATACCATCAATGCGGCTACCGGCGCGGCGACCTTTGTTAGCGCGCTGGACACCCCCTTCCAGGGCGCAGTGTCTGGCTTCGACTTCAACCCGGTAGCCGACCGGCTGCGGCTAGTGGGCGACAACGACCAAGACTTCCGCATCAACGTGGACACCGGGGAAGTCACCGTCGACGGCGACCTAGCCTTTGCGCCGGGTGACGCCAACCAAGGCACCGACCCTACCGTAACGGCAGCGGCCTACACCAACGCGATCGCCGACCCTAGCACCACTCAGCTCTACGACATCGACGCAGCGCTAGATACGCTGCTGCTGCAGAGCCCCCCCAACGACGGCACGCTGGTCACCGTGGGCAGCCTGGGCGTCGACTTTGGCACCGTCGGCGGCTTCGACATTGTGTCCACCGCTGAGGGCAGCAATACGGCATTTGCTGCTTCTAATTCCACCCTCTACGCGATTGATCTGCAAACTGGAGCCGCAACCAACTTGGGTATGATTGGTGCCGTAGACGGACTCGATATTTTGGGTCTGACGTCTACTACCGCTATCTTTAACCCCGGTACGGGCACTCTAGGCGACGATACGATTACCGGCACCGAGGGTGACGATACGCTGCGGGGCAACGACGGTAACGACATCATCTTCGGCCTAGGCGGCAACGACATCATCTTTGGCGGTCGCGGTGACGATACGATTAACGGCGGCGATGGCGACGATACGCTGCGTGGGCTAGCCGGTAGCGATCGCGTGGTTGGTCGCAACGGTGACGATAACCTGCGCGGCAATGGTGGCGATGACATCATGCGCGGCAACCTGGGTGACGACATCCTAGTTGGCGGCAAAGGGAACGATCGCCTCAACGGCGGCGCTAACGACGACATCCTCCGAGGCGCTAAGGGGAACGACGTGCTGCGCGGCAGCTCCGGCAGCGACCTGCTGCTGGGTGGCCAGGGCAACGACCGGCTGTTTGGCGGCGTGGGCCGCGATACGCTGCGGGCGGATGCGGGTAACGATCGCCTCGACGGCGGCTTTGCCAACGATATCATCCGTACAGGTGCCGGCAACGACCGCATTGTGCTCAGGGCTGGCGATGGTACCGACACCATCTTCCGCTTTAACGCTCAGGGCAACGACCGAATTTTGCTGGAAGACATCAGCTTCGGTCAGCTCAGCTTAGAGGTAGACGGTCGTAATACAGCGATCGTGTTTGGTGACGAAACGCTAGCGGTTGTGGTCAACAATACAAGCTTGGCTGCAGGTGATTTCAGCACCATCAGCGCTTAGTTAGGCTGTGGCGAATGGCCTAATGCATCGGGCCATTCGCGCGCCCAGTCGCCTGTGACGCTTAAGGCTTTGCGCCAATAGAGTTAGTCTAAGCGACTGGGCCTCATCGGCATCAGCATCTTGACAGCATCCCGACAGCCGTGCGTAGGCGGTGCAATGCCTGCAGCAGATCAGCAGATCACTACAGCAGATCGGCGTACTTTGGGTCCTCTTTCAGCGTCTTCAGCACCTGCTTAATCTCCTGGGTGCGGTGTTTGTTCACCACCAGAGTGGCTTTGCCATCCCGCACCACCACCACATCCTCCAGCCCAACGGTAACAACCACCTCATCTGCGTCGCTGTTGTAGACCACACAGCCGGTGGTATCTCGCCCCACATGCTGGCCCAGATCCACGTTGGCTGCGCCTTCAGTCTTGTGGAGCCGCTCAATCGCGTTCCAGTCGCCCAAGTCGTCCCACCCAAACGTCACGGGCAGCACGCAGGCCCGCTCCGTCTTCTCCATCAGGGCGTAGTCAATGCTGATTTTGGGCAGGGTGGGGTAGCACGAAGGGCCCTCCTTGCGCAATGGGTCTAAAATCTCAGGCGCGTAGCGCTCCAGCTCTTTGAGGGCCAGGCCCGCCTGAAAGATAAACATGCCGCTGTTCCAGCTAAAGCGACCGCTAGACAAGAACCCCTCGGCGGTGTCTTGGTCGGGCTTTTCGGTAAAGCGGCTGACGGTGTAGCCCGGCAGGCCCTTAAAAGTGCCGATCGCCTTGCCCTGCTCGATATAGCCGTAGCCGGTGGCGGCATAGGTGGGGGTAATGCCTAGGGTGGCGATCGCCTGCTGACTCACCGCTAGCTCAGCGGCGGCGTTGAGGGTTTGGTGAAACTGCTTTAGGTCATCAATCCAGGGGTCTGCGGGAAAGAAGCCGGTCACCGCCTCGTCACCGTGGCGCTTGGCCACCTCCAGGGTCGCCCAGGCCACCGCCGGTGCCGTATCTCGTCCCTCGCTCTCTATCAGCAGGTTGCTCTCGGGTAGGTGAGGGAGCTGCTCGCGAACGCCGTCTGCCAGGTGAGAGGCCGTGATTACCCAGAGGTTGTCCCAACCTGCTGAAACGTCTAGCAGGCGAGCGGCGGTGGCCTGCAGCAGGCTGTCTCCGCTGCCGTCTAAGCTGAGAAACTGCTTGGGGCGGTGTTTGCGGCTCACAGGCCAAAACCGCTCTCCCTTACCGCCGGCTAAAATAACAGGAATCATAGGATGCTCTACTTTAAAAATTGACTTCTATAAGTTGAGGGTTGGCTCCATCATAAGAAGGCTTTCGCCCTTTATCGACCGTGCAGACGACTGCTTTACCGGAAGTTTAATCACGGCGATCGCCCTCGGCAGACGGCGCTGCCACTCTTTGCCGCCATCTCTAGGAAAATCTGGCCGAGCGGGCAAAGACTTTAAACATTCGTTTAATAATGATTATGATTAAAAACGATTGGCTCAGTAGCGGGGTGCGACGTACCCGGTTGGCGGTGAGCCTAATTGCAGGAGTGAGGTGTGAGCGTGGAGCATAAGCAGACGGCAGCACCGTCATCGGTTTCTGGTGCAGATCAAGTTTCAGATACAGGTCAGGTCTCTGGCGTAGATCAGGTTTCTGGCGCAGATCAAGCTTTAGATACGGCTCAACAGCCTGCTCAAAACAGTTCCGAATTGCCTTCAGAGTCGCAGAGCCAGCTTGCAGGAGCAGCGCGGCGCGGACGGCGCATCGCGCTGCTGGGCGGCCTACTTGCGCTTGTGACGGTGGGTTCGGCAGCGATTGGCACGATCTTGGGCGTTTCGCTGTCTAGCTCTTCCCCAGGAGCCACCGGAGCAGCGGCTGGGGCCAAGGGTGAGGCAGCGGCCTTTTCGCTCTCCGAGCTGTGGCGTAGGGGCGTACGGTATCAGGTGGCTCGTCCCGTCAATATTCTGCTCATGGGGGTGGACCACGTGATGGAAGACGACCGCGAGAGCCGGGATACAGGCGAAAGTAAAGGCCGTAGAGGTAGAGAGGGCGCTGATGTCGGCGAGGGCGGCGATGACGTTCGCTTTGCGGGTCGCAGCGACACTCTCTTGCTCGTGCGCCTTAGCCCGGACGATCAGGCGGTCAAGATGCTTTCCATTCCCAGAGATACCCTGGTGACGTTTCCAGGGCGGTCCGGGGTGACTAAAATCAATCACGCCAACCTTTTGGGCGGCCCTAAGCTGGCGGCTGAGGTGGTGAGCCATAACTTCCGGAATGTGGACGTCGATCGCTATGTGCGCTTTAACACCGCTGCATTTCGAGAACTGGTCGATCTGCTGGGGGGGGTCGATGTATTTGTGCCCCAGGATATGTACTACGTCGATCAAACCCAGGGGCTCTATATCGATCTGAAGGCGGGGCAGCAGCGCCTCGACGGTGAGCAGGCTGAGCAGTTCGCTCGCTTCCGCAGCGATGGCAACGGCGACATCGGCCGGGTGCAGCGTCAGCAGGTCTTGCTGGGGGCTCTGCGCGATCGCCTTGCCAGCCCCGCCATTTTGACCAAGATTCCAGCGATAATCAGCCTCCTGCGAACCCAGATCGACACTAACCTCAGCGGCGAGGAGCTGCTGGCGATGGTCAACTTTGCCCTAGAGCTAGAGCGATCCGATATCGACATGGTGATGCTCCCTGGCCACTTTAGTCAGGGAGATAAATATTTTGCGAGCTACTGGGTACCCGACGTTCGCGACGTCAGCCGCGTCATGAAAGACTACTTTCAGGCCACTGCCCCGCCGCGGCTCTCTAGGCCGATGGCCGAACGCCTCACCTTGGCCCCAGCTCGGGCCAATACGCTCCCCGAAGGCTCCAGCTTTCAGCAGACTTTACGCATCGCGGTACAAAACGCTTCAGAAGAACCCTATTCGGCCCGGCAGATGGCGCAGTACCTGCGCGAGCAAGGCTTCGAGCAGGTCTATGTCATTTCAGATTCGCCTACCGCCCAGGCGCAGACCCAGATTATTGCGCAGCGCGGCGACGTTCGAGGCGCGGTTATGCTGGAGCAGATCCTCGGCTTGGGGAATGTCGTCTCTACCTCAACCGGCGATCTGCGGTCGGATTTGACGATCCGCGTGGGGCGCGACTGGTCCAGTAGTCTAGATATTTAGCGCTTCGCTGCCGCACATAATATCGGCATGAAGCTTGGCAATCGGTGATCTGAGTAACCGTCAAGCGGTGTCACAAACATTACCATTGGTAAATATTTACGAGCAATCTAATGCTCACGAGGCGGAGTTTGATATGGCAAAAAAGGTTGAAATCTACACCTGGAGCATGTGCCCGTTTTGCCTGCGGGCTAAGGCATTATTGGACGACAAGGACCTTGACTACACGGAATACTGCATCGACGGCGACGAGGGTGCCCGTAGCGAAATGGCGCAGCGGGCCAATGGGCGGCGCTCTGTACCCCAAATCTTCATCGATGATCAGCACATTGGGGGCTGCGACGAGCTCTACCACCTCGATCAGCAGGGCAAGCTCGATCCACTGCTAATATAGGTCCCGGGGCGATCGCCTCAAGACTAGCTCAGCACTTTAGGACCAACAGCAGGACTAACCGGGTGAAATTTGCGTTTATTATCGATCCGCTAGAGCGGCTTGACCCAGGACACGACAGCAGCGTTGCGCTAATGGAGGCGGCGCAGCTCATGGGTCACGAGGTGTTCGTCACCCTGGCCAATGCGCTTTGGGTCGATAGCGGGCGAGCCTGGGCCAAGGTGCAGGCCCTCGCGCTGACGCCGGTAGCCTTAGTGGAGGGTCGCTGGGTTGTGCCCCAGCCCTGGTACCAGCTCGGTGATTCAGCTTCGGTGCGGCTAGACTCCTTTGACGCGGTATTCATGCGCATCGATCCCCCGGTTGACACGGCTTATCTATACGCCACCTATATCCTGGACTACGTTGATCCTCAGAAGACGCTGCGCATCAATCATCCCAACGGGCTGCGGCTGGCCAACGAGAAGATGTATGCCCTCCAGTTCCAGGAGGCGATTCCCGATACCCTAGTGAGCCAAGATAAAGCCGTCATCCGCGAGTTTGTGGCGCGCCATGGCACGGCGGTGCTCAAGCCCCTGGGGGGCAAGGGTGGGGAGGGCATCTTCCTCGTTGAGGCAGGCGATCGCAACTTTAATTCCCTAGTGGAAGTGAGCACCCAATACAGCCAGATCCCAATCATGGTGCAGCAGTATCTTCCCGCCGCTAAAGCGGGCGACAAGCGGATCATTCTGCTGCAGGGAGACCCCATTGGGGCCATCAACCGCATCCCCACCGGCAGCGAGTTTCGCGGCAATATGGCGGTGGGCGGCCGGGTGGCTGCGGTAGAGATCACCGAGCGCGATCGCCAGATCTGCGACATGGTAGCCCCAAAACTGCGGCAGGACGGCCTGATTTTTGTCGGTATTGACGTCATTGGCGGCTATCTCACCGAGGTCAACGTCACCAGCCCCACGGGCATTCGCGAGGCCGATCGCCTCAACCAGACGCAGCTCGGTCAGCAGGTGATCGGCTGGGTCGTAGACCATGCCCCAGCCGTACTGGCCTAGAGGTACTGGTCTAGAGGTACTGGCCTAAAAATAGCCCGCTTTCGGGCAGCACGATCTAAAAACATTAGGCTATAAGGGGGATGACTAAAGAATAGTGCTTCAGTTCAGACGCTAGCCGAGAAAATCCTATGACCCAGCTATGGTATCCGCAGACCTGGAATAGGCTGAACCGCCGCCGATTTGTCAAATATGGCGCGATCGCTCTGGGGACGGGGCTGCTGGCGGCCTGCAATCAGCCGGCTCAAACCGACGCCGCGGACAATGCGGGTGAAAGCGCTGTCGCCGAGGGAGGCAGCGCCGACCTTGAGGCGGTTAGCTTTGGCACCAACTGGTACGCCCAGGCGGAGCACGGCGGGTTTTACCAGGCGGTGGCCACCGGCATCTACGCGGAGTACGGCCTAGATGTCACCATCGTCGTGGGCGGACCCCAGGTGAACGGCACCCAGCTGCTCATGGGCGAGGCCGTAGACTTCTTTATGGGCTACACGACGGCGGCAATTAAGGCTGTGGAAGAGAACATTCCTAAGGTGACCGTTGCCGCCATTTTTCAGAAAGATCCGCAGATTCTGATTGCCCATCCGGACACGGGCGCAGACAGTCTAGAGGCGCTAAAGGGCCGCCCCACCTACGTCTCCTCCGCCTCAAGCACCACCTACTGGCCTTTTCTGGCGGCAAAATACGGCTATACCGAAGAGCAGCGACGGCCCTACAACTTCAACCCAGGGCCGTTTTTGACGGACCAGCAGGCGGTGCAGCAGGGCTACCTGTCCTCGGAGCCCCGACAGATCGAGCTCGAAGGTGGCTTTGCCCCGGTGGTATTTTTGCTGGCGGACTACGGCTATACCGCCTACGCCACCACCATTGAGACCCGCCGAGCGCTGGTGGAGGATAATCCGGACCTAGTGCAGCGGTTTGTGGACGCCTCCATCGCCGGCTGGTACAGCTACTTTGAGAATCCGGAGCCCGGCAACGCCCTGATCAAGCAGGACAACCCCGAGATGACCGACGAGCAGCTCGCCTACGGTTTCGAAAAGATGCAGGAGTATGGCGTTGTCACCGCTGGGGACGCGGAGCAGATGGGCATCGGCGCGATGACGGATGAGCGCTGGCGCGCCTTTTTCGACAGCATGGTAGCGGCTGGGGTTTTTAGCGCCGACACTGACTATACCCAGGCCTACACCCTAGACTTTGTGAACAAAGGGGCTGATGCCTACGCCCAATAGACCGGTATCTGCTGAGCAAGGTGGACCGCCCGCAATCGCCCTGCGCCAGGTGAGCAAGGTTTATGCCAACGGCACCGTCGCCCTACAAAACCTAAACGTCACCGTGGGAGAATCCCGGTTTGTCAGCCTGTTGGGGCCATCGGGCTGCGGCAAGAGCACCGTCCTCAAGCTGATCTCCGGCCTGAGTCCGCTGTCCGCCGGCGCTATCGACTGGTCCGGTGGCCTGTCGGCGCGGCGGCTGGCCTACGTCTTTCAGGACGCCTCCCTACTGCCCTGGCTCACCGTGTGGGAAAACATTCGGCTGCCCCTGAAGCTGGCCGGCCTGCCGCACAATGTCGCCAATCAGCGCATCAGCGAGGCGATCGCCTTGGTCAACCTGGGTGGCTTTGAGCGCAACTACCCCCGGGAGCTGTCCGGGGGGATGAAGATGCGGGTCTCCATTGCCAGGGCGCTGGTCACCCAGCCAGGTCTGCTGCTCCTGGATGAGCCGTTTGGGGCGCTAGATGAAATCACCCGCAGCCAGCTCAATGACGAGCTGCTGAAGCTGTGGCAGGAGCGGCAGTGGACGGTGCTGTTTGTCACCCACAGCATCTACGAGGCGGTGTATCTGTCGACCCAGGTGGTAGTGATGGCGGCAGCGCCTGGGCGGGTGGTGGCCACCGTGCCCATCGGTGAACCCTACCCGCGATCGCAGGCGTTTCGGGCGTCGCCCCAGTACGGAGCCTACTGCCGACAGGTGAGTGAGCAGCTCTATAGCGCTACCCTGCCCAGATAGCCTTCCTGAAAGCCATGAATTTGGTGAAGCTACGAAATCTGATGCGCTTGAGCGCGCGCTCGAGCGGTCTCCACCAGCTGCTGAAACTGAAGAATTGATACCGCTGTTGGGCTTTTTGCGGATATCATCACTGCCCTGTGCTCCGAGCGCACAGCCTCCTGAAAAAACGCCGCCAGCGTTTCATCTGGCATCGCCTTATTGCTCCAGTAAGAGTGGCACAGTTTCATCGTATGTTCGTCGTAATGCCCAGAGATGTCCTGCAGTACATAGCTTACAAACATGCCGTAGAGCACGTATTCAGAGAGATCTTTGATCTGTGATAGGGCTTCGACCCAATACCGACCGGTCTGTACTTCAATCGCTTGATACAGGCGGATAAGATTATCGCGCCGCCAGGTGACAATCTGACTGACATAGTTATCGTAATACTCTTTTTGGGGCAGTCCCAGCAGCGCCTTTGCGGTGTCTTTCCACTTTTTGCTGACTTTGTTCTCTACTTCGGCAGCATCAGGAACTCTGAATAGTCGCACTTCACCTCTTGCCTGAACCATCTCGTGAACGTTAAAACGGTCTATAAAAGCAACGTCGGAATCGATAAAAAGTAAAATATCTTGGCTTGTATATTGCGCTGCCGCCAGCTTTATAATCTGCTGAACAAGCCAGCCTCGAATGAGCCAGCTCCCCGAGCTAAACCCTTTAAAGTTGAGCCACAGATTCTTCTTCGTCGGCAAAGGGATTCGCTTAATCCAAGCGGGAAGAATTTTTTCTTTAACTAAGATCGTCGTATTTGAATCCGCCAATTCTTGAAAGAGCTCAAAGTCTTGTCGATCCACAATAATGTAATGCTTAACCAGAGGGCATACAAACTTCTTAATGCTCCAGCACAGCAGCTTACATCTTTGGAAATCTGGAGCGTAGCTCGGGGTGATGAGCGCAAAGGTCAGGTTTTCCATGGTTTTGAGGTGAGGGAGTCCATTTCCAGGGAATTAGGAAGAGCTTTCCTTAATTTCTACGTAGCCCTACGGACAGACTTTTACCTGAAGGGAAATCCAGTGAATTCTTTGTAAAAGCTTTATATTTTCCAGGGAGTGGGCATGGGCTGTGGCCGGGCCTTCTCGCTAGATGCCCGCTGTCGCTCTCACTGATGACGCTTTTTTCCAGCTCGCGCGGAACTTTACGCAAAAGCGCCCGTCAAGGCTCCTGGTTAGGCGTTAATTGCCAATTTTGAGCAAATACGAGGCTAATTCGACCATGACCGCAGGGCTGGCACTACCGCATTCGACTGGCGCTATTAAGCTGGCCCAGTTACCCATGACAATGCAGCTGGCTCAACGCCTTAATATTTCGTAGGCAACTGGGCGCGCAGATGTCCTAATGCATCAGGACATCTGCTGTGCAGGGCAGCGACCCAAGCAAATTGATCTCAGACAAAAGCTCAATGAACCGCAGTGTTTCATCAGCGCTACTCGACTCTCGATAACGCCGTACCTGTAGCGCCATACCCATAGCGCCATACCTATAGCGCAACAGGGGCGATGATGGGCTCGCCAATAGTCCCACGCGCTAACCTTATGGGGTTTTGATCTACCTATACCGAACTAAAGCATTGAGCAGATCTTGCTCGGATGCTAACTGATTTCTGCGGCAGCTTTCGCGCCAGCAGGACACAAAGCCGCCATGGTATTTGACGATTTTAAATTCGACTTTCGCACCTACGCCTGAGCGCTCGGTGTATGCCCTGCCTCACCGACTTAACTTTTTCTGGAGACACCTTCCATGGACTCATCTGTAGCTCAAAGCACGTTTTTGGGAACCAACTTAACGGGTATTGCCGACTGGTCTACCCAATATCCATTTCTCGACTATTTCAAAAGCTCCCGGGACTGGATCACCCACACCGACAGCACCTGGAATACTAAAGAGGGCGACAAACTGCGCCTAGACGAGGATGACTGGGTGACCTCCCTAGACGGAGGGCAGTTTACTAGCGTTGGCACCCTACTGCCCAACGACAATCAGGGGCGACGCTTCGTGGTGCTCTATGAGGGCCAGGGGACCATCCAGTACCTCGACGGGGCGCGCAAGGACAACGCCGCCTCAAAGCCGGGGCGCGACCTGTTCTACGCCAAGCCTGGAGAGAGCCTCAACCTGCGCATCACTGAGACTGACCCCAACGGCAATGGGAACTACCTGCGCAATATTCGCGTTGTCCCGGAAGAATACGAGGCGATCGCCGGCACCCAAACGTTCAATCCCGACTTCCTCAAGAGCCTTGAAGGTTACCAGACCCTGCGGTTTATGGACTGGATGGATACCAACAACTCTGACCAAAGCCGCTGGGGAAATCGCCCCGACGCCGATGATGCCGACTACTTCGGCGAAGGCGTTCCGGTAGAGGTAATGGTAGAGCTGGCCAACGAAACCGGTATCGACCCCTGGTTTACCCTGCCTCACCAGGCCACCGACGACTACGTGCGCAACTTTGCGCAGTACGTGAAGGCAAACCTGAACCCCGACCTCAAAGTCTACGTGGAGTTTTCTAACGAGGTCTGGAATGGTCAGTTTGAGCAGGCCCAATACGCCAGGGAACAGGGCAAGCGCGCCTTTTCATCAGGCAGCGATTACGAGAAAGCGCAGAAGTGGTTTGGCCAGCGCACCGGGCAAATTACCCAGATCTGGGACGATGTATTCGGCGGCAATAAAGGCCGAGTTGTGGGCGTCTTGGGCGCGCAGGCCGCTAACCCGAATACGGCAGAGAAGGCGCTAGAGGCGCTGCAGTCTACCGGCAAGTCTTACCAAGCCCTAGGCATCGATGCGATCGCCATTGCTCCGTACTTTGGCGGCTACATCGGCAGCCCCAAGCACCAGTCGCAGCTGCAGAGCTGGACCCGCGATGCGGACGGTGGTCTGGGGAAGCTGTTTAAGGAAATCACGCAGGGCGGCGTGCTCAACAGCGGCCCAGAAGGCGGGGCCCTGCAGCTCTCCAAAGACTGGATGACCAACTACGCCCGGCTGGCCGATAAGGCCGGACTTGACCTGGTGGCCTACGAAGGAGGACAGCATTTGGTCGGTCACAGCGGCGTCGAAAACAACAGCGCGATTACTAACCTATTTATCAAGGCGAACCGCGACCCCCGCATCGGCAGCGCCTACAAGCAGTACTTCGAGAACTGGCAAGCGGTCAGTGATGACGGCGCTTTTGCCAACTATAGCGACATTTACAAGGCCAACAAGTACGGCAGCTGGGGGCTGAGCGAGAGTCTTTACGACAACAGCGCCCCCAAGCTGAACGCGGTTCAAGACATTCTAGAGGACACGGGCGTAGCGGTACCCGGCTCTAAGCCCAAATCCAAGCCCACTGCCGATCCGGCTCCCCCGGTGCCTGATGCCCCAGGGCCTGCCCCCAAAGACGCCAAGAATGACGCCGAAGATGGGCCCGTAGACGTCAGCAAAGACCTAGAGGTCGAGAAAGATGCCCCAGCCCCCAGCCCGCGCGGAGAAGGTTCCGAGAAAGGCTCTGGCCAAGACGCTGAGCAAGGCCCTGACGCTGACCTGCCGAGCGAAGGATCGAGTGACCCGCTTCGCGTTGAGGCCGAGGATATGACCTTAAACGGGTACCGCATTGAGAACAGTGGCCGCGTCTCTGGCCGACAGCTCATCAGCCTCGTGGGGGAAGCGCAGAACGAGAGGGGCACCGCGAGCCAAACCTTTGAAGGGCCCAAGGGCATCTATGACGTAGTGGTCTCCTATGTGGAAGAGACCGACGGCGTTGCGAACCTAGAGGCCAAGCTCAACGGCAAGTCCCTAGACCGCTGGCAGCTCACCCAGAATCTGGGCAGCGCCGCCATCAGCGATAAAAACCAGGTGCAGCGCACCGTCGCTGCCGGCGTAGCGCTCGAATCGGGGGATAAATTTGAGCTGCAGGGACAGGAGCGAGGTGATGAGCACGCTCGGGTCGACTACGTGGAATTTGTGCCGGCAGTGACCTCAAAAGGGGACGCGCCCGCGCCCAAGGCAAAGCCGCCAGCTTCGGCTCCCGGCGGGACTGCTAAGCCCGGCCCCGATGCGGGACCTGCTGTCGGCAGCGGCGCTGGCGATCAGACAGGCGGTGGCGCTGGCCCCGAAGCGGATCTGCCCGCGCCATCGGCTCCCGGCCTTGAGCTGGCCCAAACGCCGGTTCGCCTCAGCGGCAACGCCCTTCAGACGCTTGACCTCGACTACACCATTACCCCCGATACCATGATGCAGCTCGAATTTCGGCGCGGTGGTGAAGGGGCAATTCAGGCCGTGGGCTTTGACCAAGACGCGTTCATCAGCGAGAGCGATCGCCAGAACATGTTCAAGCTGTCGGGCACCGAGGACTGGGCTGTTGCCGAAGATCTCTCGGATCAGGTTATCGAGGGCAAGTGGCAGACCCTGGAGATTGCGGTGGGTCAGCAGGTTACCGGCGACTACGACTATCTGACGCTGATGAACATCGACGGTGGACAGGCCGACGTCACCAGCGCGTTCCGCAACGTCAAGCTGTTTGAATCGCCTATGGGAGCGATGACCTCGGAGCGGGGACAGAGGCCTTTTGACGACGCGGCCTTGGCGGAAAACCCCCTCGCGGCCCTTTCCGCCGCCGAAGACGCCGCGGTAGCGTAGGGCTTCTGTGGAACCCGGGTAAGGGCATAGCCCCTGCCCTTACCCGGATTTAGCGCCGCCCTTAAGCTGCCGGAACCTCTACCAGCCGGTAAATAAAGCGAACCACCTGGCTCAAATCCGCATCGCGATCGCTGTTTAGGAAGCGAGAAACCAGCAGGTTACCGTTGCTGACATCGTACTGAGCCCCCAAATCTAAGAGGTGCATCACTGTAGGAATCAGCATTAGCAGCAGGGACTTGGCGGCGTCTTGCGTCAGGCTGGTTCGGGCGGCAACCTGGCGGCTCAAATCACCGTAAAAGCTGGGGGGAACAATCTGGTGCAGGACATCTGCGGTCTCAGACTCGGCAAGCTGCCGGACGACCCCATCGGCGGGCTGCTGCAGAATCCCCGTTTGCTGCTGCAGGACCGCGCGCAGACTGGGACCCAAAATTGAGAGGGTAGTTTCCATCTCAGACGGCGCTGCACCGTGCTGCCGGGCGATCGCGTTGAGCGCGTCGGCAATGGTCTGTAGCTCGCTGAAGCTCGCCCGCTGGTTGGGGCTATTGATGGCGCAGAGAAGGTCGAAGAACAGGCTCATGGCAGTATGGCGCTAATTTTGGCGTTAAATTTTGGCGTTGATTCAGGCTACTGAGGAATCCAGGTGTGGAAAGAGCGAATGAGGCGCAGCCAGTCGCCGTCGGCGGTGGTGTAGCCGACCTCCGCAATGTAATCGCGATCGCCCGCCGGAATGGGCACGTGCCGGTCGCGGTCAGTCTCGCTACAGTCAAACTCCATCGTCTGGTGGGCGGGCTGGTAGTCGATGTCTAGGTCAGTGGCATCGTGCACCCGCAGCTTAAAGAATTGCCCGCCCTGCGCCTTTAGCATGGCGGCTTGAGCGTCAGAAATTTCCCAATAGGCGTAGGCCTGCTGAGCGCTGCAGGGCACGAGAATAATTCGGCTAACTTCTGGGGCTGGCTCTGGTACCGTTTCCACCGGTTGTGAAAACGCTCCGTCCGGGGTGCTTCCGGCCGAACCACTGGGGGCAACGGCGCCCTGGCCAATGGCGATGGCCGCCGCGGCCTTGGCGTGGGTGGGCTGGGGGGCCATGGCATCCGGGCCATCCGTTGCGACCTGGCCCGGATGCTCAACCGTAGGGCTATCGCTGGGAATGTAGATGTGGCTAGAGCGCGCCAGGCTGATCCAGCCCCCGCTGCCCAGATAGCCGAGCTCTGCTAGATAGTCGCGATCGCCCACTGGCACCGTGACCTGCTGCTCGCGACTCGTAGGGCTGAGGGTGTAGGTTTGAGTGCTGTGGGGGGTGTGGTGATCCAAGTCGATGGCCGTCACGTCGTGGACCCGGAGCTCAAGCGGTTTGACGGGCGGTCCTTGCAGCTTGAGCCGGTCGCTGTCAGCGATGGACCAGTGCGCCACCGCCGCCCCGGCTTCGGAAAGGCCCAGCGCTACGGTGCTTGGCTCAGCTGCAACGCTTGGAGCAGGTGCGACGCCTGGGCGGGCGGCAGGTTCTTCTGCCGTCTCTGGAGCGGCGGCGGCGGCGGCAACGGCCATTGCTGCGGCAGCCGCAGCGGCTGCCGCAATGTTTGTATCAGGGTCGGGGGAAGTCGGTGACGCTGCGGCTGCTTCTGGGCCTGCTTCTGGGCCTGCTGCTCTATCGAGGTTAGTTTCCGGGACTAATTTGACCTCTGGGGCTAGGCCAGCCACAGCGCCCGTAACGGCGTCTGTTGACGGCGATACAAGACGGACTTTCTCCGAGCGGGCGAGGGGCACCCACCCGCCGTCAGCAGAGAGGTAGCCTAGCTCGCCAGCGTAATCGCGATCGCCTTGGGCAACGGGAATCTGGAGATTTTGCGCCGTCTCGTCGCAGTGGTATTCGCCCACGAGTGGCCCGAGGCCGTCGACTAAATCTAGGCCCGTTGCGTCATAGAGCCGCAGCAGCAGTCCGCTGGGCTGGGCCGCAGCTTCGGCTCGATCTGAGGAGGATAGCGTCCAGTCGGCCTGAATCGTGTTTGAGAGCTGGGGTGAGAGGGAGAGCTGCGTTGTGCCTGCTGTAGAAGCCGCTCCGGGCGCCGCGCCAGCCACGCCAGCCACGCCCGCTACGCCAGCCACCAGACCCACCGCCGGCGCCAGTCCATTGGCGGGAGACGGCGTCACCGGCAGCGATCGCACCAGACCCAGCCAGCGATTGTCTCCAGTCAGGTAGCCCAGCTCTGCTTGATAGGTGGCTGCTGCATCGGGGATATCCGCGCTCAAAGCGGTGTCGCTCTCCAAGCAGGGAAATTGCCAGGTTCGATGGGGGACAGCCTCCGTCGAAAGCCCTGTGACGTCATGCATCCGCACCGCCATCTGTTTTCCGCCGGCGTTGCGCAGCGGGCTGCGCTCGGCCTCAGAAACATCCCACTCGGCGCGCAGGGTGTGGGGTGCGGCAGGGGTGAGCCTGATCTGAGCACCGTCATCACCAATAACGGGAGCCGCGGGCACCACGGGAGAAATCGAGGCTCCGTGTGGCAGGCGATCGCTGCCTGCGGCACTGCCTACTGGGTCTGCAGCCGCCGCGCCTGAAGTAGCCTGTAGATGATTCGCCTCAGGTTCGTTCGCTTCAAATCTTGGCACGACCACCGCCGGCGGAACTGGGGCGGAGGCCGGCGCCATGCTCACCGCGGCGTCAGCATCGGAAACGGGCGCAGCGGCAGTCGCCGGGTCAGCGTCCAGAGGCGTTACCCCTGCGGGCGGCACCTCTGCGGGGCGACGGCGCAGCAGCAGCCACAGCAGCAGCGGAATGCCCAGCAGCAGCAGCCACCAAGGGAACCCGCCATCGCGCTCGACCTCTGCCTCAGGGGAAAGGGTGGGGTCTACTGGGGCGGCCCCAATCACCGTCTCGTCTGCAATGGTGTCGTCGACGGCGGGGTCATCTACTGCAGCGCTATCTGCCGCTGCACCTGTCGGCTCGCCTTCTATCTGCTCACCGGAAGCGGTACCGTTCGCTACTGTACCCGCTGCTACTGTACCCGCTGCTGCCGTATCCGCTGCTGCCGCACCCGTCTCTCCTACAGCGGCAACGCCTGGGGCAGCCGTTCCAGCCGCATCAGGGCCATCGACAGAAGCGATCGCGCCCTCAACGCGGGCGGCTTCTAGGGCGCTGCTGTTGAGGGGCGCAGTGGCGTAGCCTAAAAACGATTGGACCGCCGGACTCGGGGATTCCCGGTAGACATAGGTCAACGGCTGGGAGAAGGGGTAGCGCGGGTCGTCCGGCAGCGTGTTGTGCATCGGCACGATCTTGACGTTGGGGTTGTCAAAAACCTGCTCTGCGATCGCATAGCCAAGGCCGTTCTCACCTAGCGTCGCAATGACGGCCTGGGTGCTATCTTCAGGAACCGCATCCGCCGTATTACCAGCCTCAAATGGCGCCGACCTAAACACAGGGTAGCCGCGAAACGCCTGTCGCGTGTCGCTATCCTCGGGGCGATCCACCAAGCGAATCGGCCCTGGCGCTCCGCCCACCTCCGCCCAGTCCGTAACCTCGCCCCGAAAAATTTGGGCAAACTGCGGCGTGGTCAAGCTGCCGTTAAACGCGTTGTTCGGGCCCACAATCATCGCAATTTTGTGGCGCTCCACGGTGGTTTCTCGCAGGCCCCGCGCTTTTTCCTCATCGGTTAGCGGTCGGCCGATGGCCGCTAAGTCAATATTTCCAGATTCCAGCGCCGCCAGGGCGGCGTTCGTGCCTGAATAGGCCACCTGGACATCCGTACCGGGATAGGCTTCCTCAAATCCCTGCTGCAAAACTTGATTGACTCTGCTCATGCTGTCGGAGCCGTCGATGCGAACTACCGTCCCGTCGGCGACAGACTCAGGCAGCTCGAACTGACCGGAGCCGCTGGCCGATTGGGCCAGAACGGAGACAGGAATAGCCGTAATCGTGGCAGGCGCGGTTAGTAAGACGCATAGGACTAACGTGGCTGACTGGGGGAACGAGATTGGTGACATTGTATAAAACTCTCCTAAGCCGGTCTCCTGAGATGGTCAGATGCGATCGCATGCAAAAGTATGCTAAACCACTAGCGCATTCATTTATTCGTCCTCAAGTTATATCGCGCCATAATTAAGACACTGCTAAGACCGTTTAGCGAGTCAGCGAAGGGCAAATCTATGCGTCGATTTATCCCTGCCAAGCGAATTACTCAAGCCCTATTAGACTGGTTTAGCGTCAGTGAAGCCAAAATGACCGAGATATTGGCTTCCGTGCGATCGCAGCTGCCGACGACGGAAGTGTTGCTCATCGGCAAGCCCCAGGCTGGCAAAAGCTCTATCATTCGGGGGCTTACCGGCGTACCGGCCGATATTGTGGGTCAGGGGTTCCGCCCCCATACCCAGCACACTGAGCGCTATCTCTACCCCTCCCCTGACCTGCCGCTGCTGATCTTCACGGACACCGTCGGGCTAGGGGACGTAAACCAGTCGGCAGATGACGTCATAGCAGAGCTCACCCAGGGCCTACAGCAGCCCACGCAGCGGGCCCGCATCTTTATTATGACGGTCAAAGCGGCAGACTTCGCCACCGAGACCCTGCGGCAAATTACCGCCGAGCTAAAGCAGCAGCATCCCCAAATTCCTTGCCTGCTCGCGGTCACCTGTTTACATGAGGTCTATCCGCCCCAGGCCGATCACCCACATTATCCCCCCACCTTTGACGCTGTGCAGCGGGCCTACGCCGAACATCAGGAGACCTTGACATCCCTGTGGGACCGCTCGGTTTTAATTGACTTTACGCTAGAAGAAGACGGCTACAGCCCCGTGTTCTACGGGCTAGAAGCCCTGCGGGACCAGCTTGCCGAGCTGCTGCCCGAGGCCGAAGCGCGGGCTATAGCCCAGCTGCTAGACGGCGGGGCCGGAGAGCAAATCGGTCTGCTGTACCGCAACGTAGGCCGGCGCTACATCACCCCTTTCTGTATCATGGCCGCCACCCTGGCCGCCGTCCCTCTGCCCTTCGCCACCATGCCCGTGCTTACGGCGCTGCAGGTGTCCATGGTGGGGCTAATCGGCCAGCTCTATGGTCAAACCCTAACGCGATCGCAGGCCGGCAGCATCGTCAGCGCGATCGCAGGCGGATTTTTCGCCCAAGCCATAGGCCGGGAGCTGATCAAGCTGATTCCCGGTTTAGGTAGCGTCATGGCCGCCTCCTGGGCCGCGGCCTACACCTGGGCCCTGGGTGAAGGGGCCTGCGTCTACTTCGGCGACCTGATGGGCGGCAAAACCCCCGACCCCGAGCGCATCCAGGCCGTAATGGCAGAAGCGTTTGCCGAGGCGAAGCAGCGCTTCAAGGACATTCGGAAGACCAACGATTAAAGCGATTGGCAGAAGCGCCCCAAGGGCGCAGGCCCTAGGGGCCCCTGCTTCCCCACCGGGCCCGTGTTACGGTAAAAAAATTAAAACCAGAGCACCCACCACCCCCGCACACACACAA
>JBHJHD010000080.1:0-10187 GCA_050331115.1 Elainellaceae cyanobacterium
GCTATCTCTAGCGCTGATGAGATTCTGACTCGGTTTGTAAATTTCGATCCCGCCGCCCAAACCGCGGGTGTTTTCACTGTCGTGTAGAGAACTCAAATTGGTCAAGATACCTGGTCAGGTCAGCGGCGCTAATGCATTAGCGCCGCATCGCCCATGCACCGCTGTATTTTGAGCCCGAGACGGTGTCCTGAGCGATGCGGCCAGCGCTACAGATGCTGCTTTCTGCAGAGTTGAAAAACCCATCCGTATTTCCACCCGGTCTGCTGAAAACCGTTGACATAACCGCCAACGATTTAGCGCGATCGCAAAGAGGGATTTATGTGGGGAATCTTCAAGAAAAAGCCAGCCGCCGTCGAGCCGCCAAAATCCGGCACCGTGACCAGCATTTCTGCCGCCGACAGCCGCATGCGGGTTCGTTTTCAGGCCACTGAGTGGTTTGCCCTGCCGGACGGGCCGCTCACGGTTCAGCCCGGCGATTTGGTACAGATTACGGGCCGGTTTAATGCGACAACGCTGTTGGTGAGCTGCATCGGCAGCAGCCTTCTGAACGTGTAATCTACAGCAAGCGCCCTAATGCATCAGGACGCTTGCGCGCCGTATCGCCTAGGCGCCGCCGCGCTTTGAGCCCGAGGCGCTGTCCTGAGCGATGTGACCAACGCTATATTTCATGAGCGCTTGACGCCTACGGCCGCTCTGATGCGGGTCCCATCGAGCCTCTGCCTAAGGGCTGCGGTGGCGCATCTAGGGTATAGACCTGCGTCTCCGCCGCGATCGCCTGCCGCAGGTGACGGGGAATGTTCAGCATGCCCAGCAGGGCCACGCCGTCCACCGCCTGCAGCTCGCCTATGACCTCCCGAGCCAATAGCGCATCCACAACTTCGGGGTCGGGGCGGGTCGGCAGGGGCTGCAGAGCGGCCAAAATGAACCCCAGCGGGGAGCCAAAGCTCATGGCGTAGCAGGTGTAGGACTGCACGGACGAGAACGCTGCCCCTACGGTGTGGGCCAGTCGGGTGTGCAGATGCAGCTCTGCTGGAGCCGTTGGCCCAGCCTGAAGGGCAAGCAGGCCTCGGGGCGAGAGGATACGCCTCAGGTTCTGAAAATGCTCTTGCGTGAACAGGGGAAACGCCGGCCCAGCCTCGATGGGGTCGCTCAGGTCGGAGATGATCACGTCCCAGGGCTGGGCCTCACCCTTGCCAATCGCCTCGCCCCAGCGCTTTACAAAGGCGATCGCATCCTCAATCACCACCGTCGCCCGCGCATCCTCAAAAGCCCCCTGGTGCATCTCCGGCAGGTGCTCCCGGCAGCTGGCCACCACCTCACCGTCGATATCTACCATAGTCACCTGGGCCACGCGCCGCCAGCGCAGCAGCTCTCGCAGGGTAGCCCCCTCGCCGCCGCCCAGCACCAGCACTCGCCGGGGCCCGCTCAGCGGCTCATCCTGCAGGTGGCTCAAAATCATGGCCGGATGCACCAGGCCCTCGTGATAGAGAAACTCATCGCCGGTGCAGGACTGCCACTTGCCGTCCAAGATGAGGGCTTTTCCGTAGGCCCCCGTTTCGACAATAGCCATGTCTTGGAACGGGGTCTTCCGCTGCAGTAAAACGCGGGTGATGCCGTGGGCGTAGAGATCCCAAGGGGTGATGTATTCGCTTAGCCAAAAGTTAGCTTCGATGGGCATGCTCATGCCTCTGGCCCTCGTGAGACTTCGCTAGGCACAGGGCTGCGGGACGTGCGTTCGTCGGCAGCGCTAACCACAGCACCCCTATCGATTGCCTGCAGCGTGTAGCGGTCCGCCCTAAGCACCTCAATGAGGTACTCGCAGGCCCGCTTGGGCGTCGTGCTTTCTCCGCAGGTAAACACATCTACCGCCGCATAGCCTGATTCGGGCCAGGTGTGTATGGAGATGTGGGACTCCGCCAAGAGGGCCAGGGCCGTAACCCCATGGGGCTCAAAGCGGTGGTGCACTGCGTTGAGGAGGGTAGAGTTGGCCTCTCTGGCCGCCTGCCTGAGGCTTTGACAGATTAGGTCGCTATCGTTCAGCAGATCCTGAGGACAGCCGTACAGCTCAAGGATGTAGTGTAGCCCGAGCGGGCGATCGCTGCTATGGGGATAGAGTAGAGACATAACAGAGTCAGGCATTAGCGCGCGGCCACCAACGGCTTGTGTGAGCGGCAGGGGTGTAGCAAAGTCCTGATGCAATAGAACATTTGCGCGCTCTGTTGCCTACGAAACGTAAGGCTTTGCGCCGATTGGGTTGTCTTAGCAACTGGGCCAGCGCAATAAGTATCATAGCGGATTCTGAAAGACCACATTTAATCCAGCGCTACAGCGCCCTACTCAGGGATTTTTTACGAACGCCGTCTTGAGCACCCTAGGATAAAATACCTATGGTTAACCTTGAGTTCTCTAGCAGTCGCCTGGCAGATGTCAGGCGTTGCTATGACGCTCCCATACAATGGGAAACCAAGACGGCCCTAATTTTGGGTCAAAACCGCTGCGTCCGTTAATCATTTAGAGGGAGTTTGCCCATGGTGGAATCCGCAAAGTACTTGATTGTAGGATCTACGAAGGCCTACAGCGGCAAGTCGGCGACCGTTCTCGGCATTGCATTTCAAGCTCAAGCGGCAGGCCTAACGCTTGCCTACGGTGCGCCCATCAGCCTAGAGGTCGACGGCGCTATCGGCGAGGACAGCCGCTTCATCGCGGAAACCCTGGGCATTCCCCAGCAGCCCACGCTTCTCTCCTTAAACCCCAAAGTCATCGAGCAGCGCATGTCGGGGGCCAATGGGCAGGACTACCAGGCCCAGCTGCAGCAGTATCGATCTAGCAGCGATTTAGTCTTGCTGGAAGGGCCCGCCACCCTGCGAGAGGGTAAGCTGTTCGACCTGTCGGTCGAGCAGATGGCCCAGACTTTAGACGCGAAGGTCCTGCTGGTGGCTCGCTATGAGGCCGTCTCCTTAATTGACACCATCTTAGTGGCCAAGGCGCAGCTGGGCGATCGCCTGTGTGGTGTAGTGATCAACGATATCCCTACGGACCAAATAGACTACGTCAACGACATCATCAGCCCCTTCCTCGTTGCTCAAGCTATCCCCATCTACGGCGTGCTGCCCCACAGCGATCTACTGCAGAGCGTCAGCGTCAGGGAGCTGGTGAAGCAGCTCAAGGCGGAGGTGCTCTGTCGGGCCGATCGGTTGAGTCTGATGGTGGAGACCCTCAAGATTGGGGCCATGAACGTCAACTCGGCGCTCAAGTACTTCCGCAAGGAGCATCATATGGCGGTGGTCACCGGGGGCGATCGCACCGACCTACAGCTTGCGGCCCTCGAAACCTCGACCCACTGCCTGGTTTTGACGGGTCACATTGCGCCTACGCAGGAGGTGCTTAGCCGAGCTGAAGATTTAGAGGTGCCTATTTTGGCCGTTGATTTAGACACTCTAACCACGGTGGAAATCATCGAGAAGGCCTTTGGTCACGTGCGGCTGCAGGACGAGATAAAGGTCCAGTGCATTCGCGAAATTACGGCCAACACGCTGGATGTCCCCCGTCTGCTTGACCAGCTTGGTTTGGTAGCCGCCGCCGTATAGCTGACGGCCACCGCTGTATCTCATCGTCTACGCCTTGGTGGACTTACGGCGCCCCCGCTTCGACGCCGTCGCCGGGCTCGCCGCTTCCTCTGGCGCTGCCTCTGATGACGCGTCCGAGGCAGCGGCGCCGTTTAAGGTCAGCGAGCCGTTGGTCGCCCCATCAGAGGCAGCGTCTGCGGGCTGGTTCGCCGCGCCGTCAGCAGCGTCGCTGCCCTCGGGCGGCACCACCGACGTCGCAGACACCTGCACGCCAAGCTCTAGCTTCTCGCGCACCTGCTGCTCAATGTCTTGGGCAAACTCAGCGTTTTCTTCCAGGTGCTTGACCGTATTGTCTCGACCCTGGGCAAGGTTATCGCCGTTGTAGCTGTACCACGCGCCGCGCCGGGTGATGATGTTGGTCTCTTCGGCCAAATCGAGCACGCAGCCCATAGAGGAGATGCCCTTGCCGAAGATGACGTCAAACTCGGCGATGCGGAAGGGCGGAGCAACTTTGTTTTTGGCTACCTTCATCTTGGCCCGAATGCCGTACTCTTCTGTGCCTCGCTTCAGGGTTTGAATACGGCGAATGTCGAGCCGGACGGAGGCGTAGAACTTGAGGGCGTTGCCGCCGGTAGTGGTTTCAGGGTTGCCGTAAGAAATGCCGATCTTCTGGCGCAGCTGGTTCAAGAAGATGACGCTGCATCCGGTCTTGCCGATGTTACCGGTGATTTTTCTCAGCGCCTGACTCATCAGCCGCGCCTGCAGGCCCACGTGGGTGTCCCCCATCTCACCCTCGATCTCCGCCCGGGGCACCAGCGCCGCCACCGAGTCCACCACCACCACGTCGATAGCGTTGGAGCGAATCAGCTGGTCAACAATTTCCAGGGCCGACTCTCCAGTGTCGGGCTGGGATACGAGTAAGTTCTCGATGTCTACGCCTAGGTTGGCGGCGTAGTAAGGGTCTAAGGCGTGCTCCGCATCTACAAAGGCCGCGATACCGCCGGTCTTCTGAACTTCCGCCAGAGCATGTAGCGCCACCGTTGTCTTGCCTGAGCTTTCAGGGCCGTAGATTTCGATTACGCGCCCTTTCGGCAGCCCGCCCCCCAAGGCCAGGTCGAGGGTTAGCGCCCCTGTGGGAATCGTCTCAACCTTCATCCGGCCGGCGTCTCCCAGGCGCATGATGGTGCCTTTGCCGAAGTTGCGGTCGATCTGATTTAGGACCAGCTCCAGCGCCTTTTGTTTTTCAGAGTTATTGTCGTTTGTCGCTTTAGCCATGCTTGCCTCAGTGAATGCCTATGACACCAATAGTGAATGCTTCGAGATTAGTCAAGGGAGTTATTGCAGTTTGGCGGGACGAGTGCAGCGCCGCTGTGCGTCACCGGCCCTATCGACGTTGCCAAATGTTTTCAGAGTCTCCATCTGTAATGAGCATTGGGTAGGTAAGGATCGGGTAAGAAAATTGCGGTAGGGCGGTAGGACTGCAGGCGATCGCTCAAAGACATTAGTTTCAATGCATTAGCACAGAATACATCTGGCTGACGCGGGAATAAAACACCCTCAAGCGTCGCAGCCCGATATCGCCTGAGATTTGGCCACCTGAGATTTAGCTGCCCAAAATGAGTCAACCTGAGGCGGTCAACAATAGGTCAATTGTACTAAAAATACGGCGGATTTGGGCAGCAGCCAGCTATCTAAACATGTTCCGTTACAATAGCTGCACCCAAAGCTGCAGCAGCTAACCTATTCGACAGTGTTGCGCCTGGCGTGACTATTCTCTCTTCGATCCCCACCATGACTAATTTGCTTTGGCAACTGCCTGACGAGAGCAGCGACGAGACCGACCGGTCTTACCTCGACGATTACTTTTTCGACAAGCCGGGCAGTATGCCGGGTACGCTGGACATTCCGCCCGATGCTCCGTTTCCTAAAATCACCCTGATTGACTATAGCAAGGAGAAGGCCCAGCGTAAGGTTATAGAGGAGCCGGAACTCTGCCGCGAGCATCTCGACCAAGACACAATTTCCTGGGTCGATGTGCACGGGCTTGGCAGTGAGGATATCCTAAAGCGGCTGGGCGCTCTATTCAAGCTCCACCCGCTGGTGCTAGAAGACGTGGTCAATGTGCCCCAGCGCCCGAAGATAGAAGAGTATCCCGATCAGCTGCTGATTATTGCCCGCATGGTGATTCCCACCGATGATGAGAAGGGGTTCCTCAGCGAGCAGGTCAGCTTCATTTTAGGACCCAACTACCTCCTCACCGTCCAGGAAGAGCCCCGGCACGATACCTTTCAGCCCGTGCGCGATCGGATTCGCTTCAACCGGGGGGAGGTGCGACAGCGCGGGGCTGACTATTTGGCCTACACCTTGCTAGACACAATCATCGACGGCTTCTTCCCGGTGCTCGAAGACTACGGCGAGCGGCTGGAGGATTTAGAAGACCAGGTGGTGCTCAACCCCACCCGTAAGACGGTGGAGGAGATTTACGCCATCAAGCGGGAGCTGCTGGCCCTGCGACGCGCTATTTGGCCCCAGCGGGACGCTATCCACCTGCTGATGCGGGACGGCGGCTACCTAATCAGCGAGGACGTGCGCGCCTACCTGCGAGACTGCTACGACCACGCCGCTCAGGCCATGGATATGGTGGATTCCTATCGGGAGCTGTCCGCCAACCTGATGGAGGTCTACCTGTCGTCGGTGAGCAACCGCATGAATGAGGTGATGAAGCTGCTGACGGTGGTCTCTGGGATATTTATTCCGCTGACGTTTATCACCAGCCTCTACGGCATGAACTTTGACACCGAGGCGTCTCGGTGGAATATGCCGGAGCTGGACTGGCAGTATGGCTATCCGATGGCGCTGTTGGTCATGGCTGCAATGGCCCTGGCGCTGGTGGCTTTTTTTTGGTACCGCGGCTGGTTTGAGAATTATTCCACGATTCGGGCAGACGCGGTGAAGCGGCGGAAGCGGCGCTAGGCGTTTGGGCAAGGTATGGCAGTGCCCTGTTCCAGCCCGTGCAAGCAACGGTCCCGCGGGCGCTACGGTCGCAGCAGAGGTTGGCCCTGGGCGTCGATATATTGGCGCTGCCCGCCCGTCTCTACCCAGGCCAGCCCTTCCGAAAACGACCCCGCGTTGCTAAACTGCGGGGCTATAGCCAGCTCCCCTGCCGGGTCGATGTAGCCATACTGGCCGTCAGCAAACACCACGGCCCGGCCCTCTGAAAAAGGAGCCGCGTAGCTAAACTGCGGGGCTATAGCCAGCTCCCCCGCCGGGTTGACGTAGCCCCAGCGGCCGTCCGCCATCACCGCCGCCAGTCCCTCTGAGAAGTCGGAGGCAAACTCGTAGACGGGGGCAATAGCCAGCTCCCCCGCCGGGTCGACGTAGCCCCAGTCCTGATCGCGCCGCACCCGCGCCAGGGACTCGGAAAAGGCAAACGCGCCGTCGAACTGGGGGGCAATGGCCGTCTCCCCTGCCGGGTCGATGTAGCCCCACCGCTGACCCAGGCGCACCGCCGCCAGCCCTTCCGAAAAGGAGCCCACGTCTTCGTACTGGGGCATCACTTCCCACTGACCGCTGGGGTTGATGTAGCCGTAGCGATCGCCCTCCCGCACCGCCGCCAAACCCGAGGCAAAAGGCGTCGCCAGGTCAAACTGGGGCTCGATCACCAGCCCTCCCGCCGCGTCGATGTAGCCCGACTTGGTGCCGGTGCGCACCGCCGCTAGCCCTTCCGAAAACGGCGTGGCGCTGGGGTACTGGGGCAACACGACTACCGCCCCAGCGCGGCTGAGGTAGCCGTATAGCGTTTCGGTTTTCACCAGGGCGCGATCGCCCGCGAACGGCGAGACCCCCACAAACTCCTCCCCCACCGCCAGCACTGCTTTGCCGCTGCGGTCAATGAACTGAAACCGGTCGTTTTGGCGGACGACCGCTAGCCCTTCTGAAAAATCGGAGGCATAGTCAAACGTGAGAGGCTGGCCATCCATAGGAGGTGTAGAAGTTAGGGACTGACGGGAAGATGCGGGAGCCACCAGGAGAGGTGCCGCAGCGACAGGTCGGGAGAGATGCCTCAGTATTATATTCGGCTCCGTAGCCAGTGCCCGGGCGATCGCCACCCGCTGCTTCATCAGCACCTACTCCGCGCCCTGCTGTTCGTAATACGCTTCAAACCAGCGGTTAATTAGCTCGTCCATAGCGCCGTTTCCTTTCATCTCGTCGAGCGCCTGGTCAAACTCCGTCCGCAGCTCAGAATTCTGGGGAAAGGCGATCGCAGACCCCGATTCCCCGTCAAGCTCGACCGTGGTAAATTCTAGGTCGTCGTTGTTCTGAACGTAGCCCTTGGACACCGTATTCTCGATGACGGCGGCATCAATACGGCCTGCTTTGATCTCCTGCACCAGCTCGCTAATCTTGTTGCGGGGCTCTACCGTAATGCCGTCAATCGTCTCGGCCTGCAATTTCAGCTCTTTTTCCTGAATTGAGCCAAGCTGGACCCCCACCGTCGCCCCAGCGAGATCGTCGTAGCCCTCATATCCGGCGTCAGCCGGAGCCACAATAGTGCTCTTTGCGTCGTAGTATACGTCGGTAAAGTCGATGCTCTGCTTACGCGCTTCCGTAGGCGTCATGCCCGCCATGGCGAAATCGACCCGCTCACCCTGCAGCGCCGGAATGATGTTGTTAAACGCCATGTCCTGGATCTCGAGCTCGTAGCCCAGCTGGTCGGTAATATACTTAGCGATGTCGATGTCAAAGCCCACGGGCTCGCCGCCGCCGGCTGCCGCTTCGTAAAATTCGTAAGGGGGATAGTCGGCGGCAGTGGCCATCACCAGCACCTGGTCGCCATCGCCCTCTACTGCGGCTTCATCGACAGGTGCTTCATCGACAGGTGCTTCGCCCGTAGCGGTGCAGGCGGCCAGGGTCAAGCCCAATAAAACAGTCAGCGTCGTGAGAAAAATAGGGCGGTTCATGGCATTTTTGGGGCGGGACATAGCACAGCAGAATCGGCGCTCAAGTTACAGTAGCGCCGAAGCCTCAAGACTTGGGAGAACAATATACAGCATCACGGCTGAGGCGGTAGTTCAGCGGCGTGGTGCAGCGGGATGCCCATTGGGCTACATCGTCAGGGCAAAAGCCCGGTATCAAAATGGTAAATTGGACGTGACTCACAGGCTCAGCCCGCAGCGAGCATTTTGCACGACCTTCTGGAGACTTCTGGAGAATAGCTATGGCATCGGTACCCAATGAGCCAAATCCCCCCAGTCCTTCAAGCGGCGAGGCTATCCCGGACGATAGCGCTTCTAGTCCTCTCAATTCCGAAGCGATAGGCCCAGTCAAACAACCCGAGATAGACCCTATCCCCGTCAATACGGCCCCCGATCCTCTACCAGAGAGTGCTTCGACGGATACGCCACCCGCAAACAATTCGCCCGTTCCATCCACGGGCAGCACGCTCACCTTCGAAAATATTGCCCGGACGTCTAGTACCGCTAAAAGCGGCGCCGCCGAAAGTAGCGCGCCAGGAAGTAGCGCGGCCAAAGGTAGCGCGCCGAAAAGTAGCGCGCCAGAAAGCAGAGTTCCAGCAGAAGACTCGCAAGAAGCGATCGCCCCTACCTCTGGTCTAAAGGCTTCCAAATCGACCGATAGCGAAAGCCCAAACAAGCGCCCAGCCGCAAGCGAGACCCAAAGCGAGGCCCGCGCAGAGGCCACCGCTGGGGAGGCCCCGACGCCTGAGCCCGCAACACCCGCCTCTACCCCCACCACAGCACCGTCTAGGACGCCTGCTGAGCCCGTTGCCTCGGGAGGTACGGTCCAGCGGATCTGGGGTCTAGCGCAGCCGATTCTAGCCACGGCCGCCACGGCTAGCCTCAGCACGGCCATCAAAGGCACCAACTGGCTCACCGAGCGGCTTGAGGTCGCTTCGCCTGTAGACGAGTCGAATCAAACCGGGGCACTCGCAATTATTGCCGGCGTCTGGAAGGTCGTTAGGCCGCTGCTGGTGGCGGTCACCCTTTCCCTCTCGCGGCTCTTCAACCAAGTGCTGCAGTGGTCTTTAGCGCGCGTCAACCCAGAGGCCAAAGCCTCGGCGGCGGCTGAGTCTTCTCGCACGGCGTTTCTAATTACCACGGCTGTCCTGGGCCTATTGGCTTTCTTGATCAGCACGCTGATCAGCCCAGCGCCAACTGCAGCAAAATCCCCCGTTGGGCCCGTCACCCAGGTCACACCTGCCGCGCCAACCCCCAGCCAGGCGCGGCTAGAAGCCGTCCAGGCCCAGGTGGTTGAGGTGGTCGACAGCTACGACGGCTTTGTGGACGCCATCGACGTAAACTTGGCGGGCGATCGCATCGCAGTGACTCTGGACGACGGCTGGTACCGCCTCACCGACAAAGATCGGCAGCAGCTGGCCCGCCGGCTGCAGCGGCAGGCCAGCGAGCTAGACTTTCCGAAGCTCACCCTATTCAACGCCCGACAGGAGCGCATCGCCCGTACCCCGGTCGTGGGCGCTCGGCGGGGTTTTTTACAGACCCCAGAGCCACCTACCCCGGAGGTACCCACCCCCCGAGAAAACCCACCACCCCCCGCCCGGGCGGCGCCCCCCAGCCCCCCCGCAAACCCCATACCCGCCCCAGG
>JBHJHD010000081.1:0-49845 GCA_050331115.1 Elainellaceae cyanobacterium
GCTGCTCACCATCGCGGGGATGCTGCCCTTCAAGCCCATCTTTCTCGGCCAGCGCGAGGCCAAAATGGACCGGGCCACCACCTCGCAAAAATGCATCCGCACCAACGATATCGAGAACGTAGGGCGCACCGCCCGCCACCACACCTTTTTCGAGATGCTGGGCAACTTCAGCTTTGGGGACTACTTTAAAGAGCAGGCGATCGCCTGGGCTTGGGAGCTGTCGACGGAGGTGTTTAAGCTGCCCCCCGAACGGCTGGTGGTGAGCGTGTTTCGCGAAGACGACGAGGCCTTTGCCATCTGGCGTGACCAGGTTGGCATTCCCGCCCACCGCATTCAGCGTATGGATGAGGAAGATAACTTTTGGGTCTCGGGGGAGACCGGCCCCTGCGGTCCCTGCTCGGAAATCTACTACGACTTCCACCCCGAGCGGGGCGATAAGAACATCGACCTAGAAGACGACAGCCGCTTCATCGAGTTCTATAACCTGGTGTTCATGCAGTACAACCGGGACGCCGCCGGGACGCTGACGCCGCTGGCCAAGCAGAACATCGACACTGGGCTAGGGCTAGAGCGCATGGCGCAGATTTTGCAGCGCAAGCCCAACAACTACGAGACGGACCTGATTTTTCCCATCATCGCGGCGGTGGAGAAGATCGCGGGGGTGAATTACGCCGAAGCCGATGAGGCCGCCAAAGTCTCCCTCAAGGTGGTGGGGGACCACACCCGGGCCGTCACCCACCTGATCGCCGACGGGGTGCGCGTCTCTAATACCGATCGCGGCTACGTGCTGCGGCGGCTGATTCGCCGGGTGGTGCGCCACGGGCGGCTGCTGGGCATCCAAAAGCCCTTCATCACCGAAGTGGCCGAGGCGGCGATCGCCCTCATGGAAGAGAATTACCCCAACCTGCGGGAGCAGGCCACGATAATTACAGCCGAGCTAGAGCGCGAAGAGCTGCGCTTTTTGGAAACCCTAGAGCGGGGAGAGAAGCTGCTGACCGATATTTTGGCTAAGTCTCCCCAGCAGATTTCCGGCACTGACGCCTTTACCCTATATGACACCTACGGCTTCCCGCTAGAGCTGACCCAAGAAGTAGCCGAGGAGCAGGGCGTCACGGTCGACGTCGCCGGGTTTACCACCGCCATGGAGCAGCAGCGCGATCGCGCCCGTGAGGCCCACCAGAGTATCGACCTGACGGTGCAGGGCAGCTTGGATAAGCTGGCGGGTAAGGTGCATTCCACGAAGTTCTTGGGCTACAGCGACCATCAGGCCACCTCAGCGGTGCAGGCGCTGCTGGTGGAAGGCGAGTCGGTTCAGACGGCGAAGACCGGCAGTGTCCAGGTGGTGCTGAGCGAAACTCCTTTCTATGCCGAGGGCGGTGGTCAGATTGGCGATCGCGGCTACCTGTCTGGGGACAAGATGCTGATGCGGGTCGAAGACGTGAAGAAAGAGTCAGATCTGTTTGTGCACGTCGGCCACATCGAGCGGGGCTCCCTTTCCGTGGGCGACCAGGTCACTGCCCAAATCGACCGGGCCTGTCGCCGCCGCGCCCAGGCCAACCACACCGCTACCCACCTGCTGCAGGCGGCCCTCAAGAAGATAGTAGACCCCTCCGTGGGGCAGGCGGGCTCTCTGGTAAACTTCGACCGGCTGCGGTTCGACTTTTCCTGCCCCCGCGCCCTTACACCCGACGAGGTGACCGAGGTCGAGGCCCAGGTGAACACCTGGATTGCCGAAGCCCACGGCGCGGATGTGTCCCTCATGTCCCTGGATGACGCCAAGTCTCGTGGGGCGACGGCCATGTTTGGCGAGAAGTACAGCGACGAGGTGAGAGTCATCGACTTTCCCGGCGTCTCTATGGAGCTGTGCGGCGGTACCCACGTCAGCAACACCGCCGAAATCGGCGTCTTTAAGATTATCTCTGAAACCGGCATCTCTTCTGGCGTGCGCCGCATCGAGGCGGTGGCGGGTCCGGCGGTGCTCGACTACCTCAATGCGCGAGAAGCGGTGGTCAAAGCGCTGGGCGATCGCTTTAAGGCGAAGCCCGAGGAAATCGTGGGTCGGGTGACGGCCCTGCAGGAGGAGCTAAAGGGTACGCAAAAGCAGCTTGCCGCTTTGAAGGGTGAGCTGGCGGCGGCGAAGTCAGACCAGCTGGTGGATGAGGCGAAATCGGTGGGTGATTATTTGGTGCTGGTGTCTAACCTGGGCGAGCTAGACGCCAAGGCGCTGCAGACAGCGGCGGAGCGCCTGCAGCAGAAGCTGGGGGATGCCGCTGCGGTAGTGCTGTGCGGCGTGCCCGAAGCGGGCAAAGTGAGCCTGGTGGCGGCGTTTGGCCCCCAGGTAAACAAGGCAGGGCTGCAGGCGGGTAAATTCATCGGCGGCATTGCTAAGATGTGCGGCGGCGGCGGCGGCGGTCGTCCGAACCTTGCTCAGGCCGGTGGACGCGATGCCAGCAAGCTCCCCGAGGCGCTGGCGGCGGCGACGGCTCAGCTGCTGGAAAAATTAAGATAGACGGCAGGCGCGCCATGTCTTATGAGACAGAGTACGATCGCTATAGGATTTAGTAGCATCAGCCGCCATGCCAACACCCCCTGGAAGCCTAGGACTGCCGGTTATCGGCGAAACCCTAGCGTTCTTTCGCGAGCCCCAGTTTGCCCAAAAACGCCATCAAAAGTACGGTCCCGTCTTTAAAACCCGGCTGCTGGGTAAGCCGACGATTTTCCTTAAAGGGCCAGACGCGCTGCACTTTGTGCTCACCAATGAAAACAAATATTTTGTGGTCAGCTGGCCCCCCAGCGTCAAGGCACTGCTGGGACCCTGCTCCCTAGCGCTGCAAACGGGCCACACTCATATTCAGCGGCGTCGGCTGCTGGTGCAGGCTTTCCAGCCTAGAGCCCTAGCCGGCTATATCCCCACCGTCGAGCAGATCAGCGATCGCTACCTGCAGCGCTGGCTTCAGCAGCAGCCCCTCACCTGGTACCCCGAGCTGCGTGACTACACCCTAGACATCGCCTGCAAACTATTTGTTGGCCTAGATCGCGGTTCCCAAAGTCAGCTCGGCGAGCTGTTTGAAATTTGGTGCGGCGGGCTATTCAGCATTCCCCTGCGGCTCCCCTGGACTGCGTTTGGCAGGGCCCAGAAGGCGAGAGAGCAGCTGTTGACGGAGCTAGAGCGGCTGATTCGCGATCGCCAGCGACAGCTTGAGCAGGGTGAAAACTTATCGCAGGACGACGCCCTGAGCCTGCTGCTGCAGGCGACTGACGACGACGGCACCCGTCTAAGCTTGGACGAGCTTAAGGACCAGGTGCTGCTGCTCCTATTTGCGGGCCATGAGACCCTCACCTCTGCCGTTACCAACTTTTGCCTGCTGATGGCCCAACACCCAAAAGTGAAAGCTAGGGCCCAGGCCGAGCAGGCGGTATTCGCCGGGCAGCCCCTCACGCTTGACGGGCTTAGGCAGATGACCTACCTCGACCAGGTGACCAAAGAGGTGCTGCGGTTTTTGCCGCCGGTGGGGGGTGGGTTCCGTAACGTCCTGCAGCCCTGCAGCTATGGGGGATACGACATTCCCAAAGATTGGGCCGTTCTGTATCAAATTAATTCCACCCACGCCGACGCGGCGGTTTTTGCCCACGCCGATCGCTTTGACCCCGATCGCTTTAGCCCGGAGCGCGCCGAGGATAAGGCCAAGCCCTTCAGCCACGTACCCTTCGGCGGCGGTCTGCGGGAATGCCTAGGCAAGGAGTTTGCGCGGCTGGAGCTGAAGATTTTTGCGGTTAAGCTGCTGCAAGGCTACGACTGGACGCTGCTGCCGGACCAAAACCTGGAGATGACGGTTACACCGACGCCCCATCCCAAGGACGGCCTGAGGGTGACGTTTTCGCAACAATAGCCAAGCCCTTTTTTCGATGCGTCACGCTGCGCCGTCGGCGCTCGACCTGCGCATGCTGTTGCAGCACTGCTCGACGCGGCCTACTGAGTGCGACCGACTGAGTGCGACCGACTGGGTGCGACCGACTGGGTGCGGCTTACTGGACCTGCTTATTAGGCTGAGCCTATTGAGCCGTCAGCGCAATGGGCTCAGCCTGCAGCGCAGAAAACCCCGATCGCACCTCAGCATCCGCCTGCACAAAGCGCACCGCCATGGAAACGCGATCGCCTTTACCCCGGTTTTGAATCGACGAATGGACGAACCGGTCGTCAAACAGGACAAACTCTCCCGGCTGCAGGCAGACCGGTACCGCTTTAGCTTCTAGCGCCTTGGGCATGGTGAAATGGCGGTTGCCCGCCACGCGGATCACCGCCAGCTCTCGGTCCGCGACCCGCACCTCGCCACTCTCGACGTAGCGCTGCGGCATGTACTGCATGCCGTTCAGCCCGTTTACCTCCGTCAGGGCAATGTAGGCCGTAATTGACTCGCTGCCCTTGAGGTAGTTTGCGTAGCGATCCTGATGCCAGAACGGCACAACTTTTCCTCCCGGCTTACTGACCCAAATCTCTGAGCGCCACAGCAAAAAGCGATCGCCTAAAAAAGGGCGCAAGGCGCGGCGCAGCCCTGGGTCTGTGCACAGCGCGCGCACCAGCTCAGAGTCGAGGTGCCGGTCCATGTAGTAGCGGCCCGTGAAAAGCTGAAACAGGTTGAAGAAGGTGGGCATGACGCCCTGAAACGTGACCCAGGACTGCAGGAGCGATCGCAGTAGGGGCTGCAGCGGTGCTCGGGAGGTCGCCTGGGAGATGGCCTCGGTGATGGCCGCTGCGTTGGCCGAGCTGGCCTGCAGCTTAAAGGGTCCCCAAAGGCCGTCGGTGCCGTCGTATCTTAGCGGTGGGGAGCCCTGGTCCGTCTCCTCCAGGCCGGCCAGGCTCAAGCTGCGCTGCCAAAGCTCTTGGGCTAGCTCAGCGTCTCTGGCGATCGCGGGCAGCGCCAGCTCTGCGCAGTCTGGGCCCAAAAATTTACCGCTCACACCGGTTAGCTCTGGGGCGGTGGCGCAAAACAGGGCGCTCTCGGCCCCCTCTGCAGGGGAAACGCCAATGCCCAGCCATCGGCTGCAGCGGTGCAGCGCCGAAATATTGGACTGCACAAATCCGGGGTGCACGGCATTAACGCTGATCTGTCCCAGCCCCATCTGCCCCAGCCCCATCTGCCCCAGCCCCATCTGCCCCAGCTTAGCCATCATCAGAAGTAGACAGAGCTTTGATAGGGCGTAGGCTCTGAGGGTGTGGTTGACTCGCCGGTAGATGGGGTAGCTGGCGCCGCTGCTAAAGAAGAGGCTCCAGTCCACCGATTCGACCTGATAAGCGGCATCTGATGCCACTAGGACGATGCGGGCCGCGCCGGCGCTCAAGGGCTCTAGCAAAAGCTGGGTCAGCAAGAAATGGCCCAGGTAGTTGACGCCGATAATCCTGTTCACTCCGGCTGGGGTCAGGCCGTCGCCAAAGAAGATGCCCGCATTATTCACCAGCAGGTGAAGCGGCAGCCGGCGCTGCTTAAAGCGCTCAGCGCACCGCCGCACCGAGTCTAGGCAGGCCAGATCGAGGGGCAGGTATTCGATTGTGCCCTGCTGAGTAGCGCCTCGAATAAAGGCGATCGCCGCCGCTGCCTTTGCCTCAGAGCGACAGGCGATAAACACGTGCCCCCCCTGCTGGGCGAGCCCTAAGGCAGTCATTAGCCCGACGCCGGAGCTTGCCCCGGTCACCATACAAACTCGCCCTGCCATAGAACCGCTGATGTCCATTGCGCCTCACTTGGATGTTGCATTGGCGCTGCTGCCTAGGACAACACGACTGACCAAAAGCCTTAAATGTTGTAGGCAACAGCGCGCGCAAATGTCCTAATACTTCAGAACATTTGCTATAGATCCACCATAGGCGCTCTTTATGCGAAAGGACACGGCGTCGCCGTGTCCTTTGCGTGAATTGAATTTGCGTAAATCAAGTTGAAGGCTCCGCTGGCTGAATGGCCAGCGGCGGTCGTTTAGCTAATCACCCCCAAAACCCCCGCCCCTGCTGACGCGATCGCCGACAGCAGCGCCGTCAAGAAAAGCCACCAGGAGGCCGCCGCCGCCGCCTTGCGGGTCTCTTCTGCTCGGTGGGCCGCCTGTCGCTTCATCTGCTCTAGCTTGAGCTGTGCCTCCCGCTGCACATACTCCGCCTGCTGCAGCACGCTGTTGCGCGCCCGCTCTACCTGGTCGATGACCCGATTGGCGTCGGCTTGCGAAATGCGATCGTTAGAGCTGGCGATCGCTACTAGGGTATCGCGGTTGAATCGGCCTAGCCGCGCCCTCAGGGCGTCGAATCCAGCGTTGGGGTCGTCAAACAGGGTGCGCACATCCCGCTTCACGCCGTCGTACTCTAGCTCTGGGCGGTCTAGCGAGTTGAGGTAGCTGCGCACCTGAGCCAGCAGTCGGTTGACCATGGCACCGACGCGCTCTTGGATCAGCCTCATCTGATGCGCCATCTCGTCTTTTACCGACATCACCTGGTTAACCACCTGGTCCGCTTCCTCGCGGGTCATGTCGTTCCGCTGGGCCAGCAGGGCGGCAACGGTGGTGCGGTCAAACTGGGCTAGGCGATCGCTGAGGTTGCTCATGCCCGCTTGAGGCTGGTTGAGCAGCAGCGTCACGTCGCGCTTGATACCCTCGGGGTGCAGCTCTGCTTTATCCGTAGAGCGCAGATACTCTTCTACAGTGGTCTGGAAGTCCTGCACCTGCTTTTGGGCCCGGCGGGCGATGCGGCGGGGGGCACGGGCGATGTCCCGCAGGCTCTCCATCACGTCGGTAATGATGCGATCGGCATCGGCTCTGCTTAGGTCCTGGCGCTGAGCCATCAGCGCTACCAGAGTTTCGCGGTCAACCTCAGACAGCCGCGCCCGAAAAGCTTTCAGCCCCAGCTCTGGGCTGTCAAACAAAAGCTGCAGGTCTTGCCGGATGCCTTTGGGGTTGAGCTCGTCGCGGTTGGTGCGCCGCAGGTAGTCGGTCAGCGTCGACATTGCCTGGTCGTACTGGACTTTGGCCTCGCCCACCAGCTGCTTAGGCACATAGCGGATTTGCCGCCAGCGGCGCTCTACTTGATCAATCACGCTATTGATCTCGCTCTCGCTGAAGTCCTGACGCTGATTAAGCACCTGTACTAGGGTATTGCGGTCGAACTGGGATGCCCGTGTCTTTAGGGCAGCAAGGCCCGCCTGGGGGTCATCCAGCAAGACGGAAAGCTCCCGCTCTAAAGCGTCGGGGTCAAGCTCTTGGCGGTCAGTTTCTCGCAGGAATGCCTTAATTTTGTCCCACTGGTTGGTGGCCTTTGCCTGAATCGCCTTCTGCGCGTCTGCGGCCTCTTCGAGGACTTCGTTACGCGCCTTTTCCAGCTGCATAACGATGAAGCCAACCTCGGTTTCGGTAATGTCTTTGCGTTGGAGCAGCACCCGATCGAAAAAGGTGCGATCCAGGCGAGACAAGCGAGCGCTAAGCTGGGCCTCACTGGCGTTGCTGTCCTGCAGGACGGGCTTAAAGTTGAGCTGGATTTTTTCTGGGGTGAGGTCATCCACGGGGGTCTTGAGGAGGTAGGCTTCCACCTCTTCCATCAAGTTAATCACCTGCTCCCGCTCCATAGCCGCCGCTGCCGCTGACAGCGCCTCCACCCGAATGCTCTCTAGGGTATCGGCCCGCTTCTGAATCTCGTCTTGAGTAAATACCCCCCGCTGCCCGAGCCAATCTACAAAGTCAGAGCGGCTGATATGGTCGAGCTGATACGATACCGTCGACGGGTCGGCGTTAGGGTCGTAAATAATGTCGCGAAACTCGCGTGCCATACGCTCTTGAGACATCCGCCAGTGGTAGGTATTCAGAAGGTAATCTTTGGCGTCCTCGCGAATGACGTTGTAGGGCTCCTCCTCTTGCCCAGGCAGCTTATTGGCCTGCTGGCCGAGCTCTGACTGGGCAGACTTGAGCTTGCCCGTAATGGTCTCAACGTCGATGTCTGAGAGATCGGTGCGCCCCATCACGATGCTGCTCGCTAGGCTCGTGAGGGTTGGCGTGAGGGTTTGGGTGATGGTGCCCATCAGGCCGCTGTTCGAGCCGCCGTTTGAAGCCGACTGGGAGGACCGCTGCGAGCCATCACTGCGCACGGCGCTGATCAGCTGATCGAGCTTTTGGTCAAATTCAGAGCCCGTAAGCTGATCGGCGGTCGCCTGCTGAATGTAGTCTAGAAGCCGTGAATTGGACTGCTGATTTTGGGTCCGACTGGCGCGGCGGCTCCACACGGCGTAGAGCTGGTCGGCAATCCGATCGCGCTCGCGATTTGAGAGGTCAGTGCGATCGTCCACCAGCTTAATAAAATCGTCTCGCTGCAGCGGCGGCAGCGCTTCCCCACCGCTGCCCTCGATGCCCGATTCTTCGATCATGCTCTCAAACTCGGCCCGCAGGCCGCCCATGTCAAGGTCGGGCGATCGCAGACTTTGGAGATAGTCTTCGACCTGCTCCTGCAGGTAGTCTGAATCGACCACAGAAGTGAGCTCTTTGCGCACCGCGGCGGCAGCCGCTTCGGCGGTGGCAACCATGCCGTCGTTGACGTTGGTCTGGAACACGGAGGCCGCGGTTCCAAACAGCGCCTGCACACCGGAGGTGGCGGTGTTGACCACCGACCCCACGAGGGACCCCACCGTTGTCGAGCTGATCCACAGCAGGAGCGAAAAGTAGGCGGCCCAGATGACCAGGCCCATCACAGCCCCAAGGCCGGGTGACACCAGCAGGCTCAGCTGCACCGCCAGCCAGATGGCGCAGAACAGCGAGATCACTACCGTTATTAGAGTCGTCACCCCAACCGCAAATCCTATTTTGCTGATCGTCTCGCCGAGGTCATCACTGCTGCTAGAGCTGCTAGAGCTGTGGTCAGACGAACCGCCCACTAACGAGATGCCTGCGGCTACCCCCAGGTTGGTAAGCAAAAACTGGAAGGCAAAAGCCAGGACGATGCCGGCGATTAGGGTAATAAAGAAGTTGGGGCCGCTGAAGACAACGGAAGCCTCTTCTGGCGTTTCAAGGACGGTCCCAGGAACAGTCCCAGGAACTTGCGCCAGCACATGGGCCAGCACACGAGTAAATGCAGCGGGGGGGGACAGCGCTATCCCAACTGCGGTTAACAGTGTAGGCATCATGTTTAGTTCTCCTAGGGGCTACCGGTCTACTTAGATGAACACCAGATGAACATCATCCTTGCAGTATCTCGACGTGGTGGTAGCGATAGCATCTTTCGTAGGAGGGACAGTCACGGCATCCTCAGGCAGGATTATTTGTTACGGAACCATCAGAGGGAAAAGCCCGAGGTCCGATAAAATAACGTAGCTTCCCCGGCAACCGTTCCCCTCTTCTGAGCTTTAAGTTTCATGACTGCCGATCTCAACTCTCGAACGATTCGGCCCATCGGGGCATATATGCTCCACGGTTTGGCCTCTTCTTCTAGGGGGCTGCTTGCCCTAGACGCCGTGCGGGGCTATCTCCTTCAAATAGACTGCGCCACCGATAACACCCTGGTGTTGAATTCGCACCATACCGAAGCCTACTTAGACGGCGTAGGGCTGGCCACCTGGAATGGCGAGATCTGGTACGCCCAGGGGCGCACCGTCTTCCGCTGCTTAGGGCCCGACCATGCGCCCGAGCCTTTCGTGCGGCTGCCCTACCCCGCCAACGGCGTCGCGGTTACGGAGTCAGTAGTGTACGTGGCTTGCCAAAAGTACGGCTACATTCAGGTGTTTGCCCGCGATCGCGCTGAGCTGGTGACCCGGTTTCCAGCCCCCGGCATTGGTGTTGAGACCCTGACGGTGCGGGGGGATGAGCTGTGGGTATGCGATCGCGCTGAGCAAACCGTCTACTGTATGGACCGGGCCATTGGGGAAATTCGCTTCAGCCTGCTCACGCCGCTGGCCTCGCCTTCAGGCGTCACCTTTCATAACGACGGGGACGGTAAGGAGCGCTGCTACATCGCCTACGCCTTCGAAGAACCCTACATCCGCGACGATCCCAACTCGGAAAACCCCCACCAGCTCACCTTTCGCGATCGCACCTTTATCCACTCCCTCAACTTCCACCGCAGCACCGGCGGTCACGCCACACTGTCCAACGGTTACCAAGTGGAGATGTGCTACGCGGAGGAGCTGCTGCCGCTTGACGATCTGAGCCTAACCAACCTTGAATGGCGCATCGCGCTGCCGTCTGAAACCCAGCGTCAGCGAGTCCTTCAAGTCGAGCCTATCGGCTTGCCGTTCACCGAGGAGGTGCAAAACGGGCAGCGGGTGGCGGTGTTCAAGTTCCCCGCCCTAAAGCCCACCGAGCGCCACATCTTTGGCTGGCGGGCCACCCTCGAGCTGTACAGCATCAAGTACCAGATCACGCCGTCAATGCTGGAGGCGGTAAAGTCCACCGCGGACGCGTCCCTTAAGGATTACCTGATCGACAACGATGACTTGGCGATGGATAAGCCCATTATTCAGCAGGCCGCTAAAGACGCCATCGGCAGCGAAACGAACGTGCTGCGGCAGATGCTCAAGATCCGCAATTACGTCTACGACCATCTGTCCTACGGCATCAAGCCCCACATCGACACTCCCGACGTGGCCCTAGAGCGGGGCGTGGGGTCCTGTGGGGAGTATGTCGGCGTGATTCTCGCCCTAGCGCGGCTCAACGGCATCCCCTGCCGCACCATTGGCCGCTACAAGTGCCCCGCCCATCCAGAGCTTCAGGGCGTGCCGCTAGAGCCCGAGTTCAACCACGTCTGGATTGAGTTCTACGTGCCGGGTATCGGCTGGCTGCCCATGGAGTCTAATGTGGACGACGTGCAGGACGGCGGCCCCTATCCAACTCGATTTTTTATGGGGCTGTCGTGGTACCACGTGGAGATCGGCAAGGGGATTTCGTTTGAGAAAATCAAAGCGCCCGACAAGCTAGAGGACACCTCCATCGGCGACCTGGCCGTCAACCATATCCGCTTTCGGGTGCTGGAGGAGCGCTGCCCCTCTGGACTGATCAAATGACTATTGCTTTACAGCTTCGCCCGAATCTTAAACGTGTAGTTTCCCCCGGGCTCAAGCTGGTAGTCAGATCGCTCTAAGAACCGTCCTAAAGGGTCTTTAATCAGCGCTCGACCTAGGGAAGGCTGAACGATGAGCTTGCCGCCCTTAAAGAGCCACTCGAAGGTCCATTGGTAGTCGCCAGCGCTGACCTCGCCTTCGAGGTTGCCTTGGGTCCAAGATTGACGGGTGATTCTGACATGGGCGGTTGTTTCGGGCAGGCGTCTTTTGCTCACGGCAGCGATGGTTGTGGAAGCTGTGGGCGCAGGTGAAACTCACCCTAGAAGCAGGTTAGCAGATACATTCGGTAAAAAGTCAAGCATAGTGCGCTACCGTTTGAGCCATTTTTGACCCGGCTTGGCTCGAAATAGGCAAAATTGAGCAAGCCATGCGGTAGAGCAGGCGGATGCTGAGATAGCGAAGTGGCGAGCTCTGCAAAAGCTTTATCTTCTTTTTATTATTTCAATTGGAAGTAGCTATTCTGAAATGTTAAAGCGCTTTGTATTGTTCTAAAGCTCCTAAAGCGCTGCGCCTAGCCCTATGCGCTAGTCTTGTGCGCTGTGAGCCTCAATCGCGTGATCCCCGTCAGCGATCTGTTGCTAAGCGAATAGTTGATAGGCGCAACAAGCCTAGAGGATTGGGCCATAGCTGCTTCAGTCAAGGGGGGGATCGCCCACTATACAAGCGATCCCCTGTGGATATCACCTAATAGGTCAGTTGTCAGATGACGCTATGTGTTGCAATAATGAAGAAACAAGGCTCAAGATTTAGTAACGTTACAGATTTGAATTTTCTGTTGGCGTTACAAACAATTTGCGGCTTAAAAATCGATTTTTCAACTTGTTCTTTGCCGCGATCTCCTCAATAAATTTTTATTGAGCGTTGGCCTAGCGGGGACACTTTCGACATCAAAATTGCTTTAACAAAATGAAACTCATGCGTACAATTCAAAAAACGGTACAGGCGGTTCGATGCCCAAACTGCGGTCAACCAGCCGAGCGGCACCATCTTCTAAAGGATTCACTTGTGCGGACCCAGTGCCGCGGCTGCGACTACCTGATGGTCACCTGTTCTAGAACCGGTCGGGTGATCGAGGCCTACGCACCGGGCATCTCCGCCCTCCACCTGTAGGCCATCAGGCTTCACCAGGGTTTGACGCCCGCAAATAGGCCTAAAGCTAGTTTCCTAAGCTTTAGGCCTATTGTTTTGTAGATGCTAGCCAATCAGCTCAAGCGAGAGGCTCGCAGCTGACCACAGGCGGCATCTTCCATCAGCCCTCGGGAGCGACGGACGCTGACGGCGATGTGATGCTGCTTTAGGGCTGCTTCAAAAGCCTGAATCTGCGCGGGGCTGGGGCGCTTGTAGTTTACTTCAGCAATAGGGTTGTAGGGAATAAGGTTGACGTGACTCTGAAACCCCTGCAGGTGATGGGCGAGCTCTGTGGCCTGCTGCGGGGCGTCATTGAGCCCGGCCAAAACGATGTACTCAAAGGTCACCCGTCGTCCCGTTTGGGCCACGTACTCACGGCACTCCGCCAAAATTTGGCCGATATCGTAGCCGCGGGCGCTGGGGATCAGCTGCTCGCGGATAGCCTGATTAGAGGCGTGGAGGCTGACCGCGAGCGTGACCTGAAGCTGATGCTGGGCGAGCTTAGCGATTTGACCGGGAACGCCCACCGTTGAAATGGTGATGTTTCGCTGGCCAATGCCTACGTCTTGATTGAGCGATCGCACCGCGGCTAGTACGCTGCCCGTGTTAAGCAAGGGTTCTCCCATGCCCATAAACACGACGTTGCTGACCCGCTGGCCAAAATCTTCCTGCACCGTCATCACCTGGTCCACGATTTCGTGATGCGCCAGGTTGCGGGCAAAGCCTCCCTTTCCCGTGGCGCAGAAGTCGCAGGCCATGGGGCAGCCCACCTGGGACGACACGCACACCGTCAGCCGCTTGCCGGTGGGAATGCCCACCGCCTCAATGATCTGGTCATCCGCAAGCCGCAGCAGATACTTGACCGTGCCGTCCGGAGCCTCGGCCCGGTGATGCAAATGCGATCGCCCCACGGGCACGTCGGCGATCGCCTCGCGCCACTGCTTCGAAAATACGGTGATATCGCCCAGAGACCGAACGCTTTTGCCGTAGATCCACTGGTGGAGCTGCTTGCCGCGATAGGCGGGCTGACCCTGCTGCACGGCCCACTGCGTCAGCTCATCTAGGGAAGCGCCTAGCAGGGGAACGGGGGTGCTGTGGGCGATCGTAGCGGTAGGGGACATGGCGGCGCGGCTGGGTGAAGATCCGAACTACATCATAGAAGATATCCCAAAGAGCCGAGAGCTTGCAGAGGGCGGCATTCACCAAAGGCGCCTTTTAAAGAAGCGCTCAAACAAAAAAGGCCCCGAACGGAATCCGTTCAGGGCCTGAATCAGGGTGCATCTACCATTACAATCTTCTGTTCGGCGATCGCCTATCCGGAAAAACAAATAGGATAGAGTACGACACGCAGGCTGCTCGCGCACCGCTTCAACCCCTCACCTCCCTATCAAAGAATCTACACATGGCTACTACTGCACCCTACGGGTCCTGGAAATCTCCAATCACCGCTGACCTCATTGTGGCCAGCACCATACGGCTCGGGGAAGTGCGCTTGGCGGGTGATGCGGTGTACTGGCTGGAGGGTCGGCCTGCGGAAGGGGGGCGCTACGTGGTGGTCTGCCGGTCGCCTGACGGCACCACAGCAGACGTCACGCCCCCCGGCTTCAACGTGCGCACGCGGGTGCACGAGTACGGCGGCGGGGCCTACATCGTTGAAGATGGCGTGGTCTACTTTTCTAACTTCGCTGACCAGCGGCTGTACCGACAGACGATAGGGCGAGAGCCCCAGCCCTTGACCGCCGCCGATAGCGGCTGCCGCTACGCAGACGCGGCGCTAGACCAGCCCGGCCAGCGGCTAATCTGCATACGCGAAGACCACCGCGGCGACGGTGAGGCCGTCAACGCGGTGGTCAGCGTGTCTTTGGTAGATGGGGCAGAGCAAGTGCTGGCCGGCGGCAGCGACTTCTACACCGCGCCGCGCCTTAGCCCCGACGGCTCCCAACTGGCCTGGATCAGCTGGAATCACCCCGACATGCCCTGGGACGGCACGGCGCTCTGGGTGGCACCCGTTAAGCCAGACGGGGCCTTGGGCGCGGCGCAGCAAATTGCCGGCAGCCGCACCGAGGCCGTGGTTCAGCCCCAGTGGTCGCCGGACGGTCAGCTCTATTTTGTGAGCGATCGCACCAACTGGTGGAATCTCTACCGGTGGCAGCCCGCCAGCGGAGCAGTTGAAGCCGTTTGTCCCCGCGCTGCAGAGTTTGGCCTGCCCCACTGGGTGTTCCGCATGTCGACCTACGGATTTAAATCAGCGGATAGCCTGCTGTGCACCTATATCGAGGACGGGAAGCAGCACTTTGCAGAGTTAACCCTTAGCTCTCAGACGCTCAACCCAATTGAATTGCCCTACAGCGGCCTCGGGAGCCTGCAGATCAGCTCCAGCGGCGCTGCGTTCATCGGCGCGTCCCCCACTAGCGTCAGCGCGGTGGTCAAGCTCGACCTGGCAACGGGGCAGACCCAGGCGCTGCAGCGGTCAAGCCAAATTGAGCTGGACCCCGGCTACCTGTCGGTACCGGAGACGATTGAGTTTCCCACAGCGGACGGTAAGCGCGCCTACGGCTTTTATTACCAGCCACGCAACCAGGATTTTGCAGCCCCAGACGGCGAGCTGCCGCCGCTGCTGGTCAAGATTCACGGCGGCCCCACCGCCGCGACGTCTACGGCGCTGGACCTGCGCATTCAGTATTGGACGAGCCGGGGCATCGCCATCCTCGACGTGAACTACGGCGGCAGTACGGGCTATGGCCGCGAGTACCGGGAGCGACTGAAAGGAAACTGGGGCATTGTGGACGTGGATGACTGCATCAACGGGGCGCAGTACTTGGTGAATGAAGGTAAAGCGGACGGCGATCGCCTCATGATCGATGGAGGCAGCGCAGGCGGCTATACCACCCTCGCTGCCCTCACCTTCCGCGATACCTTTAAAGCGGGCGCCAGCCTCTACGGCGTCAGCGACGCTGAAGCCCTAGCGCAGGACACCCACAAGTTTGAGTCTCGCTACTTGGACAGCCTAATTGGTCCCTATCCGAGTGAAAAGGCGCTCTACATAGAGCGATCGCCTATCCACGCTGCAGATCAACTGTCCTGCCCGGTCATCTTTCTTCAGGGAGACGAAGACAAAATTGTCCCCCCGAACCAGGCGGAGATGATGGTAGATATCTTGAAGAAGAAGGGGCTGCCCGTGGCCTATGTCTTGTTTGAAGGGGAGCAGCACGGATTTCGCAAAGCGGAAAATATTAAGCGTGCACTGGATGCGGAACTCTATTTTTATGCTCAAGTCTTTAAGTTTGAGCTGGCTGATGCGATAGAGCCGGTAGAGATTTACAATCTTTCGTGAGGCTTATGGTAGAAGGCATTGGCCGGTTCTGCTGCGCAATGCTTGCCTCGTCAATGCTCGTCTTTTGAGAGAGCGCACAATGTGTCGTCGGCTTAGTGCTTTGTTCTATACCGGAGTGTGAGTGGCTTAAGTCTGGTTCGCTTTGATTTACCGTGATCGTTTCCCCTTTTGGTTTACCCTAGCTCAGCGGCAGGTTGACGGGCTGACTGGCCGTAGTCGGGGGGTAGTCGGTGGGGGGAAGCTGCTGCTCGGGAGGCTGGTAGTCAGCCACGATGATGGCAGCGGCTGCAAGCCCAAACAACGACGTCCACTGAGTAAAACCACGGCGGTGTGAGCGGGAAGTTGAAAAGGTGTTCATTGTATTTCGGGGAATTAACTGTTCTTTAGCTCTAAGGCATGTAGAAGCACCCCGGTCGCATCTGCCGACTGGCTAGATGATGTAGATGTAACAGAACGGCCTACGAGTAACGGTCCTCGTCCGTAGCGTTCTATACATCTAATCTAAGCCACGTCCCATAGTAATCAATGAACTCCGTATAAACATCGGGGGGTCGAACTGCGAAGTCGCCATAAACTTTCAGCCCTTGGGCAGAAACCGCTAAGGCCTAGGCTCAATGGGGCCGCTGCGCGTTGCTTTTGGTCACGACTTCTTCACGTTTCTGCGACGGATCGCCGCCAATGAGGTAAGAAAAGGCACGGAGAGCGCGCCAAACACAGAGCGCACAGCAGACGGGGAAGCTCAGTTTCTTGGCTTAATGAAGACGACTGCCTGGTGCCAGATCAGCGTCGGCTGATCGTACTGATCGATTAAGCAAAGGCAGGTTGCATCTTGCCAGCGAATCTTGCCCGTCAGTAAATCATTGGTAGAGAGCTTCAGCTCTACCTCTTTCCCCTCGCGGATGAAGGTTTGAATTTGTCTTACACTGGGCAGGTCAGTATCGAACTCACGAGTCGTCGTCATGGGTGGCGCTTCGCCCTGATGGCGTGGTTTACGGCTAATGCTCACAAATGTATCAGAATACCCCCAGTAGGAGCACGCAACAGGAGAGCAGACCCATGGCCCCACATACCTTTGCTAAATACCACGGTCTTGGCAACGACTTTATTTTGTTTGACCACCGCCAGCAGCGCGAGCCTGGCCTGACGCCAAAGGACGCCATTCAGTGGTGCGATCGCCACTTTGGGGTCGGAGGAGACGGCGTCATTTTCGCGTTGCCTGCTGAAAACGCCGACTACGCCATGCGCATTTTCAACTCCGACGGCTCAGAGCCTGAGATGTGCGGCAACGGCATCCGCTGCCTGGCCCGCTTCATCGCGGATGTGGACGGGGCCGATGCGGACGTGGAGCCGACCTACCGCATCGATACTAAGGCGGGAATTATGCGGCCTACCCTGCGCCCGGATGGCCAAGTGACGGTCGACATGGGAGAGCCGATACTCGTCGCCAAAGACGTGCCGACAGCGCTTGTAGCCCCCGACGAAAAGGCGGTGGACTGCTCCCTGGAAGTGGCGGGTCAGACCTGGCAAGTTACGGCGGTGAGCATGGGCAACCCCCACTGCATCACCTTTGTAGATGACGCGGAGGGCATAGACCTGGCGGCGATTGGCCCCAAGTTTGAGCATCACGCCGCCTTTCCTCAGCGCACCAACACCGAGTTTATCCAGGTGGTGGCGCGGGACTATTTAAAGATGCGGGTGTGGGAGCGGGGCGCGGGGGCGACCCTGGCCTGCGGGACTGGAGCCTGCGCGTCGTTAGTGTCGGCGGTGCTAAACGGGAAGAGCGATCGCCACGCCACGCTGGAGCTGCCGGGCGGCAATTTGGACATTGAATGGCGGGAGGACAACCGCGTCTACATGACGGGGCCAGCGACGAAGGTGTTTACCGGGACGGCGATGCTGTAGGTCGGGGGCGGTGGACATGTCTAAAGCCGCACAAACCGCAAGCTGCTTGGTCACAGGGTCGACGTGAGATGACCAATTGCGGAATCATATATTACTGGTATTAAGTAAGCTTGATGAGTCAAGTCTTGTGAATTGTCCCCTACGTTGTGCAGGAAAGTCCTATAACGGCGGCATTTCGGGGCCGAATATTGCTTCGGTGCAAACCAATAACCTGCAGGCGGGGTACCTGTCGGGCACAACGGGTGCGTTGATGACGCAGTCAAACAAGATTGCCTTTGTGACTGCCAAAAAGTTTCGGGCGATGGATCAGCTGGGCCTGCTCCACTCCGGTATGACCCTGGGCCACAGCACCTAGATGACAGAATCAGACATTGACCTAATCGCCGAGACGGGGGCCTCTATCTGCCACCACGCCAGCTCCAACCTGAAGTTTCAAAGCGGCATCGCCCCCCTAAATCGCTTCCTCGACGCTGGGGTGAAGGTGGCGATGCGGGTCCTGCTTACGCCAGAAGAACAGCAGCGCCGCTCCCTATCACGACGGCTGTTTCCCCACGTCAAGCAGTTTTACCAAGATTGGCTGACCTCGGCCCACACCCTCCACTATTGTCAGAATGCTCGCGACTAGCTGGGGGAGCGGAGGCTGAAGCACCGGCAGATCCCGGGGTTCTTGTTCAAGATTTAGGAAAAGCTCAACATGGTTTAAAAAACGGGATCTTGGATCTTGTTCCTAGTCGTCTAACCTCGAATATGCGATCGCTGGCTGCGAGTAATCTTTCCCTTCTACAAACGCCCGATAGCCCGCCGCTGAACTACCCCGCACCTCACTAAACTGCGGCAAAGTCCCGCGACGCAAATCCACGTAGTCCTGGTAGCTGGAAAACTCCCACTCCTCCGCTTGGACAACAAATCCAGCTTTGACTGGGTTCAGATGAATATAGCGCGTCAGATTCAGCAGATAGGCCTCTTCGTCAATATGGATAGCCTGGAATCGCCCCTGGAACAGTGAACCACATAGCTAAAGCGTCGATCTTAAGCGTACAGTCAGAATTTACTGGGATGCAGCCTGCTGCCCTACCACGACGCTGACGAGCACCACGGCAATGCCAGCAAGCTGTACCGGCGTTAGCGTTTCCTGAAGAAAAATATAGCCAATTAGGGTAGCGACGAGCGGACTTAACAGCCCCAGGTAGGCCGCCGCCGAGGCGCTGAGCTTGTCAATGCCGCGAAACCATAGGGCGTAGGCGAGTCCAGTGCCGATAAGGCCCAGGTAAATGAAAGCCCATAAGTTCCCTCTCGAAACGGTCTCAAACGGGCCCTCAACAATGAGGCCCAGCGGCAGCAGCAGCAGCCCGCCCATCGTGAGCTGCCAGGCCGTGAAGGTAATTAGGGAGACTGGTGGTTTCCACTGCTTGACCAGCACCGTTCCCATTCCCATGGCCACAGCCCCACCCAGGGCCGCTACAACGCCGATGCCGTCTAGCTGCGCTTCGGGACTCAGCACCAGTAGACCCACCCCCACAAAACCGGCAATGGCTACGGCGATCGCTAGCCTAGTGGGCCGATTGCTCAGAATTAGCCAGGAGAAAAGCACCACGAGCAGCGGCTGAATCGCCCCCGCCGTAGCCGCCACGCCGCCGGGCAGCCGGTAGGCCGCCACAAACAGCAGCGCCTGAAACACCCCGATATTCAGCGCTCCCAGCACCAAGATGCGCCACCACCAGTGGCCTTGAGGAAGCTTGCGCATGCCTAGGGTCATCAGTAGGCCAATGGGTAAGGCGCGCATGGAAGCCACCAGCAGCGGGTGGTCGGGCGGCAGGAACTCGGTGGTGACCGCGTAGGTGGTGCCCCAGGAGATGGGGGCAAGGGCCGTTAGCCCCAGGTTAGAGAGCCGAGCTTTGGATGCTTTCATAATTATCTCGAAGTCAAGAAACTCCATGTCAAGATTCTAGCATTTATCTCGAAGTCAAGAAGCTTTACGCCAAGATTCACGACTTATCTTGATGTTAAGATTATTAATGCGGATAAGACCTGATAGAGACTCTAGGCGAGACGCGCAATGGCTTCCGACCCGGTTGACGAGATCTTGGCGCAGTGGCAAAAAGAGCGGCCCGACTTAGACGCCTCCCCCATGGGCATCATCGGCAGGCTAGCGCGGCTCTCTAAGCATCTAGGCCGCGCCGTGCAGGCCACCTTCTCGGAGTTTGACCTGCGCCCTGGAGAGTTTGATGTCTTGGCAACCCTGCGGCGGTCGGGAGCGCCCTACCAGCTTTCCCCCACCGAGCTGTTCAACGCAATGATGGTCTCCTCGGGCACCATGACCCACCGCGTTGATCGCCTAGAGGAGGCCGGTCTGGTGGAGCGCATTCCTGACCCAAGCGATCGCCGGGGCACCTTGATTCACCTGACGACGAAGGGCTTTGACTTAATTGAAACTGCGGTCGAGGCCCACATTGACAATATGCAGCGGCTTCTCGGCGCGCTAGATGGGGCGGACCGGAAGGCGCTGTCAGCGCTGCTGCGTGAACTGTTGATTTCACTGGAGGAGTCGTAGTCTGATGAAAGGGCGATCGCCATCTGACTCCCCTGATTGAACAGCGCCGCTGGTGGCCCAAAGTCAGGCGAGGGCCTTTCCCTGCAGTCCATCACCCCGGTTCCCACACCATGCCGATCGCCTCCCCTAGCCAACCCAAAATCCGCATCGAGCGCCTGATCAAGATCTACGGCGATCGCCCCCAAGCAGCCCTGCATCTCTTCCGCAGCGGCGCTAGCCGAGACGCCGTGCTAGAGAAAACCGGCCAGGTGCTCGGCGTGGCCGACGTCTCCTTCAACGTCGAAGCGGGCGAAATCTTCGTGATTATGGGGCTTTCCGGCTCCGGTAAGTCTACCCTGGTGCGCTGCATCAACCGCCTCATCGACCCCACCAGCGGCCATATCTATATCGACGACGAAGACGTGGCCCACGCCAGCGCCGATCGCCTGCGGCGGATTCGTCGTCAAAAGGTTTCCATGGTGTTCCAGCGCTTCGGGCTGTTTCCCCACAAAACCGTAGTGGAGAATGTAGCGTACGGTCTCAAAGTATCGGGGATGGGGCAGACTGAGCGACGGACCAAAGCCCTGAAGACGCTGGACTCCGTAGGGCTGTCGCAGTGGGGCCTCCGCCTTCCTGGTGACCTCAGCGGCGGCATGCAGCAGCGGGTGGGGCTGGCCCGCGCCCTGGCTACCGACGCCGAGATTTTGCTGATGGATGAGCCCTTTAGCGCCTTGGACCCGCTGATTCGCCGGGAGATGCAGGGGGAGCTGCTGCGGCTGCAGCAAGCGCTAGGCAAAACAGTTGTGTTTATCAGCCACGACATTCAGGAGGCGCTGACCTTGGGCGATCGCGTCGCGGTGATGAAAGACGGGGCGATGGTGCAGATTGGCACGCCGAACGAACTGGTGCTGCAGCCCGCCAACGACTACATCCGCGGCTTCACCCAAGACGTGAACCGGGCGCAGATGCTGACGGTAGGGGCGCTGGTAGTGCGGCCTATGCCTGCGGAACTGGACCAACAGACAGCGGCGCTGCCGCGCATCAGCGAGAGCAATCGCCTGAGCGCGATTTTGCATCTATTTCAGGCTGAGCCGCGACTGGCTGTCGTCAACGGCGCGGGGGAGCTGCGGGGGGTCATTGAGGCGGCGGATGTCTTGGCTGGCATCAGCGGCGGAGACATAAAAGATAAAGTGTAATCATTCAAGACGCGATTTTCCATTTGCTTAAAGCCATGCTCAAACTAGTCTCTGCTGCCCCTTTTTGGCCTTTAGCCATCGCTGCCCTGCTTGCCCTGACGGCCTGCCAGCAGGCCGAAACGACCGATGCCGACCCGGCTCCCGCGTCATCTAACGCCGATCTTCCCGGCGCGGGCGTCACCATTCGCCCCGCCAACAGCGACTGGATTGAAGAGCAGTTCACCACCGAAGTTGTCAACATTGGCCTTCGGGCGCTGGGCTACGAGGTAGAAGATATCCAGCAGGCGGACTACGCGGCCCTCTACGTAGCCCTGGCGGACGGGGACCTAGACTACACCACCGGCTTCTACAGCGTTGGCTTTGAGGACGCCTACGAGAACGCCGGCGGCGACGCAAAGCTGGAGAAGCTGGGGCAGATTGTCCCTGACGGGGGCCTGCAGGGGGTGATGGTTGACAAGGCAACGGCGGACGAGTACCAGATTGAGAGCGTTGAACAGCTGCAAGATCCAGAAATTGCCGCGCTGTTTGACAGCGACGGCGACGGCAGGGCGAACCTAGCAGGGTGTCAAACCGGCTGGAGCTGCAACACGGTGATTGAGCACCAGCTCGAAGCCTTTGACCTACAGGATACGGTGGAGCAAGACCAGGGAGCCTACGCGGCGCTGATGGCCGACGTCCTCACCCGCCAGGAGCAGGGCGAGCCGGTGCTGTTCTATGCCTACTCGCCCCACTGGGTGCTCACCGAGCTAGCGCCGGGGGAGGACGCCGTGTGGCTGACGGTGCCCTTTACCTCGCTGCCTGAAGACTTTGAGCAGACGGAAGCCGACACGACGGTAGACGGCAAGAATCTAGGGTTTCCCTTGGCCAAGCAGACCCTGCTGGCCAACCAGACCTTCGCCGATGAGAACCCTGCGGCGGTCCGCTGGCTGGATCTCGTCAAGATTCCGGCGGCGGACCTGAACGCCGAAAGCCAGCGCATCCAGGCTGGTGAGAATTCCCCGGAGGATATCCGTCGCCACGCCAAGGCCTGGGTCGAGGCAAACCGCGATCGCTTTGACGGCTGGCTGGCTGAGGCTCGCTCGGCAAATTAGCGTTAGCTCTACAGCATTCCTTCAACAACCGCCCATGACTCATTTCATCTTTTGGATACTTGGTTTTGGAACCTTCTGGGCCGGGCTATATTTGTTTGACGATGAGGCCATTTTGATTGTCAGTGCCATCGTCGGTTCCCTATTCATCCTTATTGGCCTCATCTCCGCACCCCTGTGGCTGCAGATCACCGTCGAGGTAGGGCTGGTGGTAGCGCTGTTTAGCGTCTGCATTCAGTGCATCAAGCGGGGGGGCGCTTAAAATTCGCTTTAGTCTAGATCTCTAATCTAGATCTCCTGGCCGCAGCCCCACCCAGCGATCGCCCTCGAGCTGCACAATCATCATCTTTACCGGTGCGTTGCCCACCGTACCCGACAGGTGACCCTGCTGACCGTTGGCGTTGGGTTGCGTGTCCTGGTCGCCGCCAAAAGAAACCTCACCCACCCCCATCTCGACGCGCTGGCCGTCCATGGTCTCCACAAACCAAGCGCCCGAAAGCGGAATAATCCACTGGGGCTGGGGATTTTCGTGCCATTCACCCACCCAACCTACGGGCAGCTCGGCAAAGATAATCTTTGACTCAGCGGTGAGCAGGCGGTTGTTCCACTGGGGGTCGGCATCCCCGCTCATGCTCTCTGACTTAAAGTTAGTTAGCTCGCACTGGGTCTGATGGCTAACGCCGTCGTCGTCGGTCCACACGTGCCAGTAGCTCAAGCTGGGTGCCGTCTGATTATCTGCGCTGGCCATTTGATATCTCCCTAATGGAGCTGTAAACAAAATTAGCGCGCATAGGATTGGATAAATAATCCACAGCGGTATGTGCCGCAACTTCTTTGCCTCGACTTCTACCATTATTTCAGCGGCGGCGGGCCTGCCCCAGCAGACTTCAAGGCTCCAGCGCAAACTCGTCAAACTTTACCACGGGCGAATCCGGCTCTCGCGTATCAAACCGGTAGCTGCTCACCGTGCCCTGCTCGGTGTCTAAAATGCTAAATACCGTGATTTCATTGCTGGCCACAAACGGCTGGGGCTCGCCGTCGTCGTCCATTAGGGGCTCTAGGGTTGGCACCACCGGCTCTAGCCCGTTGGGGTCCCCCAAGGGGGGATAGCTCTCCTGAAACCCGATGGGCACGTTTCGCCGCTTATTCTTCCAGGACGCGCCATAGGTATTGCCTACGTTAGAGGTCTCTAGAAAATGCATGCCGCTGGGGGAGACAAACCGATTCCAAATATGGTCGTGGCCGTAAAACACCAGGTCAGCGTCAGCGGCCTCCAGCAGCGGCAGCACGTGCTGGGTGAGGTAGTCGGCGCTCTGGGGATATTCGTAGCGCACCGATTTAATCTTGCCGTCGGGCAGCTCGTCGATGATCTGCACTGGGTCTGTGTAGGCGGGCACGATATTGTCGCCTAGGGAGTGGGGCGGGTGGTGAAACATAACCACGCGGTAGGGGGCCTGCTGCCACTCGGGGCTGGAAAGCTCCTGCTGCAGCCACTCGTACTGGGGGCTTCCGGGACCAACCGCCTCAAAGATGTGCTGACCGTAGCCCCAGTTCTCGGGGTTGTCTAGGTCCCCATCCCGCTCGCGGTAGCGGCCCTGAGTGTCGGGGTTAAGGCTGGGCCTGCGCCAGATGTTGGTGATGTAGAGGGACACCAGCCGCACGTCGCCAAAGGTGAGCGCGTAATACTTGGCGCCGCCAGACGGGCTTTCGGGTAGGGTGAAGATTTCCTGGTAGGTGTCGATGTTGAAGGACTGCGCTTTGAGCCAGGCTTCGCGAACGGCGGGGTCGCCGGTGGGATTGATTGCGCTGGCCTGCTGCCTGTAGCGCTGGGCGGCGATCGCCCTGGGCACCGGGTCGTTGAACTGATCGCCTAGCGACTTAGAAGACACCCGGCCCATCACTTCGTGGTTGCCTACGGCGGGAAATAGCGGCGCTGACTGGATAATCGCGCCGCCGCCGTAGGTTGTCGTGACGTCGTCGTGGGTGAGCTCGCCCTTGGCCTTACCCTGCAGCGCCTTGAAGAAGCCGCCGTCGCCGTCGAACCACTCCGAGGCCCGGTCGGGGACGTTGACCAAATCCCCTGCCATAAACACCGCGTCCACCTGCCCGACGGTTTCCACTACCTTTTCTAGGTTGGCCGGGGTCATCGGCTTTTGCTGATGGTCTGAGGTGAGCAAGATTTTTAGGGGCGCATCGGCGGGGGGGAGGGGCGCTAGTGCGTAGGTGTCGCTCTCGATGCGGCGATTGTCCGCAATGCTCACGACGCGGTAGGGAACGCGCTGGCCGGGCTCGAGGTCGGGGATGGTGGCCTCGTGCCGCCAGATGGTGCGACGGATGGGGGCGCGGGGGGCGGCTGCGCTCTCTTCTGCCGCTTCCGGTGGGTCCTCTCGGGTGCGGGAGAGCAGGGTAGTGGTGGCGGGCTGCGCTTCTAGCGAATCGCCGTATTCCACCAGATGGCGATCGCCCGCAAATTCAGTAAACCAAACCACGTTTACGGTAGCGTCCGTGGGCCGCTGCAAAAAAGGGTCGCTGAGCAGCTCAGGATCTTTGGGAAGCTTGACCATGCTAGTAATCCAACTGCCGTACCCCAGGGCGATGAGCAACCCTAGACCGAATAGAATAAAGTAACCGTTTGAGCGCGTCGTCATCTAAGTTGTATCAGCGTCGTCTCAGTAGAAACCGCGCTAGCAGCGATCGCCTTAGTACCGCCCTCATCCTAAACTAAAACCAGCCCAGTATCGGTGTCTTACATCGGCTAGAGGGCGATGTGACAACTCAAAATTTGACCTGGGGCAGGCCAGTAAAAAGCGCTAAAATTCTTAGAATAGAGGCGTAACTGCACTGTTGAGGGCGACATGCGACCAAGCGAAATTCTGACAACCCTACGCCGCCGCTGGACCTACTGGGCGGTTTCGATGCTTGTAGCGGCCGGTATCGTTTTGGGAACGCCAACTGCTGCGCCAGCACTTCCTTTCTTAGATCTGATCTTTAGAGGGATTCAGGTCGTTCAGCTATCGACGATGTCTGATCGCCAAGAGGTGCGCCTCGGCGGTCAGATCAATGAGCAGCTGGTCAACGGTCAGGTTACCCTCTACCGCGACAATGATGTTAACCGCTACGTTGACGCCATTGGTCAGCGGCTCGTGCCCTATAGCGCCAGGCCCAACATTCCCTACACTTTCCAGGTGGTTCAAGACGACAGCGTCAACGCCTTTGCCACTATGGGCGGCTATGTCTACGTCACCACGGGGCTAATGCGCGCCGCTGACAACGAGGCTGAGCTGGCCAGCGTCGTATCCCATGAGATTGGCCACATTGCCGGAGAGCATGCGGTAGAGCAGATGCGGGAGACGGCGATCGCCCAAGGCGTGATGACTGCCGCCGGCGTGGACCAGAGCGTGCTGGCTAACATTGGCGTTGAGCTGGCGCTGCGTCGCCCGAATAGCCGGGGTGACGAGCGGGAAGCTGACCGCCTGGGCTTGGCCAACCTGACGGCTGCGAACTATGCGCCCTCGGCGATGCCGGCCTTTATGTCTAAGCTAATTGGTCGTTCGTCGACGCCGGCCTTCTTGAGCACCCACCCGTCTGCAGGCAGTCGCGTTCAGGACCTCAACGCTCAAATCGACCCGGCGACGGCCAACGTTGGAGACGGGCTGGACAATGCGGCGTATCAAGCTCGAATTCGCAACGTTCCCTCTTAGCAGGCGTGGGCTACCGGCAGGGCATACGGTAGCCCATACCGCGCACCGTCTCTATTGTGGCAGCGCCTAGCTTCTTGCGTAGATAACCCACATACACATCCACAATGTTGGAGCCGGGTTCGTAGTCGTAGCCCCAGACCCGATCGAGCAGCTGCTCACGGCTCATAACCTGGCCGGGGTGACGCATAAAGGTTTCAAGCAGGATGAACTCGCGGGCAGATAGCTCGATGGGGCCACCACCACCCTTGAGGGTGCGAGTGCGTATGTCGAGGGTGAAGGAGCCAAGCTGTAAGCACATGTCATTGGGGACGAGCCCTACGTTCGCCGTGCGGAGCCGCGCCCTGATGCGGGCGAGCAGCTCCTCAAAGCTAAAGGGCTTTGTGATGTAGTCATCGGCCCCAAGGTCTAGGCTGCTAATTTTGTGATTCAGGTCGTCTCGGGCGGTCAGAACGATTACTGGAGCCAAAAACCCTTGGCCGCGCAGGTCGTCAAGAACGAGTAGACCATCTTTGCCGGGCAGCCCTAGGTCCAGTAGCACTAGGTCGATAGCACCGGCGATCGCTATGGCAGTCGCGTCGTCGCCATTGGCGGCTAGCGCGGTGGCGTAACCTTCGGATTCAAGGCCTTTTTTAAGAAAAGCCGCAATCCGCGGCTCGTCTTCAACAATTAAGATTTGAGTCATGCCTGGCTCCCCTGGCGGAGGTCTTTAGGAAAGATGAGAGAGAACGTGGAGCCTGCGCCGCGCTGACTCAATAGCTCAATACGACCTTTGTGGGCTTCGGCAATTGACTTGGCGATGGCAAGGCCGAGGCCGGCTCCCTGTGAGCGGCGAGCGCTGTTGGCAGCCCGAGTAAAGCGGTTGAAGATGCGGGCTTGATCTTCAGGGGAGATGCCGGTTCCCGTGTCCCGTACCCAGAGCCACACCCTGCTATCGTCGTCGTTACAGCCTATCTCGATGGTGTCTGTCTCTTGGGTATGCTGGACTGCATTGTCAATCATGTTGAGCCAGGCGGCGGCAATGCGCTGGCGATCGCCCGTCAATGTTCCTTTGGCAAGGGTAACCACCCGCCAGTGGCGGGACGCAAGGACAGTTGCTTTACGCTGAATCTCGTCAACGAAGTCGATAATGTCAATTGCCTCAAGCCGTAAAAAGTCTGGGCGCTCTAGTTTGGCCAGTAAGAGCAGATCGTCCACAATCCGCGTCATCCGATCTAGCTCATCTATGACTAGCGCTAGGGTTTCCCGCTGCTCATCAGCGTCATGACCCATCAGCTCTAGGTGCCCGCGAATGATGGTAATCGGGGTGCGCAGCTCATGGCTGGCGTCGTTGATAAAGCTGAGCTGGCTTTCAAAGGCGAGCTGTAGGCGGTCCATCATGGCGTTGAAGGTGGCGGCGAGCTGGCTCAGATCGCTGCCGCCTCTGACAGGCAGTCGCCCAGATAGGCTGGATTCGCTGATGGAGCGCGCCGTCACCGTCAAAGTGCGTACTGGGGTAAACAGCTGGTAGCTGAATAGCCAGGCCAGGAGGAAAGCAACCGTTACCACGCCAAGCCCTACCTCAACAAATGTGCGGGTGCTGGCTATGGCCTCTGATCGCTCTCCAGCGGTGAGGTGAATGGCGATGAACGTGCCGCGCCGCCGATTTTCGATCATCATGGGAACAGCGGTATAGATGAGGGTACCGATTTCAGGATCATCAAACGCATGCTCGCCACTCGTGACTTTATCGCAGTGTGGATCGGCAGCCTGCGTCGCGACGATGTTGCGCCAGTCGACCATCAGCTTAGAGTCGGGGCCAATTAGCTCCGGCGGGCCGGCGGGGTAGACCAGATAAAGCCGGTTGCCTATCCAGAAGAAATGGAAGTTGTCGTCTTCCGTTAAGTTGTCGCGGGCATAGTCGTCTATGAATACCTCAAGGTTAGCCTCAGAGCCGGCAGTAGCGGCCCAGTTTCCGAAGGCTTGCTGAAAATCTTCAACCTCTTCAGCGAGGTCCTCACGAACGCGAGCGTCTACTTTGGCAATCAGCAGCGCTCGAAAAACGGGAATGGCGATCGCCGTCGTGCCCAGCAGCGCAGCGATGTAGAGCAGCAGTATCCGCGTCCGTACTTCGCTCAGAAGCTGCGGTACCCCCCGCGATCTGCTTGAAAGCAAAGATGGCATACGGAAATCACTTAGAAATCTCACGGGCGTCAGCTTTCCTCAGCTATGTTGGATTATTGGGGCATTGCTCACAATGCCTAATACAACGGTGTTGACAAAGGGCTTCAGCCTCGCCGTCATCGCTACTGACCTATGCTGCAGGTGTCGCTTACTCAATAGCACCAGTGTTTTGTAGTCCGTGCCATATGGACTACCGCTCTCGCTAAGGATTCAATTTTCTGACTATTGCATTGGCGCTGTTGCCCCACGCGCCTAGGATATTTTGGCCAGCGCTGAACACATTTTAAGGGATCAAAGAAAGGGATGCACTCTTATGCATAACATAAAGTATGTGCTTTATATATTAGTATGCATACGCTTTGTATTAGTATGTTCTCATGAAGAATTCATTCTCATCTTAGGTCTGCAGGCCAAGCTAAGACTATCGAAGCTAGATTCCATCTGCCACAGCGATGTGGACAAGGCGTCTACGTTCTCGGTATCAGGTGTGTGATCATCTCGGGGGCTCAGGGTGCAGATGCCAATCCTGAGAGTTATGCCTTAAAGTGTTTGCCTTAGTGCTGCGCTACTGAGCTAGGCGCTAGAAGCGTTTCATCTTTTTGGTCGTGTGTTCCTAGTAATGTGTCTCTATTTACGTATGATGTCAGAACAAGAAAGAATCGTCTCTATTATGCTCCGCCTCCCGCCATCGACTGCTCAGCTTGCGCGACAGCTCGCCCAAGCTGAGGCCAAAACTATCAGCGCAATTGTCTCAGAGCTACTGGTAAATAGAGCGTCGCAACCCTCTAAGTAGTTCAGAGGTATCTTTCACCGTCAGGGGACGTCCTTACTGTTTTGAAAAAACGGCGCTTGCTTCAGACAAGTCTCCGGAGTACTTGCGGCTTACCTAGAGTAATGTTTTGGGTCGCTCACTAAGAGCAACCTACAGCTGCTATTTCACGAGAGCAGCGGTTTTCTAGGTATTTTTAGTCAAAAATAACGATGTCTCAGCACGGTTCAAAACGACCTAAGCGTCAATCAGACGCTTTATCGCTCATTGTTGCATGCTCTACTCCGGAAAAACTATTGGGCGCGATCGCCCAAGCGGTTCCAAGATCCGCCTATCGCTGGTGCACCGTCGTGCCTCTGGTGACGCTCATTGTTGGCCTATGGGGCTTCTCGGCCTCGGCACAGGAAGAAACGCTCACCCCGGAGTATGTTAAAGGACTGCTAGACATGACCTGGGTGACCATCGCGGCCATCCTGGTGATTTTCATGAATGCGGGCTTTGGCATGCTGGAGACGGGCTTCTGTCGCCAGAAGAATGCGGTCAACATTCTGTCTAAAAACTTGATTGTATTTGCGCTAGCCACCCTTTCTTTTTGGGTTCTAGGATTTTCTCTGATGTTCGGAAATGGCAGCACTTTGGTCGGCGGCGGCGGCTGGCTGCTATCGGCAGATGGCCCCGCCTATGGCCTAGAGCCATTTCCCGCTGGCTTACCGGTAACGGTATTCTTCCTGTTTCAGGTGGCCTTTGCGGGAACGGCCGCCACGATTGTGTCGGGGGCGGTGGCAGAGCGAATTCACTTCGTCTCCTTCTTTATCTTTAGCCTAGTGCTCACGGGGCTGATTTATCCCATCGCGGGCCACTGGGTTTGGAGCAGCAATAGCTGGCTTACCGACGCCGGCTTTATCGACTTCGCTGGGTCCACGGTGGTTCACTCTGTGGGGGGCTGGGCTGCTCTGACGGGCGCGGTACTCCTCGGCCCTCGAATTGGTAAATACTACGAGGGCCAGCCCACAGCCTTGCCAGGCCATAACCTCAGCCTAGCGACCTTAGGCGGGCTTATCCTCTGGGTGGGCTGGTTCGGCTTCAACCCTGGCTCAGAGCTGGCGGTAACTGAAAATGTTCCCCACATCGCTGTGGCCACGAATCTCGCTGCCGCTAGCGGTGGACTGGCCGCCACAGCCACCTCATGGGTCACTTTCGGCAAACCGGACCTGTCGATGATTATCAACGGCGTGCTTGCCGGACTTGTAGCAATTACCGCTGGCTGCGCTGGGGTTTCGTTCATTGGTGCAGCGGTTATCGGCCTGATTGGTGGCGTCGTAGTGGTCTATTCTGTCCTGTTTTTTGACGGCATTAAAATTGACGACCCGGTGGGTGCGCTATCGGTGCACCTAGTCAACGGCATTTGGGGAACCTTGGCGGTGGGCTTATTTGACACCGAGTTGGGGCTCTTCTACAGCGGTAACATCAGCCAGCTTTTCTCGCAGATCCTAGGTGTTGTCTCCATCGGCCTATTTGCTGCGGTGGCCTCCGCCGCCCTTTGGTTTGTGCTAAACCTGACCATCGGTATCCGAGTGTCTAAAGAAGATGAGCTACTCGGCCTTAGCGTGGCTGAGCACGGCATGGAAGCCTACACGGGGTTTGTGCCTGAGGAAGAATAGGCCGATTCGCGCTTTTTCAGCCTAAAATCAACCGCCACAGCCAGATCCCCAAGCCGGCGATCGCCCCGTGCTGGGGCCAAAGCTGGGTGATGGGCTGCCGGGCGATGCGCTGGGTGAGAAACAGGCTCAGCCACACCGCGATAATCAGCGTGACTCCTTGGAGGAAGCCCACTACGGCAGGGGGGGCGATCGCCATCGGCAAGCCTACGCCGGCATAGCCAAAAGTGGCCGCGGTAATCGGCAGCGCTTTTCCGCCTTCGTTAAGGCCAAGGTAGAGGTAGTGGGCCAAGCTGCCACCCAGCACCAGGGGCAGATAGCCATAGGCGAGCTCTAGAAACGGGCGAGGTTTCAGCCGGCTGACCCGGACGACAATCTGGTGGGCCAGCAGGGCGATCGCGCCCGGCATTAAAAGCGTAGCGGCTGCCGCAAGGGCATGGATGCCAAAGCTGTTGAGGTCGAGGGTGATGCCCCAGCGGGACTGAAGCTGCGCTTGTATCTGCGGCAGCCTGTGCAGCGGCACCGCCCCCAACAGCAAAAACAGCAGCGCTACTTCGTGGAAAGTGGGCTTGTGGGTGGTCCAGAGCTCGATGCCCGGGGGCCGCAGGTTGAGCTCTACTGAGCGGTGGGGGCAAGCCTTGAGGCAGGTCATACAGAGCACGCAGTCGCGGTTGTCCTGTAGCTGGGCCGGATGGGAGTAGACGGGGCACCCCATGGTTTCTTGGCCTTCCCCTTTTTGCGGGCCGCCCTTATAGCACTGGTAGGTGGTGCAGGTGGCGGAGCAAATGCCCTGCTGGGCCCGCAGCTCAACCATAGAAAGCTTGGCAAATAAGCCGTTCATGCCGCCAATGGGGCACAGGTAGCGGCACCAAAACCGTCGCTCAAACAGCAGGGAAAAGACCACGGCCCCGGCGGTGATTAGCAGCAGCAGACATCCCGATAGGTAGGCCACGTTCTCTAGGTTCCACAGCTCCTCCCACAGCAAAATCAGGGCAAACAGCCCGAACAAAAACCAGCCGCCCCAGCGATCGGCCTGCTTGCGGGGCCAGGGCTTAAGCGCGCGGGGGTAGGCCTTTAAAGAGAGCCGCTGGGCAATCTCGCCGTAGACCATGAAGGGGCACACCGCACACCAGATGCGGCCTAGGAAAGGAAACAGCACCAGCACCACGGGCCACCACCCCGCCCAAAATAGCGTCAGGCCGATATTGACCTCTCGCTGCTGCGGCCCCAAAAACAAAATCCCCAACACCAAGGGAAAGCCCAGCAGCACCACGCTGTAGTTGAGGCGATCGGGCCACCAAGGACTGCGCAGGAAGTGGCGCAGCCAGGGGTGAAGGTTGAGCAGGTTGAGGCGAAAGCGCCGCGCCTTGCTGCCGTCAGACCAAAAGACTTCTTCGGTGAGCACGCCCCCCTCGCTCTGAATCAAAGCTCGCTCTACCATGCTCTCTAGCTCGGAGATATTGCCGGGAAAGTCGTAGCTCTGTAGGCGACGCAGCGCTCTTGGATCGAGGGTGGACTTTTCAATATTCCGGGCTCGGCACAGCAAGCTTTGGTAGTACTGCACCTGGGCGGCAATATCGGCTTTGCGGACCCGCAGCGGCGGCACCTTGATGGTGTGTCCCATGAGCTGCCCCTCTAGCTGGGGTAGGGTGCGCTCGGCGGTGAGGATGATGCGGGCGCGGCAATTGCGCAGGGTTGGCGGCTCGTCGCTGCGAGATAGGGGGCGGTATTGACCAGTATCCAGTAGCTCTACCAGCACGGGCATTAGCCGCTGGGGCAGGTCCTGCACGTTGTTGAGCATCAGCGTCCCTTCACCGATCCACTCCAATAAGCCAGGGCTGCCGCCCTCTCGGCCGAGCAGCTCCGCCCCGCTCACCTGAATGGTGTCGCAGTCAAGCTTGATGAGTGGCTGTCGGCGATCGCTAGAGCCGAAGTGAATCAAAGCGGCGATGTTGTCTTTCCCGAGGCCGGGCTCCCCGAATATCAGCACCGGCTCCCGATCTCCCGAGGCCTGGCGAATTTGCTGCCGCAGCCGCACCGCATACCGGCTGCTGCCGATGACTCCTCGCCGCACCTTGGGCACCAGGTAGGGGCGCAGCTCCGCTTGCCGGGTTTGCTCTTGGGCCAGCTGTGAGGAGACTTCCCGCAGCTCGCTGGCCAGCTGCTGGGAGAAGGTGCGGCTAATTTCGGGATACTGCTGGGCTAAGGCCAAAAACGCCTTTCTGGGAATTTGCCACAGTTCGCAGTCTGAGAGGGTAATGGTGGTGTGCTCGGCGGGCTGATCCAGCAGCAGCTCTTGTAGGTAGAGGATGGAGCCCGGCAGCAAGCTGGTGGCGGCAGCGGCGGTGTCTTCCTGGGTGCGGTAGCGCTCCATCCGGCCTGAGTAGAGGAAGTAGAGGGCGGCGGGCGCGGTGTCTTCTAGGACGAGGCGGCGGTTTTCTAGGACGGTGATGGGTTCTACTTGGGCGGCGATCGCCTCTAGTACCGCGATGGGGAGGGTACTGAGGGCGGTGTGCTGTTGAAGCCACTGAACTTTTGAGTTAATGTCCACCCTGTTTCCTCACCAATACTTAGGCTTTTTCTTATGCTAGCGAGGTGAGGTATGGGTGCTATGGGTTGTTTATGGTTCGATACGAAACGGGGGGCCACAGAGGGCACGGATGTCACAGAGGTACAGGGGGCACGGAGATTTTGTGGTGAGAGATTTTGAGTCTTGGAGGGTTAGCCGTTTAGAAAGCGTCTGATGCCGTTTTTCAAGATATGGACGTTAAAGTTGATGAGTAGGCCTAAACGGAGCTAGTCCCCATCGCTCCCCATCTAAAAAAGTGAATTGAGATACAGACCCCCAAACGCTACCGGGGATACTCTAGTCAAATCCAACTGCCCCCATCTACCCCGGAAGCATTTAAATGGTCAGCTCACCCGACGCCTCAAAAACTGATCCGTCAAAACCCGATGCTTCACCCGCTAAAACTTCAGACCTCGACTTAACCCAGCTCGACCAGCAGTCCGTCTGGCACCAGCTTATCCAGCACAAAGCCTACGAAACCAGGCCCCCCAAGCGCATGGACCGGGCCTCAGGCGTCTACGTTACTGACGACGCGGGCAACGAGCTTCTCGACGCTGTCTCTGGCCTGTGGTGCGTCAACGTGGGCTACGGTCGCACCGAACTCGCGGATGCCGCCCACGCTCAGATGGTTGAGCTGCCCTACACCCCGCTCACCATGAGCCACACGCCCGCAATTAAGCTGGCCGCTAAGCTGCTGGAGCTGCTCGACTTCGAGGGTAAGGTTTTCTTCTCCTGCAGTGGCTCAGAGGCCAACGAGTCTGCCTTTAAAATTGCCCGGCAGTATCACGCCCAGTCGGGCGGTGGGGCCTGGCGCTACAAAATTATCTCCCGCTACCGGGCTTACCACGGCACCACCATGGGAGCCCTCAGCGCCACGGCCCAGGCCGAGCGACGGGCCAAGTACGAGCCCCTCGTACCTGGCTTCCTGCACGTGCCGCCCCCTTACTGCTACCGCTGCCCCTTTGGCAAAGCCTACGGCTCTTGCAATATCGAGTGCGCCACGTCCATTGAGCAGACGGTGATTCACGAAGGGCCGGAAAGCGTGGCGGCCATCATCATTGAGCCGGTGATTTCCGGGGGCGGGGTAATCGTGCCGCCGGACGAGTATTTGCCCATCGTGAGAGACATCTGCGATCGCCACGGCATTCTGCTGATCTTTGACGAGGTGGTGAATGGATTCGGGCGGCTGGGCTCGATGTTGGGCCACGAGCTGTGGGATGTGAAGCCAGACATCATATCCTTTGCCAAGGGAATCACCAGTGGCTATCTGCCCCTCTCTGCTACAGTGGTGCGCCAGCACATCTTCGACGCCTTCTTAGACGATGAGAGCCCTGACGCCCATTTCCGCCACGCCACCACCTACGGCGGCCACCCGGCCTGCGCGGCGGTGGCGCTGGCCAACATCGACATCATTGAGCGGGAGAGCCTGCCGGAGCGAGCCGAGCGCATGGGGCGCTACCTGATGACGGCCCTGAGCGATTTGATAGACCACCCCTACGTGGGGGATGTGCGGGGCAAAGGCCTGCTGCTGGGGATTGAGCTCGTGGCGGACAAAGCGACAAAGGCTCCGCTGGACCCGGCCCTGGTGAAAGCCGTCACCGCCCACTGCATGGCCAACGGCGTAATTATCGGGCGCAACACCAACACGGTGCCGGGGCTCGCTAACGTGCTGATTATGGCTCCGCCGCTGGTGCTCTCTGAAGCTGAGGCGGATGCGATCGCATCTGCCCTCAAGGATGCGCTGGATGCGGTTTACGGCGGCGCGACTGCCTGATGCAGCTCGACGACCTACCCTTTGCTGCAGGAGACTGGCGGCTCGCCCTGGGTCTCAAGCCACTGCTGGTCCAAGACTGGATTAAAATCGACGAACACTACGCCGAGCAGCTGCGGCTCCGCGATCGCCTCATGGGCGATCGCCACGATGAAGTTTTTGCCGCCCTGCCGGGAAGCGAGGCGGGGCAGCAGGAGAGTCTGGAGCTGTTGCTGAGTCATCTGCTGCACTGCTTCCCGCAGCACTACCAGCAGCAGGGTGATGATATCCATAACCTGACAACGGGGCAGCGCTGGCGGCTGGGGGATATGCCGCCTCTGGAGCTGGCGGGGCGACTGGTGCAGGAGGACCTTTGCCTGATGGAGCCGGGAGAGCAGGGCTACGTACTGACGGCGGCAGCGCTTTGCTTTCCGCTGCGCTGGCGACTGCGGGAGAAAATAGGCCTGCCGCTGGGCCAGATTCACGCGCACGTGCCGGACTACGATCGCAAGCTGGCGCGTCCGGTGGACAGCGTCTTCGACCGCTTGAAGCCTGAGTACCCCGGCTACCGGCTCAACTGGAGCATCGTGGACGCGCCCGACCTGTTTTTAGAGCAGCCTAAGCACCAGCAGACCCTCAACCCAGACATCACCCCCGAAAACGCGGGCGATCGCCTTTGGATTCGGGCCGAGCGGCAGACCCTGCGTCGCCTGGAGCAAACGGGGGGCATTGTGTTTGCGATTCATACCTATGTCGAGCCTTTGCGGGTATTGGCCCATCGGCCTCAGCTGGCACGTAACTTAGCGATCGCCCTTCAAGAGATTCCGCAAGCGATGCAGCTCTACAAAAATCTCCCAATGATTGAACAGGCGCTCCTGGGCTATCTTGACCAGATTTCTGCATTAACTCTGAGCTGAGGGCTCTACACTTTGTTGGGCCAGATCTATAGGGATAAATAGGCCGAACTTAGCGACGGACTTGGAGATAGTTATCGCTGGAAAAATCCGCATGTCATGACATGTCTAAATCGTGGCATAAATTAAATTACTTCTAAATTAAACAGTATTGTTCAATACAGCGAATTTATCGCGCCTCGCCAACAATAAGCACGAGCGGCTTCTCAATAACTAGGCTCTAATAAATAGTATTTAGCGGGTGCCTATCTGGGAACGGATAGGCTTGTTTTTCAAATATGGTTGTTAAAGCAAAATCGCAGCCCTCAAGCGCTTCATCTGGCAGCAAGAATTCTGAGGAAAGCCGGTGGAGTCCGGCCTCTTTGATCACCTCAGAGCGGATAATTTCTTTCACCTCTGTCGCCACCGTGCTACTACTGTGGACGCTGATTACCTCGCTGCAGGTGGTCGATCCGCTGTTTCTGCCCTCTCCGATGTCGGTTTGGACCGCCTTTGTGGAGATTCTGCGCAACGGCTACAAGGATAACTCTCTGCTGTTTCACATCGGCGAGAGCATGTATCGGCTGGGGCTCGCCCTCGTGCTCGCCGTCCTTACCGCCATTCCGCTGGGGATGCTCTCCGGCTTTTTCAAGCCCGTACGCGCTGCTTTAGACCCGCTGATTGAGTTCTACCGTCCCCTGCCGCCCCTGGCATACTACACCCTGCTCGTCATCTGGCTGGGCATCGAGAACCCCTCCAAAATTGCGCTACTGTACCTGGGGGCCTTTGCGCCACTCTACATCGCTGCGGTCTCGGGCGTGCAGCGGATTCCTAAGGACCGCGTCAACGCCTCCCGCTCGCTGGGGGCGTCGGGCTGGCAAGTGTTTTGCTACATCATTTTCCCCTCCTGCCTGCCGGACCTGTTTACCGGATTGCGCACCTCCATTGGCTTTGCCTACACCACCCTGGTGGCGGCAGAGATGGTGGCGGCGGTGTCGGGGATTGGCTGGATGGTGCTAGACGCCAGCAAGTTTCTGCGCAGCGACATTATATTTGTCGGCATCATCATCATGGGCATCATCGCGGTGGCGATTGACGCCTGCGTACGCTGGGTTCAAAGGACGCAGATCCCCTGGATTGGCCACGATTCCTAATATTTTCCTAAGCCGTATTTTTGCCGTATTGAAGTGAGGTAAGCGATCGCATGGCACGAGTTAAGCGTAGACAGATTTTTCTAGGAGTGGTCGGATTCGGCCTGTCGCTGGCTGTGGCCAGCTGCACGACTGCGCCCACGGATACCGGAACCGACGTACAGGCCGATGCTGACGCCGGCGCTGAAGCGTCCGCCGATGCCAGCGGTGAGATGCCGGACACGATTCGCATCGGGCACCAGGTGATTCCCAACGCAGAAACTCTCGCCAAGGCCATGGGTCTGGCCGATGAGGCCTTCCCTGACACCGAGGTGGAATACATCAGCTTCGCTTCAGGTCGGGACGTGAATACCGCGATGGCGGGCCAAAACGTTGATATGGCCCTGCTGGGCTCGGTGGGCGTGGGCGTCGGTATTGCCCAGGGTCTGCCCTACGAGGTTTTCTTTATTCACGACGTGATTGGGGAAGCGGAGGCGCTAGCCGTCAAGGACGGAATTTCTGAGGTTGCGGACCTGGCCGGCACGACGCTGGCGGTGCCTTTTGGCTCCACCACCCACTTTGTACTGCTGTCGCTGATGGAGATGGAGGGCCTCGGCTCCCAAGACGTCACCGTGCTCGACCTCCAGCCCCAGGACATGGTGGCGGCCTGGCAGCGGGGCGACATCGACGGCGGATACGTCTGGTATCCGCACCTGCAGCGAATGCTGGATGAGGGCGGCAGCGTGCTGATTACCTCTGCCGACATGTCTGATCGGGGGGTGGTTACTGCGGACGTGGGCATCGTTTCCAATGACTTTATCGGGCAGTATCCCAATGCCGTAACGCAGTACGTCTCCATGCTCGATGAGGCTATAGCCTTCTACCGGGAGGACCCAGAAGCCGCTGCTGAGGCGATCGCTCCGGAGCTGGGGCTGACTCCAGAAGAGAGCCTGCAGGCGATGGAGAAGCTCATTTGGCTGACGTCAGACGAGCAGGCCGCGGCTGAGTATTTGGGTACGGCTGACCAGACTGGGGAGTTTGCCCAGGTGCTGAAGGATTCTGCAGACTTCATGGTCACCCAAGACACGATTCAGTCGGCTCCCGAGCTGAAATCCTATCAGGACATTCTCAATCCCGAAGTGCTGAAGTAGGGATATGGCAATGCCATATCCCTAACGCCCGCCGTTACTGCCCTATCAAGGTTTCTAACCATGACAACCGCTCCTACGACTACCGCAGCACGGTCCTCCACCGACACCCCGGTGATGACCGAGCTCTCAGATATCGGGCTCACCTTTGGCAGCGGCGACAGCGCCTTCGAGGTGCTGCGGGACATTGATCTGGTTTTGGATCAAGGGGATTTTGTCTGCGTCCTCGGCGAATCGGGCTGCGGCAAGACTACCCTGCTGCGCATTTTAGCGGGCTATCAGGAGCCCTCCAGCGGCACCATCACTGTCTCCGGCAAGCCCCACAAAAAGCCCAACGCCGACGTCGGCGTGGTGTTTCAGCGGCCCAACCTGTTTCCCTGGCTGACCATCACTAAAAACGTTGAGTTTGGCCCCAAGATGAACGGGATATCGGCCCACGATCGCCGGCAGCAGGCCTCTCACTACATCGACATGGTGGGCTTGAACAAGGCGGCCCGGCTGCTGCCCCACCAGCTCTCCGGCGGCATGCAGCAGCGGGCAGCGATCGCCCGTACCCTGGCCGCCGACCCCAAGCTGGTGCTGATGGATGAGCCTTTTGGTGCGCTGGACGCCCTCACCCGTGAGTCCATGCAGACCCACCTGCAGGGCATCTGGGAGCGCACCCAGAAAACGATTTTCTTCATCACCCACGATGTCGAGGAGGCGCTGCTGCTCTCCACCCGCATTGTGGTGCTCCACGCCCGTCCGGGGCGTATCGTGCGCTGCATCGACAATCCCTTTGCCCGCATGCTGAGCGAGAAGTCCGCCGCTAAGCTGCGCGTCATGCCTGAATTTATTGAGATGCGCCAAGAGCTGGTGGCCAGCATCCACCAAGAATAGGCCTGCGCCATTCGTCTGACTGGAATATAGTAGGCGAATAGAACCGGGATTTTACGCCTATGGGTGCGGATATTGGTGCTGACGTCACGATAGCAATAATGTCGTCGGTCGCCCTGACGATGCTGATGGCGGTTACGGTTCAGAGCGTCGTTGGCTTTGGGTCGGCGCTGATTTCTGCGCCCATTCTGATTGGACTTCTGGGTATCGAGGTAGCAATTCCTTTGCTGTCGGTGCTGGGGATTACGCAGCAGAGCATTCTTTGGGCGCTCTATCGTCAGGCCTTTAACTGGCGAGCCATGGCCCGGCTGACTGCGGCCTCGCTAGCGCTGGTTCCGGTCGGCGTGCTGCTGGTAGATTACCTGCCTGAGCGCATTGTGTTGACGGGGCTAGGACTGACGCTGATCGGCTATGCGGCCTATGAGCTGGCTCAGCTTCAGCTTCCCAAGCTCGAGTCGCCCCAGTGGGGCTATTTCTTTGGCGGTGTCGCCGGCATCCTATCGGGAGCCTACAACATTGCGGGTCCGCCGGTCATTCTCTACGCAAGCTGCCGGCGCTGGCAGCGGGATGAGTTTAAGAGCAATCTTCAGGGCTATTTTCTGATCAACTCGGTTCTCATTGTTCTGGCCCGAGCGCTGCAGGACCAGCTCACGACGAAGGTCTGGCTGCTCGGCTTGATAGCGCTGCCGGCGATCGCTATCGGTAGCTTCGCTGGAGCAAGGTTATCTATGCGGCTCAATCCCGATTACTTTCGCAGGGTGGTGCTTATCCTGCTGGTTGCGCTGGGGCTCAAGCTGCTGCTATAGCGTCACCAGCGGCAAGACCAATACGGCAAAGCTAAGCCGTAGCCCTCGCCATCTGCACCGGCAGCTGAATTCTAAACTGCGTCCCCTCGGCAGAGCTGTTGTAGGACAGCTTGCCGCCGTGCTTCTCCACCACAATCTGATAGCTGATGGCAAGGCCTAGCCCAGTCCCTTTGCCGATTGGCTTGGTGGTGAAGAAGGGGTCAAACAGGTGGGGGCGGACCGCCTCGGGAATCTCTGGGCCGTTGTTGACAATCCACACCGCTATTTGATCGCTGTAGAGCGACTCGGTCTGAATCGTCAACACCGCTGGAGAGAGGCCATCTGGAGAGAGCATAGCGTCTTCAAGGGCATCGATGGCGTTGCTGATGATGTTCATGAATACCTGACTCAGCTGGCTGGCGTAGCACTCGATTTTGGGCAAGTTGCCGTAGTGGCGGTAGACCTCGATCTGGTCGCGATCGCCATTCGCCTTGCAGCGGTTCTGCAGGATTAACAGCGTGTCGTCTAAGCCGCGGTGAATATCGATACCTTTCGTCTGCGCCTCGTCTATTCGCGAAAAGCTGCGCAGCGAATAGACGATCTCGCGGATTCGCTCTGCCCCCACCCGCATGGAGTTAAGCATACGGGGCATATCGTCCTGAATAAAGTCGACTTCAACGTCTGCTGCCACCTGCATGACTGCCTCAGCGGGCTCAGGGTAGCAGGTCTGATACTGGTTGATCAGACGAAGTAAGTCTGTCGAGTAGGTACTGACGTAGTCGAGATTGGCGTACACAAAGGTAACTGGGTTGTTGATTTCATGGGCTACCCCCGCTACAAGCTGCCCCAGACTCGACATTTTCTCCGTTTGAATCAGCTGAGACTGCGCCTGTTTGAGATTTTCTAAGGCCTGCTCAAGCTGGGCATTTTTCTCCTGCAGCTCCTGAGTGCGAGACTGCACGCGACCTTCTAGGGTATGGCTATATTGCTCTAGCTCGTCTCGCGACTGCTTCAGCGAGCGGGTCATTTGGTTGAAGGCCGTGGCTAAAACGCCGATTTCATCCCGCGACTCAACGATTGCGTGGGCGCTTAAATCTCCCCGAGTCACCCGCTGAGTCACCTGGGTAAGGCGGATGACGGGGGCGTCGATATGCCGCCGTAAAACGACCGTGAGTATCCCCCCCAAGACCAGCGCGGTCAGCCCAAAAAGCAGGGTTTGCCACTGAGCTGACCTCAAGGCGGCGCTGCCGATGCGGATATCGGAGGTGAGCGCCGCTTGCTGCACTTCGACGATGACGTCTAGGTGGTCCAGCATTTCCTCCGCTAAAGGCTCTGTCTGATCTCGCAGGAGCGCCAGATCTCGGCGGTAGTCCTGACTCTCCACCGTTTCGAAAAGCCGCCCAGAGAGGGCTGTGAGCTGCTGCTGCTGGGTAAGCAAGCTGTCGAGCTGGCTTTGCTGCTCTGCCGTAAGCTGCGATCGCCGCCGCTGGATATTTCCCAGGGCCTGCTGATTGCGCTGCATGTTGGTGGCGTACTCAAAGCGAAAGGTGAGGTCTTGGGTCACCAGATAGCTGCGCAGCGCTGCAATGCTCAAATCGAAGGAGTGCTTAAACTCGACTAGCTCTAAAAGTAAAAGCACGGCGGCTTCAGAACTGTCCCGAGTCTTCTGAACTTCGATGACGCTATCGATATTGGCTGAAATCGTGGCGATCGCCAGCTCGCCCTGCTGGTCTAAGAGGGCGAGCGCCGGCTGGTTCTTCAGGAAGTCGTCTCTCAACGTAAACATTTGCTCGGGCAAATCTCCCCATTCCTGGTAGATTTGGAGCAGTGCTTTAAGCTGGAACGTGCTTTTAGAGGCGGTTTCCCGCTCTAGCAAAACCTCTAGCTGAGTCAAGTTGGCCTCGAAATTCTGTCGCGCCTGCTGATAATCGCTGCGAAACACCGACTTTCCTGTAGCCATGTAGCCGCGCACGCTCGATAGCATCTGCAGCAGGTTGGTTTCTGCTTCAGCTGACCGGAGCGCTGTCGACATGCGAATATCTTGGGTCCGCTCTAAAACCTTTGTGGCGTAAAAGCTCCCCCAGTAGTTTCGCCCCACGACGAGAAACGTGATGCCCACGAGCAGACCGAAGCTGAGGGTCAGCTTGCGGCCAATCCTTAGGTTTCGGTAGCGCTCTGCCAACCTTGAAAATCGCTTCCTCACCTTTGTGGAAGCGATCGCAGCATAGTCGAGGGACTCAGGTAACTTAGGCGGCATGGGAGGCATAGCGAGGTGAGCTGACTAGGTGGCCCAGTCGACATTGAAGCTAAATTCAGCAAACCCGAGCTCGTTGAGGCGATTCCAGTCGTAGAGCCGCTGGCGAAATGCCTTCCAGTCGGTGTATATCGTGCGGAAGGAGGCGTCAGCCGACATGTCCTCGTATAGATCAAAGGCGGTCTGCTGAGCCTGGCGCAGAATGTCGTCAGAGTACCGCCGAAGCTGGGTGCCTTGAGCGATTAGCTTTTCTAAGGCTTGGCTATTGACGGCGTCGTATTTGTTGACCATCTCGCCGCTGGCGCTGGCGATCGCGGCACGAAGGATGTTTTGGTACTCTTGGGAAAGTCCCTGCCAGGCAGACTGATTCACCTGAATTTCGTAGGTGGTTCCCGGTTCCCACCAGCCGGGGTAGTAATAGAAGGGCGCAATGCGATTGAGACCCAGGCGGCTATCTTCGTAGGGGCCAACCCACTCCGCCGCGTCGAGATCGCCGGATTCTAGGGCCGCAAAAATCTTCTCTCCAGGTAAGACCTGGGTGTCAACCCCAAGGCGCTGTAGAACGTCTCCTCCCAGTCCTGGAATGCGCATCTTCAGGCTTTTGAGCGCCTCAATTGAGTCGATTTCTTGGGTAAACCAGCCGCCCATCTGGGCCCCAGTGCTGCCCGCCGGAAAGTTGACGATATTGAAGTCGGCATAGATGCGCTGTAGGGCTGCCAGCCCACCCCCCTGGAACAGCCAGGCCGCCTGCTGCTGGGCGTTAAAGCCAAAGGGAACCGCAGTGCCGAAGCCGAGGGCCGGATGCTTGTCTATGTAGTAGTAGCTGGCGGTATGGCCACATTCCACCGTGCCGGCCATCACCGCATCGAGCACCCCGAGCCCCGGAACTAGCTCTCCCGATTCGTAGGGGGTTATGGTAAACCGTCCATCGGTCATGGCGCTGACCTGCTGGCAGATCGCATTTGCCGTACCAAAGGCAATGTCCAGCGCTTTAGGCCAGCTTGTGGCCATGCGCCAGCGGACAAAAGGCTGCGTTAGCCTGTCGCCACGAGGTGATTGTGATTGGGGGGCACTACATGCTGCTAGGGCAGCAGCACCGGAGTAAGCTAAACGACGCCGCTTCATGAGGGTAGGGGGGTGGACTCGTAAGCCGATCTCGAATGGCACAGTCGTGATGACTGCGATCGCGATATATGCCGGTCAATCGTCAGTCACTGCCGGCTGGTAGATGCCCTCACCTCAGTCTATGCTATTTAGACTAGAGCGAGCTACTGATAGGCTAAGCGCCACAGCTTTTCCTAGGACAGTGCTACAGGACCCCTATTTCTCGTAGAAAATGCGCCTTGTAGGAAATTCTCACAGAAAATTCACGGCGCTTCACGTCAACTCCAAAAGGCATTCGCTCGGGATGTTACAATTGAGCTACTAAGATACACATTTTTTATTAATCAAATCTCCTATATTTCTGCTAACACTGGACGAGTATAATGCGCATCGGAGCCTCTAGAACTGTCGCTATTGGAGCAGCGCCTACGGTTGCGCCCACCAAATCAGGCCAAGTTGTTCCGAAGCACTACCCAAACTACAAGGTCATTGTGCTAAATGACGACGTCAATACGTTCCAGCACGTCGCCAAATGCCTAATGAAGTATATTCCCGGCCTCGGCCCCGACAAAGCTTGGGACCTGACGAACAAGATTCACCACGAGGGGCAGGCCACCGTCTGGGTGGGGCCCCTTGAGCAGGCTGAGTTCTATCATCTCCAGCTCGGTCGTGAGGGGCTAACGATGGCGCCTCTTGAAAAGGCCTGATGCTTAGGCCAGCTTTTTCAGCTTTTGGGCCTTTGCGCCGGAGGAGAAGGGCGTGAGCGACGCTTCTGGGGGACGCCTGGTCTGGAACCACTCCACCCATCTGCCCGGTCTGATTCCCGTTTTAGAGCGCTTGGTTAAATGCGCCGGCATTCGCACGGTCACCCCAGCAGTCCTCAGCCGATCGCGCTCGAATGCGCCCCAGCTGAGGCTCAAGGTGTCGGTCCCCATTCGCGGCGGCTTTAAGCTGATCGCCCGTAAGGGTAAGAGCACTCAGGAGGTTTTTGTGCTCACAGAGTTGGAAAAGCCGGAGCTAGAGCAGGCGATCGCCGGCTGCTTGAGGTAAGCCCGTCTGCGGTGAGCTTGTCTAGCTTTGCCAAGGCCGCTCCGGTGCTAAACGCGATCGCGCTTTTGCAGACAGTCTGCATCCAGTACAACATGCTGCTGACTGCGGAACGCGACGCATATTTCTCGTCGGATGAGCTGCTGAAGCACGGGAGTCCCTGCTGATGCCTCCGCCTGATCCGCTACGGAAAACTGCTGCACTAGCAGATTATTCTGGCGGTAGCGCGGCCCGAAAGCGTTGCGGTCAAAGAGCCAGTGGGTGACCCTGTAGGTGCGGATAAATTGCTGAACCGCAGCCAGATCTGAGCTGTACTGCGCCCGAATCAAGTCCTGGGCGCGATCGCGAATCTGCTGGTAGTAGCCGGTGTGGTAAGGGATGGCGTATTCGCCGCCGACGAGAATCGAGCGCCCCGTGAAGCTGGGCAAATTATTGGCCTCATCGGACAGGGAGGCCACTGTGGTCTCTGCGGGCTGCTGCCGCAAGAAGTCATAGAGCGCTGGCGACTGCCCCACCTGGTAGGCCGTGACTAGGCCGCCAGTGCTGAGGGGGTAGAGCAGCACGGCCGCCCCCAGCAGTGTGGTGATCGCTAGCGCCACGGCTCGCTGCCAAGCGGCCCGGGCCCAGCGCCAAAGGCCGTCTATCAGCGTCACAATGGCGATCGCCGCCGCCACGCTGAGCACGACCCTCAGGCTGTGCTGGGTATAGCGACTCGGCAGGTGCAGCCGAAACAGCAGCAGATGGGCCACCCCGAACATGATCAAAGAGGCGATCGCCATTTGGGGCAGCAGCATTAGAGACTGGGTTTTTTGCAGCAAGGGGGGGGCTTGTCGCCGGGGAGGAGCCTGCGGCAGGTGGTTTTCTTGCGGCAGAAGGCGGTGGCTACGCCAGAGGAGCAGCGGCAGCAGCAGGCCGAGCCCGTTGGTCACCGGGGTAAACACCGTTGCCAGCCGCAGCCCGCTGCGGCCCTCTAGCCAGTAGGCCGCTGGGTCATCCACGAAAAAGCGGGCGCGACTGCCGGGTAGACTCAGCTCGGGCAGCGATCGCGCTTCAGCTAGGGTGAGGGTAGGGCCGTAGCCGTGGGACTGCAGGGCGTAGGGCAGCAGCACCAGCGCCGCGGCGGCGATACCCCAAAGCGCCGTCCAGTAGTGCGATCGCGGGGCGGGCCGCCAGCGCCGCCAGTCGACTAAACGCAGCAGCAGCAGCACGACGGCAATCAGCGCCAGCTGCGGATAGAAGAGCCCCTGCAGCGCGATGGTAATGGCCGTGCCCCAGCGCCAGCCAGCGGCCAGGGCATATAGCAAACCCATCAGTAGGGGATAGATGAACGCTTTCGGTGTGGCAGAGACAATGGCGTCAGTGAGCCCCAACCCCTGGGCCAGCAGCAGAGCCGCGATCGCCGCAGCGACCGGGCTCGACGACAGCCGCAGGGTGAGCGCAAAGCACAGCGCCGCCGTCAGCAGCAGCAGCGGCGACGGCAGCAGCTTGTGAAACAGCATGGGCGGGATGCCGACCTGGGCTGCGAGCCAGTAGAGTCCGGTGTATCCCGGCGGGCCAACGGCCTGAAAGTAGTCGGCGATCAGATCTTGTGGAAACAGGCTCGGGTCGAGAAATCGCTGCATCCAGAACACATGCTGCCGCGCGTCGTCCTGCACCACATCGGCGGTGCTAAAGGCCTGACGCACCATGGGCAAGCTGTAGACGAGTACGACGGCTAGGGTTGCCGCCAGCCACAGCCGCGCTGGCAAGGCCTTGCCCAGCCGGAGGCCGCTTTGGCGCGTCACGGCCTGTGGCTCAGGCTGCGGGCGATCGCGGCCGGGCCGCAGGCCGAGAGGTCGTAGCGGTCTATAAAGCTAGAGAGCCCGCTGGCCTCCACCCGCTCCGTCCGCTGCCCCAAGCGCTCTAGCAGGTCCAGCAGAATTTCCGTATCGCGGCGAATGCTGATGTCGGCGACCAGCACCCACACCCGCGCCTCACCGCACAGCGCTCTGAGGTCTTGCCGGTAGAGGCTGCGGATGCCGGCTGAGTCTCTGATACCTAGGTCTTCTGCATCGACCCCGATCACGTAGTCCTCAGGCTCATACCCATACTCCGACTCATAAAAGCGAAACTGAAACTTGCTCTTTTCAAAGACGTACAGCATATCCCCCGGCTGCCAGTGCTCCTGGGCGTATGCCATCAGCGGCCTAATGTCCTCATCGACGCGGGGGCTGAGCAGAAGGCTGCTGCTGGTGGTAATCGGTAGATAGAGCAGGCAAAGGGCTAGGGCTGCTCCCCCTAAGGCCACCGGTCGGCGCTGCCGCAGCAAGAAGGCGAGACCCTCCGCAATCACCATCGTGAATAGGGGCACTAGAAATACGATTAGGCGGCTGTAAAACGGGTATTTGTTGAGGTAGGCCGCCAGCAGACTCACCACCAGGGGCGACATCAGCAGTGCGTAGGCTGCCGGCCTGCCCCGACGAAAGAAGGCCACGCTGCCCACCAGCCAGGCCAGAATCGCCAGGTAGTTTAGCACCGGCGGCGGAAAGCTCAGGGGCTTTTGGAACATGCGCTTCAGGGAGTAAAACAGCCAGTCTAAATCGGGTAGAGAGGCAGGAAAGGCGCGGCGGGAGGCCCAGGAGCCCTGCAGGGTGCTGTTGTCGGTGTTGCCCTGAATGGAGATCGCGTAGAACAAAAGGAAGCTGAGTGCCCAGGGCAGGAGGGCTAACAGCGTCGGCGTCCAGTGGAGAGGCTTGCGGGATGGACGGATTTGATTGACCAGTGCCGGAAAAACGCACGCCAAAACCACCCCCCCCAGCGCAAACAGGGCCGGGTAGGAAAACCAGATGGCGATCGCCCCGATGGCAGCGACTCGAAGCGCCTGACCTCTGGTAATCGTCCTGGGGTCGAAGCTAGCGTAGGCCAAAATTGCCAGGGTCAAGAAGACGTCTAGGGCGTAGGGCTTGACCTCGGAGGAGTAATAGATCAGCCGGTCGGAAAAGGCGACGAACCCCAGCACGATGGGCACCGCCACCGGCGAGAGCAGCCGCTGCGCTAAATGATGGAGCACGACCAGCGTTGCGATTCCCACGAGCAGCGGCAGCAGGCGCAGCGCCGCCTCGCTTGCCCCGAGCACTTGCGTAACGGCTTTCTGGGCTAGCAAGAACCCCGCCGGGGCAACCTGGTCGTAGTCGAGCACCTGGAGCAGCTCGGGGTAGGAGCGGTTGACGATGTTGAGGGCAAGTTTTGCCTCATCCCCCCACAGCGATCGCCCTGAGGCGTATTGAACCAGCCGCAGCACTACCCCGACGGCAATTAAACTATAGGCGATCGAAGCTGGGGGCAGCCGTTTAGCGAAGCGATGCAGCATAGAAGTTAGACAGCGAAGGCAACACACCCATTGCGTAGAGATCGGCACAGAGGCTATTGTATCCAACCAAGATCCCCTCCATCATCCCCTGAATGGGCGTTGCCTGGGTTAGGGCTATCTGAGCAGGCCGTTACCTGGGCCGTGGCTCCTAGGGCCACAAATTTCCTAGTACTGCAGGTTTCCTAACGCTACATCTTGCCGTGCTGCATCACGGCCATTAGGTGCTCACGAATCTCGCGAATCTGCTCGATCTCAGCGTCGCGAATCTTTTTAAACAGATCGACGCAGGGTTGAGAGCTAGCTGCCTCAGCGTCGCTGATATATTGCTCGTAAGCTTTGACGGCTTCAGCCTTGTTGTGCAGCGTGCTCAGCCAGTCGTACTCTAGATTGCTAATGATGTCGCTTGTGGGCGTCGTTGCCATATTTTGACTCCTTAAAACTCAAGAACATGTTTAGGGTGGCAAAGATCGCCCTATGTGTTCGTCCCTCCAGAGAGACAAAGCTGGTAGCCTGCTGGTGACTGGGCCAACGGCTAAGACGATGAACGCACTTATGCAGCGCGCTCATCGCGCAACAGCTGCTGAAGCAATCGCCTCGTCTCTACGGGCAGCTGCGCCCAGGCAGTGCGCTTCACCATTTCGGGGTACTGCCGCATCACCAGCCCGGCGTCTTTGGCGAGTTCGGGGCAGCCCTGCTCAGCGACAAAGGTGAGGGCTTCGGTGATGTCGTTGATTAGCGTAGGGTTTTGGGGCGCTGGGTTTTGGGGCGCTAAGTTCTGGGGTGCTGAGTTTTCGGGGTTTATGGCGTTGGCCTTATCCATAGTATTGAGTCTCGCTTGCTGAACACTATTGCGTTGGCCCCATCGCTTAAGACAGACTTGTCGGCTGAAGGCCCAACATCCCGCAGGCGGTGGGGCGCACAATTGTCCTAATCGGTCAGGATAATTGCTGTACAGGGCGGTGAGTAGTTCCATTGTACTAAATGCGCTTTTAGAAAGCTACTGATGACGGCCTAGTACCCTGAGGTCAGGTCTACCAAATTTCGTAAGGCTTCCCCCTGCCGGTAGCGCTCTAGGTTATCTAGAAACAGCGCCGCGATCCGCTCTGCGTTGCGGGGGGAGAGCCCCGAGACGTGGGGCGTGATGAAGAGGTTATCGAGATCCCAAAATGGACTGTCTTGAGGCAGCGGCTCTTCTACAAATGTGTCGATCGCGGCTCCGACGATGCGCTGCTGACTCAGCGCCGATAGCAGCGCCTGCTCGTCTATCAGGGCTCCCCGCCCGACGTTGATGAGATAGGCATCCGGGCGCATTTTGCCGAATGCTGCAGCATTTAATAGGCCTTTTGTCTCGGGGGTGAGCGGGGCCGCGAGCACCAGGTAATGCGCCTCTGGTAACAGGGCCTGCCACCCCTCTGAACTGACTACGCGCTCGAAGTGCGCCATCGGTTCTGGGCGGCGGCGCACGCCCCAAACCCTTAGACCAAATGCAGCGGCGCGGCGGGCAATCGCCTGACCTATGCCCCCCGCACCCACAATCAGCAGCACCCGGCCCGCTAGCTCGCTCATGCGGGTGTCGGCGTCGGTATCCCAAGCCCAATCGCGCTGGGCCTGCTGCGATCGCAGTTGGAAAAACGTTTTTGCCTGGGCCAAGATGTAGCCCATTACGGTTTCGGCGATGGGGTCAGCGAAGATGCCGGCGCTGTTGGTCACCCGAACGTTGCGCGATCGCAAGTCAGCGACGATGTGGTTTACGCCAGCGCTAGAGGCGTGGTACCAGCGGAGCGCGGTGGCCGATTGCAGCACCTGGTGATGTACCGCTTGGCTGAAGACCGGGTCGTTGCAGTAGACCTCGGCGTTGGAAATATCGCCGTCTATGGCCTCCCGGCTAGCCCAGATGACCTCGATGTCTTTGGGGAGGTGGGGCGCTAGTTGGTTGTTGAGGGTGGCGGGGAGGATAAGCTTCATGGCGTATACGGAGAGGGCTTACGCAGCCATTGGTGCCGCCGCTGCTCAAGCGATCGCAGCCATTCAACATAGGTTAGCTTGGTTGTTAAGGTCTGCATGGCATTTCATCTGTGGTGATAGAGGCCCTTTTGCTTTAGCTCTAGGAATTGCCTGACGCGGAGTGCAGCAACTACTGTAACTCTAATGGCGATCTGGTTTCCTGATGTATCTTGCAGGTACAAGTCGTATTGAAAGCGTCGCCCGCGACGTCACCACGTGAGCCGCGACGATAACTGCCGCAAGAGCGATTTCTCCAGCCGCGCTTTCACAAGACGCTAAGATAACAGCGGCGTAGTAAGGGCAGACCACGATGGGACAGCGAGAGCGGCTAGTACTAATGGCAGAGGACGAGCTGGTCAACTACAGCACCGACGCCCTGAAAATGGAGCGACTGCGCC
>JBHJHD010000082.1:0-10923 GCA_050331115.1 Elainellaceae cyanobacterium
AGCTCTCTACGATCCTTACTGGGCGAGGGAGAAGGCGGCGGAGCATCCAGCTAATTTCATGCAAAATCGCCAACAGCAAGTTGAATACCTGCGCAATATTATGCAGCGTCAGCCGCTCGTGGTTTCCCCCTACGACGCGGAGCTGTTTGGCCACTGGTGGTACGAAGGCCCCTGGTTCTTAGACTACTTCTTCCGCAAGTCCTGGTTCGACCAAGACACTTACGCCATGACCCACCTGTCGGAATATCTGCAGGGCAATCCGACGCAGCAGGTGGCCCGCCCCTCCCAGTCGAGCTGGGGCTATAAGGGCTTTCACGAGTACTGGCTCAACGAGACAAATTCCTGGATCTACCCCCACCTGCACAAGGGAGCGGAGCGCATGATCGAGCTAGCAAAGCGGGAGCCCGCCGACGAGCTAGAGTGGCGGGCCCTGAATCAGGCGGCCCGAGAGCTGCTGCTGGCCCAATCCTCCGATTGGGCGTTTATCATGCGTACAGGGACGATGGTACCCTACGCCATTCGCCGGACGCGATCGCACCTGATGCGCTTCAACAAGCTTCGGGACGACCTGCTAGCGGGCAAGGTGGATTCGGGCTGGCTGCAAAAGGTGGAGGCGATCGACAATATCTTCCCGAATATCGACTACCGGGCCTATCGGCCGCTGTAAAGCCCGGAGCTGTTAAATAGATTCAGGGACGCTATGACTGAAGACGACGCCAAAATCGTGTTTATCTGCGGCTCTGCCCTCCGGGGTCAGCCCGATCACGATAACCTCCAATCTGCTACCTTTTTGGGCGAAGCCAAAACCGCCCCGGCTTACCGCCTCCATTCCGTCAAAGACGGCTGGCACCCCGGCATCTATAAAGTAGCGTCAGACGGCATCTCCATCCCCGGCGAGCTCTATCGCCTCACCGCCCAGCAGTACGATCACCTGCTGAGTAACGAGCCGCCCCACCTGTACCCAGCGGAGGTGTCCTTGGCGGGCGGCAGCAGGGCGATCGCCATGCTCTATCCCCAGGCCAAGGTCGAAGAGCACGGCTGGCCCGATATTTCGCACCACGGCGGCTGGGCCGCCTACAAAGCCCAGCAGGGTTGACCCCAAAAGCGATTTACCATCGGGGACATGACCATGACCAAAACCGTAATTAAAGGGGGCCGCATCGTCACCGCCGTCGACGACTATGAGGCCGACATTCTGGTCGAAAACGGCAAAATTGAGGCGATCGCCCGCACACTAGACGTCGAAGATGCCCAGTGCCACGACGCCGCCGGCCTGCTGGTGATACCCGGCGGCATCGACGTCCATGTGCATATGGAAACCCCCATGGGCAACGGCGTCGAAACTTGCGACACTTTTGAATCCGGCACCCGCTCGGCCGCCTTTGGCGGCACCACCACCATCATCGACTTTGCTCAGCAGTTCAAAGGCGACAGCCCTAAAGACGCCCTCGACCGCAGGCTGGCCGCCGCAGAGCCCCAGTGCTGCGTAGACTACGGCTTTCACATCATTCTCACCGATGTCACCCCCGACGCGCTGGCCGAGCTGCCCGACGTGATCAACGGCGACGGCGTCTCTAGCTTCAAGCTCTACATGGCCTACCCCGGCGTGCTGATGGTAGACGACGCGGCCATCTACCGCACTATGCGCAAGGTGAGCGACCACGGCGGCATGGTGAACCTGCACGCGGAGAACGGCGTCGTGATTCAGGCAATGATCGAGGAGGCGCTGGAGGCGGGCCACACTTCCCCCAAGTACCACCAGCTCACCCGCCCCCAAATTATGGAGGGGGAAGCGACCCACCGGGTGATTCGCATTGCCGAGCTAGCGGAAGTGCCAGTGTACATCGTGCACCTGTCGGCCAAAGAAGCCCTAGACGCGGTGGTAGAAGCGCGCGATCGCGGCATTCCGGCCTTTGCGGAAACCTGCCCCCATTACCTGTTCTTAGACCAGTCTGAATACGATCGTCCCGGCTTCGAGAGCGCCAAGTACGTGATGACGCCGCCGCTGAGAAACCACGAATGTCAACACGCCCTTTGGCGCGGCCTGCGGTTCGACGACCTGCAGATTGTCTCCACGGACCACTGCCCCTTCTGCTTCAATGAAAACCCTTACGGGATTTTGAAATCAAAGCAGTACGGGCACGACAACTTCAACAAAATCCCTAACGGCGCTCCCGGCGTCGAGTTTCGCCTGCCGCTGCTCTACGACGGCGGCGTCCACGGGGGGCGACTCACCCTAAACCGCTTTGTGCAGCTTACGTCCACCGCGCCCGCTAAGATGTTTGGCCTCTTTCCCCAAAAGGGGGCGATCGCCGTGGGCAGCGACGCCGACCTAGTGCTGTTCGACCCCAGTGCCCGCCACACCCTCAGCGCCAGCACCCACCACTCCAATGTGGACTACTCCCTGTTTGAGGGCCGTGAGGTGCAGGGCAAGGTGCAGAAGGTGTTTCTGCGGGGAGAGTGCATTGTGGATGGAAACGAGTGGCTGGGCCGCGCTGGAATGGGGCGATATTTGAGGCGATCGGCGTCGGGGCGGGTGCTGTAATCGCCCATCGTGGCGCTTCGTGACCTCAGCAACAGCGAGGTCACCGGCGATGTGCAGCTCACCAGCAAGCAGACGCTCGCCTATGGCGGTGGGGTCGCGACGTGAGTCGGGGAGAGGGCTAGCCTGCCGTTAGCTTTTGGGTATTGGTCAGCAGACTCTGGGCAAACGTGTCAAAGCGCTCCCCCAGCTTTTCGTCCTTCAGCGTACCGTCGTCTTCGAAGGCCTGCCACGCCCGCCCAATAGCGATCTGCTCAGGGATGACCCAAGCGTGCACCCAGCGCATGATCAGCCGCAGCTCGTTGAGGGCGTTGCTGTTAGGCTGGCCGCCCAGCACGCTGATCAGCCCCGCCACCTTGCCGCTCAGCTCATCAAAGCTCATCAGGTCCAGCGCGTTCTTGATTACGCCGCTGACGCTGCCGTGGTACTCCGGCGTTGCCAAAATCAGCCCGTCGGCCTGCTTGACGGTGCTCTGCAGCTTGGCGACATCGGGGTGGTCGGGGTAATCGTCGCCGCCGTCGCAAAAGGGCAGCGTCATCTCCCGCAGGTCTAGGACTTCCACCTCCGCTCCGAGAGCTTTGGCGCGGGCGATCGCCAGGTGCAGCGCCTGCATGCTGTAGGAGTCGGTGCGCAGGCTGCCGCCAATGCCAACAATCTTTGTCATCTAAATCTCCCAACGTCACTAGCTTCCATGGGGAAGTTACCATCCTCGGTCTGGTAGATAAATCGGCCTGCTGACACATACAGCCGTGTGCCTACATCGGCATCACAGCATCTTAATTTCATCGCGCTATACCTGTACAGGTAAGCAGACAAGTATAGATAAGTTTAAGGCATGAGAATCGTCACCTTTAGCGAAGCCAGAAACAGGCTCAAAGCCATTTTGGACCAAGTCGTTAGCGATGCTGACTACACGGTGATTACCCGACGGGACGCTGACGATGCCGTTGTCATGTCGCTAGAGTATTTCAATAGCCTGCTGGAAACCGTCTACCTGCTCAAATCTCCAGCTAACGCAGCTCACCTAGAACGCTCTATCGCACAGTACAGGCAAGGCAAGCTCAAAGAGCGCAATTTGCTGGATGAGTAGCCGGAGGCTAGCCTGGACCGATGAAGCCTGGAAAGGCTATCTCTACCGGCAAGGTCAGGACAAGAAGACAACAAAAAGAATCAACAAGCTGATTAGAGAAACTAAGGCGCTTCCCTTTGAAGGTATTGGCAAACCAGAGCCTCTTAAGGAAAATCTCTCTGGGCTTTGGTCCCGTCGGATTGACGACACCAATCGCCTAGTTTACGCCGTCGATGATGACTATCTAACGATTATCTCCTGTCGCTATCACTATTAGCCCCAGGACCACTCCGCGCGATCGCCGCCCGCTCATCGCGTCTAATCCATCACGTCCGGCCCGTTACGTCTGCCCGGCCACCGAGCTAATCGCCCGGCAGATGCGCTTCTTCGAGGTCCAGATGAGGGCCGCCACCACCGCCAGCCCTACTCCAGCCAAGCCGTAGGTGGGGGCCAAACCGACGCTGGCGCTGATGGGCTGAGACACGATAGGCGACAAAAACTGACCCAGGAAGAAGAAAGTGGTGAGTCCCCCCAGCGCCCGCCCCCGCAGGGCATCCGGCGCTTCGGTGGTCACCCAGACGTTGAGGTTGGGCATCAGCAGCCCCAGCCCCAGCCCCGTGGGCAGCAGCACCAGCAGCACCAGCCAGAAGCTGCTGGCCAGCCCAATGCCGATATACCCCAAACCCATCAGCCCAAAGGCGATCGCCAGAATGCTGATGAAGTTGAAGCGGCGCTTGATCCTGCCGTAGTTCATGGAGGCGATCGCACTCATTAGGGTCGAGAGGGCGATCGCGATGCCGCTCTCGCTGGCGCTGGCGTCTGAGAGCTGCTGCAGGTAGAAGGGAAGCTGCACTGGAATCAGGTAGAAAATCACCTGCATGAGTAAGGCTGCACCGTAGACAAAGCCGAGCAGCTTGACAGGCAGCTGGGCGTCGGGCGCGCCGCTTTGGTCGGGGTCTGTCTTTTGCCGCTGGGGCTCGAAGAGGGAGACGACCATTGTGGGCAGCAGCAGCCACGAGAACAGGTAAATCAAAAACGGCAGCCGCCAGTCGAGGTCGGCAATAAAGCCCCCCACCGACAGAAACAGCACGCCACCGAAGCCCATAAACGCCGCCTGCAGGCCCATGAAGCTGGCGCGCTCTTCCCCCGAGTAGTAGTCGGCAATCAGGGTGGTGGCGCTAACCATTACCCCGGCGACCGCTAATCCCAGCAGTGCCCGGCCTACCAAAATGGCAAACAGCGAATCGAGCACGAAGCCCGAACCGCCCGCTAAGCCGTAGAGCACGGCAGAACCAATCAGCAGCGGCTTGCGGCCCACGGTGTCGACAAGCTGCCCGGCAACGGGAGAGCCGATCACAATCAGCAGCGCGGGCATGGTGAGCACTAGCCGCACCCAGAACTCCGCGTTTTGCACTTCAGAGAAGTAGGCCTGCATGGCGGGCAGGGACGGCGCGATAGTCGCCCCAGACATAACCGTCAGGGTGCTGGCCAGCAGCAGGGTGGCTTTGATGGGCAGCGTGTCGGGGTTTTGGCGCATGGTGGGTTTGTAACGCTACCGCGTCTATCTAGTAGAACTTTAGAGATTGAGTGCTGTAGCCGTCTATCACGATTTTGCGCTTCTTTGGGGTCCGTTAGGCATGACCTAGAGTAGGCCCAGCTGCTAGAAGGAAAAGACCGTCCTTAGCCCGCCCGTGGTAATCGCCCCGTTGCTCTCTCGGTTCCCCGGATTGAGAATCACCTGGCTGAATACGCCCGTGCTGATATTGCTGCTGATGGGAAAATTGTAGAACGCCTCGATCGTGCTCTGGGTTCCGTCGCCGACCCGGCTATCAATTAGGGGCTGGGCGATCGCCACCCCACTCAGGTCCCCTTCCTTGAAAGCGTCGGCATAGGTCAGCCCCGTCATCCAGTACTCGGGGGTCAGCTTACCCAGAGACGTATCGGTATAGCGGCTGTAGCCGTAGCGGGCGTACAGCGCCAGCCGGGAGGAGAGGGAAAGCTCGGCGTTGACGCCAACGCCGTCGAAGTCGCTGCCAAAGATGAGGCCGCCCGCGTACTGCAGCCGAATGGCGAACGGGTCGCCAGGACTGTACTCCAGCTCCACAAAGCCCTGGTGCGGGTCGCCAAACAGCCCGCCGTCATCACCCCCCGCTACCGAGGGAAACAGCTGCACGTCGTCCGGACCGCCGCTGTCGGTAAGGCCCGAGTTTTGCCCGGTGCTGTTGGTGGCGTCGCCCGCTACGTAGGCCGCCCGCAGGCTAAAGGCACCGCCGCCGGGGTTCCAGTTTGCCACTGCACCGCCGCCAAACGCCCTGGGCAGCAGCACGAAGTTGTTGGCGAACGCCTGGGTGGAAAATCCGCGAAAGCTGGGGGGCAGGGAGCTGTTATCGACGTAGTCGGCGATGGAGAGCCGGGGGCCGACCACGATTTCGAGATCGTCAGCAGGAGTGAACGAGTAGAACGCTCTGGCGAGGCTAAAGCTGTTGTCGCGCCCCTGGGTGGCGTAGTCTAGGGTGCTGCCAAAGTTGGGCTCTAGGGTGCCGGCGACGTTGTCGTTGGGGCCGTTGCTGCCGCTCACCAGCCGCACCTGCAGATTGTCGTCGCCGGTAAAGCTGGACTCGAAGAAGAAGCTCACCCGAGTCAAGAACACGGCGCTGGGGTCGTCCTCCGCGACGAGAGCGCCCCGGGGCGCAATAATCTCATCGCCACCAAAGCCGCCTGCGGTCGCCGCCATCACCACCTGGCCGCGCAGCTTGGCGACGGGGGAAAACTGCTGGGCCTCAAGCTGCTGCGATCGCGCTTCTATCTCGTCTACGGACTGCTCGACTTGGGCTAGCTCTGCTGAAAACGCGGTCCTCAAACGATTTAGGGTTTCGAGTTCAGCGGTGGATAGGGCAACTGCCGAGGTGTCCAGCGCCATCAGAACCTGGCTGAGCGCCGCCGCAAACTCGTAGCGGGTTAGGGGCCGCTGACCTTCAAACAGGCCATCTCCCTCGCCTGCTAAAATCTCATAGGTTTCGACCAAGCTGGCCACAAACTGGTAAGACCAGTGGCTTGGCTGCACGTCTAAAAGCTCGGCAACTGCCGGAACCTGAGTCGCCTCGCCTCGGGGCCATCCGGGTTTACTATCACCGAGCGGCGGGTTTTGCGTCGCGAGTCTTGGGACAGTCGCGGTGGCGATCGCTGAGCCGTGGGTCAACAGCAAGCCTAATAAGCAGCCGGTCGCGCTTTGAAATGAAAGGTGAAACTGTGAGCTCATTCTATCTATAGAAACGCGCTAGGCAGGGCGTTAGCCCTCGATCCCTGTAGACTTTAGCCCCTGCGACTTCGAGCGTCTATCAAGAAGTTGCCGTCTTAGCGTACTGCCCCGGCGTCACCCCAACAAGCCGCTTGAAATGTAGCCCCATATGGCTCTGGCTCGTAAACCCCGTCTCCAGCGCCACCGCCCCAATCGGCTTGCCCGCCAGCAGCAGCGCCCTGGCGCGGGCAACGCGCAGCCGAATTTGGTAAGCGTGGGGCGGTACGCCGGTCTCTTTGCGAAAGGCGCGGCTGAAGTGGTAGACACTCAGGTTGGCCACGCCGGCCAGGGTTTCCAAAGACACCTGATGGGCAAAGTACTCATGCAGGTACTCCCGCGATCGCGCTATGGGCTTGCGCTCGGCCCCAACCCGCTGCAGTTCGCCAATAAACGCCGCGTGCCTCAGAATCAGCCGCTCTAGAATATCCACCAGCAGGCTCTGCTGAAGTAGGGCGTTGGTCTGGCGGCGATGCACCGTGCTGTGCAGCGTCAGCACCAGCTGCGTCAGGACAGGGTCGTCGATGGGCAGCGCTGAGATCGCCGGCATCTGCGTTGCCCCCCAAGGGCTAGATGACCCTCGCCCCGCCATCTCCTCTACGCGACGCTGCAGCAGGTAGGGCTTTATCCGCACGCCAAGGAAGCTACACCGCTGCCCATCGGTGAGGTAAGCCCGGTGGACTTCGCCAGCACGAGACACGGCCACCAGACCGGACGGTACTCTATGGCGGCTGTCACGGTAGTCGAGACACCAGCTACTCCCCTGAGTCGTCATCAGCTGCAGCTCATCGTGGGTATGCCAGGGGGACGAAAAGGTAGAGGCCATCCGATGCATGACGTGGATGCCCTGGAGGTACTGCGGTATCCAGCGCTGTTTTAATGTTGACTCAGACATGGCCTTTGCTATAAGTGACGGCGATCGCAAAAGCTGCTTCAGCCGGCAAAGACGTCAGTGGGTCTGTACGCCCTGCGGGCAGGCTACGCCAAAGGGAAAGGGAGAAATCATGGTCCTCCCCCTTGGCATTCGCGCAGCGCGTCCTGCGGACGCAGGGGAGATTGGAGGGGGTTCCGAGACGCTAAATAGATACCCGCTAGGCGGCATCCTCCAAAAACGGATAGTCGGTATAGCCCTCTTTACCATCACCGTAAAAGGTCTTGGGGTTGGGCTCATTGAGCGGCGCGTCTTGCTTAAAGCGCTGGGGCAGGTCGGGGTTAGCGAGGAATAGGCGGCCAAAGGACACCAGCTCCGCCTTGCCCTCCGCAAGGGCCTGATTGCCGCTCTCGTGGTCTAAGCCGCCGTTGGCGATCACCGTGCCGCTGTAGTAGGGACGGAACGTAGACACAACAGACTCAATCACGTCCTGCTGTAGGTCTTTCTCGCTGGGCTCCATCAGGTGGGCGTAGGCCAGCCCTTTGGGGCTGAGCGCTTCTAGGACGTAGCCAAAGGTCACCTTGGGGTCAGAGTCGCCCATGCCGTAGAAGGTGTTGCTGGGGGAGAGCTTGATCCCCACTCGGCCCGCACCCCAAACGTCGATAACAGCGTCCACCACCTCCAGCAAAAACCGGGCGCGATTTTCCACCGAGCCGCCGTAGTCGTCGGTGCGCTGGTTGGACCCATCCTGCAAGAACTGGTCGATCAGATAGCCAAAGGCCCCGTGTAGCTCCACGCCGTCAAAACCTGCCGCCTTGGCGTTCTCCGCGCCTTGGCGAAACTCCGCGACGATGCCGGGAATCTCCTCGATATCCAGAGCGCGGGGGGCTTCCATCTCCACTTTGCCGTCGGGGGTGTGCAGGGTGCCTTCGGCGGCGATCGCGCTAGGAGCTACAGGCTTCTTACCGCCGAGTAGCGACGGGTGCGCCACCCGGCCGCAGTGCCAGAGCTGCAAAAACATCTTGCTGCCCGCCTCGTGCACCGCATCCACAACAGGCTTCCAGGCCTCGGTTTGCTCAGCAGTGTAGACGCCGGGACAGCCCATGTAGCCGCTGCTCACGGGGGAGACCATGGTGCACTCGCTAATAATTAGCCCTGCTGAAGCCCGCTGAGCGTAGTAGGTGGCCATGATCGGCTGCGGCATGCCGTCTGCGGCCCGCAGGCGAGTCATGGGGGCCATGACCATAGTGTTGTGCAGTGTATAGGGACCAACTTGCCCCGGCGAGAAGAGCGTTTTCGTTGTCATAGAGAAGCGTGCTGCTATGGTATACAAACTAAGAAGGAAGACGGGACCGGCCACCGAATCAAGCGAACTCTTTGATTGGGATTGGCGAAAGCTCCACGGCGAAAGTACCATCACCGCACAGGTATTTAGATCCTTCTGCCGAAACAAACACCCGTGTTCCTAGCTCGTAATTCAACAATGACCAATTCCAATTCCAGACCCAGTATTCTCGATTCCCACCCCCACCTTAGACGCACCTTAGATCTGGTATCCGATAAATGGGTCACCTCAGCGCTCTATGTCCTTTACTCAGGCACCAAGCGCTACTCTGATGTGCAAAGCGAGATTGGCGGCATCTCTCAGCGCATGCTGACCCGGACGCTGCGTAACCTGGAGCGCGACGGGCTGGTGAAGCGTACAGCCTACGACGAGCAGCCGCCTCGGGTGGACTATGCCTTGACGCCGCTGGGGGAGAGCTTGATTCCGCACCTTAAAGGTCTGTGTGAGTGGGCGATCGCCAATTTTGATCAGGTGGAGGTGGCGCGGCGGCAGGGCGATGTGTCGGAGACGTAAAGCCACCGATGTGGATTGACAAAGCAAGGCTCACAAGCTGCGATCGCGCCAGCGTTGGTAGCATAGGGTGGAGCAGCACACCCACTTCTCTCTATGGATTACCAAGACATCATCACGATTGAGCCTGGGAAGCGCAGCGATAAGCCTTGTATCCGGAGAATGCGGATCACGGCGTATGACGTTCTGGAATACTTGGCGGGCGGAATGACGGAGGCCGAGATTTCAGAGGATTTTTCTGAACTGACTTCGGAAGACGTTAGGGCGTGTCTTGCTTTTGCCGCTGACCGCGAGAAAAAGTTGTTCGCGGTACCCCTGTGAAATTACTCTTGGACGAGAACCTCTCAGACCGGATTGTCTACAGAATTACTAATTTATTCCTGGTTCTGAGCATATTAAAGCTTTAGGACTCACCAATACAGACGACGGTGTTATCTGGGAGTACGCGAAGGCAAATAATTTTGTGATTGCTTCCAAGGCCTCTGGTTTCCATTAGCGCAGCCTGCTTTATGGCCATCTACTAAAGTTCATTTATCTTCGCGCTGGAAACAGCCCAACGTCAAAAATTGTTCAGATTTTTGAGGGATATCTTCGACGCTATCACTCAGTTTAGAGATAGGGAATCAGAAAGTATATTGGTCTTGATGTAATGTAAACTCGTAGACACATTTAGAGGGTGCTATGATTGCCCAACCCAAGATTTCTCGCCACTATAGTCCTTCAGAATATCTTGAGCAAGAAGTCGCGGCCGATATTCGCCATGACTATATCGATGGAGATATCGTGCCCATGGCCGGCGGCCTCCCCGATCACAATCAACTTTTGCTCAACCTAGCCGGGGCGTTGAACCTGAGCTTGGCCCAGGAGCCGTACCGAGTCTTTGCCGCCGATCAACGGCTCTGGATTCCTCAGGCAAATATCTACACCTATCCCGACATCATGGTCGTGTAGGGCGCATTGTCCTATCAGACCGGACGGCGCGACACCATCACTAATCCAACACTGATCGTTGAAGTATTGTCCCCCTCGACTAACAATTACGACCGCGGCGGTAAGTTCGCCGCCTACCGCAGCATTCCCAGCTTTGTGGAATGCGCTCTGGTGGATCAATACAGTGCTCACGTTGAGCACCACGTTAAAACGGGCCCCAAGCAGTGGCTCTTGCAAGAGTACGATGGTTTAGATGCCACGTTGCCCTTTTCTAATCTAGAGTTTTCGATTTCCCTTCGCGGTCTCTACAACAAGATTCAGTTCGAGGCTGGTGACGGTGATCCGGTGATGGATAACCCAA
>JBHJHD010000083.1:0-50762 GCA_050331115.1 Elainellaceae cyanobacterium
ACAGCGAAGCGGAACCGCTGTACGCTGAAGCGTTGCAGATGAGGAAGCAACTGCTGGGCAATGCCCATCCCGATGTCGCAACGAGACTCAACAACCTCGCGGGACTATACGAGTCCCAGGGCCGCTACAGCGAAGCGGAACCGCTGTATATCGAAGCGTTGCAGATGAGGAAGCAACTGCTGGGCAATGCCCATCCCTCTGTCGCAACTGGACTTAACAACCTCGCGTCTCTATACGCGTCCCAGGGCCGCTACAGCGAAGCGGAACCGCTGTATATCGAAGCGCTGCAGATGAAGAAGCAACTGCTGGGCAATGCCCATCCCTCTGTCGCAACCAGCCTCAACAACCTCGCGGGACTATATCGGTCCCAGGGCCGCTACAGCGAAGCGGAACCGCTGTATCTTGAGGCGATCAGCATTCTGTTCCAAACCCTCGGTCAGGAGCATCCAAACGCCCAAACTGTGTTTGGTAACTTTGTGGGCTCCTTGCGGCAAGCCCTACAGGCCGGACAGGCGATACCCTTTCAGACCATCCCGCGACCCAGGACCTCCTGCAGCAGCTGCAATAAAGCCTACGGCTTCGCTGCGCGAACGCCCATCCAGCAAAGCCACTCCCTAATCCGAGGTCAAGCCTTCCCCAAGGCATCCCCCGCCAAAAAAGATAGAGATCGACCTTGTCTTTGAGACCTAATACAGATACACTCGTTTGCTAGAAGCTGTTACCTGATGCAGCTTGCGCAAAACCCCAAAAATTTGGTCAAACGGGCGCGATCGCCGTTACCAGCAGCGATCGCGCCCTGACCCTTCGACAGAGTTAGCTGTCGTTGAGCTGTAGCCATTGTATTTCAGTGGCTGCAGCCATCCCAGACGCCCAAGACAAGGGATGACCTTATTTTTGGGTTTTCTTACCACTCAAAACTGGAGAAAACCCATGACATTTTTATATCCCGAGCAGCCGCCTTCCGGGGCGGCACCCACCGTGCTGACCACCCCCGACCCCGGCCCCAGCGGCGAAGTGGTCCGCCACATCATCATCGGCTCCCCCGAAGCCGTCCGCGAAACCATCCACGTGCTGCATCTGCGTCGCTACGTGGAGCAGGCCATGTGGACCGGCCCAGTGGCGATCGGCCCCGACGGCGTGAAGATTACCCAAACCGAGGGACAGGTGCTCTATTACCTGATGCGGCTGCGTTCACTGGATGTACCCACAGCGTAACCGCTGGATATACCCACAGCGTAATCGCTAGACGTAGTAGAAACATGACTTTGGGACATGGCGCATACGTGTTTAGCGTCCTGTAAGGCCCCCATCCCTAGCCCTTCCCCCAATTCTGAGGGAATGGAACCAGACTCCCCTCTCCCAGCTTTGGAAGAAGGGCCGGGGGAGAGGGCCAGGATCGCGCTAAACAGATACCATGGCGCGCCGTGTCCCCACGTGCGCTACCGGGTCTTACGTTTGGCGCTCCCGGCTAGCCCACCACCTAATCGACCTGAAACCGGCGATAGAACGCGGCAAAGACCATATACAGCGCATAGGCAATGAACCCTAGAGCAATCAGAATCAAGCCCTCGGTTCCGTAGGACTGCTTCAGCAGCTCCTGTAGCGCCTCCTGCATGCCCCCCGCAGGCTCAACGCTAGAGGTGAGGGCGGCGCGAACGAATCCAACGGCGATCACCAAAATTGCCACACCGCGAGCGGTGTAGCCCACCTGGGCCAGATAGGTTGCCGCCCTTCGCAGCCAGCGATAGCTCGTGCGGTCGAGCAGATCGCAGGTGCGCTTAAACTCGCTGATGAACTCTCCCGATACCGCGCCATAGACATAGATGGCCCCTAGCCCAAAGATCGTCAGCGCCACCAGCCCAATCAAAAGTTCGCCCCGCTCAAACCTAAGGATCTGTGACACCGTCTCATTGAGGCTATCAGAGCGCACCGGATCGGTATCGAAGGCAAAATCCATCGACTCGTAGGCCAAATTGGTATAGGCCAAGCCGCTGGCCAAGTAGCCGAGCCGCTGGCCCACGCTCTTGAGGTTGATTTCTCTGTCGTGCTCCGGGTCGGCGATCGCCTGCACAAAGCGCCAAAACCCGTAGCCGCAGAGCCCGGTTGCCAGAACGGTTACAATCGCTGACCCTAGCGGCTGCCGCAGCAGCACCAGCAGCGCTTCTTCGGTTCCCACAATCGGGACCGGATTTCCCAAGGCTGATCGCAGCGCTAGGAAGCCGACGAAAAAATATACAACGCCTTTGCTGGCGTAGCCAAAGCGAACCCAGTATTGGACAGCCTGCCACTTAAAACACCAAAGCAGAGCCTCTTGACCCTGCTTTAGCCACGATATCCACTTCATTCAACGGACCATAGACGTTAGCCCATTATGCCGCACCCAGACCTATTCGCCGGCCCCCAGCTGACGCAGCCGAATCCGCTTGCATAGGCTATCCACCGCCAACAGCAGGGACTGCATCATCTCCGAGCTCTCGCCGTAGTCCGCAGGCACGAGATTGTCAACGCGCTGGCTTTTGCTGACCTCGTGCTTCTTGGCCCAGTCTGAGCCGTCTTTGTTGACGCCGATGGACGTACCGCCAGACGCGTTGAGCAGCTCGAAGCAGGGCAAATCCGACGTCCCGTCCCCCACGTAGATAATCTGGCTGAGGGGCAGCCGCAGCTCGTCATCGGAGACATCCTCATAGGCGAATAGTAGATTGTCCTCTGAGTGGGAGTCGACCCCCTTAGAGAGGTAGTGCAGGTAGCGAGGCTTTTCGGCGTGGCTAACGTCGTGTTTGAGATGAGCGACCTCTCCCGTCTCACTATAGTGAAACTAACAGCCCCACATGGCCTTAAATTCCTGAGCGATCGCAGTGTGGCGGGCAATCTCTACAAAGCCGCTGGTGATCAGGTAAAACTCTAGCTCGATGCTGGCGTTGCTCTCGCGGCACCGCTTCCGCACCCGATCAAACATATCGGGCACCCCCGGAAATGGAGCGTGCTGCTGCCCGACGTTCTCAAAGAACTCTGCAGTAATTTTCTTGCCCTCAGGGCGCTGGCGAGACTCTTCAATTAGCGTGTAAAAGCGGGCGGGAATCCCGTCCCAGCCGTCTTTCAGCAGTGGTTCATAGCGCTCTTCCCGAAAGGTTTTAGGCTCATACCCCAGGTGCTTGATAACGGCGTCGTAGGAATCGGGAACGAGGGTGTCGTCAAAGTCGAAGGCGATCGCAATGACGTTGGAAACAGGCTGGGTTGCTTGAGCCATAGTTGCGGAAGTAAAAGAGTTATAGCAGTAAAAACCTATGCTTCAGCATGCGGTAGCGTCCTCGGAGCGACAACCGTCTTAAGTCTTAAGTGAGAGTACGGAACAATATCTAGCACCTAGACCACTAGATCATTAGGATGATGCATGGGCATCGGCAGTCCATATAGAATAACAGGCAGTTTCATATGTGACGTTTATGGTATCTAAAGTATCCCGCCCTAAAGTTGTGGTCGTTGGGGCAGGGTTTGCGGGGTTGAGCACAATTCGACGTTTAGCTCGGACAGGTGCAGAGGTACTCCTAATTGATATCAACAATTACCACACCTTTGTGCCCCTGCTTTACCAGGTTGCCACCGGATTCATCAGACCCGGGGTGATTGCCTATCCGATTCGCAAAATTCTGCGCCGCTACGAGTCCGTCCGCTTCCTCAGAGGCACCGTTACCCAAGTTGACTTCGCGAGCCGCGCCCTTGACGTCGACGGTCTTTCCCTAAACTATGACTACCTGGTGCTGGCTACAGGTAGCCAGACCCGTTTCCTCAAGGTGCCCGGCGCGCCCCACTATACTTTTCCGCTCCGCACCCTCACCGATGCGGTAGCGCTGCACCAGCACGTGCTTCGCTGCATTGAGCAAGCCGCCATCGGTTACATCGACGAGCGGGAAGCGCTGCTGACGTTTGTGGTTGTGGGCGGCGGGCCAACTGGAGTTGAGATGGCCGGGGCGCTGAACGAATTTATCAACGAGACCGTCATCAAGGACCATCCCGAAATCGGCCACCTCCGAGCCCGCGTTCTGCTTATTCAGTCGGGCGATCGCCTGCTGACTGGCCTACCCGCACCGTTGGGCAGCCGCACCGCGAGCTACCTGCGGCGGCGCGGGGTCAAGGTGCAGTTCAACACTCGGGTAGAAGCGGTGTCGTCCGAGGCGGTGACCCTCGACGACGGAAGCACGCTGCCCACTGCCACCGTGGTCTGGGCAGCAGGGGTGAGCGCCAACCCGCCGGCAGCGGACAGCGTGAAGCAGGCTGAGAAGATTGTCGTGCGGCCTACGCTACAGCTGCATGAGCACCCCAACGTCTATGCCATTGGCGATGTCTCTGAGGTTGAGGCAGGGGATTTGGCTGGGGTTGCCCCCGAAGCGCTGCAGCAGGGCAAGACCGTCGCTGACAATATCTGCCGGCAGATGGCGGGCGAGGAGCCCCAGGCCTTTAAATACTTTAATAAGGGCCGCGCTGCCATCGTGGCCCGCAACGCCGGCGTCGCTCACCTACTGGGTCGCATTCCAGTGAGCGGGGTGCTGGGCTGGCTGACGTGGCTGCTCGTTCACCTTTACTACCTGCCGGGGTTGACCAATCGGCTGAGCCTGCTCGTGAGCTGGCTACGGGACTACATTAAGCGCGATCGCGCCCACCGGCAGCTCTTTTAGCTCCGCTGGGGGCGGTTTCAATTGTAAGAAGTCTGCACCATGTCGCGGCGTTGACGGTAGGCTGGAGAAGTCGGCGGCTGTTCTCCTGGCCGCTTGCCTGCCGCCGTTTCTCAAAATGTATAAGGAGCCTCCCATGCCCTACGTTGCCCTTGCAGCCCGCGTCTTCCTATCCATCATGTTCATTAAAGCCGGCATTTCCCACCTGCTCGGCTTTGACGGCTTCCAGCAGACTATCGCCAGTAAAGGTCTACCCCTAGCCGGCTTAGTCGCCGTGGCTACGATCGCCTTTCTGTTAGTGGGCGGCCTGCTGCTGCTGCTGGGTTTCAAAACTACAATCGGCGCCATCCTGCTGATTGTCTTTTTGGTTCCCACGACGCTGCTGTTCCACAACTTCATTGCCGATCCCTCCCAGACCAATGCGTTCTTGAAGAACCTGGGGCTAATCGGCGGCTTGCTAATGACGATTTACGCCGGCCCCGGCAAGCTCAGCTTAGACGCCGAAACGTAACAGGCGCTTTGATTGCTCGCCTCGGAAGGGATTGTAGATGTCCAGCACGCTGATGCTCCATAGCGTACCGATACGTAGTGCACCAATATGGGAGTAGCCCTGCTGGCCTCCCGTTGCCCTTGGCGACTGATTCCACCGGTAGTGGCGTCGGGGCAGACGCAAATGCAAATCGATGCCTGGCTGCTGCGGCAGCAGGAGCAGGGTCATCTTCCCCCCACGCTGCGGTTTTATCGATGGTCTCGGCCCACCGTTTCCCTGGGCTACCTGCAAGAGGTGCCCAATCAATGGGTGACCCTGAGTCAATCTCAACCCCTCGACCTAGTCCGGCGGCCTACCGGCGGGCGGGCCGTGCTGCACAGCGGCGATCTGACCTATGCAGTGGCCGTTCGATATCAGCGGGGCAGTCGCACAGAGATCTACCGGCACCTGTGCGAGTTTTTGATTCGTGGCTGGCGATCGCTGGGTCTAGATTTACACTACGGCGGGGAGAGGGGCAGCTACCGCCGTAGAGCGAACTGTTTTGGGGTGGCAACCCAGGCCGACCTAGTAGATCCGCAAGGCCACAAGTTTATCGGCAGCGCCCAGCGCTACGGTCGCGATCGCCATGGGGCTGGGCGCGATCGCGTGGTGCTGCAGCATGGCTCTATGCAGCTCGCGCCCGACCCGCAGCTGTTCGAAGCGCTGTTTGCAGAGCCTGCCCCCAAAGCTCAGTTTCTACCCCACCAGGTGGACGATGCCTTCATCGGCAAGGCTGTCGAGACGCTGACCACGGTGGCGCAGGCCTGGTTCAATGTAGACTTTGTGGCTCAGCCCCTATCGGTTCAGGAACTCGCGGATATCCAGAGCTACAGCGCCATTGCCGCCCCAGATCTTCGCCAATCGCAGATCCGGTAGCGTCAACCTTTAAAACACGTAAAGTCTAGATAGATTCAGAGCATGTTGTCTCTAGCGCGATCGCGGGTGTACATCCATGCTAAGCGTCTTTTCAAATACGCTTCCTTTAATGCTTTTTTGGCTAGCGTTTGCCGCGGCTCAAGCCTGGGCGTTTTCCCGACAGACCTTGCGCGCCTTGCCCCGCTGGCTCGGCGTCTACGCTGCCGGCCTTATTGCTGCGAGCTTAGCGGCAGGGAGCACTTTCTTTGCTCTCGTCTACTACAGTGGCCTGGACGTCCTGCAAAACCGGTGGCATAGCCTAATCGTGCTCGCGCTCAGCGCCACTGTCTTCGGCGCAGCCATGACCCTCACCCAATGGACAGTCCTGCGCAGACGGATTGAGGCTGCACCCTACTGGGCAATCGCCGTCACGGTTGTGGCTATGGTCAGCTGGACTGCGAGTTTCTACTGGGCTCAAGCCCTGCCCTACCTCTTTTCCATACCCCAAACTCTAACCCTAGGACTGATGCTTCCGGCAGGAGCTGCGTGGGGAGGAGTGAGCGGTGGACTGATGGCGACGGCGCGCAACCGCCGTGGCAGCGGTTCACGGCGGCAGCTAGTCCGATGTTTCGTCTGGGTTGGGGCCATTGCCCTAGGTATTGGGCTGACCGCGATTCCGGCCTACGAAATCCAGGACACCGATGTGCAGCGTGTCACTCTCAGCGAGGCAGAGGCGATCGCCGAGTTTCCGCTCCTCGTGCCCACCGCCCTGCCGGAGGGGTACGAATTCAAAGAGGCCCGCATCACTCAGCATCCAGACCGCCATCAAAACATTGCCTTGTTCTACCAGAGCGGCTCCAGTCAAATTGTTGTCAATCAATCTCCGATTCCCGAAGGCGTTGGAGCTGCCGCCAACCTTGGCCCTAGCCTCGGTCCCCACGCAGAAACGCTTCGCTTGCGGGGCCAAATCGCTAGGCTAGAGAATGTGACCACAATGCCAGCGCTACTGTGGCAAGAGCGCGGCGTGCAGCTCTCGATCCACAATCATTTGTTTTTAAATAGCCAACCGCCCAGCGAGCCAGCCTCAGCGGTCAGTGAAACCGCCCTCGTTGAGCTAGCAGAATCTATGCGCTGGACGCGCTGATGCCAATGCTCTAACCTTGTGCGCTAACCCCAGTGGGTGAGAGCTGAACCGACTAAGACTTGCTTGACGCATCACCGGATTGGCAGCCAGCGCAGAGGCCAAAAAACTCCAGCGTATGGTAATACACCTTGAAGCGATGGTCTTGGTCAAGCCGCTCCTCCAGCTCGTGGACCGGGCACTCGTCAATGGGCAGCGATTTACCACAGCGGAGGCAGGTCAAATGGTGGCGGTCTTCCTGGGTGAGGCTATAGAGCGCCTCGCCGTTGGTCAGCGTCCGCACCTGCACCGAGCCGTCTAGCTTCAGGGCCTCTAGAGCCCGATAAACAGTCGCTAAACCCATAACGCAGTCCCGGCTGCGCAGCTCCATGTGAAGGTCTTGGGCAGAAATAGCGCGCGCCGTCTGCTCAAGGAGGGATAAAATTTGTGCTTGGCTGCGGGTCCGTTTCATCTTACAGTCGGAGGGGCGATCCGGTAGGTGATTGCCGAGGCGAGGGGCACAGGCCGTGCTCTCAAAGCGATGGCCCTTCGAGCCGGGCCCCAAAAGGCCACTCAGCTACTTCAGTGTCCCAAATAATCTCAACCGTTGGGTGGATTTAGATTCTGTGAACCAGTACCACGCTCAAATTTACATTACTTTACGCCCTTCAGTCCTCGACCCCGCAGGTACAGCGGTTCGTTCTGGGCTCCATCAGCTGGGCTTTGAGCAGGTCGCAGACGTGCGCATTGGGAAGTATGTCGAGCTATCGGTCAAGGCCGATAGCCCGCAGGCGGCGCGGCAGCAGATCGACCAGATGTGCGACCAGCTGCTGGCCAATCCCGTCATTGAGAACTACCGCATTGAGCTGGTAGATGAGAGATAATCGAAAGCAAGCGCGCTACAAACGCTTCAGAGGGTCTTGAGCTAATTCGCCCCAAACAATCACGCTATGGCTACACACAATTTACCTCCCGAAACCGACGCGCCCCGAATCAGACCCCTGACGATGTTTAGGCTGGGGCTATTTCAGATGGGGCTAGGTATCATGTCGGTGCTCACCCTAGGCGTACTCAATCGCATCTTGATCGACGAACTGAAGGTGCCGGCACTGCTGGCGGCGGGAGCGATCGCCATGCACCAGTTTGTGGCCCCGGCGCGGCTGTGGTTTGGGCAGCTCTCGGACGCCAAGCCCATTTTGGGGCACCATCGCACGGGCTACGTCTGGCTGGGAACGACGCTGTTTACGCTGATGGCGTTTGTAGCGGTGCAGGTGATTTGGCAGCTCAACGGTAGCCTAGAGGCCTTAGGCTGGGCTCCATTGACCTACGGCTGGCTGGCCCTACTGGGGCTAGTGTTCGCGGTCTATGGGCTGGCCCTCAGCGCCAGCTCGACCCCCTTTGCCGCCCTGCTGGTGGATGTCTCCGACGAAGACAATCGATCGCGGCTGGTGGGTAGCGTCTGGTCTATGCTGATGGTGGGCATCGTTATCGGCGCGGTCTTGAGCAGCCTGTTGCTCAAGCAGCTGGCGTTAGATACGCCCTTGGCCATAGTGCAGGCCTCCGTCAACCGGCTATTTATGACGGTGCCGGTGGCGGTGCTGGTGATTGCGATCGCCGCCACGGCGGGTATCGAGCATCGCTACTCCCGCTATCGCAGCCGGTCTACCCTCGCAGATCGGGAGGACCAGATCACCCTGGGCCGCGCCATAAAGATTCTCACCGCCAGCCGCCAAACCGGCATTTTCTTCTCTTTCCTGCTGGTAATGACCGTCAGCCTGTTCATGCAGGAGGCAGTGCTGGAGCCCTACGGCGGCCAGGTGTTTGGTATGGCCATCTCCGAGACCACGCGGCTGAACGCCTACTGGGGGCTGGGGACGCTGCTGGGCATCAGCACCACCGGCTTTTTCGTGGTGCCCCGGCTGGGTAAGCAGCGCACCACGAGGCTGGGATGCCTGCTGACGGCGGGGTGCTTCGGGCTAATTATCCTGGCGGGGCTGACCCAGAACCCCAAGGTGCTGCAGCTGGCGGTGTTTTTATTCGGCATCGGCGCGGGGGTGACCACCAACGGGGCCATCAGCCTCATGCTCGACCTGACGGCGGCGGAAACGGCGGGTACCTTCATTGGGGCTTGGGGCCTGGCCCAGGCGATCGCTCGGGCGACGGCGACGGTGGCGGGCGGGGCGGTGCTGGACGTTGGAAGCAGCCTGCTGCGGCTGGTGAACGGCGCTCCAGTAACGGAGGCTGACCTATTTCCGGCCTATGCCCTGGTGTTTGCCGCTCAGGGGGTGGGCATGATCATCGCGGTGACGCTGCTGCGGCGGGTCGATGTCAAAGAGTTTCAGGAGAACGCCCGCGAGGCGATCGCCCTGGTGCTGGCAAGTGATCTGGACTAGCACTGCTGTAGTGTCGAATAGATTGTTTTGTTGACTGATTGGCCTGCAAGCGGTTAGCGCCCTTGCGCCAGCCTCCTACTTTCTTTGGGGTATTCATGGAATTCTGGGATCGCGTGCTGACGTTTGCGGAAAACACCACCAGTCGGATTGGAGAGCAGATCCTCAAAGACTTTGGTACCGTCGAGGCCACAGAAAAAGCCGACGGTAGCCTGGTGACCCGGTGCGATCAGTGGGCCGACGAGGAAATTCGGCGGGCGATCGCCGATGAGTTTCCAGACCATGGGGTGATCAGCGAAGAGACCGCGCATATTTTTCCCAATGCCGACTGGTGCTGGGTCATCGACCCTATCGACGGCACCACTAACTTTACCCGCGGCATTCCACTGTGGGGGATTTCCCTGGGGCTGCTGTATCGGGGCACGCCCGTATTTGGCTATGTGGCGCTGCCGCCTATTCGTCAGACGTTTCACGGCTACTGGCCCGGCGACTCGGGCTTAGAGATGCCGGCGGGCGCCTTTAAGGATGGTCAGTCGACCCGCTCTCAGGAGGCAGAACCCTCATCGTCGCAGTTCTTTAGCCTCTGCGCCCGCAGCATATCGGTGCTCAACCAGGCGCGACCCTTCCCCTGCAAGATTAGGATGCTGGGGGTGGCGACGTATAACCTGTTGCTAGTGGCAGCCGGTATCGCGCTGGGCGGGGTGGAAGCAACGCCTAAAATTTGGGATATCGCCGCCGTCTGGGTGATTGTGCAGGCCGCAGGCGGGACCTGGGTACCGCTAAATGGGCCTATTTTTCCCCTCACGCCTGGCAACCACTACGGTGTAAAAGCCTTTCCAACGCTCGTGGTCAGTCACAAAGTCCTCGTGCCGGTGTTTCAGCCGCTAGTACAATCCGTGCTGTAACGGCGCTGTGATTGCGCTATGAACTGTGGTCAGCAGCTCTGCACAGCGGCGATTGTGCCTAGCGGAGAAAGCTGCTGGTCAACCAGAACATGAACGCTGTGACAAGCGTGGCAAACGCATCGGGCGTCATCTGAAAGGCGCGGAGCTGCGGCTCCGTTAGATTGCCGATCTGCAAACCCAGCGCAACGCCTACAACAAGGGCCGCAAAGGTCAGCAGCAGCGCCCGGCCAAACTTACGCTCCTTGCGGTTGAGGAAGTAGAGGCAGAAGCCCACGCCCAAAGCTAGCGCAACTGAGGGGCTAGCGATGCTTAAGGCACCAACGCCAACAAACGAGAGCGCTGGCCAGATGATTTCGCTCTGGCTAGGGTTATCGAGGGAGCGCTGCAGCCAGCCCATGGAAGCCTGAGACGGCGCGGAGGTGGACTGAGCCGGTGCTTCAGCGGCAAGACGCTCTGGAAAGCGAATCCGGTCAGGAACGCGAATCTTTCCTTCTTGGCGGAGCCGTAGACGATCCATCAAGATGGTATCGTATGCGGCTTCAATGTCGTCGGCAAGTTTGCGATCGCTGCCGTGCTCACTTAGAAGCCGACTGCGGGCATTCTGAATCTCTTCAAATGAAGAATTTTCGTCGACCCCTAATTTGTCATAGCTGCTCTGAGTGCTCATCTATAATAATCCCTGCTGGGTAGCAACAACTAGAGTGATCAATCCAGACTAACCAAAATCTACATCAATCAGTCTAGCTTTCCTACGTTATCTATACGGGCCGCTGAGCGTGATACCCCGGATTTAGCGAAGATCCCGGATTCAGTACGTTAGCGTCCGCATTAAACTATAGCGGTCTGCTTTTATAGATTCTCGCAAATCCTTATCCAGATCGTCTATGGCCGAAGCGGCACCTTATCTAATCTTACCGAGTGGAGTAGAGTTAGGCCGGCTAGTTATAATGCAGTATGCATGAATTGACCTGCCTTTTTTAGCGCATCGGTTAACATTGACTAGCGGCGGTGTTGACTTCTAACATCGTCCGTTTTTTGAATCTCAGGATAAGGCTGCTGTTTTTTTAGCAGCTTTTCCCGCTGACTCCTCTAGGGACAGCATATCGCAGCCTTCCCAAGAAGGCTTCTCGCTTTGTATAGATGTTCACTATTTCTTTAGCACACAGGTTACGACTATGGCATCAGCCAAGATCCTTGTCGTTGATGACGATCCTGCAATCCGTACGCTTATCTATCGGTTCCTATCCAAGCACGACTATCACGTAGAATCTGCCGAAGACGGAAAATCAGCACTCTCCGTCTTTGAGCAGTTCAATCCCGATTTGGTCATTCTTGACGTCAATCTCCCCGACGCCACAGGCTACGCGCTTTGTGAAGAGATGCAAAAGCGCACGGGGGTGTTTGTACTCATGCTGACTAGCCGTACCGATGAGGCTGATAAGATTCGCGGGTTTTCGCAGGGCGCCGACGACTATCTCACCAAGCCCTTCAGTTTAGGTGAGCTCGAGGTAAGAGTTGGCGCAATTCTGAAGCGACAGCGCCCGGTAACGGCTGCCGAACAGCAGCGACTCACGTTTAATCGCCTCATGATTGATCCGGTTAGGCGAGAAGTCACCCTGGATGACAGCCCAATTTCTCTGACCGCCCTTGAGTTTGATCTGCTCCACTTTCTGGCTAGCCATCCGGGCCGGGTTTGGCGGCGGGCAGAGCTCATTCAAAAGGTGTGGGACTACGAGTATGTTGGCGATCAGCGGGTTGTCGATGTCCACATCGGTCAGATCCGAAAGAAGATCGAAACCGATACGTCACAGCCGGCTTTGATACAAACCGTGCGCGGCGTCGGCTATAAGTTCGAGGCTCCGGAAGGTGCTGAAGCGAGCGCGGTAGCGGCAGTGTAGAGGCACCAGCACGAAGCGCTGGGACCCCCTAGGGAGAAGCAGCGCAGAAATGGCAAAATATAGTGCGGGAGCGCTGGCATCACCAGCGCTCCCGCACGTAGGCCGATTTTACTTTGAGGAGGGGCTAAGCGACTAGGAAGCAGACCACTTCTTAGCGACTAGCTCAGCTAGGTCAACGACACGCTGACTGTAGCCCCACTCGTTGTCGTACCAAGCAACAACCTTGACCAAATCGCCTTCCATCACCAAGGTCAGGCTGGCGTCAACGACGGAGGAATCATTACTCTTCCGGTAGTCAGAGGAGACCAAGGGAAGATCGCTATAGCCCAAAACGCCTTTCATGTGGCCTTCTGCAGCGGCCTTTAGGGTTTCATTAACTTGCTCAGTGATCGTCTTTTTGTCCACCTGGGCCACGAGGTCAACCACCGAAACGTTGGGGGTAGGGACCCGAAGCGCGATGCCGTTGAGACGACCCTTCATGTCGGGAATAACCAGAGCTACCGCCTGAGCGGCTCCCGTGGTGGTCGGAACAATGTTGAGCGCAGCAGCGCGGGCGCGGCGGACGTCCCGGTGGCTCGCATCGAGCAGGCGCTGGTCACCCGTATAGCTATGGGTGGTGGTCATTGTGCCTTTGACAATGCCAAAGTTGTCGTGAAGCACCTTGACTACGGGCGCTAAACAGTTGGTAGTACAGCTGGCGTTGCTAATCACGTCATACCCATCGTGGCTGTAGTCTTCGTGGTTAACGCCCATGACGTAGGTGCCAACGCCGCTTCCCTTGCCGGGGGCCGTGATCAGGACCTTCTTAGCGCCCGCATCGATATGCTTAGAGGCTCCTGCCTCATCACGGAAGACGCCGGTGGACTCAATAATTAAATCGATGTCCCAGGCCTTCCAGGGTAGATTAAGAGGATTGCGATCGGATACACACTTGATCGGCTTTCCATTCACGGTTATGGAGTTATCGTCTGCCGAAATGTCTGCGTCTAGCTTGCCTAGCATAGAGTCGTAGGTCAGCAGGTGTGCATTTGTGCTGGGATCGGACGTGTCGTTAATCGCCACAACATCGAGGCCGCTATTTTCCCGAGTCAGCCAGCACCGCAAGAAATTGCGCCCAATACGTCCAAACCCATTAATCGCTACTCTAATCACTGCGTCTTGCCCTCTCGCTTTACTAAAATCCAAACCTCCAATGTCGAGTCAGATCATACCATCTCGTCGGGACCGTCCCCTCGGTTTGTCGGGAAATCCTGAGCAAGGCCGCCGAAAGGCTTGACGGATGGTTGGCTGCTGCGGGCAATGTGCGACTCGGCAGGACCAGTAAAGTGATGGGTTATTATCTAAGACCGCAAACTGCCCTGATGGGCCCTCCAAAGCCTAGACTTTTCCAAAGTATTGCGTTGGCCCAGTTGCTTAAGACAACGCGATTGGCTCAAAGCCTGGATACCTCGTAGGCAACTGGGCACGCAAATGTCCTGACTGGTTTAGGACATTTGCTGTATGTCGCTGCTGAGGTAGATTTCACTATTTGGGCGCGGGGGATAAAGGCATGACATCTACGCCTAGCGCTATTACAGTCTGCGCCTAGCGCTATTTAAGAAAGGGCAAATCGAGCGTCTCTGTATGCTCACGAAACAAATCTTGTTATGATGGCGCGGTATCTTTGGTCCAGGGCGGTGTGAGGGGATTTAATGCTAGATCAGATTGAAGATAAAGTTGACTTTGGCGGTAGGCCATTCCATTTTATTGGCATCGGCGGCATCGGCATGTCGGCGATCGCGTATGTTTTACTCAAGCATCAGCTTTTAGTCTCTGGATCGGATAAAAAGCTAACCCACATCACACAGCGGCTGAAAAAGCACGGTGCCCACATCTTCGAGACCCAGAATGCGGACAACTTGACCGTTTTTTCGCCTCAGTCTGCCCAGGGAGAGGGCTTGCAGAATGAGCAATTAGCGGCCGGCCGCTTCAAAGCTGAGCCTCTCAAGCCGCTAGGCCCAAAGCCAGGTTCAGAGCCCCAGGCCTTTATTCCGCAGGTTATTTGCTCAACGGCGATTTCTAAGACCAACTCCGAATACCAGGCAGCGCTGGCCTTAGGCTGCCCTATTTTTCATCGGTCTGACGTCCTAGCGGGACTGATGCAGCAGTATCGGGGCATTGCCGTTGCCGGAACCCACGGGAAGACCACAACAACCAGCATGATTGGCTACGTGCTGCTGAAAGCAGGCCTCGATCCTACGATCATCGTTGGCGGAGAGGTCGGCGCTTGGCAGGGCAACGCCCGTACCGGGGCAGGTGATTATCTGGTCGCTGAGGCCGATGAGTCGGACGGATCTTTGGTGAAGCTCTCCTCCCAGATTGGCATTGTCACTAACATCGAGCTAGACCACCCCGATCACTATCAATCTATAGAAGATGTTGTCCATATATTTCAGAAATTTTCGCGTCAGTGTCAGATTCTCATTGCCTCGGCCGACTGTGAAACCGTAGCCCGGGCGCTAGATGCCACCGTCACCTACAGCATCAATCCAGAGCGCCGTGCTGACTATGTGGCTAAAGAAGTGACCTACGCCGAAAATGGGACTCGGGCACTGATTTTTGAGCGGGGCCGGCTCCTGGGTGCAATCCAGCTCCAAGTTTTGGGCGCTCACAACCTCAGCAACGGTCTGGCGGCGATCGCCCTAGGCCGGCTCCTCGGGCTGACCTTTGAAACCATTGCCGAGGCGCTCAGCGGCTTTAAAGGGGCGCGACGGCGCTATGAGCTTAGAGGACAGGTCAACCAAATTACCTTTATCGATGACTACGCCCACCACCCCAGCGAAATCCAGGTCACGCTGACGGCGGCGCGGCTGCAGGCCCAGTCCAAAGGGCGAATCATTGCGGTCTTCCAGCCCCACCGCTATAGCCGCACGCTGGCCCTAATCGACGAGTTTGCTCAATCCTTTACCGATGCCGACTGCGTGGTGATTACGGATGTCTATGCGGCCGGGGAGGTCGCCCCCGCTGCTGTCACGGGTGAGACCCTAGCCAAGGCGATTCAGCGCCACCACAGCAGCGTCATCTATCAGCCAACCCTGCCTGATGTCCTCGACTATCTAAAGGACGTGCTGCAGCCTGGAGACGTGGCGCTGTTTTTAGGGGCCGGCAACCTCAACCGGATCATTCCGGACTTGATGACCTGCTACCAGCAGGACGCGAGCGCCCCAATGTCTCGGCACCCCGAAGTATCGCTCAACCTATAAGCCCCTATGGTGAAGCCTCCCACCTCTAACGCTATGTCTTGCCCTGACGCTCAATCTGCCAGCGATGCTCACCCCCCCGAGCAACCGGCGGCGCTCCCTTTAGCGGAGCAAATCAGCACGAGACCTTTAGGGGCTTCCCCTGAGGCGATCGCGCTCCCTGAGACCCGCTGCCTGATTCGGACCGGCGTCTCGCTGACAAAGTTCACGTCCTACCGAGTGGGGGGCGAGGCTGAGCTATTTACGGCCCCCCGCACCGCTGAGCAGCTTCAGGACGGGTTTCAGTGGGCCCGCGATCGCGGCCTGCCGATAACGCTGCTGGGGGCCGGGTCAAATCTATTGGTGAGCGATCGCGGCATTGCGGGCCTCGTAATCTGCACCCGCCATTTTCGACGCAGCACCCTCGACACTGGCAATGCGCAGCTGACGGCTGCCGCCGGCGAGCCGCTGGCCAAGCTGGCGTGGCAGGTGGCCGATCTGGGATGGCAAGGCATGGAGTGGGCGGCAGGCATTCCGGGGACGGTGGGCGGCGCTGTGGCTATGAACGCCGGGGCCCATCGCGTCTCGACGGCAGACGTCTTTCTCAGCGCCGAGGTCATCTCTGCTGACGGCGTGCGGCAGCGAATGGACGCCGAGCAGCTGCAGTTCGACTACCGCACCTCCATACTGCAGAAGCAGCCGGGTTTAGTCACCCAGGCCACTTTTCAGCTGCAGCCCGGCGCCGACCCTCAGCAGGTAATCGCCAAAACTCGGGACTTCCTTAACTACCGCCACACAACTCAGCCCTACGATCTGCCGAGCTGCGGCAGCGTGTTTCGAAATCCGACATCCCACAAGGCGGGGTGGCTGATCGAGCACGCCGGCCTAAAAGGCTACCAAATTGGCCAGGCTCAGGTGTCAGAGCGCCACGCCAACTTCATCGTCAACCTCAAGCAGGCCAGCGCTCAAGACATTTTCAATCTGATTTCCCATGTGCAGCAGCAGGTGGAGCAGCGGTGGGCCATAAAGCTTCACCCCGAGGTGCGGCTGCTGGGAGACTTTGGCACAAGGGAAGCGAAAATTAGCTAGGATGTTTACCTATCCGTCCCCCGTGGCGAATTACCATAGACGAAATACCCTAATAAGCGAAACATCATGACAAAAGGGCAAGGATTTGGCCTCGGTTTAGGCAAAATGAAGGAGCTGGCGGACGCCTTTAAAAAGGCTCAGCAGGTTCAAGAGGGTGCCAAGCGGCTCCAGGAAGAGCTTGAAGAGATGGAAATCGAGGGTCAAGCGGGCGGCGGCTTGGTTAAGGTAATCGTCAGCGGCAATCAGGAGCCCCGTCGCGTCGAGCTTTCCCCCGATGTTTTAAAAGAAGAGGTGAGCGTGGTGTCGGACCTGCTGACCGCCGCCATGAAGGATGCCTACAACAAATCCACGGCCACTATGCGCGATCGCATGGAAGAGTTAACCGGCGGTCTAAACCTGCCGGGTCTCTAAGGTCAGTCTTCCAGCTGACTAGCCTATCCGCCCCTCAATACATCTGTCGCTGGCCCACCGGCCCCTAACCCACCGGCCCCTAACCCACCGGCAGAGAGGGCTTTTGCAGGGCACTAGACAAAATAGAGCTGGGGTAGGTGTCGTGGGGCCAGCCGAAGGCGTGGCGGAAGGACGCCAGCTGACAGGCCTGGAGCTGGGCAAAGTCAATGATGTCGTAGGTGAGCAGGTTCTCATACTCGAACGGCAGCCGCACGTTGTGCAGCCCGGCGTTGTCGGTGCAGATGGCGATATCGACCCCGGCGTCAAAGCAGCGATCGAATACGACTTTGAGCTGGCTCAGCTCGTCTAGCGTACCGGTCTTGAGGTAGGTGGTGGGGCAGACCTCAAGGCACTGACCGCGGGCCGCCACCGCTTTGAGCAGGTGGGGATGGCGCAGCGGGATCTGGATGCCGTGGCCAATGCGCATCAGGTAGGGCAGCAGTTCAGGGTAGCAGCCGTCGGCGGTCTCGTAGAGGTGGCCGGTGGTTTTGAGTCCTCGCTCGCGGGCGTATTCGTAGAGGGATGCGTATTCCGAAAGGCGATCGCGGTAGTGGGCATCCCCCCCCGCCAAGTCCACGGCGCAGACATAAGGCGAAGCCGCCGCCAGGTCCACAATGGCGCGGTTAACCTCGTGGGGCAGCCGGGAGTGCATGCAGAGAATCTGCCGCAGAACGATGGGGTATTCGCCGATGGTGCCGGCCTCGCCGACCACTTCCACAACCCTCGCCATGGCCTCGATGCGATCGCCCTGGCTGAGGTGCTCTGGTGTCCTCAGGTAGGGCGTGTAGCGCAGCTCCAGGTACGCTAGGTTCTCGAAAATGTAGGCTCCCCGCACCAGTCGGTAGACGAAGTAAGGCAGCGCCGCCTCGGTTTGCACGCCTTCCACCAGGGTATGCAGCTCTAGGTACTCATCCAAGGTATTGCGAGGTCGAGTGTAAAATTCCTCAAACTCGGCGTAGTCGGGAAAGCGCTCCGCCAGCTCGGCGTCGCTGCGCTGGAAGTAGCGCCAGAGCACCCGAGGCACGGCAGAGCCCCCCAGATGTCTGTGTAGTTCAGCGTGAAGGGCCATAGCGATCTCCAATGAGTTGACACAAGTCCATGTATTTGAACATAATAGTAATTTGTGATTTTAAGTAAATAAGCATAAGAGATTGGCTAACGTCATTGTAATTGGGGCCCAGTGGGGCGACGAAGGGAAAGGCAAGATTACGGATTTGCTGAGCAAGTCCGCCAATGTTGTCGTGCGCTATCAGGGGGGGGTCAACGCCGGCCATACGGTTGTGGTCAAGGAGCAGACCTTTAAGCTGCACCTGATTCCATCCGGTATTCTATATCCTGAAACAACGTGCATCATTGGCGCAGGCACGGTAATTGACCCGAAGGAGCTGATCACCGAGCTCGACCAGCTCGACGCCCTCGGCGTGACCACCGAGAATCTGGTGATTTCGGGGTCGGCGCATGTCACCATGCCCTACCACCGGATGATTGACCAGGCCGCAGAGGAGCAGCGGGGCAACCAAAAGATCGGCACCACCAAGCGCGGCATCGGACCCACCTACGCCGACAAGTCGGAGCGCACGGGGATTCGCATCGTCAATCTTATGGACTCCGACGGCCTGCGGGAGCAGCTTCACTGGACCATCAGCCACAAAAACGTCCTGCTAGAGAAGATCTACGGTCTGCCGCCGCTTGACCCAGACGAGGTTATTCAGGAGTACCTCGGATACGCCGAGCGGCTGCGGCCCTACGTGGCCGACACGTCTCTGCTGATTTACGACGCGATTCGCAGCAAGCGCAACATTTTGTTCGAGGGCGCTCAGGGGACGCTGCTCGACCTCGATCACGGCACCTACCCCTACGTGACCTCATCCAATCCGGTGGCGGGTGGCGCCTGCATCGGGGCGGGGGTCGGGCCCACCAGCATCGACCGAGTGATTGGCGGGGCGAAGGCCTACACGACCCGCGTCGGTGAAGGGCCGTTTCCCACCGAGCTTGACGGGTCACCCCTGGGGGCACACCTGTGTGATCGCGGCGCGGAGTTTGGCACGACCACGGGACGGCAGCGGCGCTGTGGCTGGTTTGATGCGGTCATTGGCCGCTATGCCGTGCGCATCAACGGCCTGGACTGCTTAGCCGTCACCAAGCTCGACGTGCTGGACGAGCTAGAAGAAATCGAGGTGTGCGTGGCCTACGAACTCGACGGGGAGACCTGCCGGGACCTGCCCAGCAACGCCCGCCAGTTCGCCCGCTGCCGTCCCATATATCGCTCGCTGCCGGGCTGGCAGCAGCCCACGACCCACTGCAGATCTCTGGAGGACTTACCCCCCCAGGCGCTCAGCTACCTCAAGTTTCTAGCCGAGCAGATGGAGGTCCCCATCGCCATCGTTTCTTTGGGGGCCAGCCGAGACCAGACCATCATCGTCGAGGACCCCATCCACGGCCCCAAGCGAGCCCTGCTGCAGGAGGGTTCAGCCCTCCATCCCGCCGAAGTCTAGATCGCCAAAGTCTAGATCGCCAAAGTTTAGCTGCTGACCCCACATATCATCCATCATCCACTGACCCCATCGAGGTAGAACAATCACCATGGAACTTTCACTCAACTGCGCAAAGCGATCGCCCGGTACTAAAGCCCGCGCGCTTCGGCGGGACGGACGGATCCCGGCCTCCCTCTACGGCCACGACGGCAGCAACTCAGTCGACCTGACCGTAGATGCCAAAGACGCCAGCACCCTGCTGCGCTACGCCACTGTGAACGGCTCGCTCGTCAAGCTGACGATTCCTGACCTGTCGTGGAACGGGCAGGTGCTGATTCGCGAAGCGCAGATGCACCCCTGGCGCGGCCTGCTCTATTCCCTGAGCTTTTTCTCAGTCGCCAACCAATCCTCCGTGGACGTCGTCGTCCCCCTCAACTTCACGGGTGACGCGGTGGGCGTGACGGAAGAGAAAGGCATGTTGGATACGGTGGTCAACGAGATGCCGATTCAGTGCGATCCGGCTTCGATTCCCGAATCGATTGACATCGACGTTTCTAGCATGAAGGTCGGAGATATCCTGCACGTCGAAGACATTGTCTTTCCTAAGGGCGTTAAGCCGACCCTAGAGCCCCAGCGCACGGTGGTCTCGGTTCAGTCGCCGACCATGCCTGCCGCGGCTTCCGAGGATAGCGAATCGCTGGCAGACTTGGCTGCGCCTGACGCTGCTGAAGCGCCCAAAGCAGAGGGTGAGCCTGCTGAGACCGAATAGGTCTTCTCCTTCAAAAGATCCTTTAGCCAGCGTCTAGACAAGGTTTAAATCAGCCTGATTTCAATCAGTGCGATAATGGCCAAGCCAGGGAATTCTCCCTGGCTTTTGTTGTCATGACCCGGTGTCTATGAGCGATACGACTAGGCCAGCGCTAATCGAGCAGATGCTGCGCCCCGACTTCTACAGCCATGCGGTCCAACCGCCGATTCAGCTCGTTCAAACCCATATCTCTTACGTGCTGCTGACGGGAGAGTATGCTTACAAAGTGAAAAAGCCTTTGGATTTTGGCTTTTTGAACTATTCCACTCTTGATCTACGGCAGCAGTTTTGTCATGAAGAGCTGCGGCTCAACCAGCGTGGGGCGGCCGAAATTTACTTAGAGGTCCTGCCCATTACGCAGCGGGGAGCGCAGTATCAGCTGGGCGGCGAAGGGGAGGCGGTCGAATACACCGTCAAGATGCGGCAGTTTCCGCAAGACACCCTGCTGAGACGCTACTTTGAGCGCGGGGAGCTTACACCCGAGATGCTGCGCGAGCTGGCCCAGGTCATTGCGGACTTTCACCGGGCGTCTCCCTCTAGCGACTACGTCCGCAGCTTCGGCGAGATTTCCCAGATTAGGCAATCTATCGACGAGAACTACAGCCAGACCGAACAGTACATCGGCGGGCCCCAAACTCAGCAGCAGTTTGACGAGACCCGCGCCTATACCGATCGCTTTTTCGAGACGCAGCAGGCTTTGTTTAAGGCCCGCATTGACCGCGGCTGGATTCGCGAGTGCCACGGCGATCTGCACCTCAACAACATCTGCTACTGGCGCGATAAGTACCTGCTGTTTGACTGCATCGAATTCAACGAGCCGTTTCGGTTTGTGGACGTGATGTTTGACATCGCCTATATCGTCATGGATCTAGAGGCAGGCGATCGCCCCGACCTGAGCACCCTTTTCCTCAACGCCTACGTCGAGCAGACCGGAGACTGGGAGGGGCTGCTGGTCCTGCCGCTCTATGTTAGCCGCCAGAGCTACGTGCGCGCCAAAGTCACGTCCTTCCTGCTGGGGGACCCCAGCGTCCCTGAAGCCGAGAAGCAGGCCGCCGAAAAAACCGCCGCCCGCTACTATCGCCTCGCCTGGCGCTATACCCAGCCGCGCCAGGGCAAGCTCACCCTGATGAGCGGGCTGTCGGGCAGCGGTAAGTCTACCGTAGGCCGCGGGCTGGCGGCCCATACCGGGGCAGTGCAGATTCGCTCTGACGCCCTGCGCAAGCACCTGGGCGGCATGCCGCTAAATGCGCGGGGCGGAGACAGCCTCTACACCCCCGAGATGACCCAGAAGACCTACGCGCGACTGGCCGACCTGGCCTTCAAGCTTATTGATGCCGGCTATTCCGTCATCCTAGACGCCAAGTACGATCGCGTTGCCCAACGGTCGCCCGTTGTCGCCCAAGCCGAGTCGCAGCAGGTGCCGCTGCAGATCATTTACTGCGATGCCCCCCCAACTATACGGGGCGATCGCATCCGAGGACGACGGGATATTGCGGATGCTACGGTAGAGATAATGGAGCAGCAGACGTTCGAGCCGTTTACCGTTGAGGAGCAGCCCTACGTCCGCTCAATCGATACCACTCAGCCCACCGACGCCCAGCTTGAAGCGCTTGGCATCGTCAGCTAAACCCTCAGCTCAAGCGGCTCACGGCAGAATAATTCACGGCAGAAATGATTAAAGTTACGGCAGCTCTAAAGTTTTGGCTCGTGTTTCTGCTGCTGTTCTGGGCAGCGGGGTTTTCTGCAGTGCAGAGCATATTTTTAGGCGGTCTAGCGGGCTGGACCGGAGGGCTGCTCTCTAAATGGTGGTCCGTTAAGGCCCCCCCCAAGGATGGCGATCAGGACGACGACCAGGACGACGACCAAAATAGCGACCAGGACAGCGACCAAAACAGCTATGAGGAGGAATCCCTGCCCAAACCGATGCTTGCCCTGTCTCGCTTTTTAGGCAGCAATTCCGTCGGGCGCACCAGCGCCGAGCGTCACCACGCCCGGCGATCAACAAAGCCTAGCCCGGGGTGGTTCGGGCCGTTCGGGCCGCCTAAAAAGTGATCCCTATTGCGTTGGCCGAGCGATCGCCCCCTAAGCCGCACTCCCTAGGCTGCACCCCCTTAAACCGTGCTTTGACGATCGCCAAAGCGGAGCAGCAGCGCGATCGCCAAACTCACCGCCACAATCAGCACGATGCTCAGCGCCGAGCCAAAGCCCCAGTTTCGGGCCGCCCCCAAAAATTGGTTGTAGATTAATCGGGGAATAGTCATGCTGGAGGCTCCGCCCAGCAGCTCCGGCACCACAAAATCCCCCATGCTGGTGATGAACACCAGCAGCGCCCCGGCCACAATACCCGGCAGGCTCTGGGGCACGGTAATCCGAAAGAAGGTCTGTCGGGGGGTGGCCCCCAGATCTGCTGAGGCCTCCAGCAGCAGCTGGTCGAGCTTTTCTAGGGAGGCGTAGAGAATCAGCACCATGTAGGGCAAATAGCTGTAGGTAAGGCCAATGAGCACGGCGGGACTGTCGTTGAGCCATCCTTGCCCCGGCAGCCCCAGCGCCGCTAGCGCCGTATTGAGCACCCCGGAAGGCCGCAAGATGGTAATCCAGGCGTAGGCCCTCAACAGAGAGGAGGTCCATAGGGGCAAAATAAAGACGACCAGCAGCAGGGTGCGCCAGCGCTTGGGGGCCATAAGGGCAATCCAGTAGGCCACGGGAAAACCCGCCAGCAGACAGGCCAGCGTTGCCCCCGCAGCGTAGTACAGCGATCGCGCCATCACCTGCAGATACACCGGCTCTAGGATGCGCAGGTAGTTGCCCATGCCGTAGTTTTCGATCGGGTCCTCGGGTCGCAGCCCCGGCACCATGCTGAGCTCAAAAATAAGTACCGTGGGCATAACCAGCAGCAGCAGCAGCCATAGACCGGCTGGCGTCAGTAAGACTAGCGGCTGGATGGCTCGCCGAAGACGCCGCCAGGGCGGGGCTGAGCTACGGGCGGTAGTGATAGACATGGGCAAGCGGTGAAGGGGACGCCCTGCTAGGCATCCTTCACTTGTACCGCAAATCGCGCGCCCTGTAGCGTTTTCTCCTCAGACGCGACGAACTCGAAGCGCACCTGGCTTGCCTGCTGGGGCGAGATATCTACGTAGGCAATATCCAGCGGTATCATAGTGGCCTCTTGGGTCTTTTCCTCAAGCAGGTCGTCTCCAGACTGGGTCCACCAGCGCAGCGTGAACGCCCCAGGCACCTGCACCCGGAGGATATACCCCGGCTTGATTTGGGCTACGCGGCGGTTAGGCTTCCAGATCTCTAGGTCGGGCCGGTCTTCTCGGGGCCCCAGGTAGCGCTCCGCCACCTGGGGAATGTAGTCAAACACCCGGCCATCGCTGAGCGATCGCAGCAGCTTCACGTACTCAGAATGGGCCCACATCAGGGGCATGGCGGAGCCCGTAGGTCGCCCCAGGTACATGTGCGCATCGGGGATGTCGCCCGTGTCCCAGCTTTGCTCCGGCAGCATCCCAGTCTCGTTGGCAAAGCCCTCTATCGACTTCACCAGCGGCCCCACGTCGTGACCCGCCGCCAGCTCGTAGTGGGCCCGCTCCCCAGTCAGCAGCGGCCAGATGCGGCCTACGCCCGTACCGTCAAAGGCGCTGCCGTCTTCCTGCTGGCCGTAGCCGTCGTGGTTATAGCGGTGCCAGCCCACGCCGCTGGGGGTCTCGGTTTTGAGGGCAGCGTCTACAACTTTAAGCGAATCGACGATCAGCGGGTCGTGGGGGCTGCGGATGCCGTAGCGCACCAGCTCCAAAAATCCCGCATCCACCACGTCTTTTGCCGGGAAGGCCTGGTCGTCCTGCGGACGGTTAATGATGTAGAGCGTGGCGCTGTCAGGGTCTTCGCAGGGGGTGGGGTCCTCCATATCGGCGGGCAGCACCCGAATGAAGTGGCGGGGGATATCGGGGACGAGGCTGCCCTCGGTGGTCACCGTCCAGATTTCGATGTGGTTTTCTAAAAAGTCGGCGTATTCCTCTAGGAACTGGGCCAGCTCAGCGTCGCCCTGCCGGTGGGCGAACTGGGCCGCGCAGATCAGCGCCGCAATGCTGGTGGCTAGGGTAGACGGGGAGTAGCCGCTGGCCTCCTCCCAGCGCTCTTGCTCGGTGGCGGGGCCGTGGGCAATCAAAAAGCCCGCCGCCCGCCGCACCATGGGGTAGGGGTCGAAGTGGCGAAGGACCCCTTCGCGATGCAGCGTGTAGGCCAAGATGATGGGCAGCGCCACCTGGTCGAGCTGCACGCCGCACCAGTGGGCGTCGCCGTTGATCCAAAAGTTTTGCGGGAAGCCGCCGTTGTCCTGCTGGCTGGCCGCCAGGTAGACCAAAGCGCGCAGCGGCGTCTCGGCGTTGCCCGCCGCCAGCAGACCGCGGGCGCTGTTAACCATATCCCGCACCCACACTAGGTGATAGCCGCCCTGCTCATCATCGCCTTTGGTGTGCCCCCAGGGGATCGCTAGCGAGGCAATTAGCGCCCCGTGGTAAGTCTTGTCCTCATGGGACATTAGCAGACTGAGGCTGGTGTAGTAGAGGTTGCCGTCGTCGCGGCAGAACTCAACCAGCGACGATCGCGTCTCGTTGCAGCAGGGCGGCTCCCACTGCTGCTGAAACCGCTCTTTTTGATCTTCAAAGGGTTCGTTGAGCGCCTGCAGCACCGTGGTCACCGCCGCGTGGCGACAGTCGCCAAAGCCGATCGCCAAAACAAAGTCATCCGCCTGCCGCCAGTCCAGCTCGGCAACGAGGGCCGTGTTGCCGTCCTTAGCTTGGTCAAACGCGTAGTCAAGCTGGGCGTTGTCGTTCAGGTCTTGCCAGCCGTCGCTGCGCCCCACGAACCCGGCTGAGGCCTGGGCGAAGGGCACCGTAGCGGCGATCGCCAGCCAGGTTTCTTTGCGGGTGGCCACCAGCACCGTGCGTCCGGCCACGTTCAAAATCTGGGCCGTGTTGCCCCAGCCGGCGACGTCCACGTGGGGTGCACAGAGCACAAACAGCTTCAGGGCCTCTAGGGCAGCCTTATCCCCGGTGAGGCGCGTGTGCTGCAGCACGCAGGAGGAGATGGGCGAGGAGATGATCTCTTTGACAATTTCGAAGCGCTCTTTGGGGTCGCGGCTGGTGACCCGGTAGCCCAAAGCGTGGCGCCACATGCGCTCAATGCTGGAGCGCAAATGCTCCTTTTCCGCCTGAAACTCGTCTCCTAGGGTCACCAAGTACTGCAGATCGCGGGTCTGGGGTTGGTCAATGGTGGGGTAGTACAGCTCAGTGAGTACGCCGTTCCAAAGGGTAAACCAGACGCGGCTGGCGGTGGAGTAGGCGGTGCCGACGCCGTCTTTGTTGCCCTGGGTCCACCGCGGCTGCGTTCCGTAGGGTCCAAACGCCTGCCGCTGTCCACGAAGCTGTGTCATGGGAAATTACTGAAAGAGTTTATCTCTTCAGCGTAGGAAGGGCGGCGCAGCTCAGCGTCAACCGGAAGAGAGAATTAGGGTTTTGGCTCAGGGCAAGGCGTACCTTGCCCTGAGCCGAGCCTTTATCGCCCGGTGACTTCGGGCACGGTGACGATGGCGGTTCCAAACGGGATTAAGCCGTCTAGCACGGGGGTAGTGCCAAACACCCGATAGGGAACGGTCAGGCCGCCTAGCCGGCCACGAACGCGGGAGTTGAGCATCAAGACGCGCGCGGTTTCCCCCTCGGGAAGCGCCTCGTCGAAAGTAATCGTAAACTCCTCAAATCCGTAGTCGATGCTAGCGGGGATTTCGTTTCCGGCCCCGTCAACCACCTTAGCTTCATCGAGCTCATGAAACGTGACGCAGACGACCTTAACGCGATCGAGGGGTCCGCCTGCGGCTTCCACATCGATAAAGTGGTCTTGGCCGCGGTCTAGCGTACCGGAATCAGCGACATAGGGGGCCGTAATCTGAGCAACCGCATCAACCACGATCGCCGGAACGGCTACCGTCGCGAGGGCGATCGCTGAAAGCGTACCAAACACGTGCTTTTGTATACCCATAGTTAGGTTATATCTCCAGAAATTAGAGGTTACAGGAATTGAACAAGGTCCAAGAGGCCGAAGCCCGCTGTTTAGGGGCTTTGGTGGATGCACTCATGGGTAGTCTTATATCAATGGCCTCAATCTAGTAGCCTCAGGTGAGGGCCAAGTGAATGGCAGTGGAGCATAAGCGAGGAACGCCATAGGTAAAGCAATAGATTGCGGTGAGCGGCCCCTTACCGCAAATTCACCTCGTTTTCAGATTTTTTGCGGGGATACCAAATTGAATCAATTTGATGGCTGAGGGCGGCGACCTGGTCATCGATAGACCGGTCTGAAGAGAGCCTCACGGTGACATGCCCCAGCTTTCGCCCCGGCCGAGACTGGCGTTTACCGTACCAATACACCGTAGCTTCGCTGACCTGGGCGAGCTGCTGGCGCTGGGCCTCGTAGTCGCTTTCGGCGTCTTCATAGCCCAGGAGGTTTACCATCAGCGCCCCTGGCCACTGCAGCGCAGCGTCTCCCAGCGGCAGGCCGCCCACAGCCCGCAGCAGCTGCTCAAACTGGGAGGTGGCGCAGGCGTCAAGGGTATAGTGGCCCGAGTTATGGGTGCGGGGCGCGATTTCGTTGATCAAGACCCGGTTATCGGCGGTCAGAAACAGCTCGATGCCAAAGAGTCCCACCACGTCGAGGGATTGCAGAATAGTTTGCGCGATCGCCCGGGCCTGCTGCACCACAGCCGGCGGTAGCTCAACGCCCGCCACGACCCGGCGACACACCTGCTCGACCTGCACGCTTTCCACTACTGGGTAAACGGCGATCGCCCCGTCTGTTCCCCGGGCCACCATCACGGCGAGCTCTCGCTCAAAGGGAACGAACTCTTCTAGCATCCACCGGTCGGGTGCGGGCTCGGGTGAGACCACCTGGCGCAGCTCGTCCGGGGTGCGGACCACGTGGGTTCCTTTACCGTCGTAGCCGTGGCGGCGCGCCTTGAGCACCAGCGGAAAGGAAAGCGTCAGGGGGATAGAAGGGTCATTGACGCTATCGGGCGCTATCTGGGCAGCGGCATCGAGGGCCATAAACCTAGGGAGGGGCAACCCCAAAGACTGTAGGTACTGGCGCTGGTCGAGCTTATCCACCAGCGGCGCTAGGGCCTCTAGTCGGGGGCGAAACAGCTTCTGGCTATGGGGCAAGACCTGCAGCGCGGGGATATCGATGAACTCGTTTTCGAACGTAATCACGTCGCAGCATTGGGCGAGGCGGGCGGTGGCGATCGCGTCGTCTACAGGGGCCAAAATCGTATCGGCGGCGATCGCCACGGCTGGGTCAGCAGCGCTGGGGGTCTGGATGATCAAATCTATATTTAACGAGCGAGCCGCCCGGCCCATCATCCAGGCAAGCTGTCCACCACCAATTACCCCAACGCGCATTCTGGTCTACCTTTTGTGCTACCTGGCTATTTTAGGCGGGGCGTCGCCCATAGCCCCTTCTCGGACCCACAGCGCTAGGCCGCCGCCCCGGCCCCGAGCGGCGATGTAGCTCTGATTCACTAGGAAGTAGCGAAAGAAGGCCTGCTGCTTGAGGGCCTGCTGACCGAAGGCCGACTCGCGATTAGCGCCGTCGCGGATGGCGGCATTCACCAGGGTGCGATCGCCTAAGCTAACCCTCATGCGGGTGAAGTCGAAGGCCAGGATATCGTTGGGCCAAAGCCGCGTCGGGCCACTCACCATCAGCGTCGCGGCAGCGATCGCCACCCGGTTTTGGACCCAGCCGATTTGCGCGTCTGGGCGGTCTTCTGCGGCCTTGAGGTCTGGCGGTATGCGGTCTATGTTATCTAGCGCTTTGTCGAGCCGTCCATAGGTGAGCGAGATCGCCATCCAGCGCGGCACAAACCGCCCGCGGCCTAAAACCACCCCCGCCCGCCGCCGCGAGGTCCGGGTGCCCGTAATAAAGCTCAGTCGCCACTGACCCAGCAGGTCGGCGTAGGTCCAGGAGGGGCCATCCTGATTCCCAGCAGGCTTTAGGCCGCCCTGACGACGCGATTTCTCGGCAGCGACCAGGGCCTCCACCAGGCGCTCCGCTGGCGGGACTTGTCCGCCAGCGGTCATCCACTGATGCACCTGATCAAAAATAGAGGCCGTCGCTTGAGTCATGTTAAAACTCGGATTTTGAATTGGTCTGGGGCTTGCTCAGGCAATAGAACGTTGAAGACTTGCCTAGGACGTCGTACTCAAGGGTACTAGCGACAAAAGGGAGCCAATGACAATAGTCTATTGCGTAAGTTCGGTCTGTATCGGTCTACATTGGCTAAATTGGCTAAAATTTAAGGCTGTGGCAATCTCCCTGCATGGGGGAAAAGGGCGCAAATCGGTCGGTGCCTTAGGATAAAAGCATGCATTCCCCCTCCCCAGTCGACAATTGGCTGTTTCAGCTTGCCTTTGACAACGCTGCCATCGGTATTGCGATGGTGATGCCGGATGGCAGATGGCGCAGGGTCAACGCAGCCCTGTGCAACATCGTGGGCTACACCGCTGAAGAACTCTACCAGCTCACCTTTCAAGATATTACCCACCCCAAAGATCTCGCCATCGACCTAGACTATGTGCGGCAGACTCTCGCTGGAGAGCGCCAAGGCTACCAGATGGAGAAGCGCTACATTCACAAGCGCGGCCATATGATCTGGGTACAGCTCAACGTCTCCCTGGCGCGAGATGCAGACGGAGCACCTATATATTTCGTTTCACAGATTCAAGATATTAGCGATCGCAAACGGCTGGAGAAGGAGATTCGGCAGAGGGAGCGGCGACTGAACGCCTTTTTCGGTGCCGCCTCTAGCACTGGCGTCGGGTTTTGCATCTACGACGAGAAGCGGCGGTATCTCCAGATCAATCAGGCCCTCGCCGACGTCGGCGAGGCCGCCATAGAGACCTGTGTAGGCAAAACCACGGCTGACGTTTTGCCCACGCTTGCAGAAACAATTGAGCCGCTGTTGATTCAGGTTCAGACCAGCCGAAAGCCCATCCTAAATGCTGAAATTACAGGAGAAAGCCCTCAACATCCTGGCAAAACGATGACCTGGCTGGCGTCATACTTTCCAATCAGGACGAGTCCTTCCCAAACCCAGGTCGGCATGATCATCTTCGACATTAGCAGCCGCAAGCAGATGGAGTTTACCCTAAAAGGCATTAACCAAGAGCTCGCCCGCTCAAACCAGGAGCTGGAAAATTTTGCCTACGTCGCCTCCCATGATCTTCAAGAGCCCCTGCGCAAAATCCAGGCTTTTGGCGATCGCCTGCAGATCAAGTACAGCCAGGTACTAGACGAACGGGGCAGCGATTACCTGCGGCGCATGCGCAACGCCTCCGAGCGCATGCAAACGCTAATCCGCGATCTGCTGCGCTTCTCGCGAATTACCACGAAGACGCTGCCCTACAAGTTTGTAAACCTCAACCAGGTCGTTGTGGGCGTTCTATCCGATTTAGAAGCGGCTACTGTCGAGATCAATGCTCAAATTTTGGTTGGCCCACTGCCGGCGGTCTACGCTGACTCGCTGCAGATGCGACAGCTTTTTCAAAATCTAATTGCCAACTCGCTGAAGTTTCACTATCCCGATCGACCGCCTAAAATCGAGGTGTCTCAGCTCCCCTCCGAAAGTCTTGACCAAGTTCGCATTGCGATCGCCGACAATGGCATTGGTTTTGACGAGAAATACCGAAGCCAGATTTTTGATCCCTTTCAGCGGCTTCACGGTCGGCTAGACTACCCCGGTACGGGCATGGGTCTAGCCATCTGCCGTAAAATTGCCGAATATCATAGTGGCAATATCACTGCCCACAGCGTACCTAATGAGGGAACTACCATGGTGGTTACGCTGCCCACTCACTCTACTGATGATCCAGCATTATGACCTCAAGCCCAGCGCGCCCCGTTCCCATCCTGATGGCTGAAGACGACGAAGACGATCGCGTTCTTTTTCAAGACGCGCTGGAGGAAAGCCATCTCGCCAACCCCGTCTATTTTGCAAAGGATGGCGAAGAGCTGCTGGACTACCTCAACCACCAAGGCGAGTTCATCGACCCTGAGACATCGCCTCGGCCAGGCCTAATTTTGCTAGACCTCAACATGCCCAAAAAAGACGGCAGGCAGGCGCTATCTGAAATTAAGTCCAATCCAGCGTTTCAGTCCATTCCCATCGTCGTGCTGACGACTTCTCAAGAAGAGCGCGACGTGCTTCATTCCTATGACTTGGGCGTCAACTCCTTCATCGTCAAGCCCGTCACATTTATGAAGCTGGTGGAAGTCATTAGCTTCATTGGTCACTACTGGCTCGAGCTGGTCGTCCTCCCTGACGCCGCCACTGATAAATAGCGCCACTGATAAATAGCACCCCAATAGCGCAACATTCGCCGGAGTCTGAACTCCTGAGAACTGTAAAGAAACCATTCTAATACTTATGATTTCTTAAGCTTCTACTCTATCTTTGTTACAGTTAGTGGATAGAGGTTCGTTTTCAGCAGTCTGCTGGACAGCTCTTGCCTGCCGCCGCGCTTTAACGAGATCTGAATCTCAGAGCTCAGCCAGGTTCTATAGCGGGCCGCTACTGACTTCACGCAGGTTCCGACAGCCTTATTCCACCGCCCGTAGCCCAGCCCAGCGGCCCAGCGACCAAAAGGCTAGCTCCCAATAACGAGACGACGAACCATGAACCAGCCAGAGATAGTGGTTTCACCGAACAGCACTGCAGCCGGGCCTTATTGCCTCGATGAGAGCAACTTCAGTCGCTCAGACTTCGAAAGAGAGACGCTAGCGCGCTCCCTTGATCTGCCCGCTAATAGCTCTAGCTCAGACCCGCTTCGTCTGCTCTTAGTCGAAGATGACGAGGACGACTACTACCTAATCCAGGATCTGTTGTCCGAGGCAGAGCAGCCCTTCGAGCTTGAGTGGGTAACCTCGTTTGAGGCAGCAGTTGCCATGCTGGAGCATCGGTCCCACGACATCTATCTGGTCGACTACCGCTTGGGGGCAGAGGATGGCTTAGCGCTGATGGCAAAGATTCAGTGTAAGCATCACGCACCCGTCATTATCCTCAGCGGTCAAGGCGATCGCGCCCTAGACATTGCCGCCCTGAAGCTGGGCGCGAGTGATTACCTAGACAAATCTAATCTGCAGGCCTCTCTGCTAGAGCACTACATTCGCGCCTCCGTTGAGCGGAACGCCGCGCTAAACGCCTTGAAGGAGAGCGAGCAGCGGTATCGCCAGCTGTTTAAGCAGGAAAGGTCGCTGCGGCGACAGCTCAGCGAATCTAACGCCGAGCTAGAGCAGTTTGCGTTCATCGCCTCTCACGATCTTCGGGAGCCCCTGCGGGCGATCGCTGGCCACACCCACCTGCTCATGGATGAATATAGCCACCTGTTTGACGAGACGGCTACGGAGTATATGGCCTTCATCCTCAATGGCGCTCAGCGTATGCAGGCCCTTATTCGCGACCTTTTGAGGTTCTCTCAGATTCAGGCGGTACCCATCGACCCCAACTCAAAAGTGGACTGCAACCAGGCGGTGCAAAACGCCCTCACCAATCTTCAGTCTGCGATCGTTGAAAGTAATGCCGTTATTACTTGCGAAGCATTGCCAACGGTCAGTGGCGATCTCTCTCACGTAACGCGGCTTTTTCAAAACCTTATCGATAACGCCATTAAGTTCCGTCGACCCAACGCACAGCCCCATGTCAGCATCACGGTGGCACGTATCAACTTGGAGAAGCCCACGGCAGCTGTGTCCGCAGCCTCATCTGCAACCCACTGGCAGATCGGCATTAAGGATAACGGCATCGGCATTGATTCACGCTACGCTGACCAAGTGTTTCAGGCCTTTAAGCGCCTTCATACTCAGCAAGAAATTCCGGGAACTGGCATTGGCTTAGCCACCTGTCAGCATATTGTGCAGCGTCATGGTGGAAAGATCTGGCTGGAGTCTGAGGTTGGGCAGGGCAGTATTGTACATTTCACCTTAAGAAATTCTGTATAAGCCTGGCTGGCTGCGGGACTATTCTAAAACTCACCCAAGCCTGAAACAAGCTGTGGGAGGGGTTTTGCGCAGCCAAGCGGGCCTAAAAGAAATTGTAAGGGCCGTATTAATTGTTTCCCTTCGTTACGGTACTAATCATTCTGTTGAAGAGTGTTTCGCTCTATTGTTGCTAGGCTGACATTTAGCGGAAGTCAACTGGAAATTGGCTGAGGCGTATACTACTGGCTCATGATGTAGCAGCTACATCGCCTACGTTACGTAGGGTTAGAGCCCAGAACCCTATCCTAAGCGATGTGGCCAACGCCATACATCCAGCACCTAGACCAGCACCTAGAGAATACAATGCAGTCCCCTTTACCCAGCCTACTTCTCGTTGAGGATTCTGCGAGTGACGCTAGTCTTTTCAAACGCTACATCCGTCGGAGCCGCTTAGTGCATGACGTTGTCTGGGTGGAAACAGGTGAGCAGGCGCTAATGTATCTGCGTCAGGAAGGAGAATACGGGCACGCCGTCCGCCCTGACCTAATCGTGCTCGACTTCAACCTCCCTGGAATCGATGGTCAAGACGTACTTACCATCATCAAGGTTGACCCACAGCTACGGCAGATTCCTGTTATTGTGTTTACTGGTTCTACAAACGAGGCTGATATCTGCCTGGCGTATGACCTCTACGCCAACTGCTACCTCAGAAAACCGGTTGAGGTTCAGCATTATGCATCGACGCTGAAGGCGATTGAAGGTTTTTGGCTAAATCTGGCCCTCTTGCCACCCAAAAATTGCCTGGCCTAACGGCTCTACTCGACGACAGTTTAATATGCAGTCTGCCCCCCCCACGTCCCAGCCCGACAAGGCCATCTCGCTGCTTCTAGTCGAAGACAGCGCCAGCGATGTCAGCTTGGTGCGCCGCATGCTGGAGCGATCGCGGCCCCACTATCAGGTCAGCGGGGCAGAGCGGCTCAGCGCAGCCATTACCCTGGCGCAGCAAAAGCATTTTGACGTGGCCCTGCTCGATCTCACTCTGCCCGATTCAGATGGGCTAGCCACGGTCGAACGCTTTGTCTCTAGCCTGGCAAACCTGCCTACCATCGTTCTGACTGTCGAAGACGACGAATCCCTAGCCCTGCAGGCCATTACGAAAGGTGCGCAAGACTATCTCATCAAGGACGAAATTTCTCCTGATGGTCTCATGCGCTCGATTCGCTACAGTATCGAGCGGGGGCGGTTGATGTTTGAGATCCAAGCCGCTAATCAGGAGCTAGAGGCTTTTAGCTACTCGGCAGCCCATGACCTAAAAGCGCCGCTGCGCGGAATAGTGGGATTTGCCGACATCCTTTTAGAGGAAGATGAGGCGATCGCGGTCAGCGCTGCGGCCCAAGACTACATCCACGCAATTCGAACCGGCGCCGACCGGATGAACCAGCTCATCAGCGACCTGCTGGCCTACAGCCACGTCCGCACCCACCAGATTTATCCCAGCGCCGTCGATCTGGGCGCTAGCATCAGTGACGCTTTAACGCAGCTGCACGGCGATATCCGTCAGCGCCAAGCCAAGGTTGTTGTCGATGCCCCTTTTCCAAAAGTGATTGGTCAGGCCACCATGCTGCAGCAGGTGATCGCTAACCTCATTAGCAACGCCGTTAAGTTTGTGGAACCAGGCGTGCAGCCTGAAGTTCGGCTTTGGGCAGAAGAGCGCCTGCGCCACGACGTTTCCTACGTGAGGCTATGGGTCGCCGACAACGGCATCGGGATTGCCCCACACCACCACAAGCAAATTTTTCAGGTTTTTGAGCGGCTCAATCCGTTGCAGGTGTATGTGGGCAGCGGCGTGGGCCTAGCCATCGTCCAAAAGGCAGTTCATCGGATGGCGGGCACGATTGGCGTAGAGTCTACCAAAGGTGAAGGCAGCCAGTTTTGGTTTGAGCTACCGAAGGCCTAGCTTGGGACGATACAGCTCCTGCTATCACGGCCCGCGCGCAAACAGCGGGCTATTGTCGATGTCGTCCGCTAAAGCGGACTAGCAGAGCAGAGGTCTGACCTGACGCGAGGGGCCTCACGCCTGCCGAGAAGCTTGCCAGTCTGCTAAGCGGACTACAAAAGGCCGGATTTTTGCTGTGCCAATTAATTGTGACAAATCGCTGAAGCTATTTTCTAACAAGGCATAGAGCGATATTTTGTCTATCCGGACGATTTTGATAATTTCCGGACAGTTCAGAAACTCACCGGTTTAACCCCATGCCTATCAGTGGTCCTGGAAATAATGGGGACAAGGGCCAGAGAACAGCACTACCCACGTTCATCCTGATGTCGGTGCTTGACCTGGATTCCATGACCCCATGCAGTCACAACACGCCATAAATTAGGACTACACCATGAAATCACTCAAATCACTTCGCCGCATCGCCGCTCTCGCTGCAGTCGCTACCACCGCCGCCGCAGGCGCGATCGCCGCTGCTGCCCCCATGGCCCCTAGCCTGGCCGCCGCTCCCCTATTTGGGCAGAAAGAGGTAGACCAAAACAAGTTCGTCGCGATCGCGGCCCCCTTCGGAAACAACAACCACCAGCTGCTCGTGCTGGAGCAGGTCTCTAACGAGCGCGCCTGCTGGGAAGAGAGCGGCAGCACCCCCGTCGTCGTCAACCCACTGCTCACCAACTTCGACTTCACGGGTATCTGCGGTCGCAGCACCGACAGCAACGGCTACTCTATCCGCGTCGATGGTGAGGACCTCGGCCTTCAGTACAGCCTGCGGGTTATCGAGCGGGAAGGTGACCTGAAGCTGGTAGGCCGTCCGTTCCGGCTGGGCAACGGCAGCGAAATTGAAATCGGTAGCGCCCAAGGCAGCACAGACGGCTTTGTGAAGCTCAGCCTCAACCCAGGCTGGGAGTTTGCCAAGCGCACCTACGAGGGCCGGACTCTGGGGCACGTGTACCTGAGCTACAACAGCGCACTACCGGGCGTTGGGCTGCCAGAAGAGGAAACGGCAAACCCGTTTACCTTCGCCGATACCGCCAACGACATCTACGCTAGCGCCATTGAGTCTGCGGTAGAGCTTGGGTTTGTCGCCGGTTTCTCAGAGGACAACACCTTCCGGCCTCAGCAAAGCCTCACCCGCGAGCAGCTGGTCTCCATTGTGGTAGAAGCGCTAGATACGCTGCCCGAGGCTAGCGTTACGGTTCCCACTCAGGTGAGCGGCAACCCCTACCCCGACGTAAATGCCTCCCGCTGGAGCGCCGCTAAGGTTCAGTTTGCCCGCGATAACAACATCATTAGCGGCTACCAGGACGGCACCTTCCGGCCCACCCAGACCGTCACCCGCGCCGAGCTAATGGCGATTATGCGCCGGGCGGCTGAGTTTAGCCAAGGCGAGCAGGCGACCACGCTGTGGCCCACCCAGGAGATGTTTGAATTCTCCGATATTGAAGGCCACTGGGCGTCCCGCGTCGTCTCTCAGATGTCCTCTTACTGCGGCGTCGCTTCTCCGCTGAATGAGTCGGGCAACGCGTTCTACCCCAACAGCGCGACGCAGCGCAACTATGCCGCCGCCGCTACGCTGCGGATGCTTGACTGCGCCGCTGACGAGGGCGATGCGGCAACGGCGAGCGCGGCTACTCGCTAGACCGATTACCGATTCATTAGCTCTCTCTAAGCGTTCGACATCGCTGAGGCCTCAAACCCTCGGCGATGTCGTTTCTGTTTCTGTACTGTCCTGAGCGATGCTATCAGCCCGATAATCAGTGGCGCTAAACCTCAGCAGACTGGGCCCGAGAGCGCTCAAAGGCTTCTACAGAGTCATAGATGGTGAACAGTTTCTCAGTATTCGTCAGATTGAGCACCATTTGAGTCTGCTCTTGGACCCCGCACAGCGCGAAAACCCCGCCCACTCGCTGCACTCGCTTCTGCGCCGAGAGCAGCATGCCAAGGCCGCTACTGTCCATAAACATCACATTCTTAAGATCGATAGCAATAGTTCGCGCGCCCTGGTTTAGATTCCGCTCCATCCAGGTTTCTAGGGCGTCCGTATCGGCGGCGCTGAGCAGCCGAGTGAGCGGCTGGTAAACTTGCATTCGAGTCGTCATCATCGTATTGGCCTCTAGTCACGTCCCATTAGTCCGAGTGTAGCGATCCACATCATTGTTCCCATGGGGAACGCATAAACTTTGTTCTAGCCAACATTACGGGTCGACAAAGATTGCGGGTCGCGGGCGATCGCTATGGGTTATCTAGGATGACTTCGGTGTTTTCCAGGGTATAGGCCGTCTGCCGGGCGGGAATGGGTAGATGCAGTTTCTTCTGATGTACCCGATGCCGATGACGTCCCCTCCACGCGTGTCCGACCTACCCAGCCAAGATCGGCCCCGGGAGCGCCTGCTCGGTCAAGGCGCTCAAGCCCTCTCTACGGCAGAGCTCTTGGCTATCTTAGTGGCTACGGGCCAGGGTACGGGAAAGCTCTCTGCAGTTGGCCTCGGTCAGCATATCCTGCAGGTTTTGGGGCGGCACCAGCAGGACCCGCTGGCGGTCTTACGCCACGTGACGGCCCAAGAGCTAATGGCGATTCCCGGCATTGGCGCGGCCAAAGCCTCAAGCATCTTGGCCGCTATCGAGCTCGGGCGACGGGTGCTCCACACTCGCCCGCCCATGGGAACGGTCATCGACGATCCGGCGATCGCGGCAGCCATTCTGAGCAACGACTTGATGTGGCAACCTCAAGAGCGGTTTGCCGTCCTGCTGCTCGACATCAAGCATCGCGTCATTGGCTCTCAGGTGCTCAGCGTCGGCACCGCAACAGAAACGCTGGCCCACCCTCGCGATATTTTCCGGGCCGTCATCCGCCACGGCGCGACCCGCGTCGTCGTCGCCCACAACCACCCGTCCGGCAGCGTAGAGCCCAGCGCTGAAGATTTGGCCCTGACCCGCCAGCTTCTATCGGGTTCAGACATCTTAGGAATTCCCCTGCTGGATCACCTAATCCTGGGCAACGGCAATTTCGTCAGCCTACGTCAAAAGACGGATCTTTGGGATTGAGCTCGGTAGACGAGAGGTCTGGGCGCGGCCACAGCTGCGCAGCGCTTTTGCCCAGCGGCCTCTGGCGGTTAAAGAAGGCGCGAGGCGACCTTAAGGTATCGGTTGCAGCAGACGAAATCCTGTCCTATACTGAAGCCTCCAGTTTTAATAGATGTCGTGTAGATTAAATTTTATAAGGAGGCTACTATTCCTGAGCAAATCACCCTAACCGTCAGCCTAAGAGGTACTCGTGATGCGCGGGAAAAGTACCAACTTTTTCGGTTAGCCGGTCTCCTGGATGCATTCTCCGAGCCCACTTTTCGCAAGGTGCTGAGTAAGTACATTGAGGAGGGACCCGCTGACGTAGTGCTAGACCTTAGCGGTATCGACTTTATCGACAGCTCTGGCCTCGGAGCGCTGGTGCAGCTGGTCAAAAAGGCGCAGACAGAGAACGGCAGCCTTCAGATCGTAACTAACCCGCGGGTTACGCAGACGGTCAAGCTCGTGCGGCTAGAGAAGTTTTTATCGCTGCAGCCGACTGTAGATGATGCGTTAAAAAACGTTAAGTAGCTTTACCTCCCGTTCTTGCAGATGTCTGATAAAGTAGCCCCTCGATCAAGGGTGCACGTTAGCGCTGTCCATCACAAAGACGCGACACAAAGACGCGACAGACTCTAAGCTGTAATCAGTGCCCTAATCTCACCTCTAACCTATAGGTTATGCCGGTAGTCAACGCGAATCAGCTGTCTCCTACTGCCCTAGCCTATATTGGTGATGCGGTATACGAGCTCCACGTGCGTATGCGCTACTTACATCCACCGCAGCGCATTCAGGCCTACCACCGCCGCGTGGTTGAGCAGGTCCGTGCTGAGGCTCAGGCTCAGCATCTACAGCAGCTTTTACCGCATCTTACCCCCGAGGAAAAGGACGTCATTCGGCGGGGGCGAAACTCGGCCTCAAACCCACCTAAGCGGGCTAGCTTGGACACCTACAGGCGAGCAACCGGATTTGAGGCCCTCATAGGGTATCTGCACCTCACTTACCCCCAGAGGCTGCAAGAGATTCTGCAGCAGCTGTCGCTAGACTGACCAGTGGCGCGGCAGCCGAGGGCGATCGCCCCTCATTATTAAGCAATGCATCTACTATCACACAACGCCGCGGACCCACCCATGACAGACTCCTCCCAAAGCCGCCCCAAACCGACTCGCTCATCCAAACCATCGCGATCGCCCAAGTCTTACGGCTCTGAGTCGCCCCGAGCCGGTAAAGGGCGGCGGCTGCCGCGGATTGGCGGCCCCGACAAGCGCCGCAGTCCGCTCAAGCGCCGCGGCCCGCAGCGCCCAGATCCAGAGCGGCCAGATTCAGAGCGGCAAAGCCCCAGGCGATCGAGTTCCAGCCAACAGACTGGCTTTGAGCCGTCTACAGCAAATCAGCCTTCCGTCGGTCCGCTGCAGCGGAGTTCCCGCTCTTCCACTAGACATAGCCGACCGGGGCACGGCCAGTCGGGGTATGGCCAATCAGGACGCGGCCAGTCAAGGTACGGCCAATCGGGGCATGGCCAGTCGGAACAAAGCAAGTCGGGGTACAGCCGTACCGAACACAGCGAGGACGATAATCCCGATATCATCTACGGCTGCCACGCTGTATTAGCTGCCCTAAGCGGAGAACGGACGCTCAATCGGGTCTGGGTTACCGCTAAGCTGCGGTATGATCCCCGCTTTCTTTTGCTGCTCAATCAGGCCAAAGAAGGGGGAACGGTTGTCGATGAGGCCTCTCACCCACGCCTCAACCAGATTGCCAATGCCGCCAACCATCAGGGCATCGTTGCGCAAGTGTCGCCTTACGACTACTTAGATCTCGACACGCTGATCAAAAATACCGCCGAGGCTAAGCCCTACCCCCTGCTAATTGTGGCCGACGGCATCACCGATCCCCACAATCTTGGTGCTATCATCCGCAGCGCTGAGGCTCTGGGATCGCAAGGATTGGTGATCCCCCAGCGGCGCGCAGCGGGCGTGACCTCAACCGTCGCCAAGGTAGCGGCAGGTGCGCTAGAGACTTTTCCAGTGGCCCGGGTTGTCAACCTCAATCGCGCCCTAACTCAGCTTAAAGAAGCAGGCTTTTGGATCTATGGCGCTTCGTCTGAGGCAAATCAGCCTCTTGGCCAAACTGTCTTCGATCGCCCTACTGTAATCGTGATTGGCTCCGAAGGCACCGGTCTGAGCCTGACGGTGGAGCGCTGCTGCGATATCCTAGTATCTATACCCCTTAGAGGCAATACGCCCAGCCTCAATGCCTCAGTTGCGGCGGGGGTCCTGCTCTACGAAGTCTGTCGACAGTGGACCAAAACGCCTCTCCAGCTAGGGGATTTACAAATTGAAGCGTAAGCGGTATAACATTTCTTAACGTCGCCTTATGACGCAAGTTTTCAAATTGCTCTGAACTATGCTCAAGCTGGACTCTATCTCCGGGGTTACCTAGGGCAAAATTGATCTGGACGCTATCGATACGGCTGAACCAACAATATTATTTTTTATAGCAGGGAGCGATAATTATGTGGCTAAGTCTACTTCAGGCACTCGGTCTTGCTTGGTGGGTAGAAATTAAAACCGATACTCCAGCGTGCACCTACTACTTTGGTCCGTTTACGGCTCAGGAAGACGCCGAAGCTGCCAAAGGTGGATATGTTCAAGATTTGGAGAACGAGGGCGCGACCAATATCCAGGTTTCCGTTCTGCGGACTAAGCCAGCCCAGCTCACCATCGAAGGCCATGTGTCTCACGAGGACAGCCCGGAAGCGTTACCGACCCAGGCTTAGCTTATGGCTTGGCTTCTGCTCGCCTAGATCGCCGGGTCTGGGCTAGCGCCGAACGATTGCTCGCTCAGCCAAGCGCTGATGTCGGCCTCTACAGCGTCGGGGATCTCCCAGGGAAACAGGTGGGCGACATCGGGATAGGCAATAAACCGACTATCGGGTAAGGCGCGAGCGGTCTCAAGACTAGACTGAGCGGTAATATGCCGGTCTTGCTCCCCTGCTAGAACAAGGCAGGGCGTTTTAATTTCTTGAATATCTGAAAGGCGGTTATAGCCCTTGCGGAGCGCTGAACTGAGCGCCTGGCTGGCCTGACTAGAGGTCTGCAGGTAGGCCGGTAGCGCTTGATAGGCCAAGTATTCGTAAGCGCGGGAGCTGTGCTGCTGCATCAAATGGCGGTACAGCGATCGCTTGCCAAAGGTTTCGATGTTCCAGCCCCAGCCCGGGCTGATGCGGTTGACCAGCGAGGCCACGCCAGTATAGACCTGATCGGATAGGGTAATGGGGGGATGATTGCCTCGGGGTCGAGCCGCCGTCGCCACCAGCATGAGGCCTTTGACCCGCTGGGGCAGCCTCAGCGCCAGCTCTAGGGCCAAAATGCCGCCCAGAGACCACCCGAGGATCAAGCAAGTCTGAACCTCTTCGCGATCGAGGAGCGCCTGCAGATCGCTGAGGTGGGCTTCCATAGGAAAGGGCTGAGGGTAGCGGCTGCGTCCGTAGCCCCGCAGGTCGGGCGATAGGGTCTGAAACTGATGGGATAGGAAGTCAGTGAATACCGACATCGACGCGCCCGAGCCTGGGTGGCCGTGGAGACACAGCACCGTCATGCCTTCCCCCCGGCGATAGGTACGCAGTCGATGGGGGCTCAATGCGTCGCGAGCGGCGCTAGAAGCCATCATTCTGGGCAATGTGCTCGGCAAGCTCTTTGACGATGCGGCGAACAGCAGCCTCGTGGGCGCTGCGGTCAAGGGTCACCGTGAGTACGTAGCGCTCATCGTTAATCCTGGCGGCCACGGTGGTGCCCAGCACCTTCGAATTCTGACCCGTCTTTTCGCCAATCCAGAAGACGTCACCCTCCGCCGCCTTTAGCCCGGCATAGCCCAGCTTCCAGTCCCACTGCTCTACTAAAGAATCGAGCAGCACGTCGTCTCCCTCGTTCTCGAAGTTGTAGATTTGCACCATCATTTCGGTGATCTCGTCGGTCGTGGTGCGGTTGGTACCCTTTTTACCGAAGTCCTTGGGGAAGGTGCGCTCCCCCACCAGCTTGTGGCCCACAAACGTAGCGTCATAGCCCCGGTCTTCGAGCACCTCATTGATGTAGTCTAGACCCACAAAGTCGATCATCTGGTTGGTGGCGATATTGCTGCTGTCGTTGATCATCCGCCGCAGCACCTTGCGCATTGGGTACTCGACGCCAGCGCGAATATCAGAGGCGTCTTCGGTATAGTTGCCCCTATCCACCAGCATTGGCTGGTCGAGGTCAACCTCCTCATCGATTACCTTCTCCATTACCGCGACGCCAATGGGCAGCTTTATCAAGCTGGCCGGGCTATCGGGCGGCTTTTTGCCGTTGAGGCGGCGGCACTCCCGCGTCTCGATATGGCACACCGTAATTCGGACGCGCCCCGTCCCTAGCCCCGCAGTCTTGGCGATGGGCAATAGGAACTCGGAGCGGGCGGTATCGTAGCGGTAGGCAATTTCGGCCAGGTTAGGGGCATACTCCCGCTGCTTGTCTTCAGCGGCTTTCGCCAGCAGGGAGGCTTCTGGAATCTGCTGGAGCAGGGCGATCGCCTCTCGCCACAGCCCGTCAATTTCCCCCAGTGCTTCAGCGTCTAGACCTTCTTTCTTCCCTAGCCGGACGGCCTCACGGGCCGTATCTAAGGCTTGATCCCAGGTCTGCTGGGCAATAGTTTCGACATGGATACGGATATTGACGGACTGCAGGAGGCGCTGCTGCTCGTCTGGGGAAAGGGTGGCCTGGGCAATAGGTAGATAGCGCCGGGACGCTCCCGACTGGGACACCTGCTCCTCGAGGCGATCGCGAATTTGACGCAGGTCCGCTATAGAGTCCCACTCGGACAAGAACTCGCCCCTAGACTGATAGGGCAGATCGATGTTGGGAGCCACCGCCCTTGTCCCCCACAGCACGCATCCGCCTGCTACGGTTAGAAGCGCCGTCGTCGAGAGTATCATTATCCGAGTAAACCAGCGCATGCACACTCCCCACCCAAGGCCTCAAGGGCCATTACTTACCTAAAATTAATGCAGACTGAGTCCTAACCCGGTCCCGGCTTAAAGTCAAAATTCTACGTCCTCAGCCGCGGCAGGCGATCGCCTGCGGAACTCAATACAAAATTTAATCTCTATAATACGCCATGTCCTTCGTCTCTCCTCCCCCAACGTCGCTGCCCCCTGCATTTTTAGGTGAGGACGTTTCTAAACCCTACAGCGATTCCCAGGTGGTTATCCTGCCCATTCCCTTTGAAGCGACCACGACCTACCGAAAGGGCTGCGTAGCCGGACCGCAGGCAATCTTGGAGGCCTCTCACCAAGTTGAGTATTACGACGACGAGTGGGAGCGGGAGTTCTGGCCAGCGGGGATTTTCACCCATGGGGCCGTGGCCCATTCTCAGTCGGGGCTCCCTCCCAAAGCCATGATATCCGAAGTGGCTGCCGCTGCTGGCCCGCTGATTGCCGACCGCAAGTTTGTTGTTGCCCTTGGGGGAGAGCACAGCATCACGGCGGGGCTGGCGGCGGCCTACAAGCAGCATTATCCCCATCCCTTTACGGTGGTCCAAATCGATGCCCACACCGACTTGCGCCACAGCTACGAGGGATCGATCTACAACCACGCCTGCGTCATGCGTCGCATTTTGGATTTGGACGTGCCTACGGTCCACATCGGTATTCGCAGTCTCTGTCAAGAAGAGGCAACTCTGATTCGCGATCGCCAGCTTCCGGTATTTTGGGCCCGCCACCTGGCCACCCGAGCAGACTGGGTCGACGACGTGCTGGCCGTCATCAAAACCCGGCACGTGTTTTTAACCATCGACCTCGACGGCCTCGACCCCAGCCTCATGCCCGGCGTGGGCACCCCTGAGCCGGGCGGCCTGAGCTGGTATGCCCTACTGCGATTTCTGCGCCGCCTGTTTGAGGCCACGGAAGTCATCGGGGCCGACGTTATGGAGCTTGCGCCCCTTCAAGATTCGGTAGTCTCCCAGTTCACTGCCGCCAAGCTGGTGTATAAGCTGGTGGGCTATCAGGCCATTGCCCGGGGCTGGCTGACTTTATAGGGCAGCATATGGGCAGTAGTATATGGACTTGGCCAACAAGCAGGCCTCTATGGGCCCATAAGCGCCCGCAGCGCGCCCTGAGAGCGAGTTAAGCCTTGATGAAAATCGTCTGAAGGCGCGCTAAAGTTCCGATCGCCCTGGATTTGGCTGTTATCTTAGGGGGTGATGTAGGCCTGGGGGAAGGAAAATGGGAGCGAAGTATCAGCGCGTTTTACTCAAGTTGAGCGGCGAAGCGCTAATGGGGGAATTGTCATACGGCATTGACCCGGCGATGGTCGAGAAAATTGCTCGCGAGATTACCGACGTAGTAGCGGCGGGCGTCGAGGTGGCCGTCGTGGTGGGCGGCGGCAATATCTTTCGCGGGGTTAAGGGGGCAGCAGCCGGCATGGACCGGGCTACGGCCGACTACATTGGCATGATTTCTACGGTGATGAACGCCATGACCCTGCAGGATGCCCTAGAGCGCATCGGCTCCCCAACAAGGGTGCAAACTGCAATCGATATGAAGGAGGTCGCTGAACCCTATATTCGCCGCCGCGCCATTCGCCATTTAGAAAAAGGCCGCATCGTCATCTTCGGGGCGGGCTCCGGCAACCCCTTCTTCACTACCGATACAACGGCAGCGCTGAGGGCCGCGGAGATCAATGCTGACGTCCTGTTCAAGGCTACTAAGGTCGACGGGGTCTACGACGCCGACCCCAAAGAGAACCCCGACGCCAAGCGGTTCAACAGCCTCACCTATAGTCATGTTTTGGCTCACGATCTGAAGGTCATGGACAGTACCGCGATCGCACTGTGTAAAGATAACAGTATCCCTATTGTCGTGTTTGACCTCACGGTAGCGGGCAATATTCGCCGCGCCGTGATGGGGGAGCCTATCGGAACCACTGTCGGAGGGTCTTGTGAAGTTAGCTGAAATTGAAGATTCCATGCAGAAGGCGCTAGAGGCAACTCAGCGCTCGTTTAACACGATTCGAACCGGTCGGGCGAATACTTCCCTGCTTGACCGCGTCATGGTGGACTATTACGGTAGCCCAACGCCGCTAAAGTCTCTGGCCAATATCAACACACCTGATGCCAGCACTATCGCCGTTCAGCCTTATGATCCCGGAAGTCTAAGTCTAATTGAACGATCGATATCCATGTCTGATTTGGGACTGAACCCTAACAACGATGGGTCTGTGATTCGGCTAAACATTCCGCCGCTCACCAGCGATCGCCGTAAGGAGTTAGTGAAGATGGCGTCTAAGCTGGCGGAAGAGGGCAAAGTCTCAGTGCGCAACGTCCGTCGGGACGCGATCGACTCGATTCGCAAAGACGAGAAGAACAGCGACATCTCTGAGGACGAGTCCCGAGATCTGCAGGACGAGGTGCAAAAGTTGACGGACAAGTACACCAAAAAGGTGGACGAGGCCCTGGCGGCCAAAGAGGAAGACATCCTCAAGGTATAGCGCCCTGTCAATGCAGCCTTATATTGCAGTCTTTTGTAGGGACATGGCGATGCCGTGTCCCTAGCGATGTCACAGTCTTGTACACCCTCTAAGCCGGCCTAACCGCCTGCATCACCTGCAGGCTGCCGCCGCCGTGAAGCTCGTGCTTCTGAACCTTGAAGCCAAATTTTTCCACCAGTTGAGCCAAGTCGGTTTTGACCAGCCGCCACGCCGTCTCAGTCTCAAACAGCGCCATAAACGCATACAGACCCGGCACCATCAGCGGGTTTTTCGGCTGGTGGAGATCAACGAAGGCAAATACGCCTCCCGGCTTCAGCACCCGGTATACCTCGCGAAAAATTTGATCGAGCTGCTCAGCCGTCATCTCATGTAGGGCAACGCTAGTGTGCACTAGGTCGAAGCGCTGGTCCTCGAAGGGCAGCGACTCCGCCCAGGCCTGCACGTAGTCTGCCTCAGGAACGTTGCGGCGCGCCCGCCCAATTGACTTGGGTGATGCATCTAGGCCGGTGACATGGTCATACCGCTGGGTAAGATAGCCGGTCGCCTGGCCGCTGCCGCAGCAGAGATCGAGCACTTCAGCGTCTTGGCCTAGGGCCAGCCCTTGAAGCGGGAGCTGATGAAACCGGGAAATGCCGCCGACGGCCAGGGCGCTAGCCCAAGAAATGGTGTCGTAGAGCCACTGATAGCGATAGCTCCAGCTGCGCAAAATCGTGGCCATGGGTCAATTTACCTCACTGCAGAACGTTTCAGCAGTGTATCATCGCCCTTCTGGCTGCCCGTGCAGCTGTCCTGATGCATCAGGACGCTGCTCCGCCTAGCTGCCTACGCGCGTCAGCAGCTAGGCCAACGCAATGACACTCGCCCCGAACGAAGTACCAGCGATCGCCTACGGGCACCACCTCAAACGGTTTACCCTCATAGTCCTCAGGACGGCATCAGGATACGACGATTGGCCATAGATTTACCAAATTCTTACTGCAAGATCAACCAGAGCTGCATAAAATTAGAAGCAGCCGCCGCCGCCACTAATACCGATCGACGCCGATGCGAAGTGCCTCAGCCCCCCTATCTACCAAGCCAGCGCTAGCCATCTTGTTGGGACTAATGCTGGGACTTACCGCCTGTCTCGGCTCCCCATCCGAGACCGCTGAAGACCCGTCTAGCGCGACTGAGGCCTCGCCTGAAGCGAAGGCGGGGGCGGAACCCGATGGATCTAAGCCCTCTGACGATACTCCCTCCAACGCCGAATTCTCTGAGCCTGAGCGCTCTGAGATCGACCTCCAAAACACAGCTTCCGAAGAGGCCGATGCGATCGCCACCCGTTCAGAGGCCCTGCCCAGCATTGACAGCTTCACCACAGACGAGCTGTTTGCGGCAGGGAGCGGAGGCTGCGGCATGTCCCTTTGGAAGGCGGACACCGCCCCAAGAGACGAGGGCTTTATCTTTTTCAGCGGCATGGAAGGCTCAGCGATGATGCGCCTCAACGGAGACCTCGTGACCCTAGAGCGAGATCAGACGACTGGGAAGAATTCTACGGCCAGTACACCTCCCAAACCTACGTTGCCCCCGACGACTCCTTTAGCGCCACGGCCAACGTTACTTTGGGAGAGCCGGGTGAAATAGAATCGGTTGCCATTCCTGTCGGTACGCTTCTCATTCAGGCCGGCGATGCCGTTACAAAAATCTCCGTTGAGGGGGACGCCGGATGTTAGCTTAAGGCCGTCGCCCAGTCCTTGGCCCAGTTCAAGTTGCGCCGCACATCTTCCATCGACATGGCCTCAGAATATAGCCGCAGCACGGGCTCGGTACCGCTAAAGCGGATTAGCAGCCAGCTTTCGTCTTCCAGCTGAAACTTGTAGCCGTCGATGGTGAGACAGTCAGTCACCGCCTGCCCCGCCACTTCGGCGGGCCGGTTGGTCTTCAGCTCCTCGACCAGGCGCGATCGCACTTCCATATTTGCCAGAGGCAAGTCGATACGGTCGTACTCCGACTTAAAGCCGGTCTTCTCCTGGAGCTGGCGGTACAGCTCGCTTAGATCTTGCCCCGACTGCACCACTGCCTCCAGCACGTACATGGCCGAGAGCAGGGCGTCCCGCTCGGGGATGTGGTGGCCATAGCCGATGCCACCAGACTCCTCGCCCCCCAGCAGCACTTCAGCGTCGTTCATGCGGTCGGCGATGTACTTATAGCCAATGGCGGTCTCATGTACGGGCAGGTCGTAGAGCGCCGCCACCTTGGGAAATAGGTTGGAGCCGCTGATGGTTTTCACCAGCTCGCCGCTGTAGCCGCGCCGGGTTGCCAGGTGCTCTACCAAGATGGGAATCAAAATCTGGGAGCTGAGGAAGGTGCCATCGCCGTCCACTGCCGCGATGCGATCGCTGTCGCCGTCAAACACCAGACCCACCGCCAAACCATTTTTGTCGTGGTCCTTCATCTGCTGAAGCAAGTCCGGCAGGTAGCGGGGCAGCGGCTCAGGCGCACCGCCGCCAAACAGCGGGTCGCGATCGCTGTTCAGCTCGTTAATTTCAGTGCCCAAGACGCGCTCGATGCCGCTGGCCGCCGCCCCGTGCATCACGTCTGCAAACACCGTTAGCCTGCCGCTGGCGATCGCGTCGCGAATGGCGCCGATGTTGACCCGCTGCTGGATAATGCCGCAGTAGCTGGGCCAGGGGTCAAATGGTTTGAGGGAGCCCGGTGCGCCAATGGGTGCCGGAGGCTGCGCCAGCATCGCCTCGACTTTCTGGGTCACCTCAGCCGGCACGGAGCCGCCAAAACCCCCTTTAATTTTTAGCCCTGAGTACGCGCCAGGGTTGTGGCTGGCGGTAATCACAATTGCCCCTAGCGCCCCCTGATCCTTGGCGGCCCAGCTGAAGGCGGGCGTGGGCGCGTAGCCCTCGGAGAGCATAACGTCGAAGCCGGCCTGCTGAACGGACTGGGCCGCAAGCTGGGCAAACTCTTCAGACAAGAAGCGGCGATCGTAGCCCACAATAACGGTGTGGCTGTCGATGGCGTCGCCATAGGCTTGCAGCAGGGCATGGGCGGCTAGCGGCGCGACTTGAGCCACACGCTCAAAGGTAAAGTCAGCAGCGATAACGCCGCGCCAGCCGTCAGTCCCAAATTTAATCGGTTTACCCACAAGAGCGGCGGGGGAAATAGAAGCGGCCATAATAATATCGATTTGAATAACAACAAGATAATAGGCAAGCCCTAACCCTCACAGTGTATCTGTCCTACTTTCTAACCGCTAGCACAGCGGAATCCACAACGGTAAAGACTCAGTAAAACCAGACATCCGGAAAGGTAGTAATATAATCAGGCATTTTTGGAACTTAGACAGAGGGAACAGTATGGCGCAGACAGCTCAACGACTCACGGACAAGGTGGCCGTCGTCACCGGAGCCTCGCGGGGAATTGGCCGCGCCATTGCTCTAGCGCTGGCAGCCGAAGGCGCGAAGGTAGTCGTCAACTATGCCCGCTCCGCGGAAGCGGCTGATGCCGTTGTCGATGAAATTCAGGCCATGGGCGCAGAGGCGCTGGCCCTGCAGGCGGATGTGTCTCAGGAAGAACAGGTGAGCGCGTTCTTCAAAACCGTGATGGAGAATTGGGGTCGAATAGACGTGCTGGTGAACAATGCCGGCATCACCCGAGACACCCTGCTGATGCGCATGAAGCCCGCCGACTGGCAGGCGGTGATCAACCTCAACCTGACGGGGGTATTTCTCTGCACCCAGGCGGTCACTAAGCCGATGCTGAAGCAGCGGTCGGGCCGCATCATCAACATTGCCTCGGTGTCGGGGCAGATGGGTAACCCGGGGCAGGCCAACTACAGCGCCGCAAAGGCGGGCGTGCTGGGCCTGACAAAAACCGTCGCCAAGGAAATGGCCACCCGCGGCATTACCGTCAATGCGGTGGCCCCCGGCTTTATCGAGACCGATATGACCCACGATCTGAAGGCAGCGGAGGACATCCTCAAATTTATTCCTTTGGGTCGCTTTGGCAAGCCGGATGAGGTGGCGGGGCTGGTGCGCTTTTTAGCTGCCGATGACGCTGCAGCATACATTACGGGGCAAACGATGACCATCGACGGCGGCATGGTGATGGCTTAGGCGCGCCCGACGCATCAGATCGCCTTTTTGAGGGCTAGGCGCTCTGCTGGTTAGGGCGCACCAGCACGTCGTGTACCTGGACGTAATCCGGCTGAGATACGGGGTACCACACAGCATTGGCAATATCTTCGGGCTGCAGGACCGGGAAGCGTCCGTAGGTTTCTTTCGCCTTTTCTTCGTCATCCATCTGGGCAGCAAACTCTGTTTCTACCAAACCAGGACTCACCGACGAAACGCGAATGTCGCTCTCCGCCCTGCGCAATTCCTGCCGCAGCCCCTCCGTCAGCGCCCGGACCGCAAACTTAGTCGCGGCATAGAAGGTACTGCCAGGCAGCACTCGGTGACCCGCCATAGAGCTGATGTTGATCACGTGGCCGCGATCGCCTTTATCCCGCATCTGCTGCACCGCTTCCCGAGTGCAGATTGTGAGGGCGAGCACGTTCACCTCCAGCATTTCGCGCCAGCGCTCCGTATCTCCTGACAGCAGCGGAGCCCGGTGACCCAGTCCGGCGTTGTTCACCAGCAGGTCTACACCGCCGCATTTCTCCTGCGTTCGGTTGAACAACGCCGAAATTTCGGCTTCCTGCCGCAGATCTACGGTCTCAGGAATGATTATCCCGTCTGGAAAGTCCGCCGCCAGCGCCTGCAGCCGCTCCAGACGGCGGGCGACGGCCACAACACGGTAGCCTTCTTGGGCCAGTCGGCGGGCGATCGCCGCTCCGATGCCGCTGGAGGCTCCGGTGACAAGGGCGGTGGGAGTGGATGATGTCATGGCTATTTCTCCCGCTACGCGTCAGGCCGCGCCTCCGGCATCATGCACTTGTCTGAGTCGCACCCCGCAGGCCCCGCCTCCATGCGTTCCCCCAAGTCATAGCGAGTGAGCGCCGTGTGGAAATCGCTGACCCCGCGCCGCTCTTTCACCGCTTGGGTGAGGCGCTCGTACTCTGCCTTGTCGATAGGCTCGAACGGCAGCCGGGGGAAGGTCTGGTGGTCGTCGAAGCGGGCCAGCAGCGCCGCCGACATGTAGCCTGCGTCGGTCTCAATTGCGCGATGAATCGCTTCGGCCAGCGGCTCAACTTCGGCCTCCCGCAGCTCGATGGTGGCGCTGGTGTTGTGGGTGGTGTAGTGCTGCTGCACCTGGCTGTAGAAGTCAAACTGGGCCAGGGCGGAAAACTGGCTGATGTCGATTTGGTCTGCGCCGGGGAGGTTGGCCCAGCTCACCTCGGTGGGAATTTCCACCAGCCACTCGGTGCAGCGCGGGTCGAACGGGTCGTCCAGCAGCCGCCCCTGCTCGTCTTTGTCGGACTGGGCAGGCACGACGCTGTAGCCGTAGTCAATGCAGGCCATGGCCACCGGGTCGTTCTTGCCGAAGGTGATGCGGCGGATGAAGCGCTGCGCCTTGGGGGGGTGCCAGCCAGAGGATGCCCCGGTGAGCAGGCTCTTGGTGCCCGCGGGCTGAACGGTGGTGCAGCGGTTGGGCCGCTTGATGCCGTGGCGATCGCAGTAGTCCCACACGGTGGCGTGAACCACGTCGCGCCAGCGGGTGAGGTAGTCTTTCTCTCGCTGCTTAAAGTCGAGGCCGTCCATGGTGTCGGGGCGACCGGCCTCCCACCAGCGTAGCCAGTCGACGCCCAAAGCGTGGACGAAGAAGTCGAACAG
>JBHJHD010000084.1:0-16295 GCA_050331115.1 Elainellaceae cyanobacterium
GGGCGTGGGGGGAATAATGTCTCCGCCGGCGGCGTTTGGATCGTTGCTGAGGAAGGGCGGGTAGCTGGGCGGAAGGTTATTCCCGGTGTCTGGGTTGGGGTGGCTGTAGGGACCATCTGGCATCTGGGCAACCCCAAAGCCCTCGGTATCTTTGCCAATTTTTATGCCGTCCCGACCGTCGGCGTCCCGCAGCGGCGTTCCCGGGGTAAAGTCGGTATGCAGGACGCCGCTGATCGGGTCGGGGCCACTTTCGCTACTGTCGGGATGCCCGAAGCCCGCCCGAATGAAATCCGGTGGATTAAAGCGATAAAATCCGTTGGCGCTGCTGGTGAACTGGTAGCCGTATTTGCGGTTGCCAAACTGATCGGTGAAGGGAGCCAGCTGTTCGCGATCGCGGTCCCGCGGGAATACGCCGCCCTGCTGAGCTACCCCTCGGTGGGGCACATAGCCCCAGCCGGTGCGCCACTGCATTTCGACAACTTTAGGAACGCCGTAGGTGGGCTTAGCGCTAAACTTTTCAAAGCTAAACTTGCCGTTGCCGAAGGTTTTTTTGGTCTCTTTGACAAACTGCGCTCCGAAATCCACGTTGCGGTAGTAGTGGGTATGATTGTCGAGGTTAACTACCTTCACCCGAAGCACGTCTCCCTGGTCAAAATCTCGAACGGTGGCCCCTTTGCCCTCTGTGTTGGGCTGAGCTGAAGCGCTCACCCCGTAGGCCTTGTTGTTCATGTAGACATGGACCACGTCATACTTGCCGATTTTGCCGCTGACCCGGTCTACCCCAGGCTCGCCCTCGATCATGTCCCAGGCTTCGTCGGGCAGCCGCCGCTGGTCGCTGGCCAGGTTCATCCACTGCCGAAACAGCCCTCGCGGCGGCGTATCCCCGTCGGTGAGCATATCCACAATGAGAGCGCCCTGTTCGCCTGCGATCGCTGCCTGCGCCACCCGATAGGCTTTCTTCTCTGGGGCGGCCGCGCTGACCATGGCCAAGGTCAGGTCGCGGTTGCGCTTAACAAAGGAGTAGAAGAGCGGATCCCAGCCGACCCCATCTGCGCCGGGTTCCACCGTGCCCACCTTGTCTGTGGCGCGGGTGCGCTCCACCGGCTGGATAAACTGCACCCGAGGCGGGTGAACGCCCCAGCCCCAGTTGTAAATTCCCCTGAGATTGGGAATGGTGCGCGTCGTAATCTCGCTCAGGTGTCGCGGCGGCAGAGAGAGAAAGCTGCTGTCGAGCCCGTGGAAGATGCGGCCAAAGCCGTCGTTGAGGACCGTCGCCGGGGCCAGGTCTTCCTGGATGAGCGAATAAATTCGCCAGTGAATCTCGACGGTGTCTGTGGGCTCAGCCTCTACGGGAATCTGCAGCAAAAAGATGTCTGAATCGAAGTTTTGGCCGTACCACACCGAGTTGACCGTCACCTCCCAAATTGGGCGCTCGACCCCCACTGGGTTGGGGGTGGTGCGCCCCGTGGGCTGAATCGTCTTCATCTTGTACTCCCCCGGCACGTGGTCGGCCGTGAGGCGCTGCCCCGGCAGCTCCGGCGAGACGTTGTAGTTCAAAAGGCCAAAGCCGTCGTAAAAGCGGCCCTGGGTACGCCCCAGCAAGATATCGCACGCCTCGTGAGCAGCGCTCAAATCGCTGAGGGCAGCATTGCCTGCCTGCCGCGCCGCCCGCAGCAGCCGCTCTAGGGCGTCTTCTAGGTCTACCCAAGGGGGCACCGCCGGATGGACGATATTGTGGCCGAGCATGCTTTGAGCTTGGTGAAGCGGCGTACTTTTGAGCTCCGAGACGTGGAGGGCCGGCACCCGACCGCTGGTGGTTTCGTCTACCGCATGGCTATTGGGCATGCGAACTTCGCGCTGAAACGCCTGGGTCAAGACCGGGTCGACAGAGTCAGGATAGACTTTGTTGAAGTCATCCATATTGAGAATATTGTCAGCCATTGTTCTAAGTCCTAGATGGGGGGTCGATTGAGGAAAGAGCGGCGGCAGCGGACGTTGGGGTGCCGTCCACTGCCGCCGCGGGCCTAGTCGGTCTAGCCAGCCTCAGGTCGGCTTTGGCGATCGGGAAGGGGCAGTATCTCGGCCTCAGTCCCTTGGGCATGCACTCGCATAAGCCCCCACTGGCCGACCTTTTGATAGGGCAGGCGATCGTTACCCCACAGGTAGTCACCCGGGCGGCCTTGGGGGCCGCCGGCGCCGCCCTGGCCGTCCACGCCATTTTTGAGGTGAGCATTGAGGACGCCAGAGGACGGCAGATAGCGCGTACTGACGTCTGTAGAGCCTTCAATGCCTGGCGTGAGTGGCCAGAGGTGGCCTTCCACAGAGAACATCTGCGGCTGTTCACTAAAGGCGCTAATGACTCTGAAGCGGACCGGATCGCCCGTGTAGGCCTCAAATACCTCGGTAATCGGCGCACCGCCCATGCTGGCCTCATCCGCAAACACTCGGCGGGAGTCGTCTAGCTGTTGAGCGCTGGTGTAAGCGCCTTCATCTAGGGACAGCTTGCGGCCCAGGCGCTCACGGAACGGTTCGGCCCGGTAGTTGACCACGCTTAGCTGACGCACCTCGCCGTTGTAGGGCATGTTGAAGGTGCCCAAAATCGGATCGGCGTCGTGGAATAGGGTGACAAACTCCCGGAAGTCCGGTTCATCTGGGGTTGAAATCACCGCTTCAACGCCAGACGCGATCGCCGCGCCAGTTCGAGGGTCTAAGTAGGTGGACCCAGCCGGTTCGATAATCACCGCCCCGTAGAGCCCTTTTTGGAGGTGGGCTTTGGGGTCACCAAAGTCTCGAAGCAGCATGGCCCCAAGCTCGCTCTCGGCGTAGTAGCGGTAGGTGCGGTTGCCGTTGGGCGGCACGGTCTGCATCGGGTTGTTCCCCAGGTTGATGCCCAAGGAGTCCTGAGGGTTAAAGGCCGCCATATCCAAGTGGAACGACACGTGGCTATCGTTTTGCAGCCGGTTGGTGAGCGTCACCTCAAGGCAGTCCCCTGCGTTTGCTCGCAGCACCAGCGGATTCAGGGGCTGGCTGGCCGTCAAATCGAGATTCCCCTGATCTCCAAACGCCAAATCTTGGTCGAGGACATAGGCGTAGCCGGCCAAATCGGCCTCAGTCGCCGAGGTTGCGCCCTGATCGTTAAACAGGGGGCGGCGCTCAATTGCCGAGACGGCAAACTGGCGGACTGGGGCGTCTACAGGGCAGACCGGGGCTGCGGCGATCGCACTGGGCTCGTGGCCAGGCAGAGGCAGCAGGTCATCTTGAAGCTGGTCGTGGACCCGCAGGATTCCCCAATTGCCCTCTAGGAAGTGGCGAAATGTCCCGTTTTGATAGAGGTAGTCGCCGGCCTGACGGGCGGCGCCACCCGCGGCCTTCACAAAGGCGTTAAAGCGCTCGGAGATCCCGACCCCAAAGGTGGTCAGAGGAGGGGAATTTTCCTGGAAGCGCTCCCACCGGAAGTGATGCCCCGTAATGTGGAACGGATGCACTTCTTCCGTGGCCGTGGTCAGGAGCCTAAACATCAGCGGATCGCCGACGTAGGAGCGTAGAATTGGGGTTTTAGGATCGCCATATTCGCTGCTGCTGAGCATCAGCTGCGCGGCGCCCTGGCCCCGATCGGTGGAGGCATCTAGGGGCTCCGCCCGGAGGTTGATGGTGCCGGTGGTGGTGCGCCGGGTGCCGCAGTCCGCCACCGTGCAGGTGTCCGTGCTGGCGAGGGGAGACGACAGATTTGGCGGGGCGTTTTCAGTAGTGGTGCGATCGGTGAAGAAGAGGGCATACTCCCGAAAACTGCCGTTGAGGCCCGGAACGACCTCCTGCTGCGCATCCACCAAAATGTCCATGATTGGGCCGCTCCGCCGTTCGGGGAAAGTTTCCCCAGTGCGCGGATGCCGCCACTCGGAGTTCGTGGGCTCTGCAATCAGCGCGCCAAACAGACCATGCCCCCATCGCTTCAGGGCGTCCACGTGGTCGTGGAAGTAGATAGCCCCGTTTTGACGGGCGACGTACCAGCGATAGCGAACGAACTCGTTGGTAATCAGCTGCCCCGCCCCGTGGCTGTGCTGCAGGGGTTCCGTAAAGGAGACGATTCCGGTGCTGGGGCTGGCGCTGGCCACGATGGCCGTTTCAAAGCCGTCGGTTTTTTGATCGACACCGACAGCGACTGTTGTTCCCGGCTGAAAGAGGCTAGCGTCGTTGACGCGCACGCTCGACTCGCTGGAAGCAACGGCTTCTTGAACAGTGGCGCTCATGCCCGCGTCGCGGAACGGGCGCGGTGCTTGCTCGTAGGAAGACCCGGAGATCACGCCGTCGGAGGACTGGGTATCGAACTGCACAAAGTGGATGTGAATGTTGGTTTTGCTCAGCTCGGCCAGCTCTCCCGTTTCTTCCAGCTCGTTGACCAAAATGATGTCCACGCAGTCCCCCTGGTTGGCGCGCATCGCCAAAGGCACTTTAAATTCATCGGTTGTTCGGGCCTGCTCCTCGTGCTCCTTGACCACGAAAATCATGCCCTTTTTGTCTAAATCCCGATCGGTTACCTGTATGGGGGTCTGAATCGCGTGGAGCTTATAGGTTCGCCGGGGAGCATCCACCGGGCACAGGCTTTGCGCTCCGTTTGTCCCTGGAGCGGCGGGCTCCCCACGGCTCGCCACCCTAGGCTCTAGGAAGGGGGCTGGCCCGTGGTGGGGGGCAAAGGGAGGCCGCTTACCCAAGTGGGGCCGCAGCAGGGGGTAGGCCAGCTTTCCGGTCCGGCTATCAAACAAAATATCGGGGCGCTGGCCGGGCGTGGGGGACTGGAAGTTGGGCCAGATGTGATAGGTTTCGGGCTCGTTTTTATACAGCGGACGCCCGTCAAACTGCTCCTCAATAGCCCAATTCATCACCGAGGCATCCTGCCAAGTTTTGGCTTCGCCCTGGGGAGGCAGCTGTACTTCTGCTAAATCGGGCAGGTTCTCTTTTGTGACTGAGATAGTATCCCCGGCAAAGTCAACAATCTTGTCGATTAGCCCCAGCGAGTTAACGGCAGGCTGAACCTGGTTTTGGCGATCGGGCAGTTCAGCCAAGACCGGCAAATCGTCGGTTTTACCGTCGGTATTTTGCAGCGTGTTGTAGACCCGCCAGAAATGCCACATGCCGGAGACATAGTGGGAGGCCACGTGGCAGTGAAACAGGAAGTCTCCGACGGTTTGCTGACAGCCCCCGCTGCCGCAGGCGATCTCAAAGTCGTAGGTCTCTGAAGGTCCGATACTCTGAGAATCGTTTCCAGAACTGGGCATGCGCTGGGTGAACTGCTTTTTGAGCCCGGCGTCGATGGGGGTATAGTCTGGGTTACTGGTGGACTTGCCCACCTCAGGCTGGCGCTGCCACTGGATGCCGCCGCCGTGGAGGTGGGGCACATGGAAGGTCTCGCTGCCGCCGTGAATAATCCGAAACTTGATCGGATCTCCCACGTAGGACTGGGGCACGGGCGTGGGCGGCTCGCCAAACGCATAGGTGCCGTAGGCCTGGGATTCGTCGGCGAAGTTGTTGAGTTCTCCCCGCAGCCCCTGGTCGATCTTTTTCCAAATTCCGGCAGCTTGCGGGTCTTGAAAACTATAGGCTTGGTTAGGCCCTTCCTTGAGCGGGCTATCGGGTTTGAGATCCAATAGCTTGGCCATTACCTCAGCTTCTCCCATGCGCCGATAGAAGGACTCACTGCGGTAGTTGATGGCGCGTCCGTTGGGCTGGTAGCTCTCGGTAATGGCGTCGATGAACGGATTCAGTTCACCAGCTTTGTTGCTGGGGAGAAACCCGTCGTTGCCGATCTCGTGGTACATCAGCCCAAATTCGCGGAAGTCGGCGCTGCCGTCCCCCGGGTCGATCATGGCGTCCCAGGAGTTTTGACACAGCACCTGCCCCGCGCCACTGGTCGTGCAGAGGTTGGCCCCGGTGCGGGGATCGAAATATTGGGAGCCCTGAGGCTCGACAATAAACCCGCCGAAGAGCCCGTGGCTAACCTGGTAGCGCCCTTTAGGGCCGTGGGACTGGATGCGGAAAGTGTGTTCGTTGTAGTAGCGATCGTCAATAAACCACTCGTAGTCGACGCTTGCCCCGGGTAATGCCATTGACTCTGGATTGCTGGCCAGAGCTGGTTCACCTGAGCTCGCCAAAATCAGATCGGCCCCATGGATGTGAAAGCTCGCGGGAGCCCCGTTTCTAAGCAGGCCGTTGGGTTTCTCTAAAGCGTTCTCGAAGCTAATTTTGACGCAGTCCCCGACGTTGGCGCGGATGGTCAGGGGCTGGATAGGGTCGGCGCCGAGACCTAGGGTGAGGTCAAAGGGGTTGGGCATCGCGTCGCTGGCGGCAGCGGCTTCTTGACTCCGCACGGCGCCGAGGCGATCGCGCAGCACATACATATGCCCCTGAGGGTCGCGATCGCCCCAGCGGTTGAGCACCATATTGACGTTGACCGCCAGTACGTCGTACGTCTTGACGGGGGCATTGGCCGGGCATCGCTGAGGTTCGTGGTCAATGGGTTGCTCATTGCCCGACTGTGACATCAAAATTGGCCCTTCGGACTGCTCGTGCCCCTGCATCGAGAAGCCTGTTTCATCCTTAATCCGTTTCTCAAACCGCGCCTGAAGGGGCGTCATCGCGCCAGAATAGGGGTCGTCTTGAGGCGTCGGCGCTGACGGCTTTTCTTGAGCGCGATCGCCATTTGCCAGCGCTGACATCATGCTGCGCTCTAGCAGCGATTGGTCGTTTGATAGACCGCTTGCGACTGCGCTATCGCTAGAGATAATCGTTATTATGCCTAGGCAAAAGATAAGAGCTATCCCTAAAAGAGACGTTGTCCAAAGGGCTCGCCCGCTGTTCTCCTTCATGTTTTTCCCTCTTTTTAAATAGAATTTGTTAAATACAGCGTTTTTCATGCTGGTGGAGTACAAGGCAAATCTGCACCTCACGCGATTGGGAATCGCTATAGGGGTTGCTTTGCTGCGGTGTGCAGTAGGCGCTAGCCCTCCATAATCGGTTGAGCAAAAAGCCAGAGACTGAGTAGGGTATAGCCCACCATCAAGGCCAGCATCGGATATTGACTCCGCTGCGCGACCGCTAAACTTGGGTAAGTTTTGACCGCCGTCAGGTGAGACAAAGCAACCGAGATGACGTGCCCAACAACAATCGCAATTACGGCAAATCGCCACACAAACCTGGCTCCGATGACGCCGACGCTAATGCGATAGTCGGCTGTCCCAAACAGGTTCCACCCAAACCCAAAGGGATCTGAGATCAGCGGAATGATTTGCTGCCCGATTACCAGCAGGTAGGACAGGTAGTGGGAAAGGTGATAGGCAATGACGATTGGAACTAGGGTAAATACAAAGGTGCGGGCGGTCTGGCCACAGGTGAGGAGCTGTTTTCCCGCGACGCGGTGCATTAGGGCCGCAAAGCTAAAGTAGATGCCCACAAAGAGTGCAGGCACCGTAACTAAGGCCAGGGTATTTAGAGCGGCATAGGCTTGATTGCCCAGCAGGGGCAGCAGGGGCGGCAGGGCGACTTCTACGATGCTTTGCCAGAGTGGCGTGTCTTTAAAGCCATCGAAGGACAAGATTGCCAGCAGCATCAAAACGAAGACCAGCTGGGAGGCATCGGGGGCCTTGAGGCGGGTAAACTCTGATGCGTAGGGCTGAACCACGAGCACGGTTTCACCATCCTTTGTGTCTAGCCTGCAGGGGGCAAGGTTGGAAAATAGACCAAACACAAGGGTGAACACCTCGCCGTGGGCGAGCCAGGCGGCTCGTCCATACACGAGCATTCCTAGCCAGGTCACCACAGAATATAGGAGAACCGCACCAGAGGTATTCCAGGGAATTTGCGCCTCGCGCCAGACCAGCTCTAACCAGCTGAACCCCAGCATCAAAAGAGCGGCAGGCCAGACGCCTAGAGACTCTGGATAGGGAATCCAGGACAGGCTTTGCCGCCCTGTCACCGTTTGGTAGAGCGCTTCAGCCCACTCGAATAGGGCGCTCCAGGGGTTAAGAGCGGCCCAAAGGTTGCCTACAAGCGCGCTGATGAAGGCTAGCCCCACCCAAAAAACGACCCAGACAAACGTCGGGGCAAAATTTTGCAGGGGGCGCTGGGTGCCAATAAACCCGCTCGCCAGGGTGAGACCTAAAAGGCCAACCGTTGCGAGGCGCAGGGGAACGCGGACCACAGGACTGGCGAAGATGCGGCCCAGGGCTTTGGATTCTAGACGAGGTAGGGTCGGCTGCGCTACCGCTTGAGCGGCAATGGAAATGACCACAAACGAGAGCACTACAGCGATCGCTGCCCCAGCCAGATATAGATTGAGCGGCAGGGGCAGGTCGTAGCGCTGTCCAAACGCGTGGGCGTAAGCCGGCTCGCTGATGCCGAATAGCAGGCCCGTAGCAATGAGCGAGACTGCGGCCGCCCTAGTTAGGGTAGACTTCCACATAGCTCACAATCTCCTCTGGAGTCTCTGTTAGGGCGTGATTTTCTAGGGCGAAGCGTCCTTCAAGGTTGGCCTTGAAGCGTAGACGACCGTCGGGCTGAGGCTCGCTGTGCTCCTCAAGGTCGTAGCCGTGGAGGTGTAGGGCTACCGGGCGATCGCTGCGCCAGCGTAGCTCTACCCAATCCCCCCGGCTGGCCTGAATTGTCGGAACAGGCTGAGCGTCTCCGCGGCGCAGGTCGAGGTCAACGACCCGTGCAGGAGGCGTGGGGACCAAAGTTGAAGCATGGATGGGAACGCCGTCTACGGCATAAATTTGATGATTGTTGGCATTTAGGGTAACGGCAACCTCGCTACCGCCCGGCGGCAGGTAAGGTAAGTGAAGCCAGGGACCATAAAACCGGGAAACTTCACGACCGTTGACGTAAATGTGGCCATGCCCTTCCCCAGATTGAGGAGCAAGACCGGCGTGGGCAGGCGCAAATTGAAAGCCCGGTGCATTGACGTGGAGGTTCCAGCCATCGCTTGCATCGGGGAAGACATCAAGACTCAGTTGAGGAGCGGGCTCTAGAGCATTCCAAGATATCAGCGCTCCATGATGACTGCAGCTGTGGTGATGGGGTGCCGCTATCGCGGGTGCGACCATCGCCCAGCCGCACGCCAGGACTGAGATAGATATACAAAGCAGCCCTTTGACTGCGATGTACGCAGTCTTCGTTTTGCCAAACATTTTTGCATTACCTTCTTTAAATAAGAAGCGTTTAAAGTTAACGATTGAAATTGTAAAGACTGCCGCGCTGCGGAAGACTTTTACTGATGTTAAAGGTAGATAAACCCTGACCTAGTTAAAAAGTTGGGCTGCAGGAAGCGCAGCATTTGACGCTTCGAGGCAGCAGGAAAGCGCAGCCTCGATCTAATATTTACGCGACTTCTTAATCTACAAAGCCAATGCTGATAGCCGCTATTACTGCTTAAGCAGTAATAGCCACAATCCTCTTATGTTAAGGATTTCCCGCTTTTCTAGACTGAAAAATCTTTAGCTCTTTAGCTAATCTGCAGGGAAGATAATCTGTATAGCTGTGTACAGAATCTCATTTTTCTTCTTTCAAGTCTAGAAGCGAGAGTCAATTCTTTACAGTATGCGCTCTCGTTATGCCCTATAGCGCCGGTGGAATAGCTAGGGCACCGGGACTTCTACCTCAAAGGCCATGTCAGCGATCGCGCTCTGAGTCTCATCCAGAGGCGTCTTTAGAGGCTTTGTGCTGGCGCATCGGGCCGACAGAAGAGCTGCTCTATTTCAATTAATTAATCGCCGTGATGAATTCTTAAAATATGTCGGGCTATGACGCCGCTCGGCGTCGTCGGCAATCACCGCCACTACCAAACTGACGATAAGAAAAGCTTACGATTTTTCTTTCGGTGACCGACCAGCATGGCCGATCTTTTCTTTGACCTGCCTTGAGATAGACTGTGTTTTCTCCTTCAGCTGTGCAGCAAGCGATCGCCCGCGTTCAGCAACGGTCGTAAGATCGTCTTTGGTCTTCGCCAAGTCGCCTTTAACGAGTTCTTGGGCCGAGCTCAGGGTTTGCTCTAGCCCTTGCTCATACTTTTCGCTTTGGCGAATGGCGTCGGCCTGAGCGATGAGACGCTCGTTGCCAATGCTTTCAACTGAACCTGGAGGGAGATGATACACGCCGTCCATCAAGCCGCTCCACCCCTTGGGCTTAAACAGGTAGCTGACGACCGCGCCTGTATCGGGGTCAATGATGTAGTCTACGACGTGTCCGACTTTTTTGCCTTCATCTGTCCAAAGCTCATGGCCAGCGATAAATGCAGCGTCAGGCTTTGCGATATTCGCATCAACGCCTTGACCTTCGACTAAAATGCTATCCTCGCCAATTTTTTTGATGCAGCTCCATGGCAGCATATGCTGATGTCGACCCAGCAAACCTTCCTTGCTGGTTAGGCCTGCAACGGTATGGCTCTGCGGTTCCAGCCAAAGGCAATCGACTCGGCCAAGCGTTTCCGTTGTTTCATAGTCAAGAATTAGTCGCCCAGGCAGCTTACTTTGTTTAATGGAATTTTCTGGAATGCTCATTAGATCAGTTCTCCACCAAGCCTAAATATTAAGGGGCTGGCCACAAGTCGACGGGGTTGAGGTTCGCCCCAAATTGCGTCGGTTATTCATGGCCACCTATTTACTTTGAGTCTATGACAAAAATTTGAAGAAGTTGTGAGGGAGCATAATCTCCCCGATAACGGCATTGGGTGGCCATTAGATTGTCCGGGAACTCAGCATAGAGCAAAAGGCTGAAGGGGCTACATGGCCCTAAAACCATACCCAAACTAATGAATTGCCCTCCTCCTGAGGTTTTCAGAAGGAGGGCAATCAAAGCCTAAGGCTCTCAAAAAAGAGGCTGCCGATTATTCGAAGGTATAGCCGATACCGAGGGCGAAACCAACCTCGTCACCGTCAGCAAACGGCAGGTAATTGACGGTTCCATTGGCTACCCAGCGATCGCTGAAGCGATAATCAGCTCCGCCCGCAAGGGCAAATTCAATCGAGCTGTCGTCACCGATGTCACCACCGATGCCTAACCCAGCAAACGGATAGAGTGCAACGCCCGGATCTACAGCGTTGAAATCATAGGTGATCGGCAGAAGATAGAAAACATCTTCATCGTCATCAAAATCGAAGTCAGTTGCGACCGACGGCCTGACAGAAAAGTTGTCAACAATCGCGATCTTGCCGTTAATGACGAAACCCTCGTCGCCACCGCCCAGACCAACATAGCTGTAGTCAGGCAATTGTTGAGCTGATGCCCTTAGGGGTACCGTTAGCAAAGCTGCTGCGACAAGACCTATAGGAACCCACTTGAAATTACGTTTCATGATACTTCCTCCAAAACGCCACAAGGCGTAACGTATAGAAAGAACCCTCACAGTTTGCGCGTTTTAAGCTGTAGCGACCGCAAGGTTTACTGCTTGAAAATCAGCTCTCCGAAAGACAGATATCTGAAATGAGGTATTCTTTCTTTAGCTTGACTCCAGTCTATCCTCAAAAAATAGTAAATGTGTGAGAAAATAGGACACTTTCCAAGGTGGGTTTTTAACATCTCGCTGAATCTTTTTTGGGGGAGCATGTCGCTTTTAAGGCCCCTCACCCTAAATCCCTCTCCCAATTCTGAGAGAGGGACTTAGACCTATTGCTCCCCTTTTCCCAAATTTAGGAAGGGATTGGGAATGAGGGCCTTTCGCGGTATTTACAAAGTGACATGCTCCCCTTTTTAGAGCCTCAGTGGGCGATCGCAATGAATCGGGAAGGCAGCTTCATATTGTGGACCTGCCTCAACGGGCAAACCAGGGAGTGTGCGATAGGTCGCTGCGGCCTGCCCCCGAACGACGCACTGGCCTCGCTTTGTCCCGCGAGTTTCAGTCACGACAGTGCACTGCCCTGCGATGCCCTCCCGGTCGTAATAGATCACAGCCCAGTCATGGGTCTTGCCGAGGTCGTGGGCCCGGGCCGTGTTCGAATAGAGGGCGCTGAACCATCATCCGCCCCGCTTGAGCGTCAGCGTAGTGGTTTGACTCACAGCTTAGATGCATCGTGCAGTAATGACAAAAACTGCACTATTTCTATCTTTTATTATCCAATATTTGAGCTGAGTTTGACCACTGCTCCCTGCGGCGCGCCCACTCTCAAGGCGCAAGTAAGAGCGCCATCCCTAACCACGCAAGGGCAACCATAGCCAAAACTCGCCAAGGCCAAGGCCCCAACCAATCGAGCAGCGAAGGCTGACTGGAGCGAAGATTGCCCAAGTAGCCATAATTGAAGCCGAACACAGCATTGAGCGGAAAAACAAAGGCCAGATAGCAAAGCCCCGCTCTTACGGCCCAGCGGTAGTCTTTGCGGGTGGGCCGAAATTGATGCACGATTACTATGTAGAGCGCCGCGCCGACGATGGTGGCGTGGTGAAGCCAGAAAAGCCAGAACCAGGGGCTCCCTATTCCCGCGTTTAGGTCAGGTGTTATCAGTCCTTGCAAACTAAACCCAAGGCCCCAAAAATAGAGCAAGGCCACCAGATATCGTCTTCGCCAAATAAGCGCTAGCGGCACCAGCAGCGCCGCGAGGTCGCAAATGTGAATGGGCAGCGATCGCGCTGGGTCGAAATTGGGGGGCAGCAGCCGCCAGCCGTGAAACGCGACCCATACCAGCAAATAGGCGCTAGCAAACTGTTTCTCGCGCTGAATCAGCCGCTGGGTTCCTTGCCGCCGCAGCCCCCAGCTGATTACCCTGATCCAAATCGCAATCAGGAGACCTACGGTAACAAAATGAGTCAGTGAAAAAGGTCGAAACATCCCAGCCCCAATCAGTTCCTGACCTGGCATCTGCTACCGTTCAGCTTCGGTTCGGCTGCGACAGACGCAGTTTGATTCAGCCAAATCTGCAAATCTGCCAGCGGGCGAATGTCGGCTAGCATCGTTTTTAGCGGCTCGCCCTCAAGGCTCTCTTCGCTGAGCAGCGTTTGAGCAATGCGCTCTAAAACGTCCTGATTTCTCGTCAAAATTTCTAAGGCCATCTGGTGGGCCTGGTCGATGAGGGCCTTAATCTCGTGGTCAACCTCCTCCGAGAGCTGGGGACTGATGGCCCGTCGGGGCTGGGGCACGCCGCCCAAAAACTGGGACTGGCTGCGCTCAACGGCCATCGGCCCCAAGGTCTTACTCATGCCGTAGAGGGTAATGCAGCGCTCGGCTAAGTCGGTGGCCTTTTGAATGTCGTCACTAGCGCCCGTCGATACCTTACCGAAAATCAGCTCCTCCGCAGACCGCCCGCCAAGCAGCGTCACCAACCGGCCTCGAATTTCGTCCTCAATCATCAAAAAGCGATCGTCTTCTGGAAGCTGCAGCGTGTAGCCCAAAGCTGCCACACCACGAGGGACGATTGAAATCTTCTCAACAATTCCGGCTCCAGGCATCAGCGCGCCGATGATGGCATGACCCGCTTCGTGGTAGGCCACCGTCCGTTTTTCTAGCTCATTGAGCACCCTCGATTTCTTTTCTAGCCCTGTAAGAAGGCGCTCGATCGCCTCATTAAAGTCGGCCATTCTCACCACGGTTTGATTTCGGCGAGCGGCGAGCAGGGCCGCCTCATTGACCAAGTTAGCCAGATCAGCCCCAGCAAAGCCTGGGGTTCGCGCTGCCAGCTTATCTAATTCGACATCGCCAGAGAGGCAAACGGTTCTGGCGTGCACTTGCAAGATTGCCTTACGTCCGGGGCGATCGGGTCGATCGACCACAATTTGACGGTCAAACCGCCCTGCTCTTAATAACGCAGGGTCGAGCACTTCCGGGCGGTTCGTGGCGGCCAGCAGGATTACCCCTGCGTTGGGCTCAAAGCCGTCCATCTCTGCCAGTAGCTGATTCAGAGTTTGCTCTCGCTCATCATTTCCTGTCAATGAGCCGTTAGCCGTGCGAGATTTGCCTAGAGCGTCTAGCTCATCTACAAAGACAATGCAGGGAGCCTGCTGCTTTGCCTGCTCGAACAGATCCCGCACCCGGGACGCTCCCACTCCGACAAAGAGCTCGATAAATTCAGAGGCAGAGATGCTGAAGAAGGGAACGCCTGCTTCGCCCGCGATCGCCCTTGCTAGCAGCGTCTTCCCCGTACCGGGAGGACCGACAAGCAGGACTCCTTTAGGGATCTTTGCGCCTAGACGGGTATATTTTGTAGCATTTTTCAAAAAGTCAATGATTTCCTGTAGCTCGGCTTTAGCCTCATCCACCCCAGCCACGTCCTCAAATGTAACGCGAGTATTGCCCTCAGAATAAATTCGAGCTTTACTCTTACCGATACTTAGGGCAGCCGGTCCAGCGCTCGCCTGCCTTCTAAGCGCGCTCCACACAACCCAAATGATGAAGAAGGGGAAAAGTAGTCCTAACAATCCTCCTAACCAGCCACCGTCTTGAACCGCGCGAACCGCGATTTCCACGTCATGGCTGCGCAGAATATTGGGCAAGTCGGTATCTGTAGGCAAAGGCGTCGTCACCCAGATTTCTGGCGTTGAGGTCTCTTCGGCCAAAAGGCTTGGTGCTGAGCGAAGGGTGTATTCAATTCGCTTGGGGCTGATGGTGACGGTGGTAACTCTGCCGCTTTCAACTTGGTCAACGAACTGACTATAGGGCACCTCTTTACGGCGGGGTGCTTGCAGCAGACTCATCACAAGCACGAGCAGCCAGATTGCCATCCAGCCTAGACCTCCGATAAGCCTTCTTGGATTGGATGAGGGTTGTGGATTTGAATTGGACATATCACTCAACAGTAAAATTGCGCTGGCGTGAGTTAAGTGGCTGGCGGAAGCGGTATTGGGGGTCGCCCACAAGCAGCGTGGCCTTTGACTTAATTGATCTCTGGTACTGTCAGCACCGGGCAGGTCGCATGGTGCAACACATAGTGACTGACGCTGCCTAGGAAGAGCTCATCCAGCTTGGAGCGATTAGGCTGACGAATCACGATCAAGTCAGCATTCCAATTTTTCGCCATGTGGCAAATCATATTTCCAATGCTGCCAAAGTTTTGGGAGAATTCAACTTCAACGCCAGCTGATTGTGCCTGTGCGGCAAAGTCCTTGAGCATTGACAACCCTTCGTTCTCAACCTCCTCCCACCGCTGACGGTAGTCTCGCATGAGTTCGTCAGTCACAAGCGGGTAGCGATACAAAACAGGATTGGGTAGCGTGGGCGTGCTTTTCATTTCGGGGGAGAAGACGTGCAGCAGCATAAGACTTGCCTGGTTTTGCTGCGCTAGAGCTAGGGCCTGGTTAAAAACCACCTGATCGGTCATGGTGGTTTGGATGGGGGCGAGAATTTTGCTGAATGTAGACATGGGTAGTAATAAATTGAGCTCTCGTTAGTGGCTGGCCGCAAGTATACGGTGTTGGGGTTCGCCCCCCGGCGAGGAGCAAACCCCTGAGTAGCGTCGTTTATTTATGGCCTCCTAATCAGACGTGATATCTACGAATGAGCGGGTCGTGTTTTGATGGAAGATAAATCCTTCATCCAGCGATAAGAGACAAGATTTAATAGCAGTCCTATGCCGAGCAGCAGACCCATAAGAGCTAGCTGATAGCTTGGTACAGCCCATGAAACAGCGGCATGAGCGCCAGCTGCGTGTGGAATAAGGTGCCCAGTAAAAAGACAGTCCATAGGGCTGCAATTTTGGCTGGGAAGTTGTTTGCTATTGTCTTACGCATGGGAAATGTGAATAGAGCGGCATCCACAAGATTCAACCTTGCCTTTAGGCTAGGACGAAAAGGTGAGGAACTTATGAAGTCATATCGTCACAGAACCTGGCGATAGCGATAATAGGCGGCGCAGGCCCCTTCTGATGACACCATCGGTGCGCCCAAGGGATGCTCCGGGCGGCAGCGATCGCCAAAGGCGGGACATTCGTGGGGCAGCTTCAGCCCCTGCAGGACAAGGCCGCTGATACATGTTGTATCGTGGGTTGCCTTGACCTGCGATTGAAGCCGCTCCGCAAAGCGAATTTGAGCATCAAACGGGGTGTAGGGCGATCGCAGCCCCAGGCCGCTTTGCGCCAGCGACCCCAACCCCCGCCATACCCGAGGCACCACTTGAAAGACTCGGGCCATGAGCTGCTGAGCAGTCTGGTTTCCCTGAGTGCTCACAGCGCGAGCGTACTGATTTTCCACCTCAGCCCGTCCTGCCTCTAGCTGCTGCACGCAAAGGTACACGCCTTGTAAAATATCTACCGGCTCAAACCCCGTGACGACGATAGGTACATGGTGTTCTTGAGCGATCGCTTGATATCCCTCATACCCGGTGACGGTGC
>JBHJHD010000085.1:0-76338 GCA_050331115.1 Elainellaceae cyanobacterium
GGAATGACCCGCTCCAAATCAATACCATCGACATAATCATGAACCAAAATATTCCGAAATCCAGCCAGCGATCGCCAATCTACCCCTGGGGCTTGTGCCTTTAACTCTTTAGAGAGGCGCTGCGACGATTCCGCTATCGTCTGTAGCCGCCGAAGAACTGCATCTTGCACCAGCGCACTCGACCCAAACACCCGCACGTTAAACGCCCCGTGCTGCGCTGCAATCTGTAAAATTGATTCCCTATTCTCTCGAAGGGTATTCAATAGTGCCATTTTGCGATAAAAGCTGCGCTTTCACTACGCGATCGCCTTCATTATTCCCCTAAAACCTCTTGCCCCAACGCTTTCAAAATCTGAGCCACCTGCCCCAGCTCATGACGCCGAGGAAACAGCGAAAAAGCGCGAGACGTATCGTAATCCAATCCGCTGCCAAGCTTCAAAAATACAAACTCGTCCCCATTCGTCGCCATGCCGTAGTTCGGCTGCTGCTGGCCTACATTTGCGGCCATATAGGCCAGCAGCTGAGGAAAAGCCGCAGGCACTGAAATGCTGGTTCGCTTCGACTCAACCGTCAAAATCCAGAGACGCCCTTGTAAGACCAGCACATCGATAAACCCTCGAATTGTTTCGTTTGGGTCTTCAAGCTCTATCGCGATGCCATAGGGTGACTTAAGCCGAAAAGGCGGATCGATAAACCCTAAGAGCTCAAGCAACGGGGCCGTCACCACCAAGTTAATCGTCCCCTCTAGCAATAGTCCATCACTTCGGTGGTAGTCGTAGCGCTGCTTGATGCGATCGACGCTGGCCTGCTCCTGAGCTGTGAGAGGCAATAAATCGTCTGTCCACTCAGAGAAGAAATCGGTGCTACTGGTCTGCACAAGCCCCAGGCGATGCTGCAGGTCGTTCAGTGTCGTAATGGTGTCTCTGACGCCTGGGCTCGTTACCATAATATGAAGTGAAATTATCCAGCGATCGCTTCGACAAGACGCGACCCCGTCAGAACTTTATTCTAACGGGGTCGCGCCCAACCTATATTAGCGAGTTGGCCCTACTTGATAAACAGCATCTCCTGATAAGTCGGCAGCGGCCAGAAGCTATCCGCAATCACGCCCTCAAGCGCATCCACATAGCCCCGCAGCTCATCCATCAGCCCCCGCAGCGTCTGGGCGCAGTACGCCATGTGGTCCTCGGTGGAGGCAAAATCGTGCCTCTCCAGCGCCGCCTCCAGCTTATTCGCCGCCGCTACCATGCCGTTAGTCAGCTCAGCCACCTTCTTAGCGCTTTCCTTCTCCAAGTCAATGCCTAGACCAGTGAGGCTCGCAATGGTGGAAGACAGCTTCGACAGATACTCGATCGCCGCTGGGTAGACCGTGGTCCTAGCCAGGCTCACCGCCAGCTTCGACTCCACCTCAAGGGACAGAATGTACTGCTCCGCGTACACCTCAAAGCGGCTCTCCAGCTCAACCGGCGTCAGCACCCCGGTTTTCTCAAACAGGTCTGCGACGGGCTCCGACTTCAGCCACGGCAGGGCATCTGCAGTGGTGGGCAGGTTGGCTAGGCCCCGCTCCTCCACCGCCATTTTGTGCCACGCTTCCGAGTAGCCGTTACCGCCAAACACCACAGCGCCGTGCTCATCCATCACTTCTTTGAGCACGGTGGAAATCGCCGCATTCAGGTCTGCCCCGCCCGACAGCTCGTTCTCCAGCCGGTTGCCGATCCAGTCTAGGGAGTCGGCCAGCATGGTGTTGAGCACAATCAGCGGACCGGAGACCGACTGGCTGGAGCCGACGGCCCGAAACTCGAAGCGGTTGCCCGTAAAGGCGAAGGGCGAGGTACGGTTGCGATCGCCCGCGTCTTTGGTGAGCGGTGGCAGCACGTCTACGCCTAGATGCATCGTGCCCTTCTGCTTAGAGCCGCTGAGGGTCCCTGCCTTGATCTGCTCAAACACCTCTTCAAGCTGGGTGCCGAGATAGACCGACATAATTGCGGGCGGCGCTTCATTGGCCCCCAACCGGTGATCGTTGCTGGCGGTGGCAATCGCCGCCCGCATCAGCGGCCCGTACTTATGTACCCCGCGAATCACCGCGCCGCAGAACACCAGAAACTGAGCATTCTCATGGGGAGAATCGCCGGGGTCCAGCAGATTGCCCTGGGTGGCGTTGCCCACCGACCAGTTGACGTGCTTGCCGGAGCCGTTGATGCCGGCGAAGGGCTTCTCATGCAGCAGGCACATGAAGCCGTGCTTTTTCGCCGTCTGCCGCAGCACCGTCATGATCATCTGCTGGTGGTCGCTGGCCACGTTGGCCGCTTCAAAGTAGGGCGCGATTTCAAACTGGCCGGGGGCCACCTCGTTGTGGCGAGTCTTCGCAGGGATGCCCAGCTTGTATAGCATCTCCTCCACCTCTTGCATGTACACCTGGACCCGCTCAGGAATCGCCCCAAAGTAGTGGTCGTCAAACTCTTGGCCTTTTGCGGGGGGCTTGCCAAACAGGGTGCGCCCGGCCAGCAGCAGGTCGGGGCGCTGGGTGGCGAAGTTAGCGTCAATTAGGAAATATTCCTGCTCCGCGCCGCAGCTGGAGTTCACGTGGGCAATGTCAGCGTGGCCCAGCAGCTTCAGCACCTTGCGGGCGGCTTTATCCATAGCGGCGATGGAGCGCAGCAGCGGCACCTTCTTGTCTAGCGCCTCCCCCGTCCAGGAGATAAACACCGTCGGAATGCACAGGGTCGCGCCGTTGGATGTTTCCATGATGTAGGCCGGGCTGGTGACGTCCCAGGCGGTGTAGCCTCTGGCCTCGGAGGTATCGCGAATGCCGCCGTTGGGGAACGAAGAGCCGTCGGGCTCGCCCTGCACCAGCACCTTGCCCGAAAACTCGGCAATCACGCTGCCGTCTCCCTGCACCGAGATAAAGCCGTCGTGCTTTTCGGCGGTTTGGTTGGTCATCGGGTAGAAGACGTGGGCATAGTAGAGGGCGCCCTTAGACGTCGCCCAGTCTCGCATCGCGTTGGCCACCGCGTCTGCAATGGACGGATCGAGGCTATCGCCTGCCGTAATCGTTTTCCTGATTGACTTAAACACCGGTTTGGGAAGCGTTTCCTGCATCGTGGTCAGGTTAAACACATTCTCTGCCCAAATATCGGCTAGGCTTGACGGCGCTTTGGACGGCAGCGGCGGCCGGTTGACTACGTTTTGAACAGCCTGAACGCGAGCGTCATATCCACTCATATTTTTTCCCTGGAGTTAGAGTGGCTTGATGGTAATCAAAATAGGGCATTGAAATAGACAGCAGCTATACCAAAGCTTGTGAAACTGGCACGGGTCCAGTTCAGCTCGCCCTAGGAAAGCAAGCTGAACCGAACTCGATATTCGAAACAGTGCTAGACCGCACTAGATAGTGCTGCGTCGGCCTAGTTATCTAGGACAGCGCCATTGGCTAAACCCTTGGCGCTTCTTGAGCAGTTAGGTGTACAGATAGTGTGCGAATGTCCTAATGCATCAGGACATTCGCTATAGCTTAATAATTAATCCCATAGATGGCTGAGGTTCTACTGTACAGAGGGCTACAAAACTCCGCGACAACGCCGCAGGCCTGAGCCCTCCCAAACTTGATAGCTCAGCTTGACAGCTCAACTTCCGCTTGCGCAGTTCTCCGCGGCTACAAATTCGTCAAAAAGTCCGGCATTTTCAGCACGTGGAAGTAGATCAGGCCCGACACCACAAGGGTATAGAGCGTCGCGCCGCCAAACCCCAAAAGCAGGTCCCGCTTCAGGCTGCGGCTCCCCTCCGCCGAAAGCACGTCCAAGGTGCCAAACTGCATCATCACGATACCCAGCACGTTTGAGAGCCAGTAGCCCACCACCGTCCCCGGTAAAAACCAGTCTGCATAGAGCCAGCTGACGCCATAGCCAAAGGCTAGCGCAATGGGCAGATTGAACACCAAATCGTTCCACCAGGACAGGGGCGACAGCATGTAGCCAAGGCCCACCAGCGTACCGCCGCGCAGCGTCTTCAGCAGATTCATGACCTTCTTCCCCCGGGGACTGATCTCTAACTCATCCTGCAGCACTAGGACTATGGAAGTCTAGCCGGCTCTGCCTGCGGGCAATACGCAGCCTGTTGTCTCGACCCGTTTGCCAAATGATTGACAGCCTCACCCTCAGGCAGACTCGCAGTGTCAAGCAGAACGTTACAATTAGAAACATAAAGTTGTAAACATCAATCATTTTTTAACGTTACTTATGACTCCTGACTTGATCGACGCTACGGCGGACTACTGGAAAAAGCTGGACGAGCTAGAAGCGGCCTACCAGCGGGACGAAGTTTCCCTGCCCGAGGTTGACGCACGAGTTAAGCAGTTCACAGACGAGCTCGGGCGATCGCGTCAAGAGGCGCTGAGCGCTTTTTGGGCCAGCCTGCAGCACACCGTTACTCAGCAGCGAGACACCATTGCGGGCGTCATTGGCATCGCTGCACTTAGCTTCGTCTGGCTAGGGCTGCTGCAGTCTTAGTCTTAGGACTATGTCTCGTCACTAGCGGTAGCGATATACTTAGCGCTTGCAGAGCAAGTTCCCGATCCTCCCCAAAGCCTTCCCTAAAATAGAGAAAGCCAAATAGGGACGGGCCAATGCGCATCGCCAATCTTCTATTCAACGTCACTGCAGCGCTGACGCTGTTTCTCGTCGGCGGGCTGCTGTTCTACTATCTGGTGCTGCCGCCAGATTTCCTGCGCTTCAACCCCGCCCTGCTCACCGATCCCGTCGAATGGCTCACCGGCGATGACAACAGCCCGCTTAACAAAAGCGGCGTCATTCAGACCGTACGCCTCTGGGCCCGGCTGGCCCCGCTGCCCAAGTCGGCCCGCCACCTGCGCATCGACGGAACGGGTCAACTGTTCGATAAAACCTACGTGATCACCTTTGACGCCCGCCCTCAGGATATCGACGACTGGCTGCGATCATCGCCTGGAACCGCTCACGCCACCGTCACCGCTTCCCCGGAGGGCGATCGCTATGTAATCAGGCCGCGAGATGCCGCCTTTGCCGAAGTTACTGTAGCCCCAAGCAAAAGAGGCGTGCGCATCAAGGCGTTTTGGCAATGAGGCGTTTTAACCATAAGTCCCTAAATGTTCCCAAGGGGGCAGCCAAGCCCAAGATCCGGCGCTAGAATCGTAACGGACAGTTAACAAAGCCTAAAGGTGCTGGCAAAGCAGTCCTTTGTAGAGCTGAGTTATCCATTCTCTTAGCTTGAGACCAATCCACATGCACTTCATGGATACAGTCTGATGACGAACCTTACCTACACTTACTCCCGAGAGCAAACTTCGGCATGGCTTCGAGGTCTGTCGACCATAGCCTGGGCCGATGGCCAGTTCAATGAAGAGGAGCAGGAGATAATCCTGTCTCTGACTCAAGAGGAAATTGCTCCGCGAGCAAACCCTAAAAGCCTGGAAGCCATAGAGCCTGAAGCCTTAGCTGACGCTATTGGGCACGACAGCAACATGGCCGAAAACTTCATGCGCACCGCTGTTATGGTGGCGATCGCCGACGGTATTTATTCAAAAGCAGAGGACAACATTCTGCAGCAGTTCTGCCAGGCGCTCAAGCAGCCCAGCGACATCCTCGATCACCTGCGCCTTACCCTTCCTAGGGAGGGTAAGGATTCAGAGCAGCCCAACCTAGAGCCCCTGCGCCCCGTAAGGGAATGGCTCGACCAGCTTGACATCGAAAGCCCCGGGGTGGCTCGATTCCTGTGCAAGATGATTCCCCCCCAATGCCCCTTTGAGCGAGACGTGAAGCTGTTTGGGCACAAGCTGATGCACATTCCTCCCATGTGCAAGCTCAACCCGCTCTATGAACAGCTCGTGGGTCTACGGTTCCGGGCGCTGAGCTACTTAGCAGACGACTGCGGTGAAGACGTTAGCCAGTACTGCTAATCCTGTCGAACTAATCTCGCAAAAAACCGCAAAAAACAGGCTTAGCCCTCGCTAAACTCCCGGCAGTCTACGGACTGGGCCAGGTGCTGCTGGCACTCCCGCACCGTGAGCGATCGCATCGTGCGCGCCCGGGAGATCTGAACAAGCTGCTCAGGGTGGCCCACGCGCAGGTGTATCTGCCCGGACTGATCAAGCAGGGCAAGGTAGTCGCCACTGGGGCTGAAAGCTATTTGGACGAGTGCCTCGTCTGTCTCTGGGAGCGCTAGTCGATTTGCGATCCGCTCACCGTCCGCTGTGGTTTGCCATAGGGCCACCGCGCCAGTGCGATCGGCGCTCGCAAGTCGGCCGTCGTTGTCGAGGGCGAGGGCTGAGATAGCGGCAGTATGGGCCTGAAAATGGGCCAATCGCCGGTTTTGCTCCACGTCCCACAGATGCACTGTGCCGGTGTTGTCTCCGACGATTAAGCGCTTCTGCTCGGCGTCAGCATGAGCCACCGCCAGCTCGCCGTCTGCTTCATGGGCAACCTGGCGGACCATCTGGTGGGTCGCGGCATCCCATAGGGTGACACGGTCGGCCTCGGTCACCACAATCCAGCCGCCGTCTCGGCTAAAGTAAGCTGAGATAACTTTAGAGTCATGGCTGAGCTGCACGTCTTGCCCTGAGACGCGGTGCTGCACGGTTGTGCCCTGGGCGATCAGCTTCTGGCTGCCGTCACTGCTCCAGGCGACCGGAACAGAGGCGATCGCCTGGTCTGATGCCCGCGAGCGGGCTTCCTCTGGCGCTTGCTCTGGAAGGGGGGCTAAATCATCAGCAGACAGCCCAGTGGACGTCAGGGGTTGGGCCTCCAACGCTGGGGCCTCGGGAGATTGCACTCCCGGGGACTGGGCGGGCTGGGCGGTAAGCCCTAAGGCCGTAATCCCATAGCCCACCTCACCGGTATCCGTAATGCCGATAAGCTGAGTTAGAGGCGCGCTTCGAACAAGTTTGGCAACTTTTGCCAAGCCCTGGCGAGCAAAGTGACCGGGCTGATGTTCAAAGCGTATCCAGCGGACGGGCTCAGGGGCAGCGATGGTCGGCAGCTCCCCCGCCCCTAGCGACCAGATGCGCACCTCACCAGAAACGTCTCCCGTCAAAACGTAGTTGCTCTGCTCGCTAAAGGCGATCGCCGTAGGCGCATCATCAAGCTTAAAGGCAAAGGCCTGCGCGCGCGCCAGAGATTTGACACAGAGGTAGTACTGCATGGCCTGAACTGTAGCCGCCGCTCTATAGCGGTGGGACTGGTCTAAGATTGGTGGGCTCTGTTCTCGGCAGGGCTTTTCTGCCATAGTGCTGCCGCTTAAATTAGTCGCGCGCGCTTTAACGGCCCCGGTGGCCGTTTGCCACACCTCGATAGGCTGCCCTTCGGCGTTGAACTGAATCGCAAGCTCGGAGCCATCGGTGCTAAAGCTGGCTGTATCAATATCCATATCAATATCTGCAGGACTTGAGGTGTCATTTGGGGTGTCCTCAAGCGGCTGGGGCTCCTGGGCAACGGGCTCAGGGTCGAGACGCCACCGGTGCAGAGTTCGACTATTAAGGACCAATAAATCGGCATCGCTTTCAAAGTGTAGGGCCCGGACGGCGGTCAACGGCTCCCCAGGGGTAGCTTCAATGTCCTGGCTCTGATTCTGGTCCTGGGGTCGCCAAACCAGCAGATCCGCCGCAGTAGCTGCCGCGACGCGTCTCCCTGTGGGGCTGAGGGCCAGCGCAGCTATAGAGACGCTAATTTCCCGCTCGTGCAGCAGCGTCCCGGTGGCGGTGGACCAGATGCGAACCAGCGTGGTGCCGGTTACTGCTTCCGTTGCGGCGGCAATCGCGGTGCCATCCTGGCTAACCACGAGATGAGACACGGCCTTGGAGTCAGGTGATGCCTGGGACCCGGTTGCTAGAAGAATGTGATCGGGGGTTGAAAGGTGCAGCGGGACAGCCCCGTGGAGTCGCCACAGCCGAATTGTGTCATCAGCGCTAGCGATCGCTAAGTGCCCCCCATCGGCAGCAATTTGGGTGATTGGCCCCGAGCCAAGCGTTAGGGTCTGCACGGGCAGCTGGGTGAGCGCCTGCCGGACGCTGGTTTGAGCCGCTGACGTCGGGGCATGGGTAAGGGCCATTTTGCCAATCAGCAGCGCCGTCATTGGATCTCCGTCCGGGTCGTCGAGCATCGCTTGGGCGATGGCCGCCTGCTCCCGCGACTGAGACTGCTGTAGCTGGGCCGTCTGGAGTAGGCGACCTTTAGTCGTGCTGTAGTACTGAGAGAAGCCCGCCAGCAGAGCCACGGTCAAAATGCAGGGCAGGGCAAGCTGCAGCCGCCGCCGCTCCCAATGCGATCGCTGACTAGCGGCGCGGCTGAGGGCGACATATTGCTTTACCACGCGGGAAGAGGTGCAGCCAGGCTGGCAAAGAAACTCCTCCGCATCCATCAGGCGACTGCCCTGAAGCAGGTACTCAGGATGGTCGGGCTGCCCAGCCCGATTCCACGCCGTCGCTCCCTGCTCCAAGCTCCGCTGCCGCCGTAGACTGTCGCGGTTCTCGTTGAGCCAGCCTTGAAGCAATGACCAGCGGCGAATAAGGGCTTCATGGACAATATCCACCGTCTCGCGATCGCCTATTTTGCGATCGCCTAATTCGTGGTCATCCCAGTTCCAGCCAATTTGGTCGTCTACAGCTCCGCCTAGCGCCTGAACATTGAGGCTCTCGCTGAGCTGCCCTGCCTCGCCTAACGCTTCGCAATCCCTGCTTCCCAGATCCTGGTGACTTGTGACCACCAGCTTCTCGCCCACCAAGATTTCTAGGGTCTCCTCAATCGCCTGGGGATCGTGGGCCAGCTGTAGAAGATAGGACTTGAGCACGCGCCGCCGCGTATCCTCTGTGCCATCGCCGAGCTGGGTGAGGGCCAGAAAAATGCTCTTGGCGATCGCCTGATGGGCCGGGGAAAGCCCCTCAAACACCTGAGAGGCGCGGTTGTGCAGCGTGCCGTGAATGCCCCCCAAGGCCGTGTAGGCCGACTGAGTGAGGGTATTTTGCTGGCGCTGCTGCCAGAGCTGCCTCAGCGCGTACTGAAGCAGCGGCAGCTCTCCCGGTGCGCCCACCACGTCGAACAAAATGGCGTAAATCAGGTGGGGCTCGCACTGGAGGCTCACCTTTTGGGCCGGCTTGAGAATCGCCGCTTTGAGCTGCTCGTAGTTGAGAGGGAGTACCCTCAGGAGCCCCGGCGTCATCGCCGCCGCCAGCGCTGAGTTTTGAAGGCAGTGGCTCAAGAAGTCGGCCCGCAGCCCGATGACGACCCGGAAGCAGTCGTAGGCGTCGCGCAGCGCATAGAGTAGGGCGTCGATCATCTGCCGTCGCTCGGCCTGGGCACGGGCGCTTTGGCATAGGGTAAACAGCTCCTCAAACTGATCGATTACCAGCACAAAGCGCGGGCGCGGTCCTAGGCCGCTGGCGCTCTCTCGCAGTAGGTTGCCCCGCAGCAGCTGGGTGAGCCCCGGCCCCCCGTCTTGAAGAAACTGCTCGGCCCGCCGCAGCTGCTCGGCCCGCTCTAGGCCAGCGCTGTCGGGGTCAATGAAGGCAGCGGCGAGCTGCTTCAGAGGGCGATCGCCGGGCACCATGAGCCGGACGCGCCAGCGATCGCTTTGGGGGAACGCCTGCCCCCGCTTCATTTGGGCTATGAGGCCAGCCCGCAAGAGGGATGACTTGCCGCTGCCCGACGGCCCCACCAGCGTCACCAGCGGTCGGGTCACCATCTCATCGATCAGGGCGCGAGCCAGCTTTTCCCGCCCAAAAAAGTAGTCGGCGTGACAGACGTCAAACGGGGCAAGGCCGGGGTAGGGGCAGCAGTCTTCTACCGGGCGGCGGTGTCGCTGCTCGCCGCTAGCGGTGAGCAGAATCTCCCCCCCAGAATTTTCGAACAGCGGCTGCTGCGTCTGACCGCGAAGCGCGCGGCTCACCCCGCTGGTAAGGGAGTAGTTAGTGACCCGGCCCGCGGCGTGACAGCGGGGGTCGAGCGTCTCCAAGATAGCCTGGGTAAGAACGCTGTGGTCGCTGGTGAGCGACTCGTAGGCGGCCTCGTACTCGCGGCAGGCCACCATAAACATGCGGTCGGTGCCGGGGCGAGCGCCGGGATCTGCCTCTGAAAAGGTGAGCAGCTCGCCGCTGTGGCAGCAGTCGAGGATGACAATGCGCTGACACACCGGACTCTCCTGCAGCAGCCGCCGCAGCCAGAAGAGAGACAGCCCCGCTGCCCCAGCCTCAGGCTGCGACTCCGACAGAGCCAGGTAGCCCTCCCGAATGCCAGCGTCGCGCTGGATGCCGTGGCCAGAGAAATAGAATAATGCCGTTTGGGGAATGTTAGCGCCGCTGGGCTTGAAGAGCCGAATCAAAGCCGCCTCAAGCTCCGGCAAGGTCACAGGCGATCGCCGCCCGACGGTAGTTCTTCCCTCGCGGACCGCCTCAGGAAGACGCTGAACGCGAAAGTCGCCGTACTGTTCCAAAAGGGCGGCGATCGCGGTCGCGTCATTGGCCGATGTCTTCAATTTCGGCAAATATTGATAGGTATTGATGCCAACCGTTAGAGCGTCTTTCATTGCTTGCGTGATCCTACAGGCGACGTGAGTGGCAAAGCCTGCGAGGCCCGTGGGGACGGAGCTCGCGAAGAAAACCAGGGCTAGATTATGAACCGCAAGACGATAGATCAGGCGGCTATTCTGAAGGCCCACCTCAGATATGAGCAACTTAGCTCGATGCGAACGACTGAGTAATGAGATGTGCCAAATACAACGGACTTAAGGCTCAACGACATAAGTCAAAGTTGAGGTATCAAATAGGAGCTGAAACGACAAGCTGCTCATCGAGCGCGGTAAAAACCGATCTCCAAAAAAGTCAGCTTCTATTTCAGATAAGCGTGAATTTTACTGCGTCAAACCGCGTGTTTATTCAGCTGACCTTTTCCTTATGTTTAGACCATATCCAAGCGGTTAGAGGTTTGCAAAGGGGGTGAAACCCAACTTAGGACTCACCCACCGCAGATAGAGATTGACAATCAAATGAAACATCTAAGGGAATAAGCGGAATCTTTTAGGTGAAATAATCCGATATCAGTAGAAACTGGGTTGTGCTATGGCATAAACGGCAAATTTCAGGCCTATTCTGAGTCGTACTGCGTCTGTAATGTTACATAGAGAACACAACGCCATACAATTAAGAAAAATAATTTAAATAAAATACTTGAGTTAAGTTGGCTGGAGCCAAAAGCATGAGGAAGTAAGGTGCCAGCGCCCGAACCCCGTTGACGACCGCGCAATCCAGCTAAAATAGAAGGCGTTGCATTTGTCGGTCGCCTGCGTCGACCCATCGCCTATCGAAACGATTTATGGACAGGTCCAAGGCCTAAAGCCCAGCCAGCTCAAACAGCTCCGGCGGCTCTACCATCAGCGACTGCCCCGCGATCGCGTCACAACGCCCGAGTTTGCCCAGCGCCTCGCCGCCGCTAGCCAGAGCATCGATCAGCCCCTTTGCGCCTACGTCGATCGGCGGGGGCACGTCACTAGAGTGGGGGTCGGCTCGCCTCGCCAGACCCAAATTCCACCCATAGAGCTGCCGCGCTACGGCGCAGAGCGATTGTGCGGTCTCCGCTGCCTGGCCACCCAGCTTAGCCCCGACCCGCCTACCGACGCCACGCTAACGGCGATGGCCATTCAGCGACTCGACGCCCTGGCCATTCTCACCCTCTCGGGCCAGGGTTTCCAGCGCCGGGGCGGGGGCGGCGCCGGCTATGTCGACGGCGGCTATCTTGCCCATCTGGTGCCCCAGGAGCGCTGGACGGTGTCGCCCCCCACGACGCTGGACGACATCGCCAATCAAGACTTTATTGATTTGGTTGAGGGTCTAGAAGAAGAGTTTCGCCGCGAGTTCGTAGCCCAGCAGGTAGACACCGACCACGACCGGGTCCTGGTGGTGGGGGTCGTCACTAAGGGGCTGACGCAGCGGGAGTTTAGCGATCGCCTGGCGGAGGTGGGTCGCTTGGTGAATACGGCGGGGGGTGACGTGATTGAAACCCTATCTCAAAAGCGATCGCACCTGCACCCGCAGACCGTAGTGGGGGAAGGTAAGGTGCAGGAAATTGCCCTAGCGGCCCAAACTACAGGGGCAAATTTAGTGGTGTTTGCCCAGGACCTCTCCCCTGCCCAGGTGCGCAACCTGGAGTCGCGCATCGGCCTGCGCGTGGTAGACCGCACCGAGGTAATTCTGGATATCTTCGCCCAAAGGGCCCAGACCGGAGCCGGAAAGCTGCAGGTGGAGCTGGCCCAGCTGGAGTATCTGATGCCGCGCCTCATCGGTCGGGGACGGGCGATGTCGCGGCTAGGGGGCGGTATTGGCACCCGAGGCCCTGGTGAAACCAAGCTGGAGACCGAGCGCCGCACCATTCAGCGTCGCATCTCCCGGCTGCAAAAAGACGTCAACCAGCTTCAGGCCCATCGAGGGCGGCTGCGGCAGCAGCGCCAAAACCAAGAGGTGACCTCGGTGGCGGTGGTGGGCTACACCAACGCGGGAAAGTCGACGCTGCTCAACGCCCTGACCAACGCCCAGGTCTACACGGCAGACCAGCTGTTCGCCACGCTGGACCCGACGACGCGGCGGCTGAGCGTGCCCCATGCAGAGACCAGCGACCTCGTACCGCTGGTGCTCACCGATACGGTGGGCTTTATCCACGAGCTACCCCCCTCGCTCATGGACGCCTTTCGCGCCACCCTGGAGGAGGTGACGGAGGCAGACGTGCTGCTGCATGTGGTCGATCTCTCCCACCCGGCGTGGCAAAGCCAGATTCACGCGGTGGAGTCCATTTTGGGGGACCTAGAGCTGACGCCGGGGCTGAACCTGCTGGTCTTCAATAAGCTGGACCAGGTGGACAGCGAGGTGCTAGAGACCGCTAAGACGCTCTACCCCGAGGCCGTGTTTGTGTCGGCCCGCGATCGCTTGGGTCTAGAAACGCTGCGGCAGCGGTTGGGGAAGCTGGTGACGGAGGCGTCGGGGGTGGATTTGATTTTACCTGCGGTAGATTGATTTAAATGAAGATTGATAGCCTCGATCACTTGGTGCTCACCGTTAAGGACATAGACGCCACCGCACGGTTCTACTCAACGGTGTTGGGTATGAAAACCGTTACGTTTGCGGCCGGGCGTATGGCGCTCTTATTCGGCATACAGAAGATCAATCTGCATCAATGTGGCAAGGAGTTTGAGCCAAAGGCGCAACAGCCCACTCCGGGTTCTGCTGACCTATGTTTTCTGACTTCTGTTCCTTTATCTGAGATCGTACCTCACCTTGCCAAATCTGGAGTCCACGTCATTGAAGGCCCTGTTCAACGCACTGGAGCCACTGGTCCAATTATTTCGGTCTACTTCCGCGACCCAGACATGAATCTTATCGAGGTTTCAAGTCGGCTGCCGTGAGCGCAGAGCGTTACAGGGCGTTTGACGCCGCGATTAGGATGGACCGCCAGCAGCAGCCAATTGAGACATTGAGGTAATTTTGGGTAAAAGTGAGATGAACAGTATCGCCCGCTTATTCACCCTGCTAGCCGTAACATCGTGTGGATGCGTCTTAGCATCAGATTCTATGGCAAACGAAAATAATCAGGACCCATGGGTAATTAGAACTGATTTTTCAAACGAGGTTGAATGGGAGACTGTGCGCGAGCTGATTGCTGCTCCACAGATGTATGGTGATCAAAAGTTCTATGCGTATGTCCGATACGTCAGCGACGAAAAATTCGCTGGAGCGCAACCTGAGAACCTCGTTTGCTCTGAGCAAACTTAGGCCAACAACAAAAAACAGACCGTCCTTATAAATTCACGAATTTAAAGGACGGTCTGGCTATGGGGGTGCGATCGCATCCCCGCTAATTCACAGGCAGTCGCTGTTAGGCAATCGTATTGCCGCTACCATTATCGACAACATCGACGCTCAGACCACCCAGGTCGAGAACGTTATTGTCACCGTTGATGACGATAGCGCCGCTACCGTTACCCTCAAAGCCGCTGCTGCCACCGAGCGTAATCTGGTTGCTGTCACCTGAGATATCTATACCCCACTCACCGTTATCAGCGATGATGACATCCATCATCTCAAGAGTGTTGCCGTTGCCTAGAATTTCGACACCGTCCTCATCGTTCATAAGGAAAGCCGTCTCACTCACGGTGATGCTATTGTCTTCACCGGTTAAATCGATTGACAGACCGCTAGACCCATTGGATAGCAGGAAGCTGTCCTCAATTGTGACTTGGTTTTCGTCACCATCAATTTCAAAGCCCTGCTCGGTGTTATCAAACGACTCAACATCCATCCATCTGATGGTATTGTCACGACCAAAGACATCGAAGCCGTCGTCGCCATTACCTCGGAAACCGCTCTCCGTTACCTCTACAGTGTTACCAGTTCCCCTAAAGTCGATATCAAAGCCATCGTCACCGTTATCTCCGAAGATACTTCTGCCTTGAATAAAGACCTGATTATCGCGACCGTCAATCTCAAAGCCTTCTTCAACATTACCGTCAGAAGAGATATTATCTAGGGTCACGACGGTATTCGACCCCTCAATGTCGATGCCATCATCGCCGTTGGCACGGAAGGAGCTAGCGGTGAGAGTATACTCGTTGCCAACAGCCGTGATGTCGTCGCCGAAGCCGTCACCGCCGTTGTTAGCAAAGAGGCTAGCGAACGCAGTCAACGTGTTGAAGCTGCCATCAAACTCGGCACCGTCTTCAGCGTTTCCTGTTGAGGATGCGCTGGAGAGTTCGAAGACATTCTCGTTACCAAAAACGTCAATGCCGTCATCCGAGTTACCGAAAAACGCGGAGTCGTCAATGGCAAAAGTGTTGCCTAGGCCTGTCCGAGGGATAACCAGGCCATCTACGTTTGATTCAAATTCGCTGAGCGTGATAGCAACTTCGTTGCCATCGCCATCGACTTCAAGCCCCCCCTCTTCATTGAAAGCAAGTTCCGTGCGAAATAGCGTCAGAAAACTATCTGTGGCAAATAGGTCGATCCCGTCGTTTGCGTTGCTGTTAAATTGGGATTCTTCTACAGATACGCTAACGCCGGTCAGGTCACCGCCGATATCAAGACCATCATCAGCGTTGTTGTCGGCAGCGACTTCAACAAGCGTGACATCTCCGGTTACAGAGAAACCATCTCCATCTGTACCGCTAAAAGATTCACCCTCAATTGCCGAAGGATCTTCACCAGCAGGCGGCTCTGTGGTGGGTTCCTCTGCTTCTACTGGATCGCCATCGCCAGGAGAACCTACCGCAGCTGTAGATTCATCGTTTTCTGTCAAAGTTGCGACGGCTCCGTTCTCTCCGGCTACGCTAAACGCGCCCAGCGTCACGTCCCAAGACTGACCACTGAAGTTGTTTGCGTTTGGATAGGCTTCAAACTCGAACGGCATATCTCCGGCAGATGGTATCCCAAGAAACAGACTAGCGCCGTCGCCGCCTTGGCTTAAGCCAGAACTGTTCGCCGCCGAACCAATTTCAAGGTTGGTCAAGTCAACTACCGGGCTCCAGACAGAACGAAAGCCTTCAATGGCCGCGTCAACATCTTGAAGATCTACCAATGCGATAGCGGACTCATTAGGTCCAATCTGGTCGATGCCTGAAATCAACACAGCATCGGCGGGGTCTTGAGACTCATCGTCGTAGTACAAATCTGGGTCGGTGCCAGAAACCCAAGCAGCGTCACCGGTATTCGTAATCTCGATCCAGTCTACAGTCAGATTTTCACCTGGCTCATTACCAGGCCAAAGCTCAGTGATTTGAAGGTTAGATTCTTCCACGATACTCCCAATGAATTATTAAGATGTCAGTAGCTGTAAAGACAATTTTTTTCACGGCCACAGCAATCAAAACAGCAAATCCCTAAGAGCAAGACAGCCATTGAGTAATCTCAAGATTCATTACGCCTACTCTATTGAATAGGACATCGCCCTTGACTCAAAGTCTTATGCTTAATGCGCTAGGACGCGCAAATATACTGATAGATCAGAGCATTTGCTAAGCCAAAATAGATGAGGTTCGTATACGCTTCATCCTTCGATTGGCTTGCTATTTCTATTGTTGTAACCTTGAAATAATTTTGTCTACGTAGACGTTAACACCAGGGCTATACGTGAATAACATCCTTTTGATATAGAGGGCGCTATTTCAACTGAAGGTCAAGCCCATACTTAAGTACAGCCTGTAGATCAAGTTACGCATATAGAACTACGTATTGCATATCACAGCGGAGTCTTAACCTTAGGTAGTTCTTTGCGTCATTTAATTTTTTGTTCAAGTTTCGTTCACGCAGCCTTAATCTACTAAGTAGTAAGGTTAAAAATTACTAGTTTTCAGCTTCCGCACGGCGTAGGCCTGGGTATAGATGCCCTGTGCGGCATCTATACCCAAAAAGTCGATCAACGCGTCACGCGACTGTTTGCGCAGCTTTCCAGGGTTCTTGGCTCAGTCCTTAGCGATTGCTACCCAGTCAGAAGCCTCGATCAAGAGATACTCGTTATTGTCCTCCGCCAGGATTTGGGACACCCTGTTAGAAAGCGTGTTGCGCGGGATTCCGACAAAGCGATCCATTCCTCCTAAAGCCAAGATCGATAGTAGGCTTCCCTTCCCCCAGGCCATTGAGGTCAATGGCAATAGCTTTCATCTCACGGCTTTTGTACCGGAGCAAAATGATCTGGCTAGAGCGAAAAGGAGGAGAGGACATTAGCGGTAAGGAGGAGCTGCGCATAGTATACGGGCACTGGAGAATAGAGCGGCACAACACACCGCAGCTCCTGTATGGCCTCGAACCGTTCCGGACGCTGATTGATGAAGTTGACCAAATTGCGCTGCAAGCGTGAGTGAAACAGTGTCGGCATTGGCTTTTGAACAGCGTACCCTTCTATCCATTCCCAAGCCGGCGACCCTTCAATATTTGGCAGCGCCAAAAACTGAGCTAGCGAGGTGATTGTCAAAGATGTCATAGCGGCTCCATCCCCGTCTTAGGTCACGCTGTGTCGCCATCGCTATGCTCAAGCAAACGCCGCCTCAATCCTATTGGAAAGCTCCGCGCCAACCCTCAGTTTTGGAAGCTTATTTGGGGCTCTTGAGGTAGTCTACAGAGTAGCCCCAAAAAGCGATCGCACCTCCCAAACTACTCAGCCAGATCTCCAAACACCGCCTGCGCCAGGTCAGCGTTATCCTTCTGAGACGGATGGAAATCAGCTCGACAATATGCTCCAAAATTCTCGCAGACCTCAAACAAAAACCCCTCAATCCAAAAAAGCCGCACCGCATCGGCCCAAATCGATCGCCTCACCAGTAGGCCATCTTGCCACAGAAGAATTCCTGTACCAAAAGCGATCGCCGCGACTACATAAATATGGCTGATCACTAGCCCCAAAATGCGAGCGAGATAGCCTACTTTCAAGCTTGTTATCGCGTCGTAGACCACAGTTTTATGCTCAATCTCTTCTGCAGCGTGCCACTCAAATAGCTGCTTGAGCTTGGGCTCAGCCCCGCTAAAAATATCGTGCCTCAAACCAAAGTCAGAGATACACTCCGTCAGGTGCTCTAAGCCAGCCAAAATAGCGCAGTTGAATGCTGGAGTAAAACAGGCTTCAAATCGGCGCAGCACAGACTCTATAGCTCGAACGTACCCGCCTGTGGCATAACCCTGCTGCCTAAGGTTGTCCCAAAATGCGGCATGTGCCGCAGCGTGCTGACCTTCCTGCCCCACAAAATTGATAACGTCTTGCTCGACGCCAGTATCACTAAGCCGACAGAGCGATCGCTTCAGTACGCGAATTGCCCACCGTTCAGTCAGCGGAAGCGCTAGGGTGAAACTGTTCATCAGGTGGGTGCGGAAAGGACTGCCGCTCAGCCAGTAGCGCTGGATACTTGCCGGAAACTGAAACGCGATACGGCGAACCGTAATTGAGGTCATGCTTCACCAACCTTCGGTAGGCGATCGCCTATCCGCTTCTTGTCACCAATTGATTTTCTCCGCCTGTCCCGATACAGTAAAGGCGGTTTATTCAGCCGAGCTATTACATCAGTCGTTCAGGCGCTGCGACGCGGCAGGTTTCCCATGTCTGATACCGTCATCGGCTACAACCCCAGAATATACGACCTTGTTTCCCCGGACGCTGTTCTAGAGCAGCTCGCTGGCGGCGCAAAGCACAGCGAAGGGCCTATCTATCTTCCCCAGGAAGACAGCGTCGTTTGGAGCGATGTAAGCGGCAACCGCCTGTTTCGCTGGAGCGCAGCAGACGGGGTGAGCGTCATTCGCGAGCCCTCCCAGTACCAAAACGGCAACGCCCTCGACTCAGAAGGTCGCATCGTTGCCTGCTCCCACGGTCAGCGGGCCATTATCCGGCGAGAACAACGCTCCGATGAAGCCAGCGGCGAGTGGCGGGTGCTCTGCGGAGGCTACCACGGCAAGCGCCTCAACAGCCCCAACGACCTGGTGGTCAAAAGCGACGGCAGCATCTGGTTCACCGACCCCCCGTTCGGGCTGACGCAGCCGGAGGAGGGCTGCGGCGGGGAGCAAGAACAGGCGGGCAGCTTTGTCTTTCGCTTTGACCCCAGCGCGGGAGCAGTGGGAGCCGGCGAAGCGAGTGCGGCGGGCTCAGCCTCCCCAGAGATAGACCCTTCCCAAGGTGCCATCACTCCCGTCGTCGCAGAAATGGAGCGCCCTAATGGGCTGGCCTTCAGCCCAGACGAGCGTATCCTGTACGTTTCCGATACTTCTCAGGTAGACTACCCCCAAGGTCACCACACCATCCGCGCCTACGACATCGTAGATAGCCCCATGGGCCAAGTCGAGGCCGCCAACAGCCGGGTGTTTGCCGTCATCGGGCCAGGGCAGCCGGACGGGCTGACGGTGGACCGTCACGGCAACGTTTTCACCAGCTCTGCCGATAGCGTCCAGGTCTACGCCCCCGACGGCACCCGCCTCGGTAAGATTTTAGTCCCCGAGGTCTGCACCAACGTCACCTTTGGCGGCCTGGACGGCAAGCGACTGTTTATCACCGCTGGGACATCGCTCTACGCAATTACCGTGCTTTAATCTAGCTGTGCTTTGATTGAGCTGTTCAATTTCTTTATACCCAATAGCGATCGCTATGCTAGATTTCATCGCTCCCGCTCTAGAGCTGATTGCGTCTCTTTACGCGACTCCCGTCGGCATTCAAGGCTGGACGTTGCTGGCTCTGCGCGTGGGGCTGGGCGTGCTGTTCGTGCTGCACGGCTATCCTAAGCTGACCCATCTACAGACGTGGTCCAGCCACCTAAAGATGCCTATTTATCTATGTGCCCTGTCGGCTAGCTCCATGTTTTTGGGCGGATTCTGCCTAATTTTAGGCTTGCTCACGCCGCTGGCCTGCTTGACTATTTTGGGCTCCATGGCCTTTGCCCTATACCTTGAAGTTGTGGGCGGCATGCCGCTAGTGGCCAGCGATCCCTACCTAATCCCAGAGGGGGAATACGAGGGACCCAATGGCAAAGGGGAGCCGCCCAGCCAGGAAAAGGCGCTGGTCTACAACCTGATGCTGCTGGTGCTGCTGGCCTTTGGTCCGGGGGGATTCTCCCTCGATGCCTGGCTGCTAAGTCTGCTGACCCGATAGTTTTTACGCCCCGATAGTTTTTACGCCCCGATAATCTGTACGCCACAAAAATTTGTAGCTATAAACGCCATGACAAACCCCGATCGCTACGACGTCATCATTATCGGTACTGGGGCCGGGGGCGGTACGGTGGCCCACGCCCTGGCCCCCACCGGAAAGCAGATTTTGGTTTTGGAGCGGGGGGAGTTCTTGCCGCGCGAGAAGGAGAACTGGTCACCGAAAGAGGTCTACCAAAAGCAGCGCTACTACACCGACGAAGCGTGGTGCGATAAGGACGGCAAGCCGCTGCACCCGCAAACCTGCTATTGGGTAGGCGGCAACACTAAGGTCTACGGTGCGGCGCTGCTGCCCCTGCGGGAGCGCGACTTTGAGCAGGTGGCGCACAAGGGCGGCACCTCTCCTGCCTGGCCCCTAAGCTACGCTGACTTTGCCCCCTACTACGCCCAGGCCGAGCTTCTATTCAGCGTCCACGGCCAAGAAGGTGAAGACCCCACTGAGCCCGCCCGCGCGGCCTACCCCTACCCGCCCTTGCGCCACGAGCCCGACATGGAGCCCATCGTAGAAGGGCTGCAGCAGCTCGGCCACGCGCCCTTTCACCTGCCTGTGGGGCTGCGGCTCAACGAGGTGGATAAGACCCTGTGGGACTGTATCCGCTGCGACACCTGCGACGGGTTCCCTTGCCTGGTAGGCGGCAAGGCCGACGCCGACGTCAACTGCATCCAGCCCGTGCGGCACAAGTCTAACGTGACGCTCATGACGGGCGCAATGGTGACGCGGCTGCACACCAGCGCCTCAGGGCGGGAGGTGTTGACGGTGGAGGTCAGCGTCGGCCAGGATGTTCGCCAGCTCTCGGCAGATCTGGTGGTGGTAGCCTGTGGGGCCATCAACTCGGCAGCCCTACTGCTGCGCTCGGCAAACGACGCCCACCCCAACGGACTGGCCAACCGCTCTGACCAGGTGGGACGCCACTTTATGAAGCACCTGGCTACCACTATCGTCTCGTTAAGCGATCGCCCCAATCGCGCCACCTACCAAAAGACCATCGGCATCAACGACTTCTACTGGGGCGAGGAGGACTTCCCCTACCCCATGGGCATGGTGCAGAACACCGGCAACGTCAAGGCAGACATGATCCCACCAGAAGCGCCCGCGGCTCTGGCCCCCTTCGTCAAGTTTGCGCCGGAGCGCGCGCTAGATCTGACGGCTCAGCATACGGTGGGCTGGTGGCTGCAGACCGAGGATCTGCCTGACCCCAACAACCGCGTGCGCTGGACCGGCGAGAAGGTGTGCTTGGACTACACCCCCAACAACCTAGAAGCCCGCGATCGCCTCGTGCACCGCTGGACCGAAACCCTAAAGGCGGTTAACCGCTCCACCAAGCACGTCGTGCCCTTCGGCATCTACCCCCGCAGCTACGTGCCCCTGCCGGCGGTGGGCCACCAGTGCGGCACCTGCCGCTTTGGTGAAGATCCAGAGACCTCGGTGCTGGACGTCAACTGCCGTGCCCACGATGTGGATAACCTGTACGTGGTTGACGGCAGCTTCTTCCCCTCTAGCTCCGCCGTCAACCCAACGCTGACCATTGTGGCCAACGCGCTGCGGGTAGCAGACCACCTGAAGACGCGGCTGGGCGTATAGGGCGCTACGCCAGGGCCATGGCCACCGCCGCCTCAGCGTGAATCGCCGTCGTGTCGAACAGCGGCACCGCCACATGGGACTGCTGCACCAGCGTTCCAATTTCCGTACAGCCGGCGATCGCCCCCTGAGCGCCCTGGGTTCTCAGCGCCTCAATGATTCGTAGATACGTCTGCCGCGATTCGGTCTTGACCTCGCCCAAGCACAGCTCTTCGTAGATGACGCGGTGAACAATGCGGCGATCGTCCTCAGGCGGGATGATGACCTCAATGCCGTAGCGGTCAAAGCGCCCCCTGTAGAAATCTTGCTCCATGGTGAACCGCGTGCCCAGCAGCCCGACCCGCTGCAGCCCCGCCTGGCGGACGCGATCGGCGGTGGCGTCTGCAATGTGCAGAATCGGAATATCGATGCTGCCCCCAATCTGCGGGGCAACTTTATGCATGGTGTTGGTGCAGATCAGCAAAAAATCGGCGCCGGCCGCCGCCACCCGCTGAGCGGCCTGGGCAAGCACCACGCCCGCCTGCGCCCAGTCGCCCCGATGCTGCAGCGCCTCAATACCCTGAAAGTCAACGCTCACTAGGGCAATCTGGGCCGAGTGCAGGCCGCCGAGACGTCGCTTAACGCCCTGATTGATCAGCCGATAGTACAGCTCGGTACTCTCCCAACTCATGCCGCCCAGCAGGCCAATTGTTTTCATAAGCTTTTGTTCGAGTCGCGACGTAGCCCTAAAATACTTGCGCTGGGGTAGAGATATCCTCACCCAAGATAGGCATCCACTATTCTAGGTAAGCCAGCGGTCCCCTTGGTCCTCTCAAGAATAGAGGCGATCGCGCCCCATCAACCCATCATAGAGCCCTTACAGCGCTAACCGTACTGCACTTATATAAAGGGGTCTTCCGCTTTATCGACGTTTCGCGCCATACTGGCTGTATATATACCCTGCGTATCTATACATACCGATTTCCCCAACGGGACGCAATCATGATTGACATCATTATCGTACTGGCATTTGTCTTTGCCGGAGCCGGCATCGGCTACTACAGCGTTGACCTGCTGCCCAGCGAAACCCTAGCGCAAGTGAGCAGCATCGAGGGGTTAAGCACCGTTTTGGCGGCGTTCGGCGCACTCATTGGCACCGGCGTCGGCCTTACCGCCCAAACGGCATATCACCGGCTGCAGCGCGGACTGCGGGATATGCCCGTAGATATGCTGCTGAGCCGTGCAGTAGGGCTCATCTTAGGGCTGCTAGTGGCCAACCTACTGCTTGCACCGCTGTTTCTGCTGCCAATTCCAGAGGACTTCGTGTTCATTAAGCCGCTGACCGCCGTAGTCGGTAGCGTTATGTTCTCCGTCTCCGGCATGAGCCTCGCCGATATCCACGGGCGCACGCTGCTGCGGCTGATCAACCCCAACAGCGTTGAAACCCTACTGGTGGCCGAGGGTACCCTCAAGGCCTCCTCCGCTAAAATTCTAGACACCAGCAGCATTATCGACGGTCGGGTCAGCGATCTACTCAATACCGGCTTTTTAGAGGGTCAGCTCCTTGTGCCTCAGTTTGTGCTCCAAGAGCTGCAGCAGGTGGCCGACGCATCAAACGACCAAAAGCGCGTCCGGGGTCGCCGGGGACTAGACGTGCTGCAGCAGATGCAGGCCAGCTACCCAGAGCGCATCTCAATTCACCCGGCGGACTACGACGACATCCCCACCGTAGACGCTAAGCTGGTGCGCCTAGGGCAGGAAATTAACGGTATGCTGCTGACCACAGACTACAACCTAAACAAAGTCGCCAGCCTGCAGCAGGTAACCGTCCTCAACATCAACGATTTGGCGCAGTCCCTGCGGCCTAACTATCTGCCGGGCGACAGCCTCAATCTGAAAATCTTGAAGCAGGGCAAGGAGCCCGCCCAAGGCGTAGGCTACCTAGACGACGGCACTATGGTCGTCGTCGACGAGGGCAGCAGCTACCTCGGGGATGACCTCTCAGTGGTGGTGACCGGGGCCCTGCAGACCTCGGCAGGGCGAATGATCTTTGCAAAGCCTGAGACCGTCACAGCCTGAAATGGGTCGCAGTCGTCGGGAGCGGCAAAAAGCCTGCGATCGCTGCGGCGATAGCGCTGCAGTACTCTATCGGATTCGTACGGGTGAGCCCATTGGTGATGAGTCCCCCAATAATGCCTCCCCCAGTGACAAGCCAGCCAGTGACAAGCCAGCCAGTGACAAGCCCCCCAGCGGCGACCCGACCGCCTGGCGTTTTTTGTGCGATCGCTGCCTGCCCAGCGCCCAAGCCGCGCCGGGCTACGTCTACGGCGGCACCTGGAAGGCGCAAAAATCGGGCTAGGAGACCTACGGGGCCGAGCCGCGAATCTGTTCGATGACGGTCTCAACGAGCTTAATGCCCCCGATCAAATAGGCCGTGACCAGGGCAGCCGAGACGATACCGGCGATCGCGCAGACGGTGAGCCCGGCTAAGCCCACTAGGCCATCGTCTTCAATCAGGCTGAACCCGACGATAAACACGCCAATCGCCGGAAACGTGTTAGTGAGCGGCAGCGGAATCATCATAGAAATACCCATGAGGGCGATCGCAATCCCCAGGGCGGCGCGGCCAGCTGGACTGGTGCAGATTGCGCTCATGCGGGGCCGAGACAGGGCCTCTAGCCGCTTAAGCCAGGGCAGCCCAGCGGAGAGGATGCGCTGAGTTTGCTTGAGGCCGATGTGCCGACCGCGTATCCATTCAGGGAACCAGGGGTTTTGCCGACCCACCGCGAGCTGCAGCGCCAGCAGCACGATTAAAATTCCGAACGGTATAGAATAGCCCGGGGCCGGAACCGGGAGCGCAGAAGGCAGCGCCAGCAAGACCAGCAAAAAGCCAAAGACGCGCTCGCCCGCCAGCTCTAGAATGTGGTGAAGCCTAACGTCGGCTGGGGGCTCCTCTTCAAAGAAATAGCGGTGTAAATCAGCGGAAAATCGTGCCACTCGTGCTCCTCGTCTCACTTAACGCCAACAGCGCAGCTTTGTATAGGCTTACCCAGACAGCGCTGTCCTCTATGATGGCCCAGCCGGTAGGGTTTCTCATTAAGTTTTAGTGACGCTAGTCGCCGAAAGTTAATGGGTTTGTTAAAGTCGCTAGCGGTGTGACAATCCAGGGAAGATTAGCCCAGTCGCCCTAGAGCTTCGTCAGCCGACGCTTTGATATGCTGCCGCTGCTCCTCATCGTAGCCCCACCGGGTCAAGAAAGCTTCGAAAGTGCCGTCAGCGCTAGCAGCGCTGTCTCGTAGCGCCATCAGCGACTGGGCTAAAGCGGGCATCTGTAGTGCCTCAATCAGATCTAGCGTCCGCGATCGCACCTGCGCGGACTGCTGAGCCATAGCGTCGCTGCCCTGGCGGCGGTGGGTCAGCGCCATGGCGGTTGACATGGCTAGATTTTTAGTCAGCAGATCTGTGGTTTGCTCAGGCGCGCGCTTGAGGCCTGTCACCACTGCTGGATGGGGCGGGCTAGGGGGCGGCTGGTCGCCGGTCAAGTAGGCGACAAAGAACCCGCGAGCCCCAGGTTTGCTTTGAACTAGGGCTGAGACCGCCTGGGCGATCGCCTGCTCTTCTGCAGCCTGCTCCTGCATAGCGTCTGCGTTGGTCACAGCCGCATCCCCTACTGACACATCCCCTACTGACGCACTAGCGCAGAGATGATGCAGCAGCTGCTGAGTTAGCTCAATCGAGGCGTTGAACGAGACGTCTGGAGGAATACTAGGAAGCTGTATCACAACAATCTATAGCTAGAGCAGAGACAGCTTTAAGTCTAAGCTTTTCCTGCGGCAACCGGACGCCTTCGAGGATGAGCTGGCGTCGAATCTTGAGAATGGAGAGCTGAGGTGGTGTAGTTCATCGTCGGTGAGTATGCCTGGTCAGCGAGAGCAGGCCTGGAGTGGACCACAACCCATCGTCCTGTGTGGGGATCACGATAGGTCGTAAACGGGTTGGGCTTTAGATACCGCTGGGGGGACCGAAACATGATGCACTCCTACTACTGTTTGAAAACACCTTGATCGATTGACTCGTCCACACCGACTCGCTCGTATTAGCCCGCTTGTACTAGCCTATTCGTATCTGCATTGACGGTTAGTCGGAAGTGGGGCATCCCTAATGAAATCCGATGTCTACCCTCAGGCCCCATAGAAATAAATTTAGGGACACCATGATTATACAGATTAGTGCAAACGCCTGTGCGGGTTTAGTCTCTCGATATACTGATTTGATCAATTTACCCATTCGCACAGGCCAACTCACAAAAGGCGGAGCGCGCAATCAGCACGAGCGGCGCAGAAATAGCGCTATGGGTGGGGCCTTATTGCTATAGCCCTAGGGTAAAGACGCTGAATGAGGCAATACCGCCTCAGGATGACGAAGATTATTTAAAATCTTATGAGCGCCTGAAGAAGTTAGGCGGGTGGCAGGGTCCAGTTTTATGGTTTTGGAGTAACCGGCTGCAGGATACAGCACATTTGTGGGATCACGATCAATTCTCTGCCCGGTACAGCTGATTTTCGAGAATTGGCCTTTTCGCTGTGCTGCAGTTGTTGACGGACTGCAAACTTGGTGCTGCGAGCCGCGAAATTTAGGCTATTCTTAACTACACTCCATCAAAGTTTAATGGCCCGCACTGACCTAAATTCTATTGCTGCATTTAAACCAGCCTGTGTCGCCCTGCTTTTCTCCAAGCGGACGCTTTTGAGCAGCCATTGAAGGCCATCGACGGGTTATCCGCAGCGCAGGTTACGCTCTGCAAGCTGTCACGCTCCGCAATCTATAGAACCGTAGTCAATGAGAGTAATTGAAGACTTAGAGCATCAGTGGCGATCGCGTTTGCAGGCTGAGCTGCCGGAGCAGTCTCCCCGCGATCGCGACAGTATCGTAATTTGGCTGCTGGGAGAAACAGCGGACCAGCTAGAAAACGCCTCAGGAGACTACCGGCGCGTGCTGCAGCAGGCGATGGACTACCGCTATCGCATCTTGTGCAAGCGCTACTTAAATACCCCTCAGAGCCGCGCCTATCAGCAGCTGATTAACCGCCTAAGCAGCCTGTTTGTGGTCCGCAATAAAGTACGCACTTGGATATCTCTATCGCGGGATCGCGGCAGCAGTGTGGCAGAGGTCCTGCAGGAGGTGATCCAGGAGATGATTCAGAGCGATCGCCATATCCAGGAGCAGCTGCGCTTCATCGCTAAATGCGCCCCCGACCGGCGGCTTCGTAATGCGCTGATCTTGACGAGCATCGAGGAGTATTGTTTGCGCCCCATTCGCAATCAGCCGCTGCTGGTATACCGATTTGTCAACTATCTGCGGCGCTCCCAGCGTGGCGGCATGACGCAGGTGCCCGGCAAGAGCATGATTCGGATGATTTCGGAGGAGCAAAGCCCAGGGGACGGCGAGAACACCGTCAGCCTGCTGGACGACGAGGCCATTACGCAGTATCAGGACTCAAACTTTTGGCGAGAGCAGCAAACCCTGCGCTACAGCGTTAAGGAAGAGTTCAAAACCTATCTTGAGCAGACGCTGGGTCAGGAGGCGGTTGAATGGCTACATCTGCACCTTCAGGGTCTTACTCAAGAGGCGATCGCCCAGCAGATGCAGATGCCCATCAAGCAGGTCTATCGCTTGAGGGAGAAAATCACCTACCACGCCGTGCGGGTCTTTTGCACTAAGCGTAAGTCTGATTTAGTAATGGCTTGGCTGGGCACTTCTCTAAGGGAGCACAGCTTCGGGCTTTTGCCTGACCAGTGGCAGCAATTCTGGGATGGCCTCACGGCAGCTCAGCGTTCGCTGGTGTCAGATCTAAAGGCAGGCAAATCTTTTGACAATGCGGCCCAGGAGCGCGATCTTACCTTGGCTCAGGTGTTGAGCGAGTGGAACAAGCTGTATCTTGCGGCTCAAAACATTCGAACCGGCTAGCTTCATAAGCTATGCCCTCAAATTTATCGCTTCAAAATCTGTCATCCGTACTGCATAATAGCGCCAAAGCCCGCCAAAGCAGATGTGTTAGCCTTTGCATATTGGGGCTTGGATGAGCGACTATTAGGGCCAAAACCTAGGCTATGGATTACCAGCAGCTAATGGACCGTCTCTATTCGGAGCTTTCCGATAAAGAGATGGCTAAGCGCGTCAACGTTGAGCAAATGTTCACCTTGATCGAAAACGTGCTCCCCGTTGAAATCTGCCTGCACCATCAAATACTTCCCCTGTTTCTAGACGGGAGGCATCTGCATTTGGGCATGGTCTGCTTGGTCGACACCGCAGCATATGAGTACGCCCGGCGAATTATTGCCTATCTCAACTACTCACTGATTAAGCAGCCCATCTCTGCCAAAGCTCTGCAGATTGCGCTGTCGTCTTACTTAAAGCATCACGCCGCTGACGTGCCTAGCAGCCAAGCTTCACGGCGATCGCCCGAAAAGCCGATTGCGACGCCCCAGTCCGGGGTTACCGCTGCGGTGAGTAGTTCACCCCCGAGAGATCCACCAGCCGCCCCAAAACCGCGCAACAGTGTAGAACCGGCCGAACTTCCGCCGCCCGCTACGTGGCCTTCTCAACGCAAGCAGCGCAAGCAGCGCAAGCAGCAGCCCGCGCCAAAATCCAAGAGCACCCCAAAACCCGCCATCAGCTCTGAGCAAGAGACCTACATCGTAGATAGGCCGGAGACTTTAGACGAAGCTTATCTCCCCTCGGAAATTCAGCTTCGAGACGGCTCTTCTCCCCCAGCGTTGTCTAGCACCGCTGAGCAGAATATCCCAAAGGCGGCTACCCAAAAAGATTCAAGCCACCCGCCGAGCCGGCCAGGGTCCCCCCCGCCGGCCCTTGCCCTCGATATTCGGCACCCCGAGCTGCCCTTTGAACGACTGACAGAGCTCTCGCCCCAGCATTTACTGCCTGAACTCTTAGGCCGGGTACTCATCGGGAATATCAGCCGGCTTTACTTTGAGCATCAGCCCGAGCACGGCCGCATTTTGTGGAGCGACAGCGGTGTCCTGCGGTCGGCTATCGACCCAATTGATAAAGCGCAGCTCCAGGGGGTGGTGAGCGAGCTCAAACACGTGATGCAGCTCCCGCTTATGCCAAGCCAAAGGGCTAGCCACGCTGAACTGGAGTATACCTACGGTCATTCGGCGGTGCTGCTGCGGATGCGGACAACGGTCGGTCAGCATGGCGAGAACGCCACGCTGCAGGTGCTGCAGGGCGCGACGCTCAAGTTCTATCAGCGTCAGCAGGTGGCGCGCCTGGGGCAAGACGCTATCGACGCGGCTAAGCAGGTGCAGCTCAAGGTCAGCGAGCTGAGAAGCCGCATGGCGGCGCTGCCCGAGGGCGCTAACGCGCCTGAGGTACTCGCGGACCTCGCCCAGATTTTGCGTAGCCTGGGTCAGCAGGTGAATACGCTACAGCACCCTGAAGCGTCACCCCAGTCTGCCCAAGCAGTGCCAAATCAAGCTGCGTCAAATCCGGCTAGCCCGGCCCCGTAGTTCGCCTCAGCGATCAGCAGCCGACGCTGACCTAAACCGCCACCGGAGAAAGGGGCCACCGCCCTATCGCCTTACCCACCACCGATAAACGTTCCACCAGCTGAGTGAACTGCTCCGGTGTCAGCGACTGTGCACCGTCCGATAGCGCTTTGGGCGGGTTGGGGTGCACTTCAATCATCAGGGCGTCAGCGCCCACGGCAACGGCGGCGGTAGCCATGTCGGGCACGTAATGTGCCCAGCCCGTGCCGTGGCTGGGGTCAATCATGATGGGCAGATGGGTGAGCGATCGCAGCACCGGCACCACAGACAGATCCAGAGTGTTGCGGGTATAGCTGCGGTCGAAGGTGCGAATACCGCGCTCGCAGAGGATGACGTTGGGATTACCGGCCGCCAGGACATATTCTGAGGCCATCAGCCACTCATCAATGGTGGCCGACATGCCCCGCTTGAGCAGAACGGGTTTGTCCTGCGCCCCCACCTTCTTGAGCAGAGCAAAGTTTTGCATGTTGCGCGCCCCCACCTGCAGCACGTCCGCCACCTCGGCAATTTTCTCCACGTCGGCGGTGTCCATCACCTCGGTAATGATGCCCAGCCCGCTGGCCGCCCGAGCGGCCGCCAGCAAATGCAGGGCGCTTTCGCCGTGACCCTGAAAGGCATAGGGGGAGGTGCGGGGCTTGTAGGCTCCACCACGCAGAAACTGAGCGCCAGCGGCCTTCACCCGCTGCGCCGTCTCAATAATCATGGCTTCGTCTTCCACCGAGCAGGGACCCGCCACCAAAACCAGCGGCTGGTTCTCGCCAAAGGCGACGGGGCCGTCGGGAGTATTGACCAGCACGTCGCTGGCCTCGCCGTGGCGGTACTCACGGCTGGCGCGCTTGAAGGGCTTTTCGACCCGCAGCGCCTGCTCAATCCAGTCGCTCAAATCTTGAAGCTGCAGCGGATCGAGGTCAACTGTGTCACCCACTAGACCGATAACGGTCTTATGTTTGCCGACGATTTTCTCAGGCGTCAGCCCTTGGACTTCAAACTCGTCGGCTAGGCGCTTCACCTCGGCGTCAGGGGCTCCGGCCTTCATCACTATGATCATGGCATTATTCTCCTCGCGTCTTTTGAAATGCTAGCGTTCTTTTCGCAGCCAGACCGCCTAGGAATTTTTAGACTGCTTAGCCTCTCGCCAGGAGCCGCGCATGCGGCCAAAGTTGAGGCGAAATTCTTTCCAGCCCAGCAGACTGCCGACCTCACCGGTTTCTTCCCACGAGGCAGATAGCGCGCCGTAGCTCAGGCCCAAGACGCTGAGGCCGAAGAAACCAAGGCTAACCAGCAGGACGGCGATCGTCGGCAGACGAAATAGGTCCTGGCTGACGATGTAGTAGCTGGCAAAAAAGGTTGATATTCCCAACAGCATCGGTATCCCGGCGAGCAGCACCATGCGCTTCACCATGCGCTGGGTCACTTCTTCAGGGATGCCGCCTTTACTGCGAGGGGTGTTCTGGCTTTGGCGGGCGGTCTTTACCTTGGCCAGCTTTTCCTTAGCGGCCTGCACTCTGGCCGCCTTGACGCTGGCCCGCTTATCAATGGCGGCGGCCTTTGGAGCCGCTTCGTCACGGTCAGCCTTTGCAGCATCGGCATCGGCAGCCGCCTTGGCCTTCTTCTGGGAGCGCCGAGGCTCGAACGGCAGCCGCTCTTTCGAGGAAGCTTTGGACCGGTTGTCAGAGTTTTTCGAGCTCGCCATGGGTAAATCGCACCTGAAGTAATCCGGCACTGCGTCAGGACAAAGATTCAACTGCGGGGAGGCCGCTATCTACGCCGTAGTTCCTATCCGCGGATGCCCAGACGCTTGATGAGGTCGCGGTAGCGCTGCTGATCCTGCTTAATGATGTAGCTGAGCAGCCGCTTGCGCTGGCCGATCATTTTCAGCAGGCCCCGGCGGGACGAAAAATCTTTTTTGTTGGTTTTCAGGTGGGCGCTGAGGAGGTTGATGCGCTCGGTGAGCATCGCCACTTGAACATCAGCGGACCCCGTGTCGGTCTCGTGAATCTGATATTCGTTGATCAGTTCCTGCTTTTTTTCTTGAACAAGTGCCATAGATTTGAGCTAGTTTTCTGCGCTAAGTCACGAATGGTCGTCAAATGACCATCGAAATACATACGAACGGTCCGGTCAACCATACTATCATAGCCTTCCGCTATTGACTCAGCCAGGCGATCGCCTCTCGAATCCAATCTCCGGCGTCGGCGGTTTTGGAGAGGGCCGTCGCCTGACCCACCGCCTGCAGGGCGCGGGCGATTTCGCCGGGGGAGTAGCCCAGGGCCAGCAGGGTCATTTCCACATCTTCCTGCACAGTGCCCACTGGGGCCGCCTCAGGCACCGAGACAAGCCCCGCCTGCTCCCGCCATTCCGCCAGCTTGGTTTTTAGCTCTAAAGAAATCCGCTCAGCGGTTTTTGGCCCCACTCCCGGCGTTTTCGCGAGCAGCCGGGTTTTACCGCCGACGATCGCCTGCACCAAGTCGGAGAGCGCAAAGGTATCAAGCAGGGCAACCGCAAGCTGGGGGCCAATGCCGCTGACGGCCACGAGCTGACGGAACAGGTCGCGCTGGGCGGCAGCGCCAAAGCCGTAGAGCAAGATTTGGTCTTCGCGTACCTGCTGATGGGTAAAGATCTGGGCTTCTTCCCCCACCTCGGGCAGCTCGCGCACCATGCGGGGTAAAATCTGCAGCTCATAGCCCACGCGGTTAACGTCTAGCACTAGGAGGACCTTGGCGCTGCCGATTTTTTGAATGCTGATGATGGTACCGCGCAGGTAGCTGAGCATAGACTGAACATAAGATAAATAGGCTAATCAGCACTTTGTAAAAAGCCGAAGTGCTTTAGGCCTTCTAGGATACCGCCTGCGCAGGAGGCCTGAGCAAGATAGACATCCGAGGACGCTTCGCGCTGGTGCCACTCCCGCAGCTCGTCGCGGGCGTTGCCGACAATGATGCCCTTGGCGTTTGCGGCCTGGAACATCGACAGATCGTTACCAGAATCGCCGCAGACGACGGTGCTTTGCTGGGGCATGCCCAGCCGCTGCTGCAGAAAGGCGACGGCAGCGCCCTTGTTGCCGCGCTTGGGCAAAATGTCGAGGTCTTTGCCGCTGCTGTAAACCAGCTGGATCTCTAGGCCTTTTTGGGTGAGCGCGCCCTTGAGCTGGGGCAGCAGCTCGTCTGCGATCGCCGCCTGAAGAAAATAGCTGGCCTTGTGGGGCGTCTGCTCTGAGTCGGGCTGGGGCACTAGGTCAGAGAAGTGCGCCGTTGTGGCGACGACAGCCTCTCGGTCCCAGCCGTCGGAGAGAATATTAGACCACTCGGCGTCGGGCCCATCGCTGCCGCCGGGGTAGATGAGGGTGCCCACCGAGAGCACCGTGAAGTCGGGCTCAATCATGTCTTGCTCTTGGCGGAGCTGTTTGTATAAGGTAGGCGATCGCCCTGTGGAATACACAATCAACGTGCCGTGCTGCTTGCGGTGCGCCGAGAGCTGCTGGTTCAGTTCGGCTAAGGCGACGCTATCCCCAACGAGGGTGTTGTCGAGATCGGTGATGAACATAAATTTAGACACGGCTTCTCCTCCCTTTCCCCACCTTTGAGTTTAGGAGAGGATGTCCTGATTGCAATGGGGGGAAGCAGACTTTTGCAGCGAATCTGCTTTTCCCCATTGCAATTAGCAATATATCTCAGACTAAGATCAGCCTTATACCCTATGGCTATAGGGAAAGGTAGTAAATTTGGCCATCCAAATCCTCGGCCACACCACACTCTAGGATGATAAAGATATCTTCTATTACCTTTCCCACTGGGACATCCATAGGAATTTCAATTACTCCTGGCATAGCGAGGTCGTTGACCAACCTTTCATAGGCGTAGCGCGTGATGGTTGCTACGTCATGAGTCAGCAAAATGCGCCCCTGCTCGGCAGCCCATGCAAGTACCGTAGGATCGTCCGCTCCCGAGAGCCCAATGTCTTGGATGCGGATAATATCAGTGTCTAGATTTCGGCGCAGCAACCCTCGGATGATTGTGTTGTCTAGATTCTCATCAGCCAGCAGCTGGATCATGCTCGCCGTTCAACTTGACGGGAGAGTAGACGGTCTCGCAAGCCCTGCGGGTCGAATCGAGACTGATTCGTCTGACGAACTTCTGCTGCTTGCTGCTGGCGCTGCTTGAGATATGCTTCGACATCCTGCTGATGGTTGAGATAGAACGCAATCGAAGCGTAGACATCGCCTAATTTAAGAGAGGGATATCGGTGAGCAATTTCCTCTGCCGTTGCCCCCTGTTTAAATACGGCGACAAGGGTGTCTAAGGTAACCCTTGTTTTTCCAACGAGAACAACGTCGTCAGCGTTCGCGGTTAGCGGTGCAGGTTCCGCCGAGATTGCAAGAGCCATAGCAAGAACTTAAAAGTGCGCTGTCCTTGATCTTATCAGTTCAAAACGCGGTAAAACCAGATTGTGGTTTTGTGCCCGAGCCCCCATGCAAAATATTCAAGCGTTTCTAGAGCAGCTCTACCAGCGTTACCAAAGCCTAAACGACGGCAAGCTGGCGAGCTACATCCCTGAGCTAGAAAAAGCCAGCCCGGACTGGTTTGGCATCAGCATCGTCACGGTAGACGGACAGGTGTTTCAGGTGGGGGATGTGGAGCAGCTGTTTACTATCCAGTCGATTTCCAAAGTGTTTGTGTATGGCCTAGCGCTGGAGGAGCAGGGGCGGGCGGGGCTACTAAAGCGCGTGGGGGTGGAGCCTACCGGAGACCCGTTCAACTCCATTATTCGCCTGGATGAAAGCTCGAAGCGGCCCGACAACCCGATGATCAACGCCGGAGCGATCGCCACCACGAGCTTGATCAAAGGCAGTGACCCCACTACGCGCCTTAACCAGGTGCTGGAGATGTTTAGTCGCTACGTGGGGCACCCCGTGTTTATCGACGTCTCGGTGTTTATGTCTGAGCGCACGACGGGCCACCGCAACCGGGCTATGGCCCACCTGATGCTCAACTTTGGCATGATCGAAGATAACTTGGACGAGGCGCTAGATCTATATTTTCAGCAGTGCTCGGTGCTGGTGAATGCTTATGATCTGGCGCTGATGGCGGCGACGCTGGCGAACCAGGGCATCAACCCAGTCACCCATGTCCAGGCGATTCAGCCCGACTATATCCGGGACATCTTGAGCGTGATGTATACCTGCGGCATGTACAACTTTGCTGGGGAGTGGGCCTACCGGGTGGGGATTCCGGCCAAGAGCGGCGTCTCCGGCGGCATTATGGCGGTTGTGCCGGGACAGGCGGGAATCGCGGTATTTTCGCCGCTGCTAGATGAGCGGGGCAACAGCGTGCGCGCCGTGCGCGTGTTTGAGGAGCTGACGGCGGAGTATGGCTTCCACGTGTTTGACCTGTCGCTGGGGCGGTGTCGGCTTGCGCAGGCGATCGCTAGCGGCGCTGAGCCAGATTAGCAGGCTGTAGGCTGACAGCGCTGCAGCAGGTTTAGTGGGGTTTCAGAAGCCAGACGCTTTCTTTTGCCGGACACTCTCCTTTCAGGCCGTTAAGAACATCAGCGCTTGCCAGAAGGGATATATCGTAGCTGGCGCTGTAGTGCTGTTCAACTTCCTCGCGGCCGATTGAAAACGGCGGACCTGCCATGGCGCTCTGGTCGTATTCAAAGGTGATCAGCAGCTGCGGCGCGTTGTTCGTGATGTCGGTTAGGTGAGCGGTATATCGGTTGCGGATTTCTTGAGGGAGGGCGACTAAGGCAGCGCGATCGTAGCTGGCGTTGACCGGGCCGAGCGCTTCTTTAGAGACATCGAAAATGTTGCCCACAAAAATATCGACATCTTTGGCGCTGTAGCGCTTTGCTTTTCCGGCTGTTGATAGCTCCGGCTCCACCCCCAGCTCGTCGAACAGCTTCTCAACGGCCATTTCAACCAGTTCAGCCCCGGCAACCCGATAGCCTTCGGAAAGCAGCCAGGCGATGTCGAGGGTTTTACCGCACAGGGGGACGAAGATGCGATCGCCCTTCGCTAGAGACAGCTGCTCGAAGTATTTGACCAGCGCGGGGTTGGCTTCGCTTTTATGGAAGGCAATGCTGTTTTGCTTCCATTTCTGATTCCAGAAACTTGGGTCCATGGTTACTCCTTAATCATTCCAAGATACAGCTGCTTGGAGGCTTCAGAGCTGCGTATCCGGAGAATAGGCCTGCCGATAGCTGCCTTAAGCGACCGGGCCAGCGCAACAGGTTTGAGGCAGCCGGCTGGCCCAAGCGGCAGAAAAAAAGGGCCTGCTGGCGCAGCGGTCTACGCTGTGCCAACAGGCCCCATACCCAGGTTCAAACTTGATGTGATGATTAGCCCAGCACAACGCCAGACAAGAAAGCAGCGCCAGCTCCCGCTAGGGCAAATCCAGCAAACCGGAGACCGAGGGTTTGTTTACCCGAGGTCAGATGGTTAGCGACCCAGCAAGTCGCGGCGGCGATCGCCCCTTGAACGACAGCGAAGCCCAGCAGGTAGGCCACCAGAGGCGTCATTTCAGCGCCAACCACTGCTTCCCCGTAGGCATAGCCATGGAACAGACCTGAGAGAGCGGCCAGCGCAGTAATGGTGACCGTTTGAGGGCGATGCTTTAGGGCTAGGATGCCGCCAAACATCAGCACCGATGCCGAAATTGTAAACTCGGGGGCAGGCAAATTTAGCCCGAGCAGATGCAGTCCGGTACCGGCAAGGGAGGCCAGCACAAAGCTCACCGGAATCATCAGACCGCGGCCCACCGCCGCTGCTAATAGACCAGCAGCAATAACGAAGGCGAGGTGGTCTAGCCCGACGACAGGGTGACCCAGGCCGGACAGGAAACCCTCTACGGCGCTAGATGGCGTCTGGCCGCCAAAAGGATGGTGCGCCAGGGCTGGCGCTGCTACCAGAAACCCTAGAGCGGCAATTAGGCTTATGCCGCCGATGCGAGCGGCCGCAGGCCTTAGCTCTTGATCAGTCAATCGCAAACGTAACATGGGCGTCCTCTTAGCAGATGAATGAAAAATTTACCGTGTGTTACCACTTCTTGTAAGGCAAGAATTTACCACACATAATAATCTTGACGCGATCGCCTTTGGGGTCCTCCTCCCGCTCCACGTCTACAGAAAAGTCGATGGCGCTCATGATGCCGTCGCCAAATTTCTCGTGAACAACGGTTTTGATGGGCGTGCCGTAGACCTGCATAATCTCATAGAAGCGGTAGATCAGCGGGTCGGTGGGGATGACGGGGTCCAAGGAGCCTTTGACGGGGCATTCGGTCAAGGGTTCGATGAGGGAGGCGTCGGCGCCGATGGCTTCGACGATTTTGGTGGCTTCTTCTTCGGAGGCGCTGGCCTGGCGGTAGACGACGGAGGCGATCCAGACTTCGTCGCAGCCCACTTTGGCTTCGAGGTCGGCAAAGGTGAGTCCGGCGGCTTTTTTGGCGGCTAGGAGTTTTTCGGTGATTTCTGAAATTGGCATGGTTCAATCCTCACTTTTTGATGTCTAGTTCAATTTGGTAGTTCAAACTTAATTAGAGTTTCCTGTGCGGAAAATTTCGGCTAAAGACGCTAGGTTTTGCTTTACCCCCCTCAATTCCCCTGCGTCTTACGGACACGCTTCGCGAAAGCAAAGGGGGAAGCCTTGGTCCTTGTCATCTCCGGAGACAGAGGCATGTAGGTTGGGTTAGCGGCAGCGTAACCCAACACAGATATTGGCAGCGTTGGGTTTCATTGCATTCAACCCAACCTACCCCCGGCCAATCCGCGCCTCCTCCACCGCCCGCGTCTCCCGGAACAGGTGGCTCTCCATCTCCGCCTTTAGCCCGTGATAGGCCGGATGCTGCTCAATGCTGTCGCGATCGCGAGGCCGGGGGAACGGCACCTCCAAAATCTCATCCACCCGCGCCGCCGGTCCCCGGGTCATCATCACGATGCGGTCTGAGAGCAGCAGCGCTTCGTCAATGCTGTGGGTAATCATGATCACCGTCTTGCGCTGCCGCTCCCAAATGCGCTCGATCTCCTCCTGCAGGAAGCCCCGCGTCAGAGCGTCCAGCGCCCCGAAAGGCTCATCCATCAGCAAAATCTGCGGGTCGATGGCCAGGGCGCGGGCAATGCCCACCCGCTGCCGCATGCCGCCGGATAGCTCATGGGGGTGCTTGCGCTCGGCCCCCTCTAGACCCACCAGCTGAATGTTTTCCTTAATCAGCCGCTTCATGCCCTTGCCGGACAGCTTGGGATGCACCGTCTCCACGGCAAAGCGGATGTTCTCCTCCACCGTCATCCAGGGCATGAGGGCGTAGTTCTGAAACACCATGCCCCGGTTTGGCCCCGGCCCGGTAATCGGGCTGCCGTTGAGCAAAATCTCGCCGCTGGTAATCGGCATCAGTCCCGCAACCATGCCCAGCAGCGTCGACTTGCCGCAGCCCGAGGGACCGATGATAGTCACAAAGGTGTTGGGCTCGATCTCCATGCTGATGTCTTCGATGGCGGTGAAGTCGCGGCTCGACTTGCCAGACAGCTTATCCAAAAAGCCACTCTTACCGGGGAAGGTTTTGGTGACGCTGCGAATAGAAAGCTGGGAGGATGAGCCCTGGTCAACTTGATCAGTAACAGCGCCATTCACGGATGCTAAGCTCATGAGTTTCGACCAAACGCAACAACTTTTTCCAATACTGCGAAGATGGTGTCGAGGATTAGCCCCACCAGACCAATGATGAAGATCGCCACCAGGATATTGGGGATAGAGAGGTTATTCCACTCGTTCCAAATGAAGTATCCCAGCCCCGTCCCTAGCAGCATCTCCGCCGCCACAATCACCAGCCAGGCGATGCCCATGCTGATGCGCAGACCCGAGACGATGTTGGGCAACGCCGCCGGAATGATTACCTTAAAGATGGTGCGCAGGCGGGAGGCCCCCAGGGTGTTGGCCACGTCTAGGTAGTCCTTATCCACGTTGGCCACCCCGAAGGCGGTGTTGATTAGGGTGGGCCAGATGCTGGAGATGAAGATGATGAACACCCCCGTCTGCTCCGAGTCCCGGAGGATGTAGAGGCCCAGGGGCAGCCACGCCAGGGGAGACACCGGCTTCAGGAGCTGAATGTAGGGGTTAAACCCTTTGCGGGCCACGGGAGACATGCCGATCAGAATCCCCAGGGGGACGGCAATTACCGATGCCAAGATATACCCGATCGCCACCCGCCTGAGGCTGATGAGCAAGTTCCAGCCGATGCCCAAGTCGTTGGGGCCATTGTCGAAAAAGGGATGGGTGATCCACCACCAAAACTCCTTCAGGGTTTCGCTGGCGGTGGGCATGCCCTTTGAGAACCAGCCCGCCCGCGCCCCAATCTCCCAAAAGCCCAGGAAGAGCACCAGGGACAGGATAAACAGTCCGACGGCTTTGACATTCTCGTTCAGCCAAGGGGAGTCGTCCTTCTCAGGGGTCAGGGGTGTTGCACTTGTAATGGTCATATGTCCTCCCTACACGCCGTACTCTTCAATTTGCTTGTCGATATACTCGCCCGGCGTCTCCGGGTCGAAGCTGTCGAACTTGAGGTCTTCGGAGCGGTAGATTTCATCGGGCGGGGTTTGGCCCAGCTCTTCGGCCAGCTCACGGGCGAGGTCCGTCAAGAAGATCTCCTGGCCTACGTCGTCGTAGCCCCGCTCGGGAATAATATCCGCCGACTTGCCGTCCCCCTGCAGGTCCCAGCGCACCAGCTGCGAGGAGATCCAGTTGGCGAAGCTCTGCCAGGGGTAGGGGTCGAAGTCGATGCGGTCGGGGACGTCTAGGGTATTGCCCTGGCCGTCCTCAAAGTTGCCGGTGAGCACCGCTTCCACCACCTCCACGGGCTGGTTCAAGAAGGCCCGCTCGGAAATGGCCTTGGCAATCTCGGGCCGGTTGGCGGGGTCGCGGGCATAGCCTGCCGCCTCGATGATGGACTTGTTCAACGCCCGGAAGGTGTTGGGGTTGTCGCTAATCCACTGGTCGCTGGCGGCAAAGGCGCAGCAGGGGTGGCCGGGCCACAGCTCCTTGGTAATTAGGTGAATGAAGCCCTCGCCTTCGTAAACCGCCCGCTGATTGAAGGGGTCGGGCATTAGGTAGGCGTCGATGTCGCCCGCCACCATTTGGGCGATGCTGTCCGGCGGCGGCACGGGGCGAATCTGCACGTCCACGTCGGGGTCTAGTCCACCCGTGGCCAGGTAGTAGCGCAGCAGCAGGTTGTGCATGGAGTAGGGGAAGGGCACTCCCATAACGAAGCCCTTGAAGTCGGCGGGGCCGTTCACCTTGCCCAAGTGGCGGTTGGCGACGGTAATCGCCTGACCGTTGATGTTTTCGATGCTGGCCAGCTTGACGCCAAAGGCGGCGGACCCCAGCCCCAGGGTCATGGCAATGGGCATGGGGGCCAGCATGTGGTAAGCGTCCAGCTCGCCAGCGATCGCTGAATCCCGCACCGCACCCCAGCTGGGCATCTTCACCACCTCGGCGTTGAAGCCGTACTTTTGGTAGAAGCCCAGCGGCTCGGACATGATGATCGGCGTGGCGCAGGTGATGGGAATAAAGCCAATTCGCAGGTCAGTTTTCTCCAGTCCCTCAGCGGAGACCGGCTCATCCCCCCCCGCTTCAGCCACCGGCTCCTCGCCCCCGCAGGACGCAAGGCTTACCAGGGCCGCCCCCACCGCCAGGTTGCGCAGAAACTCGCGTCGGGTGTGCTGACCGTTGCGAATGGAGTCGGCGAAGAACAGCCCCGCCTGGGGGCCAAAGGCGGCGGCAAAGGCATTTTCCAGCCCGCCCGCCTGACGACACAAGTCCAAAATCAGCTTCTCGCGCTTAGGGCTGCCTCGGCCTACGGTTTTGAGGAACAGCGTTTTGCGCAGCTCGTGGGCGTTGACGGAATCGGCGGCCCGCAGCTGGTTATCTTTGTACAGCCCCATCTTCACCAGGTCGTCCACCATGTCCACTGGGTCCTGGGGCATGGTCTGCATGAACTCCCAGTGGTCGCGGGTGAAGTGGGTGCCGCCGCAGATGACGCACTTGAGCTGCAGATCGGAGAGCTCACCGCGATCGCAGTCTAAGTTTTTCCATCGCTGGGCCGACGCCGCTGAAAAATTTGTCGCTGTAAAAACCATAGTTTCTGTTACCTAAGTGCCGTTGTAAAACTCGGCCTACCCTCAGTTCTTAAGCTAACGAGCGTATTGCTCTGTAAGATATCAAGGATTAGCTAAGATCGCATTGGAGAATTTTTAGAACATGGGTAGGACTTTCTTTTGCAGTTATTTTTTCCAGGCAAAGTTGAGGGCTAATTCGTCACTTTCGCTACAGATCCCTGCCGCCACGCCTGGGGCGAGACGCCGTGAAACTTGCGAAACTGCCGGGTGAAATACCCCGCATCGCTGTAGCCCGAAGACTCGGCAATTTGCCGCACGCTCTGGGCCGAGCCTGAGAGCAGCGACCTGGCCTGAGCCATGCGCCGCTCAATAATCCAGCGCTTCACCGAGCGGCCCGTCTGCTCCTGCACCAGACTGGTGAGGTAGGCCGGAGAGTAGCCCGCCTCCTGGGCCACGTCGCTGAGGTTGATAGGCTGTCGGTAGCGGCTTTCGATGAAGTGGAAGACGGTGGCCAGCTTGGGACAGTCTGGGAAAATAGAGCTGGGCCGGGGCAGCTTAGTGCGTTTCGCTACTCTAGGGATACTGGCGGAAGGCGTCTCTGAAGCTGGCGTGTAATACGATCGAGACAGCTCCTCCTGTCGCTTTAACCTAACGTTGATGGCTGCTAAGAACTGCTCCACGGTGCAGGGCTTTGTCAGGTAGTCATCCGCCCCTAACTCCATCCCCCGCCGTAGGTCGGCCATGGTCACCTTGGCAGTGAGAAAAATTAATGGAATCGCTGCCGTGTGCTGCGATCGCCTCAGGGCTGAAAGCACCGCATAGCCGTCGATGTCGGGCATCATGATGTCGCACACCACTAGGTCTGGATGCTGGGCTTGAGCGATCACCACCCCCTCACCGCCGCCGCTGGCTTCCAATGCTTGAAAGCCCTCAAACGCCAAACACTTTAGGAAAATGCTGCGGGTTTGGTCCTCATCTTCAATGATTAATACCGTCTTCATCACAGGGATTTAGGCCTACTTAATGACAACAAGATCGCATTCCCGCAAGCGTTTTTTGATATAAACCATTGCGGCACTGCGACGCGCTGTAGGCCAACACGTCTTCTCTTCTTAATTGCTAAATTACATCTTTGTGGTGTACTACAATACAGTTACCGCTCTCGTTTTAGAAATAGCCTATGGCTTATGAGCGGCTCTTCAAACCATTTTTCCCTATTGCCAAACCAGGCACCAGACCAAGCGTTAAAGCAGCTGCGCCGCCAGCATCAGCTGATCCTCAACGCTGTTGGCGAAGGGGTTTATGGGCTAGATCTAGAGGGCAACGTCACCTTCGTCAACCCGGCGGCGGCGGCGATGATCGACTGGCCCATAGATGAACTAATCGGCAAATCGATGCACCGGGTGCTGCATCACTCCCACGCCGACAAGACTCCCTACCCCAGGGAAAACTGCCCTATCTACGCCGCCTTCCAGGACGGCAGCGTGCACCGGGTAACGGGTGAAGTTTTTTGGCGCAAGGACGGCAGCAGCTTTCCAGTAGAGTATATCAGCACACCGATGCGCGACGAAGCGGGCCAGCTGATCGGCGCGGTGGTCACCTTTCGCTATATTACCCAGCGGCGCTGGGCCGAGCAGGTGCAGCAGCAGGCCAACGAAGCGCTAGAGGAAAAGGTGAAGGAGCGGACGGCGCGGCTGCAGCAGGCCAACCAAAAGCTGCTGGAGCTGAGCGAGATGCGATCGCGCTTCGTCTCCATGGTGTGCCACGAGTTTCGCAACCCGCTCAACAATATCGCCCTGTCGGTCTCCTCTCTCAACCGCTACGACGCCCAGCTCCAGCCCCAGGAAAAGGCCGACTACCTGCGCAATATTGTCACCAACGTCGATCGCATGACCCAGATGATCGACGACATTTTGACCATTGGCAAAATCGAGGCCAACCGCGTAGCGGTCAGCCCCGAGCCCGTGGATTTGGTCGCGTTTTGCCAACGGCTGCTGAGGGAACAGGAATACCGCAGACCCCAAAACCCCATTCGGCTTTCCTGCCGCAGCCGTCAGCTCGTGGTTTCCCTAGACGAGCGGCTGCTGTGGTCGATTTTGACCAACCTGCTCTCCAACACCATTCGCTACACGCCCAAGGATGGGGCGATCGCCCTAAAGCTGGCCAAGCGGCAGCGGCAGGTGGTCATTCAGGTCAAAGACGAGGGTATCGGCATTTCCCCAGAAGACCAGCGCCACCTGTTTGAGCCATTTCACCGGGGCCGCAACGTCAGCAACATTCCCGGTACGGGCCTAGGGCTGAGCATCGTGAAGCAGTTTGTGGACCTGCTGCAGGGGACCGTTGAGGTGACGAGCCAGCTGGGACAGGGCACGACGTTTACGGTGCGATTTCCCGCATCACTGGAGTCGCCTAACCTTCTGAGGCCCGCGGCGCAGACTTAAAACCAAGCTCGTTGTGCATGCCGGTACAGAAGGGCTGCTTGGTTGAGCCACCGCAGCGGCAAAGGGCGATGGTCGCCTGGTCTGCCGGGAAGCTGTTGCCTTCAGCATCGACAAGGTCGATATCGCCTTTCACCAGAAAAGGTCCATTGTCTTTCACGGTAACGGTAACGTCAGCCATTTTAATTAATCTCCTGTTGAAATATAGTCTGTTAGCTACGGTATACCCGTCGAGCTTGCCTTATTGAAGCTAGCGCTGTCTACCAGAAAGTTGCCCTTTTGAAGTGCTCAAATCCTGAGTCTATCTTGCTGTAGCGCTAAACCCGCTCCGCCAGCAGGTGCCAGTGCCAAGAGTTTAACTTGTTATGAACCTGGTCAACGAGCCGGCGCTGCTCAGCTTGCCCCTGTCGATTGTAGCGGCGAAAAACACCACGCCTCACCCGGTGCTCTTTACCCTCAGCCGCAGCCTAATCACCCTGCTGTGGGTCGTTCCGGACCTAGTTTGGGGGCTGATTTTCATCATCGTGGTGGGGCTATCCTGGCCATCACGGTGGACGCGATGGGGTTCTGCGGCAAGTTCTTTGCAGAGCGGATTGAGGAGGTGGAGCTGTCGACCTCGATGCAGCTGCTGCGCTACGACGAGGCCCTGATGGTGATTATTGTGATTTTTGCGGTGGTGCTGGTGGAGCAGGTGTCTAGCCTGGTGCGGAAGGCGATTATTTAGCTACACAGCGCCCTGAGGCGTCTTACCCTGGAGCGCTTGAACCAGGTTCACCGCCGCTTCCATGGCGATCGCCCGACGAACCCCTTCAACAGCAGACCCGAGATGAGGGGTAAAGAAGGTGCGATCGCCCTCCCTCAGCAGCCGGGGCTCAATAGTGCGGGGTCGGTCTGTCCGGGCCCAGTCCTCCATTTCGAAGACATCGGCGGCGTAACCGGCCAGCTGTCCTGATGCCAGGGCATCCGCAACCGCACCCTCATCCACCACAGACCCCCGCGATGGATTGACCAGAATGCTGCCGGGCTTCATGCGGGCGATTGCCTCTCGGCCTATAAGGTGGAGGGTGCTGGGCTGGAGCGGCGTCATCAGCACCACATAGTCGCTGGTCTCCAGCAGCGTATCAAGGTCCACCGCCCTAAGGTTCCACTGCTGTTCCAATTCCGGCGACAGCGGCAGGGGGTCGGTGTATTGCAGGGTCATGTCAAACCCCTGAAGCCGTGGTGCTAGGGCGCGTCCGAGCTGGCCCATGCCGACGATGCCCAAGGTTTTGCCCGGCAGCCCCGGACTGTAAAGAATCGGTCGCCACCCGGCAAACTCACCCCTGCGGACATAGGCGTCGCCTTCGAGCATGCGGCGGGCTAGACCCAGCAGTAGGCCAATTGTGAGTTCCGCTGTCGGGGCGGCCAGTAAATCGGGCACAATCGTGAACCAGATATTGCGATCGCGGCAAGCCTCGACGTCAAAATTGTCGTAGCCCCGCAAGGCCCCAGCGATGACCCTGAGCCTTGGGCAGGCCGCTAAGAAAGCGGCATCCACGGAATCTGGCATGAACACCATCAATCCCTCAGCGTCCTGCGCCCGCCGTAGCACTTCCTCCGGGGACAGCGTATCGCGGGTCGGATTTTCCAGCACGTCGCAGGTTTGGCCCAGAAACTCGATCACGTCAGGGTGTACCCAATGGGTCACCACAACCTTTGGACGACGAGACGCATCGCTCACCCGACAAACCTCTTCCGAAGATAGCTACTCAGGCTATCCACCACGGTGACCATGATCAGCACCACAATCAGCAGGGCCGACACCTGCTGATACTTCAAGACGCGCAGCGCGCTAATAATTTCCAGACCAATGCCCCCTGCCCCCACCGCGCCCAGCACCATGGAGGCGCGAAAGTTGTATTCCCACCGGTAAAAGGTGACGTCTGCCATCTGCGGAAACACCTGGGGTAGAATGCTGTGGACAATTACCTGGGGTTCGGTGGCCCCCACGGAGCGAGCGGCTTCAATAGGGTCTTGGTTCGTTAGCTCGATAGATTCGGCATAAAATTTACCCAGCATGCCCACAGAATGGAGCCCTAGCGCCAGGGTGCCGGGAAGTTTGCCAAAGCCCACCGCCGCCACCAAAATCATGCCGAGAATCAGTTCAGGCACCGCGCGGGCGATATTCAAAATTGTGCGGGCGACGTGAAATAGAATGGGATGGGGGGTCGTGTTTCGGGCCGCGAACAGACAGAGGGGAAGGGATAAGCCCACCGCAAGCGCTGTCCCGGCGACGCTCATGGCCAGGGTGTCAATAATGGGCATAATCCATTTGGGAAAGCGACTGAAGTCTGGCGGCAGCATCTCTCCCAAAAGCTTGGCGATCGCGGGAATCCCCTCCCTCATGCGGTTGATATCAAGCAGCTCAACGACGACGAAGCTAACAATAACAATGCCGATGAGGATGAGGGTTTGAATGAGTTGTCGAACCCATCCGCGCCTGTATTGACGTAATACCGTGTCAAAGGACTCATTCGCTATCGTCATCGTCGAATTACCGTTGTCTACTTAACAAACTCACCCAGGTCAAGGCCCAGGGTTTCGCCAGCCTTGCGAATGCCGTCATAATCAGCATCGCTCATATCCGCAAACCCATCTGCCTTGAAGGGGCCAAGGACTGACTCATCTTCGAGGTTTAGGAACGCCGCACGGATGTCGTCTTTGAGCGCTGGATCCAAATCAGCCCGCATCGTCCAAGGATACTGAGGAATCGGCGCTGACTCTGCAATCACAACCACCTGCTCGGGGTCGATGATGCCTTCTTCGACAAGGGAGTCGAAAATGGGGCGGCTGAGTCCACCGGCCTGGGCGTTGCCGCTTTGGACCGCCAGCGCTACCGCGTCATGGGCACCCAAGAAAACCGCTTCGTAGCTCTCGCCAGACTTTAGCCCTTCTTCGGCCAGGGTCAGCTCTGGAAACAGTCGGCTAGAGGTCGATGCTGGGTCCCCGAAGGCCACCGTGGTCCCTTCGATATCCGCAAACTCGTCAACGCCTGCCTCTGCATTGCCGATAATGATGGAGGTGTAGGTGGTTGACCCTCCTTTGAGGCGGGCCGCGAAGGGTTCAATGTCGCTCTTGGTTCTTGCTAGGACGTAGGACAGGGGGCCAAAGTAGGCCAGATCCAGTCGTCCGTTGCTGGCTGCCTCGATCATCGAGGAGTAGTCCGTAGTCACCACCAGCTCAATGTCCTTATCCAGCGTCTCTTCCAGATAATTGGACAGGCCCTCGTTATCCTGGATAATCGTTGCCGAATTTTCGTCAGGAAGCAGCGCGACAACGAGCTTAGCTGGATTGGCTTCCGATGCCCCAGCGCTCGTTGAATCACCACTCGCTGAATCACCACTTGCTGAATCGGGGCTGCTGCACCCTGCCAGCGCAAAAGCGCCCACCAAAACAAACCCTGCAATTCCTTGCTTTAGACCCAGGCCAACCATAATCATTCACTCCTCAGTAGATATAAACGAGACAAAAACACGGACAAAACAAGCTCCAAACATCGCCCTGATGTTTGATCACATTGCGCGCTTACACCGCAGCCACAGCAGGCTGCCCTGAATAAATTTCTTCTAAGTCATGGTGCTGCAGCGCCGATGGGGGGCCGTCAAAGATAACGCGGCCCTGGGCCAGGCCAATGATGCGATCGCCATATTCTTGAGCGAAATCAACCTGATGCAGGCTCAGCAACGCGGCAATGCCGTCTGTCTTACAAATCCCTCGCAGTAAAGACAGCACGTTGTGAGCGCTGGCGGGATCGAGGCTGGCAATGGGCTCATCGGCCAGCATGAGCTGGGGACGCTGTGCTAGGGCACGGGCAATACCCACCCGCTGCTTTTGTCCGCCGCTCAACGATTTGACTGGCGTTAAAGCTTTATCAATCAGTCCGACGCGCTCTAAGCAATCCAAGGCAATGCGCTGATCGCTATCGGGCAGGGGCAAAAGGCTCCTCCAGAAGGAATAATAGGCCAGCCGCCCCATGAGCACGTTTTGAAGTGCGGAATGGCGATCAATGAGCTGATGCTGTTGAAATATCATTCCTGTCCGCTTGCGGTGCGATCGCAAGACTTTGGCGTGAGACAGCTCGCCCAATCCCTCTACAAGGATGCGGCCTTGGGTAGGTCGATTCAGGTAGTTGATGGTTCGCAGCAGCGTTGACTTCCCTGCACCAGAGGAGCCCAAGACCACCGCAAATTCTCCTCGATTTAACTGGAGCGATACAGAGTCCAATGCTGAAACCCCGTTCTGGTAGGTCACACCGACCTGGTCTAGGGTGACAATGGCAGACTGCTCCATAGGTTTATCGAAGGGTTGCTGATGGACGGATGATTTCAAGCAAAGACCTGATTGGTTTCACATAATCTTCACAATATCATCCTCTCAGAGAAACGATTTTGGGGGGATAAGCCTAGGTTAAGTTTCGAGTAAGATGCCAGTCACGGCGTGGATTGTTCACCGCTATGCTGACGGGGTGGGCGGCCCAATGCCGTCACTAGCTGCCCCTTTTATCACCAACGCTACTATTTAGATTCAATGAGCCTCTTCCAAAAACCCCGTCCCACCGCTAATCCCGAGAAGCTTCGGCAGCTCAAAACCTGGTTCTACAAAGCTTTGAAGCTACCGGACAATGTGCCCCTCTCCATTAGTCAGCTTCAGTGCCACGAGCCGGATTGCCCCCCAATCGAAACGGCGATCGCGGTGATGAGTCAGCCGCCCCAGGCCTATAAAATTCATAAGGCTGTAGATACCATTACCCAGGCTGACGTAGAGCAGGCCGTGAATTCTTGATTCCTCCCGAAGCTCAAAATCCGAAAGCGCCTGTATTCGGCTTTGTTTTTGTCCTACTTGGCGCAGCATGCTTCTGCATCCAAAACGTGGTTGTGCGTATCTTGTACAGTCAGCAGTCTATTTTGGGCTGGTTTGAAACCGGGGGATTTGTGCCGCCCACCCTGCAAACCTCGCTGCTGCTGCTCGTACTGCGGACGGTGTGGGTCGTGCCGCTGATGAGTGCGTTAATCCCCACCTTCTACCCGCGCCTCTGGCCAGATCTACGCCAGCTTGCCCAGCCGCCCCAGCGCCCTACCCTGAAGCTTGCCTTACTAGGCGGGGTGCTGATGTTTACCTACCTGGTGCTGCTCTATCTGTCTATTGGTCTTATCCCGACAGCTGTGGCGCTGACTCTATTCTTCACCTTTCCGGTGTTTACCGCGATTTTTGCCTGGATGTGGTTTGGCGACCGGCCTTCACTGCTGCGGTGGCTAATTATGGCGGCGATTTTGGGCGGCAGCACGCTGACACTACCGCAGGACAGCTTGACGGTGACCTCTGACACTGGCCTAGGCGTGGTGCTGGGGATTTTGTCCGGCGTGGCCTACGCGCTGTATACCGTCACGGCGCAGAAAAGCTTTGCCAAGGTGCACCCCATCCCCTTTACCTGGATGAGCTTCACGGTGACCTGCGCGCTGTCGGGGCTGCTCCTGATGGTATGGCCACTGGCAAATTGGCGTCTGGACTGGTGGGCGCTGGGGTTGGGTAGCCTGCTGTCGGCGATCGCGACCGCAATGGGGCATATATTGAATAATCTGGGCATCCAGAAAATTGGCGCGATTACAGCGTCGATGATTGGGGCGATGAATCCGGTGCTGACAACGCTGCTGGCCTGGGGGCTAATTCAGGAGGCGCTGACTCCGGTGCAGGGGGTGGGGGTGCTGGTGGTAACGGTGAGCGTAGTGCTGCTGGCGTGGAGTCGTTAGCCCCTCCGCCTCCGGCACCTTCCCTTAGCAAGGGGAGGACGGCGCGATGTCATCTGGGCCGCGTTTGAGTAGATTTTAGAGGCGTGGGGTGAGCGCCGCTTAACTCGGGTGCCGATAGCTGAGTTCGCTTCAACCACAGCACCGCCAGGAGAGACACCAACACCAACGGCCAGCTTAGATGATTGAGCATCGCCCAATCGAAGCGGTAGAATACGCGCCCCGAGAGTAACGTTACCAAAGCCACAAAGCTAAACACCAGAAAGTCATGGGCAGCCTGGGCTTTACCTTTTTCGGTTGGGGTATGGGTTTCGGTCAGGAGAGTAGTAGACCCCACGTACATAAAATTCCAGCCGAGACCCAGCAGCAGCAGCGCGATCGCAAAGTGTCCAAAACTCACGCCCGCCAAATTCACCCCCACACAGCCTAGGGTGAGCAACGCGCCCGCTTGAATAATCGTCAGCATCCCCAGTCGCTGAATCAGCCAGCCTGTCACAAAGGAGGGGCCAAACATGCCCAGCACGTGCCACTGAATCACTGCTGCCGTCTGGCCAAAAGAGTGCTGCTCCGCCGTCATCGCTAGGGGCGTCGCGGTCATCACAAACACCATCACGCCATAGCTAATCGTGCTGCCCAGGGTCGCCACCAGAAATTTAGGCTGGCCCATAATTTGCAGCAGCGATCGCGTCGCTGGGGCGGCGGGGTCAATTGCCGGGGACGGAATTTTTAGCCCGAGCAGCAGGGCGCTGGCCAGAACCTGCAGGCCCAGCACCGCTATCAAAGCCCCGATATAAAGCTCGTTGTCGAACCACCCTTGCGACCCAGTAGCCAGCCAAGGGCCAAGAATCGCCGCAACGATGCCCCCCGCAATCACCCAGGAAATGGCCTGGGAGCGGAAGGCCTCCGTTGCCACATCTGCAGCAGCGAAGCGGTAGTAGCCGACAAAGCTATTGGATATCCCCAAGAGCCCCATGGACAGCGTGAATAGCCAAAAGTGGGCGATGGCTAAGCTATAGATGGCGACTCCCGCCCCCATCGTCCCCACAAGGGTACCCACCAGAAAGCCTCCGCGTCGCCCCACGCGCTGCATCAGCAGCGAGGCAGGAATGGTGGCCATCATAGTAGCGATTTGGCGCACGGCTAAGGGAAGGGTAGCCAGGGCTTTGTCTGCCGCCAGGGCGTAGCCAATCAGGGCGGCGGTGGTGATGAGTACCGTATTGGTGGTCATTGCTAGGGCCTGACAGAGGGCCAGCAGGGTCACCTGAAATTTTGCGGTGGGCATAGCGGGAAGGCTCAAAGTGGGATCTGAGCCTATCACGGCCATTGGGCACTGACTATGCAAGGGGTAAATGCTAACTATCAATATCGTTCAGGTGAGCGGCAAAAACAGCTTTTCGAGCTGTTTCTGAACCCAGGCCACCGGATTGTTGTCGTATTCGTTGTTGATCAACCCCAGTTTTTTGAGGTGGCGCTCTTGCTGGGTCAGCTCCGCCTCGTGGCGGCCCATCTCCTGCACAATCAGGCCATACAAACGGGGTTGGCTTTGCAGGATTCGCTTGAAGCCCTGAGGGCTAACGGCAAAGACCGTCGTGTCTTCGAGGGCCTTGACCGTGACCGTGCGAGGCACCCCCAACATCAGCGAAAACTCGCCAACAAACTGGCTTGAACTTAGGACCGTTGACTTTTCCACTCCGTCTAGCGTGTAGCCGACTGACCCACAGAGAATGATGTAGAATGCGTCGCCCGGGTCCCCAGCTTGGTAGAGAATTTCACCGGCCTCTAGACGACGGCGGTGCCCCACTTCCACCAGTTTCCTCAACTCCACAACGCTGCAGTCGGCAAAGTAGGGAACGCTGCGCAGCAGGTCTCGCACCGCCACGGGTTTGGGGTAGTTTTCTCCCGAAGTAGGCATCGCGCGGTGCACCTGGGCGTGCCTTTCGTAGTCCTCAATGGAAGACTGTACCACTACGTTGGGGTTGCGGTGCCACAGGTCATAGCAAGGAGACGCTAGGCGAATATTGTGCTGTTTTAAGTTGAGGTCGATGATAAAGCGCAGAGAACTCTCGGTTTTATGCTTTAGGTCGACGCGATCGACCCATACCCACAGAATGAAGTCCAGGGAATTCTCGCCAAAGCCGGTGAAATAGACTTCAGGCGGATACTCGTAGGAAACCGTCTCTTCTAGATAAGCGGAATCCAGTAAGGCTTCGATCACGATCACCGGGTCGCTTTCATGGGCCACATTCACAGACACAGGCACCCAACCTTTCGTATTGTCGTAGGTCCAGTTGATCACCTGGCTTCCCACTAAGCTGCTGTTGGGAATCACGATATGCTTTTGGGTGATGGTGCGGATCACCGTCGATCGCAAAGAAATCTCGATGATGTAGCCCGTCAGGCCCTCCCACTCGATGAAGTCACCGACTTTGAGCTTTTGCTCCACCAGCATGGCAATACCGCTGGTAAAGTTTCGCGTCAAATCCTGCAGGCCAAAGCCAATGCCGATGCCCAAGCTGCCCGCCAAAACCGCCACCGATGCCAAATTCACGCCAAGCGCCTGCAGCATAATCACGGCCAGCATTGCCCCTAGTCCATAGCCCAAAACCGTAGCAATCGACTCCCGGGCACCTTGCCTCAATCCGAAACGGAGCAAAATTTGATTCGCCAGAATCTTTTTCAGACCGAAGGAAAACAGCAGCGCCACCAGCAGCGCCAAAGCAAACTGAGCGATCGCCCTCAAGGTCAGCTCAGAGGTGCCAATACTGAGAAACGGGGCGTTGAAAATGCCTTCGAACGCCTTGAAGGCAGCAAGAAATCTGAACATCGAAACTGAGAAAAGGCTATACCCCGAGGATATTTTCCACGCAATCTGCGCAGAAAGTGCATTCTCAGGTGCAAATTCGAGCCGCTAGGGAGTGCGGCGGCAGAGCTCTATCGCAGTTGGGTCGCAGTTGGGCCGCAGCTCAAGCATGGGCCCATTCTTTCAAACCCTGTCAAATATGCTCAACCTATCACACGCTATTGACAAAGTGTGCGTCCGCCAAATGGTTCGCCGCAAACTTTTTAGCGTTCACGCGATCGCTAAGGTTGAAGACGCTCAACCCTACAGCGTGAATACGCTCAACACCAACAACGTGATGACTATGGCGACTGCAGTTCCAGTGACGGTGCTGACCGGCTACCTCGGCGCAGGTAAAACCACCCTGCTCAACCGCATCTTGACCCACGAGCACGGCAAAAAGGTGGCGGTGATCGTCAACGAATTTGGCGAAGTGGGCATCGACAACCAGCTCGTTATTGACGCCGACGAAGAGATTTTTGAGATGAACAACGGCTGCATCTGCTGCACCGTGCGAGGCGACCTGATTCGCATCATTGGCAACCTGATGCAGCGGCGCGACCAGTTCGACCATCTGGTGATTGAGACTACGGGACTGGCCGACCCCGCCCCCGTCATCCAGACCTTCTTCGTCGACGAAGACATCCAGTCCCAGCTGGCCCTCGACGCCGTGATCACCATCGTGGACGCCAAGCACATCCACCAGCACTGGGACAGCGACGAAGCCCAGGAGCAGATCGCCTTTGCCGACGTGATTTTGCTCAACAAGATCGATTTAGTCTCTGAAGAAGAGCTGGCTGAGCTAGAGCGGCGCATCTTGGATATGAACGCCATGGTCAAAATCTACCGCACCCAAAACTCCAAGCTGCCCATCGAAACTATCTTGGGGGTCAAGGCGTTTGACCTGGACCGAGCGCTGGAGGTGGACCCCGAATTCCTCAACGAGGACGCCCACGAGCACGACGAGTCGGTCTATTCCTTCGCCATTGTGGAGGAGCAGCCCCTGGACGGCGACAAGCTGAGCAGCTGGGTGAGCACCCTACTGGAGACCAAAGGCCCGGATATCTTCCGCACCAAGGGCATCCTCAACCTCGCCGGCGAGCCCAACCGCTACGTGTTCCAGGGGGTGCACATGATTTTCGATGGCCGCAGCGATCGCCCCTGGAGGCCCGACGAGGCCCGCCGCAGCGAGATGGTGTTCATTGGCCGCAACCTAGACGAGGCCGAGCTGCGCAGCGGGTTCCGCACCTGTCTGGCGTGAGGGCCACGCTGAACCTCACCCAGCGCTGGCGCGATCGCCTGAGCGACTACGTGACGGCGATCGCCTGGTCCACCGATGGGGTTTGGCTCGCTGCCGCGTCTTCGGCTGGGGAGGTGCTGCTGTTTGACCGGGCTCAGGATATCGCCCAGAATCGCGTCGTCCTGAAGGCGGCAGATGGCAAAGCGGTAAATACTTTAGGCTTCTCTGCTGACGGACAGTATCTAGCCGCGGCTGGGCAGAGCGGCACGTTGACGATTTGGGCGCTCCAGCCGAACTATCCCATCGCGTTCAGCCAGTCCCATCCCGGCGTCTGGATCGATCAACTGGCTTGGCATCCCAGCCAAACCTATCAGGCCTACGGGGCTGGACCTCAAGTCAAAATTTGGGATGGGACTAATACAGCTGCAGACCTGGACTTTCAGTCCTCTTCCGTCCTGCACCTAGCCTGGCACCCCCGAGGTCACTGGCTTACCGCCAGTGGACATGGAGGCATGAAGGTTTGGAATGCAGCTGACTGGGCGGTAAACCATAAAACAGTTGCCGTACCGGGAGCTAGCCTCTACGCCGCTTGGTCTGCGGATGGCCGCTACCTGGCGTCGGGCAACTTAGACCGCACGTTGACGGTAGTGGAGTGGGATAGCCCACCGCCCTGGCTAATGCAGGGCTTTCCCGGCAAGGTGCGGCAGGTAGCTTGGTCTGAGGCGGTGGGGAAATCGGGAGACCCGCTGCTGGCGGCGGCCTGCGCTGAAGGGGTTACGCTGTGGCGACGCAGCGATGGCGGCAAGCGAGACTGGCGATCGCAGGTTCTGCAGCACCACACCGGCCGAGTAAACGCGATCGCCTTTCAGCCCAAAAGCCTGCGGCTGGCCTCAGCGGGGGAAGACGGCTCCATTTGCCTCTGGGAGATGAAGAAAACGCCGTCTAAAGTCCTCAAGTTTCCGGAAGGCGGGTGCTCGGCTCTGGCTTGGCACCCCAGTGAAGAGCTGCTGGCGATCGCTGGAACTGCTGGTGAGTTTGGAGTCTGGGCACTGAAGGGAATAGAGTCAAAGGGATTTGGGTAGCCGCTGTATCGTCAGGGTGCGGCCCGGCTTATATCGCGCTGGCCCTGTGGCTTAGGCCTAAACCTGCGACGGCAGCGCGGCCATTTCAGGGGCGCGAGCCTCCAAAAGACGCGAAATATTCAGAAAAAAAATCGTTTTGTTCTCTTCCCCATCGGCAAGCACCACCGTGTGGCTCATTAGCTCTAGGAATCCGGATAAAGCCCCCGCCGACCGCGGCAGCGATCGCAGCAAATTTGGCGATAGCTCAATTAAGTCGGGTAAGCCATCTGTCCAAATGCCAAACGGCTCCCCTTGGGGGGGTTGAACAATGATGAGAAAGGGCGGCGGCGGAGCGGGCGCGGGGGTCAACCACTGATATAAATTGATGACTCGAATCACATGGCGACCGATTTGAAGCAGACCCATGCGATTGAGCTTGTCGTCACCTCCTTCAAGGTCATGGCGCAAAACGCGCAGAACGCTTTCCATCGGCAAAGCGACATAGTAGTCTGACAGGGGAAACGTAATAAACTTCTGCCGCTCTAAATCTCGATTCAATGATGTCTTTGCCATAGCTTGATTCCTCAACCAGAAATTGGACTCAATAGATCTGCCTTCAAGATCTTCGCAATCACCGTCAGCAGCTGGTGCTCTAGGTAGGGCTTACTGATGTAGGCGATCGCCCCGAGCTGCTCCGCCAAAAGACGGTGCTTGGCGCTGCTTCGAGAAGACAGCATTGCTACTGGAATCCCGGCTAGATTTGAGTCAAGCTGGCAATGCTGCAGAAATTCGAAGCCGTTCATGCGAGGCATCTCAACGTCGCAGATCACTAGCTGAATATTGGGGTGGTGCAGAAGATGGTCAACCGCTTCTTGACCATCCTGAGCTTGAATCACCTGATAGCCCGCCCGCTGTAGGGTGAGGGTGAGGGTTTGACGGGTTGTAATCGAGTCATCTACGACTAAAAGCTTCTGCCCCACTTTTGCTCTCGTTTCCGAACTAGGGTCTGCCGGGGAGGCGTGATGATGCGCGGAGCCCCTCAGTTGATCAGGCCGCCTATCGGGCAACCTATCGGTAAGGCTGCCAGTCAGCGGATCTGCCAGCGGGTCTGCCAGCGGATCTAGAGCGGGACTATAGGCGACATTCGGATTAGCCTGTTGACTAGAGGCCTCGACCAGGGTCGCACTATCCAGTACCAGCGTGAGCTGACCATCGGCGAGGATGCTGGCCCCGTAGATGTAGCTATGGGTCTTTAATAATGGATTTAGCGGACGAATCACCAGCTCTTGCTCGCCCAGCATTTGTTCGACTTCGAGCCCCGCAAGCGCGCCCTGACGGCGGATTAGGAGAATGTGAGGTGTAGGGTTCCTGTCTTGGGAAGGGACAGTCGATTGATTTGGCAATTGCTGCGCTTGGGCATGGTAGCCTAGCAGTCCTGACAGCCTATAGACGGGGACAAGGCAGGCGTTCTCTTTTTCTCCCCACCACAGCGCTCGGTTGCGCGCGCGCTGCTGAATTTGGCCCGCTTGAGGAATTATGATCTGCTCAACGGCATCGGGCAGGAGGGCATAGGTTCTGGCATCTGCCTGACACAAGAGCAGCTTGGCAACGGTCAGACTCAGGGGAATTCGCAGCGTAAAGGTGGTTCCCTGCTCTGCGACCGAGGTCACCGCAATTTCACCTTGAAGCGCCTGCACCTGATTTCGCACAACGTCAAGCCCCACCCCTCGGCCCGAAAGGCTGCTGATTTGGGTCACCGTAGAAAAGCCGGGCTCAAATAGCAGGTCCGTGAGCTGGGCTGGGCTAAGCTGATGCGCCTGCTGGAATGTGACCATCTGACGCTCAATCGCGCGCTGGCGAATGCGCTCAAAATCTATCCCTTGCCCGTCATCGCGGACTTCTATCACCAGATGCTTGCCCTGGTTATGGGCGGCAATCTCAAGCCGTCCGGCACGAGGCTTAGCCCGCTGCTGACGCACCTCGACAGGTTCAATGCCGTGGTCAAAGGCATTTCGCAGCAGGTGCAAAATCGGATCGTAGAGTTTCTCGCCGATCGCTTTATCTACCAGTACCTCGGTGCCCTGCATCGTCAGCTCCACCGGCTTATGATGGAGCGTCTCGAGCTGCTGCAGAACCCGAGGAAAGCGCTCAAAGAGCTGCTCTAGAGGAAACATCCGTCCTTCAATCAGCGCGTCTCGGGTTTTGTAGAGTAACCGCCCCTGGTTTTCCTGAGCCTGACGGGACTGCCGAGTAAACAGCTCCACCGCATCGACGGCTTCTGTCAGCTGCACCGTATCATCCAAGAGCGCTTGAATCACAAGCTGTGGTTCGCTGTACTGATCTAGTTCCAGCGCATCAAACCCGATGGGGATACGGGAGGATGGCGGTGATTGGTTGGTCCGCAGTGACTCTACTTGGAAAGGCGGAGTTATTGAAGGTAGCCCAGAAACCGTAGACCCGCTGCCGTTTTGAGGGCGGTTTTGCTGTAGCTGGGGAGCATCAGTCCAGTCTTGAAGCTGGCTCAACAGGTCCTGATGCTGCTGTAGCCTCGCATAGAGACGACGCATGGCAGCCTGAATCTGTTCAGACTGAAGAGACTGCTGATTGTGGTTGGTGAGCAGCTCTCCGATGGCATAATTAAGCTGATCTAAATGCTCAATCTCGATGCGAATCGTGGGCGAAGGTGACGCGCCTCCTTTGTGGGGCAAGGGCGTAGGCTCTTGCCTTGAAGGCCGCTGAGGTGTGGGCCGCTGAGGTGTGGATAGCTCTTTTAGCGTGAGCACCTCTGGCTCAGCCGCGGCTTCAGAGTCGACATTTGTCGCGATCGCCTCAGAGGACAGGGACAATGCTGTAGGCTCCAAATCGGCCTCTAGATCCGCCTCAGCCGGGGCGGCAGCTCCCCCCCAAATATTTTCTAAGAGTGCGGCCTCATCGATCTCTGCGTCTCCGTAGGTATAGGCATCTCCATATATATCTGCGCCCACGTCTATATCTGCGCTGTCACCCTGATCGGACGACAGAGAAGGCTCGGCATCGTCGACTGCCAGCTCAAGATCACTCGTCATTTCATCTAAGGTTTCAGCTGAGTCGGGCAGAGCAGCCCCAGCCTCGCTCACCGGCTCGGAGCGCGGCTGGACAGAGTTACGCATCCACTGAAAGAACTTATGGATGCCTGGAGCAGATGTTTCTTCGACCGCCATAGCGTCTTCCGGGGGGTCGTCCGCTTCTGTTGCCATAGCGTCTTCCGGGGGGTCGTCCTGTTCTGCCGTCATAGCGTCTTCGGGGGGGGCGTCCTCATCGCATGCAGCGACCGCATCTAAAGAAACCGCATCTAAAGTAACCCCCTCTGAAGTAACCGCTACTGAAGCAACTCCATCGTCTGAAGCATACAGCGCCTGCTCAGACCATTGAACGGCGGTGACTGCGTCCTCCACGACGCTTGCCCGATTTCTTTGCTCATAGTCAAACTGGTCGGGGTCCTGCTCCTGGCCTTGGACGATCGCCAGCAGCGCTTCCGAAGGCTCTCCACCCTGGGCGCGATCGCCAGCGAGGACTGCCGCTTGCCCGGCCTGAAAATCCTGGAGGGCTAGCTGGGCGATCGCCTTGGCCTGTTCAGGATGCTGCTGCAGGGCGGCGATCGCGGCCCTAGCGATGGCGCTAAAGCCGGGTAAATTCAGAGATTCCCCTAGACCTAGAAAAACTTCGGCCTGGGTTTGCAGCACCGACAGAACTTTTGAGGGCTGCTCCGTTTCCAGCACCGTCGTCAGCTGCTCAAGCCGCTGAGCCACCCCGACCTCAAAGATGGACTGAGTGACATCAAAGCCTAGCTCTGCAGAAGTGGGGGGCGGGATGCTCTGGTCGAAACAATCCCCCAAATGATCTTGGAGCTGGGCAAAGATGATTGCGGTTCGGTTCAAGATTTCATCTTCGTTGATTGTCGTTTCGGTCAGCTCGGCCCTCAAGGCTGACCGAAGACACTCAAACCCTTCAAACAGCAGTGCGTCAACTTCGCCGTCAATAGACACATCGGGCCTGCAGAGGGTTCTAAACACATCCTCTAAGGAATGCGCCACTGCGGCGATCGTTTCTAGGTCAAGGCTAGCCGCTGCCCCCTTGAGCGTATGGGTCGCCCGCATCAATGTGTTGACCTTATTGATGCTGCTATCTTCCTGAAGGGTGAGTAATCCCTCCTCTAGAACCTGCAGCAGCTCTGGAGCCTCCTGTAGGAAGTACTGGTACCCTTGCGCTCGAATCGTTGGGTCGCTCGTCATAGTTAATTCACGCGAAATTGCTGACTGGTAGTTTGCAGGTCTTGAGCAGTGGTCAGTAGCGTTTGGAAGGCCAGGGAAATATTGACCGAGTCTTCGGAGGTTTGATTGGCAATTACGGCAACATCCTGCATGGTTCGAGTCACAGACTGACATTGCTGGGTCTGATCCTGAGTCGATTGGGTAATCCCGGTTACCAGCTGGCTAATCTGATCGGTGGCATTCACAATGGCGCTCAGGCTTCTCCGGGCTTCGTTCACCACCGTGGTCCCCGAAGCCACCCGCTGAATCCCGTCTTCCATAGCTGTGGCCACCGCCGACGTGCTGGCCTGAATTTCCTGCACCAGCTGCTCAATATCCGTTGCGGCGTTGGCGGATTGACGCGCCAAAGAGCGTACCTCATCGGCAACCACCGCAAAGCCGCGCCCGTATTCCCCGACTCTGGTAGCCTCAATCGAGGCGTTCAGCGCCAGAAGCTGAGTTTGGGTGGTAAAATTGCTGATCAAGTTCACCACCTTGGAGATCTTCTGGGACGATTCGCCTAAGCGCTTGAGTCGTTTATTCGTCTCTGCCACCGTGCCTCGAATTTGCTGCATCTCGTCAACGGTTTTATCGATGGCAGCGTCTCCGGTGAGCACGGTTTGGTTGGCCTGCTGAACCGCCGTTTTTACCTGCTGGGCGTTGATCTCTACCGCTTGGGTCGTCTGCGCCATAATCTGCAGCTCTCCCAGCGCCGTTTCCAGCGCTTTAAGCTGTCCCTGCGCCTGGTCTGCCAGCACTGCAATGGCGGATTCACTCGACTCGGAGGTCTGGGTGACTTGGTTAGCCGCCTTCTGCATTTGGACCACAGTCTGTCGCAGGCTGCCCAAGGTGTTGTTGTAGGCGTCGGCTACCGTACCCACTACACTCTCAGTCACCGGGGCCCGGACAGTGAGGTCACCATCTAGGGCCGGGCGTACTGCAGATAGCAGCTGGATAACCTGCTGCTGAAGCTGCTCTTTAGCCGCCTTATTCTGATCAACGGCTTGGGACAGCTGTATCGACTGCTGCTGAAGTTCGTCGACGTAGCTGCCCTGCTTAATAGCAACGTCGAGCTGGGCCGCAATCCGTTTAACAAAATTAATCTCACTCTCCTGCCACTCTCGGGGATGCTCGCACTGATGAATACAGAACAGACCCCATAGGTCATCGCCCTGCATCAGCGGCACTACCAGATTGGCCTGTACCTGGAACTGAGCCAGCACGTCAATGTAGCACTGCTGGATGCCAGACTCGTAGACATTGTCAATGGTGGACACGTGACCGCTTTTGTATTTCTCGGCAAACCCTTGGCTAAAGCAGTGGTCTTCCACCTCTACCTGAAGGGCAGAGACGTAGCCAGGCCTGACATCTTCAGCAATGGTTTTACCCTGGCTGTAGCCCGAGTCAGAATTGAACTTAAAGACAGCGACCCGGTCGGCCCTGAGGAAGCTGCGAATTTCCCGAGTGGTGGTATTGAAAGCTTGCTGCAGCTCGATGGACTGGCGGATACGATCCACGATTTGAGTAATCAGCCGCTCTTGCTCAGCCGCGGCAGATATCGCAGCTGTCTGGTCTTGCAGCTCATCAATATAGTTACCTTGCTGAATGGCAATGTCGAGCTGGGCGGAGATTCGCTTGGCAAAGTTGATCTCGCTCTCTTGCCACTTGCGGGGGTGTTCACACTGGTGGATACAGAATAGGCCCCACAGGTCGTCGCCCTGCATCAGCGGCACCACCAGATTGGCCTGCACTTGGAACTGAGCCAGCACGTCAATGTAGCACTGCTGGATGCCAGACTCGTAGACATTATCAATCTTTGAAACGTGCCCACGCTTATACTTTTCGGCAAATCCCTGGCTGAAGCAGTGGTCTTCCACCTCAACTTCTAGCGCAGAGACATAGCCCGGCTGAACGTCCTCGGCAATGGTTTTGCCCTGGCTGTAGCCCGAGTCTGAAGCAAACTTGAAGATGGCGACTCGATCGGCTTTGAGAAAGCCGCGAATTTCTCGCGTGGTGGTGTTGAAGGCCTGCTGTAGGTCTAGAGATTGGCGAATGCGGTCAACAATCTGGGTAATTAGCCGCTCTTGTTCGGCCACCTCGCGGAGCTGCTCAGACTGGCTCTGGAGATCCTCAATATACTCACCCTGCTGAATCGCGGTGTTCAGCTGAGCAGCAACGCGCTTAACAAACGTAACGTCCTCATCCTTCCACTTACGGGGGCCACTGCACTGATGGTTGTAGAACAAGCCCCACAGCTTGTCGCCCTTCATCAGCGGCACAACTAAGCTAGCCTTGGCCTCAAAGCGATCGAGAATCTCGACCAGGCAGTCTTCTAGCCCCGATTCCTGGATATCCGAAATCCGCCAGATTCGGCCCTGCTCGTACTCGTCAACGAAGCTTTCACCAAAGCAGTGGTCGCGGATCGAAACCGACAGCACCGAGGCGTAGCCCGGCGCTACATCTTCAGCGACGGTCTCCCCATCGCTGTAGTCCGAGTCGGTGTTGAACCGATAGATTGCCGTGCGATCGCTCTTCAAAAAGCGACGAACCTCACGACAGGTAGTCACAAAAGCGCGCTGTAGATTGGGCGATTGCTGGATTCGATCCACCACCTTGTCGATTAAGTCCTGTCGTTCGGCGGCCTGAATCATCTGGTCAGACTGTCTCTGAAGTTTCTTTCGGTGGTCAGCTTGGTGAAGCGCGATGCCGACCTGCTGGCCCACTTGAGTCAGCAGGGCCACCTCTTCGGGCTCCCAGCGGCGGGCCCCAGAGTTTTGATAGGCCGTCAATAGCCCCCACGGCGTCTTGCCCTCTAGGATGGGCGCGATCGCAAAGGCTCTGGCGTCTAGCTGCTCTAAAAGCTCAGTTGAAAAGAAGGCGGTTTCGGCCTCGTGAATATCGTCTACAACAATGGCTTCAGCCGGTAGATAGCGCCCGTTTTGACTCATTTCTGAGTAGGCATCCTGACAAATTTCCTGACGCTCCGATTCCAAAATTGGCGCCCACGCCTGGCCCACCGACTCAGCAACAAACTCTCCTGCGCCCTCTGGCTCAAAGCGATAAACCGCCACGCGATCGCACTGGAGCTGCTGCCGCAGCGCCTGGGTGACTATCTGAAAAATGCTATCGGCCTGGTCAACGTCGAGTGCCTGATGGATCTTGTCGACAATCTTGGTGAATATGTCGCGCTGCTGCCGCTGCCGCTGCTGCTGAATCCGCTCCTCAACTATCTGAAGACTCAGCCGCAGTTCCGTTACCACGTTTTGTAGTAAAGCCAGGTCTGTATCATCCCAATCCCTGGGATGGGCACAGTGCTGCACCACTAGCAGGCCCCAAGCCTCTCCTAAAAGAATCGGCAAGCTCAAAGTAGCCTGGGTTTGAAGCTGAAGCATCAGCTGCTGTTGATAGGGGCTCAAAGAACTCTGGGCCACGTTATCTAGCGCGATGACCTTCTGCTGGGCGTCCTGAGGCGTGTCGGCCCCAAAAGCAACGGCCGGCAGGACCTCTTGCAGACTAGGGGTGTAGCCCTCCGTCAGCGACTCCGCAACCACAACCCCCTGCGTTCGGGTCTCGAACCGATAGATCAAAGCCCGGTCAACCTGCAGGATTTGACGCACCTCTGCCACCATGGTCGTCAGCAAATCATCCAGCGTCTCGGCCTGCTGCAGGTGCTGGGACGTGCCCAATACCCACTGCAGCTCAGCTTTGCTCAGCATAGGTTCCGCGGGCTCATTGCTAGTGCGATCGCCATTCGGAGCATCGTTAGCCACAGGGGTATTGGAGAAAGCGAAAATGGGTTGTTCGGGCTTATTGAGTTTCTGCATAGTCATGTCTTGAGCTGCTGGGGTAGGGATGTGCTCGAGGGCTGAGTCGGTCTGGTCGGCAGGGGTTAGAAGGGGCAAAGCCCCATGAATCGCGTCTATTTCGGGGTGAAACGGGTCGCTTGAACTGTCTAAATCTATTGGTGAAGGCTGAGTGGAGTCTGATGACTTACCCCTGACAACTTGCCTCATCCACTGGACTGTTGGAGAGGCACCCAACTTGAAAAACTTCACGGTTACTCCTTACTGAGACGCGTGCCAGAGCGGGCACTGAATAATGGAGGGGGCATTGAGGACGACGCCTCCATCGCCTGGTAGCACACCAGCGATGAAGGGATATAGCTTTGTGGGAAATAAATCCAGAGCCAAGGGCTGCAGCTGATTCAAGTCGTGGAGTTCGATATCGTCGAATTGCGACACCCCCAGCCCCACCGCTTTACCCTGCACCTGAATGACCAAGACAGTCAAAGACGTGAGTCCTACCGCCTGACTCAGGAGCGCAGGGTAGCCCGTCAAGCTGCCAAAATCAACCAGCCAAAGCATGTTGCCCCGCCAGTTGCAGATGCCCAGGACCTCCTCGGGGACGCCGGGAACGGGCAGAATACTGGCCACCGCGATCTGGAGCACTTCAGCAATGTCCTCTAGGCGCAGCAGCCCACTATCTTGAGTATTCAGCTGAAAGCGCAGCAGCCGCTGCCGGGTGTCCGGCGGAGGCTGCGAAAAGTCTAGGGATTCCAGCGTCAAGACGCTGGGTTGAGTGATGGCGATCGCGGCGTCTGTGGCAGTCATAACACTTATAACGGGAGGGGCCAGCGGAAGGGGCGGTGGGGCAAGCAGCGCTTTTTATCTTGCTAAGGCTTCAGAGCCTACTGCTCCAATCACTCGAGGTCAGCTGCAAAACCGTTTTTGTCAATTCCTGCTTATCTACGGGCTTAGGCAGATAGGCATCAGCCCCCAGCATGGTGCCCCAAAGCTGGTCGGCGTCGGTTCCTTTGGTTGAGCAAATAACAACTGGGATGTTTTCGGTGCCGGTGCTGGTTTTGAGCTCGCGACAAAGCTCAAAACCGCTTTGTCCTGGCAAAATGACGTCTAGCAGCACTAAGTCCGGCATCTGGGCCTGGAGCTTGAGCCTTGCTTCGTCACAGTTCATGACGCTGACAACTGACAGACCCGCCTGTCTCAGGTATTGCGTCAATAGCTCGGTTTCGGTCAAGCTGTCTTCAACTAAAAGGACAGTGGTCATAAAGCATTCCTTTGCGATATCAATTGCTCTAAACAAAGTTTCTAGCGCCAAGCTCGAGCTTCCGGAGATATGGTTTCGCTTTCGAGCTGCGTTCTTGAGAAAGATCAGAGGACGGGGGCGGCGCTAGCGGCAGATGGGTTCGCAAGGCGGCCGAAACCTTTTCTGCGGTGATCGGTTTCGCCAAAAAATCTGAGGCTCCCGTAAGGTTGGCCCTCACCCGATCGACAATGCCGTCGCTGCTGGTGACGATAATCACAGGCGTGTTCTTGAAGGTAGAGATCTGACGAATTTGAGCACAGACCTCGTAGCCGTTGATGACGGGCATGAGCACGTCTAGAAAGATTAGGCTAGGCTTGTGCTCTAGCAGCATCGGTAAAGCTTGGAGAGGGTCACGGATGCTGAGGAAGCGATACGCCGTCTGCTCGAGAATCTGCTCCATGGTTGCACAGTCAAATCGACTGTCCTCGATGTAGGCAATGAGCTTATCCCTCACCTGCGGCGAGCCAGTCGGAGGCCTCGCAGACGGGTCGGCCGCCTGGGCCAGAGGAGAAGCAGCAATATCTGAAACGGCCCGTAAACCGATAATCCCTTGAGCCACGAAGGGCATGATTGAGCGCGTCAATAGGATCGGATATTGCTTTAAGCTCAGCGCTAGATCGCGAAGGGTCAGGTCGCCGTGGATGGACTGGGCCAGGTTGTGATAGGCAGCCGGCGCTTGCTGTCGCAGCGCATCATGGTCTTGGATCACGGGAGCAAGGTTAGGAGAATATTTGGCCAGGCCTGCCTTTCTCCAGGCATTCCAGGTTTCTACGGCTGGCTGTAGAACTTGGCTAGGCTGCAGCAGGATCGACGGCGGCGTCGTAATGTTCTGGCAAAAGTCGTGGTAGGACAGCTGAATATTGGAGCGATCGCCCGTGGCCGCTTCTGAAGGAGTACTGCAGGATTGACAGGCCTGAATGAAGTCGAACAGCATTTCATTCAAATTGCCCCTCACGACTGCAGCCACGTGATTTTGTGAAATTTGGCCTTGCTCAACCTGCTGTATGAGAGAAGAATAGTCCCACAGTTGAGGGGTTCCTATTGACGACGCAAAAGATTTAGGGCTCAGCCGCGGACAGTAGCGCGCCACTTGTCGAGACCAGCGACGCACAGGATGAGTGCCGCCCGTACCGCCGACTAGCCAGCCGTCTAAAAAATACAGGCTGCAGGCCTGATGCTCGCTTCCGGACAGGGTCAGGGCCAAATGGCCTGAGAACCGAACTTTTCCGCAGTAGGCAAGCCGTCGCAGCAGCTCCTCGCTACTGCGCACAACTTCACAGGTGACGGGTTGGCATTCAATATTATCGAAGGGCGTGGGGAGAAACATTTTAAAAGTTGAAGGCTCCTGAATCTCTTGCTCAAAGCTTTGGGAGAACATAGATTCTTCACCATTTTTAAGTGGATAGCCCAAAGTAATCGGCGTACTCGAAAATAATCCAGCGTACGTCTCAGCAACTGGGGGCTGCACTTGCTTATAGCTATCTATATTTAGTTCTGATAGGTCTAAAACAGGAAATAGGGGTGAGCACTCTCGCTAAAGCTTTGTGAGTCTCTTTAGTAATACTAGTAATACTAGATCAGGTCAATAATTGTTTAAATGGGGCTTATAAGGCATTTATAGCTTTTTTCCCTTCCTTTAAAGAGTTAGTGAAGGGCCCATTGCTCTTCCTGGCGGCGCCATTCTCAGACGATTAGAGTCCAATGCGCTTTTGCCACAATCTCCGCAGCAGCACATGCGCTACCTGGAACACGATGGCCAGGTAAACCGGAAGGTTGCCCCATCGCCAGGCTGCGACTCTACTGCAATCTCCCCACCCTCTAACTCAATGATTCGCTTCACCAGCGCCAGCCCAACCCCCGTATTCTCCCCGCGATCGCCCGCGGCTAAATTCGAAGCGCTATGGCATACTTTCAGCGTTTGAAAAATCTCGAAAATGCGATCGTGATGCTCCGGGGCTATTCCTGGACCATTGTCGGCCACAATAAATTCGTAAGCTTGATTATGCTCTTGGGCTGAAATCGTCACGGCGACATTAGGACCGCGGCTATGCTTGATGGCATTACTAATCAGGTTAGTAAACACCTGCCGCAGAGAGAGTCGCCTTGCCCACAGCTCGGGCAGATTGGGTTGAACATAGATTACAACGTTTTCCGGCGGCGCTAGTGAATAGATAATCTCAGCCAGGAGCGCCTCTAAATCCACCAGCTCTAGCGATGTGTTCATCTGGCCAACGCGGGCAAACTCTAGCAAACCGTCAATCAATGCCTTCATGTTGTGAACCCGCTGCCGCAGCAGCCCCATTTTGTGCTTTGCCTCCGATGGAAGCTGATCCGCGTAGTCTTCCGCAATCCATGCCGACAGGTTATCAATCCCCCGCAGGGGTGCTTTGAGGTCATGGGAGATGGCGTAGGCGAACTGTCTTAGGTCTCGGTTGCGATTCTCTAAGTCCAGCTTCACCTGCAGCAATCGCTCATTAGCCGAGGCTAGCGCCTCGGCCTGCTGGGCGAGCTGTGCCTCGCTCAGCCGCCGCTCTGCTTCTAAGCGCTGCCGCTCCTGCTGTGCCTGGCTTTCCCGCAGCGATCGCAGAACCGCCGGAACCAGACGCTGCAGACGCTGCTTGAGCACGTAATCGGTAGCGCCCTGCTGCATGGCTTCGATGGCCTGCTCCTCGCCCAGCACGCCAGACACCAGAATGAAGGGAACGTCAGGGCAAATGGACTGGGCTAGCGTCAGCGCTTCAAGGCCGTTGAACTTGGGCAAGATGTAGTCTGCCAAAATTAAATCGAGCGGCTCATTCAGCGCTGCTGTAAAGGCTGGGCAATCGCTGACCCGAGTCAGGGTGCCCTCAATTCCCCCGTGGTTCAGCGCCGCTTCAATCAGCTCATAATCTAAGGGATCATCCTCCAGCAGCAGGAAACGCAGCATCGGCACGCCTACAATTCTGTTGGCTTGAGGGATACAGGAATTGTGAAGTAGACGGTTGCCCCTTCACCGACTGCGCCCTCTGCCCAGCAGCGTCCCCCGTGGCGAGAAACAATTTTCTGGACGTTTGCCAGGCCAATTCCCGTTCCCTTGAAGTTCTCGGCGTTAGCAAGACGATTAAAGACCCCGAATAGGTTCTTGCGGGCGTCTTCATCGTCAAAACCGATGCCGTTATCCCCCACCGAAAAGATGATTTCTCCGTCCCCTGAAGTGGCGTTGACGATAATCTTGGCTCGCTCCCGCTCACCGGTGTATTTGACCGCATTTTCGATCAGGTTTTGCCACACCTGACGCAGCAGATTGCGATCGCCCTCAACCCGAGGCAGGGGATGAATTTGCCAATCAATCGACCGACTGACCAGATCAGGTTCAACCTGACGCTTTATTTCCTGTACCAGATAGCCCATATCGACAGGGGTGACCTGCATCTGGGCCCGCCCCGTGCGAGAAAACAGCAGCAGGTCGTCAATCATCTTTCCAGAGCGATTCGTCAGTTCGCCAACGGTGTGAAGATAGTGCAAAACCGTTTCATCCGACGTCATTGCCTGTATCTGCTCTTGTAGCAGCATGGTGAACCCGTCGATTTGGCGAATTGGCGCTCTCAATTCATGGGAAACCGAAAAGGCAAAGGCCTCTAGCTCCTGGTTGAGGTGCTCTAACCGCATCGTCCGCTCATGGACACGCTCCTCCAGGGTGCGGTTGAGCGCCTGCAGTGCAGCCTCCGTCTCCTTTCGCGCGGTCACATCGCTGATCAAACCATCGACGACCGATCGGCCCTCCATCTCCACAACCGTTTCGCTAACCTGTAGCCAAAGCGGGCGCTCTCGCCCTGCTCTGTCTAGCTTAATTTCCCTTTGCCATCGCTTTTGATCTTGCCGGCTGTCGCTATTCCAGGCCAGCTGGTTTTGAAAAAAAGGCTGGGCGTCAGAGATTGAAGCGAATCCCAGCAGCTGCAGCAGACCATCGCTAGCGTCTAAAAGCTGTCCCTCGGGCGTGGCTCGAAACACGCCGACCTCTAGCTCGTTGAGCAAAAACTGGAGCTGAACTTCGAGTTCTCTAGCCCTGCAGCGAATTTGAGCGTTGTTCCAGACGGAGCGGACCGCCTGAGAGAGACGGATAAGGTGCTTGGGGGATTTGAGCACGTAGTCATCTAGACCCGCCTTCATGGCCTCCACCGCAATTTCTTGGCTACCAGAGTCAGTGAACATAATCACGGGGCGATTAGGATCATGGGCCTTGAGGGCGTGCAGCACTTCTATACCCGTGGCCCAGTTCAGCTCGTAGTCCGTAATCATGAGGTCGAAATTGTCCGCTGCAAACGCCTGCTTGATGGCTGGCCAGTCTAAGGCCTCATGAATGTGAACATCAGGAAACGCCTGCCTAATCTCTCGAATCGCCAGCAGCCGGTCGTTGGGGTTGTCGTCAATCAGCAGAATTCGCTGTAGCGATCGCGTTATCTCCATGGGTCTCGAAGCTGAATCAAGGCGGGAGGCTGTGACCACCGCGCTAAAGGTTACGTCGCCGTCAAAATCGGATATTCATTGAGCCGTAGCCAATAGGCATCGAGGGCAGACATCATGCCAGACAGGGCCTCAAAGCTGACCGGCTTTACGAGATAAGAGCTAACGCCTAACTCATAGGTGCGATTGATGTCCGTATTCTCCCTTGAAGAGGTCAAGACAACCACTGGAATTCGCCTAATTATCGGCTGTTGCCTCATCCATGATAGAACTTCAGCCCCAGAGCGGCGCGGCAGCTTTAGATCGAGCAAAACCAAAGCCGGGAGCGGATAGCTATCTCGATCGACGTATTGACCCTGCCCAGCCAGGTAGTCTACGGCCTCGTCTCCATCTTTAACAACGTGAATTGGACTGATTGCATTGACCTGTCTAAACGCTCGCTGTATAAAAAGAATGTCGTTCGAATCATCTTCAACCACGAGAATGCTGTATCCATTGAAGGTCATGATCTGCTACCTGAAGTTCCGCTAAGCCTGTAAAGCTGACCGGTCAAGAAGCCGCAAATACAGGTAATCACAATATCGCTCTCCGTATAATCGCTCTCCGTATATATGTAGGCGATACAAGCTTTCGGCCAGTGCCCTGCCCCATGAACTTAATCAAAGTTACCATAACCTTGAGCGATCGCTCAAGGCCGAGCTGCTCCAATGGTGGCACGGATTACACGGTGGCTAGGTACGCCAGCGTACACAAGGCTGTCCCATGCCGGGGGGCCGGCCTGCTCAAGTCTCAAAGAGGCGATCGTACTCATCTCTAGCCACGTCGTAGCATTCGCAGCAGGCCAACTTGAGCGCGTCTCGATTTAAGATTTCAACCTGTCCCCGGCTATAGCGAATCAGGCCGGCCTGCTGCAGCGCGCTGGCGGCGACGGTGACGCTGGCGCGCCGGGTGCCCAACATGCTCGACAGAAAAGCCTGGGTCAACAGCAGTGAGGAAGATTGAGCAAAATCTTGAGACTGCAGCAGCCAGCGAGCCAGTCGCGCTTCGGTAGAGTGAAACCGATTGCAGACCGCAGTTTGGCTCACTTGAGCGATGAACGCTTGGGTGTAGAGCAGCAGCAGCTTTTGCAGGGCTTGGCCTTGGCCGAATACCTTTTTCAGCACGACCGCATCGAGGGCGATCGCATCTCCCGGAATTTGCACGATGGCCCGGCTCGAGTCTTGCCGTCCACCGAGATAAACCGGATAACCCAGCATGCCATCACTTCCGACAACACCAGCCTCAAGGGTAGTGCCGTCTTCCATAATCTGAACCAGTGAAACCATAGCGTGAATGGGGAAGTAGACGGTCGATATTGTTTCAGCAGGCTCGTATAAGACTTGCCCCGACGATAGCTTGACGTATCTGAGATATGGAGCTATCTGCAGGTATTCCGCTTCCGGCAGCAGCGCCAGTAGACGATTGAGCTGACTCGCCTGTTGTAAGTCCAAGTTATTTCTCTTTCTTTTGTGGTGAAAAGCGGATATTGAAGGTCTTGACGCAACTGCCCTTACAGCCGCTGGGCCTCACCCTGAGCAAATCGCTGAGTGAATAATGTGAAATTAAGAAAGTTTCTCGCTTCCGTATTCGGCAATGTCGAGAACCGTTTTACGGGTAGGCTGGCGACACCACGATAACTAGCCGATTGTTCTGCTATCGCCTCTAAAGGCGCTTTTTCACTATGTAGCGAGCATACCACCTGCAGGCCGTGCGGTTTGGTACGATTCATCTGCTCTTATTGCCTCTGCTTTATCGTCTAAACCTCTTTTAAGGCTGAGGAAATTCTAGTCTGAGAAAACGCGCTTTAGCTCTATCCAAAATCGACTCCCTTGACCCAGCGCCGACTCAACGCCAACCTGACCGCCCATCCGCTGAATACCCCGTTTAACAATAGAGAGACCAATGCCCGTGCCCGCATAAACCTCGGCACCGTGCAGCCGCTCAAAGGGTTCAAAAATGCGCGCTTGATGCTGCGGGGCGATACCGATACCGTTGTCCTCAACCCAAATCCGGACGTAGCGTACACTTGTTTCAGCATCCTTTGATGGTTCAGGCCCATCAACAGACGCCTCGGCCCAGATTTTAATTTGAGGCAGCGTCCCCGGCGCAACAAACTTGAGGGCATTGCGAATCAAATTAGTCAACACCTGCTCGATGACGCTGCGCTGAACATAGACCATGGGTAAGTTTGACGTGGATAAGTTTGGCGTGGACAAATTTGGCGTGGATAAGTTTGGCGCGACTTCAATCTTGGCCTGCCTTGCCCCCAGGGCAGGCTCCAGGGTCGCCAGGACTTTCTTGACGATCAGACCCACGTTGACCGGCTGCAGATGAATCTCCGATCGCCCTAGGCGGCTATAGGTCAGCAAATCTTGAATCAAAGTATCCAGCGTCTCGGCAGAAGTGGCCATGCGATGGATATAGTCCCGGCCTAGGTCATCAAGAGCGGGGCCGCAGTCTTCTTCTAGAACGCGGGCAAAGCCCTGAATTGAGCGCAGCGGCGCTCTTAAATCGTGGGCAACCGAGTAGGAAAAGGCTTCCAGGTCACTATTGGCTGCCTCTAGCTGCTGGGTTCGCTTTTGCACGCGCTGCTCTAGGGTGAGGTTGAGTTTCTGAAGCGTCTGCTCGCTTTGATTGCGGGCGATCGCCGCCGCCAGTGAGTTGGCAACAGCCTGCAAAAAGTTGGCGTCATCCTGGGTAAATTCTCGACAATGACGCGAGTGAACCCCCAAAACGCCGAAGGGTCGCTCCTGCTCCCCAATAATAGTGCTCATGCCGCTAATCACATGGTGCGTGGTCAGTAGGGGCGGTCCGCTAAATCGAGACTCCGTCCGCAGGTCTGCAACCACGACCGGACCTGGCGACAGTAAGGTATACCCGGCCTGAGAACCCCGATCAGAGCTAACGGTGGCCTGCCCCACCAAGCCGATCTGCCAGCCGACGCCAGACCGCAGCAGCAGCGACTGGCCATCGGGCAATAGCTCCAGCACCTTGCAGTAGTCCACGCCTAGACTGGTGGCGAGCATTTGGGTCGCCTGGTCAAACAAGACGTCTAAACTTGAGCCAGACAGCGCCGCCTGGCTCAGCTGAGCGACAATCGCCTGCTGCCCTAGTCGACTGGCAAGGGCCGCTTCCGCCCGTTTCTGCGCCGTTACGTCGGCGGCCATCGAAATCACTAGCCTTGTCCCATCGTTAATCTGACCTAGAGGGGCCGAGCTAAAAAGCCAGGTCCGCCTTTCGCCGCTTTTCGTTCTGACCTCGAATTCGCCCTCACCAATCCGCCGATCTAAGTCGTAGAGGCGATTGATCAAGGCTAGAACGTCACCCTGTCGTTTACCGTAGGCCCGCTCTGTCCAGTCGTTTAGGGTCTGAAGCTCTTTAGCCCCGTAGCCGGTAATGTCGGTCAACGTTTGGCTGATTTGAAAGATTCTTCCATCGTCACCGTGAATGATGATCGGAAAAGGGGCTTCCACCACCGCCCGCCGAAATTGCCGTTCGCTTTCCCTGAGGCTGGCCTCCGCCTGCTGGCGCTCTTCGATTTCCTGCTGCGCCTGCTGGGAGAGATCTGCCTGCTGGACGACGAGACTGATCTGGGCTGAAAGCTGCTCTAAAAATTTGATCTCAAGATTTTGCCACTTGCGAGGCGCTGTGCAGTGGTGGGCGATGAGCAGACCCCACACGGTATTTCCCTGCAAAATAGGGACGACTAGGTTCGCTTTCACCTGCAGCGACGCCAAAAAGTCGACGTGGCACGGGGTAAGTTCGCCACTGTGAATATCGGCAATAGCGCGCAGTCGCCCAGGGTCGTATTGCTTGGTGTAGCTGGCCGATAGACAGGGGTCGAAAAACGGCAAGTTCAATAGAGCGGTCCAGTCAGCTCCCACCGATTCTGTGACGACGACGCCATCGTTGGGCGTTTGCAGCTGAAGGATAACGACCCGGTCGGTCTGCAAAAACCGCCGGGCCTCAGCCACAGCAGCCTGGAGAATTGCGTTTAGGTCCGGCGAGGGCAGCAAATTGGTGCTAGAGTATCGCCGGATGGCCTGGGTAATCTGCATAACGACTCGCTCAGATTCCAGCAGCCGAGATCGATCGCTCTCGGCCTGCTTGGCGGGGGTAATATCGGCGAGCGTGCCCAGCATCCGCCCTGAAAGGCGATCGCCGCTGGGGTAAAAATTTCCTTTCCCGTTCAGCCAGCGGATTGCGCCGTTTGGACAAATGACGCGGAATTCAACATTGCCTTGGGTTTGGTCTTGCAGGGCGCGGCGAATGGCCGCCTGCACGGCAGCGCGATCTTCGCGGTGTACCCGCTTCAAAAGCGCTCTATAGCCAGAAAGTATCTCCCCCAGCGCCAGCCCAAACATTGCGCCAACTCGTGCAGAATAAAACAGCCCGCTGCTCGATTGCCACTCCCAAACGCCCATTTGAGCCGCGTCTAAGGCGAGCCGCAGACGCTCATTACTGTGCCAAAGCTGACGCCGCAGGCTTGCTTGCTCAACAGCCCGCTCAATACTCCGCTGCAGCGACAGGGGTGTAATTTGACCCTTGACCAAATAATCCGCTGCCCCCGCTTTCAGCGACTGAGTAGCCACGGCCTCGCTTCCCTGCCCGGTGACTAGGATCAACGCTGGCGTCTGTTCCCCCATAAGGGTCTTGAGCGTTGTCAAAAATTCCAGCCCGTCAAGATCGGGTAGGCGGTAGTCTAGGAGTACCACATCGGGCTGCGCCTGCTGACACAGCTTTAACCCCAGTTCGCCAAGCTCTGCTTCGATGACCGCGCAGCTCAACGCTGCATTGCGCTCCACATATCGACGGTAGGTGCCACGGTCCGCCTCGCTGTCGTCTACGATTAGAACTGTAATCGGTTGAACCATAAGTTAACGAGCCAGTATAAAGGCCCGCAGTATGGACAAAGTTGCGTGGTCTCTAATACTTACTCTAATTTTGTAGCCTCAGCGCAGCTTCCCTGACCGCACAATACTAATAATCAACCACAGCCCCAGCAGACTCGCCGCCACAAACAGCACCGTACTTAGCCAATACAGCTCCGACGACTGCTCCTGAGACGTCACGATCGCCGCCCCCATAATTAGCGCCCCCACCAAGATGCTGAACGACAGCCGGTTGGCCGAATCGTCGATCGTTAGCCGGAGGCCGTCTAGATCCCGCAGCGTCAGATTGAGCTTAAAGCTCTCTGTCGTAACGCGGTCCAGCAAAAATTCAATACGGCGAGGGGTCTCCAGCGAAAGATTCTTCACCTCCAGGCCCGTGCGCAGCAGCGACTGCATCGGGTCATCGCCCAGCAGCTGCCGGCGGAACAGGTCCGTCACTAGGGGCTGCACCTCGTGCAGCAGGTTGACTTGAGGGTTAAACTTACGGCCCAAGCCCTCTAGGTTGGCCAGCGCCTTGGCGTAGAGGCCCATATTGCTGGGCCAGCGCAGGTGATTTCTGCGGGCCGACTGCAGCACTTCGTAGAAGGCCTCACTGAAGTTGAGCTCGTCTAAGCTGAGGCTGAAGTATTTCCGCATCTGCTGGTCGTAGTCGCTCTCCAGCTGGATGAGATTCACAGGACGTACCTGGTAGGCCAGCTTCAGCGTCAGCTGGGCGCAGCGCTGGGCATCTGAGCTCGCGATCGCCAAAATCATCTCGGTGAGCAGCCCTTGGGTGCGGGGGTCGAGGCGTCCTACCATGCCGCAGTCAAGCAGCGCGATTCGACCGTCATCGAGGTAGAAAACGTTGCCGGGATGTGGGTCGGCGTGGAAGAAGCCGTCGACGTAAAACTGCTGGAAGAAAACGCGAAACAGCAGCGTCGTTAGCGCCTTACGCTCTGCCTCAACGTTTCCCTGATGGCCTTTGCCAGTCAGATCTGCGTCCAAGATAGGAACGCCGTTTAGCCATTCCATCACCAGCATTTTTTCAGTGGTGAATTCCCAATAAATTTCGGGCACCACCAGCTCATTAGCGTCAAACCAGGTGCTCTTAGAAAGGTTGCGGCGCAGCTTATCGGTGAAGCCCGCCTCTTCCAAAAAATTTAGCTCGGACCGCAGGGCGCCCGCAAACTCTTCAGCTAGCGCCGCCGCGTCGTAATACTGACCAAACTTGGTGCGCGACACCAGGTCTGCAATGCCCTTAATAATGGCAATGTCTTGGTCGACGACGACATCAATGGCGGGGCGCTGCACCTTGAGGGCGACCTCTTCGCCGCTGGTGAGAATGGCGCGATGGACCTGAGCAATAGACCCCGCGGCGATCGGATCAGTATCGATTTTGGTGAATACTTGGTTAATCGGCTTGCCCACCTGCTGGCGAATGACCCGCTCGATTTCGCCCCAGCCGACTGGCGGAACCGTCGACTGCAGGCTAGAGAGGGCGTCGATGTAGTCCGGCGGCAGCAGGTCGGGCCGCGTACTCATGAGCTGACCCAGCTTAATGTAAATGGGGCCGAGGTCGATTAAGATATTGCGCAGCACCGCCGGCGTAGGCAGCTCTGGCTCTTCATTTTTGCTGCTGCCGGCCAGCAGCCGGCGCATGTAGTCCCATCCGTTACGAAAAACAACTTCAACAATTTCCCGCTGACGAGAGTTTGTTTGGGTAATGCCTGAGAACACAGCGCCTCCTGCTAAATGAATTTGAAAGGGACTCGTCGGAGATGTGGGCATAATGGCTATAGCCATCCCCATTATGCCTGGGATGTCTTTATAACTGTGTCTCTTTTAATTCATAGCGGCAAATCCCAAAGGGAGGATTTGCGAGATGCGCGATTCGGGCTAAGAGAGGGGCGATGAAAATATGGGCAGCTGCCCTGCGGCCCATTTGCTGTGGCTGAGTCCGCCCAAATCAATTTCACCGTCCCGGCGCGGATAGTAGTTAGCCGCGCTCAGCAGCGGCTTGTTGCCCCTGCTGCTGCAGCAGCAGACCTGATGCCCTGCTGCTGCCCACAGTCGCCCTAGCGACCCGCCGATGTTGCCGCTGCCAATCACGCCAATTTTCATAGTTACCTCAAAGGTTAGCGATTTACTCCACAAGCATTACAATCTTCCCGGTTTGCTTATTAGATTCCAAAGACTCGTGAGCCGCAACGACATCCTTCAGCTTAAAGGTCTCGCTAATTTGCGGCTTTAAACTGCCATTGGCCAGGCGCGGGACTAAGAACTCGCGGGCGGCCTGAACGGCCTCCGTCTGTTGAGCCATGCCGAGTTTCGGATATCCCGTGTAGCCAAAAACCGTGTAGCCATGCAGCGAGACGCTTTTGGCAAGCATAGACATTAGCGGCAGAACCGGATCGCTTGGGTCTAGCACGCCGTAGAGAACGCAGTCCCCTCCAGGCTGAAGGCAGTTTATCAAATCAGGAATAATCTTCCCGGCAATCGGGTCGAACACCAGTTTCACGCCCTTGTCCTCCGTGATCTCCTTCACCCGCTGAACCAGGTCTTCATCGTCGGTGACAATGACGTAGTCGGCCCCCGCCTCGCGCAGCGCATCGGCTTTGCTTTGCTTTCGGGTCGTCGCAATCACGGTCGCCCCCAGCGCCTTGGCAATTTCAATGGCAGCAAAGCCCACGCCCCCAGTCGCAGCCGTCAGCAGCACCACGTCCCCTTCCCCAACTTCGCCGATGGTGCTGAGCGCAAAGAAGACGGTTGTATACTGCACGCCGACACAGGCTGCTTCTGCTGCCGATAGGGCTTCGGGCCAGGGCCAGAGTGCATTCGCCGGAACGATCGCTTCTTCCCCATAGACGCCGTAGTCGGCCTGGGAAAACGTGGGAATCGTCATGACGCGATCGCCCACCGCAACGGTGTCCACCCCCTCACCCACCGCAATCACCTCCGCAGCTACGTCATACCCCAGTCGAGACGGCAGCTCGGGGGTCTCGATGTACATATCTTGCCGCAGCATCGCGTCGGCTCGGTTGAGCCCGATTGCCTTAATTGCTAGCTTGACTTCCCCCGCGGGCGGGGTACCCCAGTCAACATCGGCGAACTTTAGCACCTCCGGCCCGCCAAATTCGGTAATTTGCACGATTTTTGCCATGATTCTCCTCTTACTTCCTCACTACGGAACTTCTTGAGCTAAAAAACGAGCCTTAAAACACCGAGCCTCAAAACACCGAGCCTCAAAGCATTAATTTAACGACTTGCGCGGTTTCGGCTTACGATACCAACACGTTTCTATCACGGACGTGTGATAGTCACCTACCGCTGACTATACAAGGCATACGGCATGGCAAAGACCAAATCCTACTACTGCCCCGTTGAGGTGACGATCGACGTCATTGGTGGCAAGTGGAAGTGCACCATACTTTGGTGGCTGAGACGGGGTGCAAAGCGCTTTAGCGAACTCAAGCAGCTGATTCCAGAGATCAGCCAACAGGTGTTGACGAAGCAGCTGCGCGAGCTGGAGGCAGACGGGCTAGTGCAGCGAAAGGCCTTTCGAGAAGTGCCCCCTCGCGTGGAATATTCTCTAACCGACTACGGCGAGACCGTTCGCCCGCTGACGGAGATGATGTGCGACTGGGGCAAGGCCCACCTGCCCGAGCATCCCTTTGGCTTTAGAAAGCTTGAGGCGCTGCGCATCTTGGTCGTGGGGGATGAGGCATCACTGCGCGATCGCCTCCAGCGCAATTTAGCCATTCGAGGCGCGCAAACTACTGCCCAAACTATCGTACAGACGAGTGCGATCGCTCTCAGCGCAGCAGATTTAGAGTCGCTCGATGCAATTGTGATAGACTTCGACGCCCTGACGCCAAGCAGCGCCGAACTGGCCCGGTCCCTCAGCGCCCTAATATTGCAGAGTAGCTGGCAGGGAATTGCGATCGCCCTAACGGCCAGCGACGAAGGCCGAAATCTGCTGCCTTCTGAGGGGTTCCGCGTTCAGATGACGAAGCCTATTGAGGCGGCTGAGCTCGTAGCGGCGATCGCCGTGGAGCCATAGCCGCAGCCGAGGGTCTAGCGCAATAGTGCTCTAGCTAAAAGCGTTACTAAATTTAGGAGTTCCCGATGTCTCGGTGCAGCGATCGCAACGTCCCGCAACAGCAACTCAAGACATGGGCGCTAGGAGAAAGCAAAAAGCGCCCCCCGAAGGAGGCGCTCAGATTCAAGCTATCTCAAGCTCGCTGGAGAAGGGACCTAGCCGTTGATGGCAGGTGCCTCGGCAGCAGCTAGGTCAAGCGGGAAGTTGTGAGCGTTGCGCTCATGCATCACTTCCA